>NZ_JAEBEP010000014.1:0-189044 GCF_046548915.1 Streptomyces sp. cmx-18-6 | reverse complement strand
CGTTCCTCTGATAACCGTCACGCAGGACGTCGTAGGCGATATGGCCCAGCGAAGGCAGCTTGGTGCCCGGACCGATCGAACCGAGGACCCACCGCTGACGGCCATCCTTCTCGCCGAACTCATCCGCGACCTCACGCGCGATCCGCGCACCCGACTCCGAAAGCTCAAAAATCCGGTCGGCGATCTCATACTCATTCGCGGCCGAATGATTCGCACCGAAGGTGTTCGTCTCCACGCAATCGACGCCGACCGCGAAATACTCCTCGTGCACCGTGCGCACGATGTCCGGACGAGTCACGTTCAGGATCTCGTTACAGCCCTCGAGATTCTCGAAATCCTCCAACGTCGGATCCTGCGCCTGGAGCATGGTGCCCATCGCACCGTCCGCCACCACCACCCGAGTCGCGAGCGCCTCGCGCAGGGCCTGCGTGCGAGTCCGGCTGTCGGGGGCGGGTGTAGGCAACGAGGCCATGGATGATCTCCCAGGGATGCGACGGCTGTCGGCTTTGCGTCCTTCTTGGGGAAGGCGCACCCCGCCAGCGTAGCCGGACGCTCCCGCGCGTGGTCGGTCCGTCCATGGGACGGACTGCATGCTGTGCGGGGCGCGGCGCGGCCGACCGCTCGGAGGAGACTTTCCCCCGGAGTCCGGCGCAGGTCGGCATCGACCGATAGTGTTCAGCATTGTCGAACCGAGGTGGAGGAGTACGGCGCGATGGCCAAGAACATCCAGTCGCTGGAGCGGGCGGCCGCGATGCTGCGTCTGCTGGCGGGCGGCGAGCGGCGGCTCGGGCTGTCCGACATCGCCTCCTCCCTGGGGCTGGCCAAGGGCACCGCCCACGGAATCCTGCGCACCCTCCAGCTGGAGGGGTTCGTCGAGCAGGACGCCGCCTCGGGGCGCTACCAGCTCGGCGCGGAGCTCCTGCGGCTGGGCAACAGCTATCTGGACGTCCACGAGCTGCGGGCCCGCGCCCTGGTCTGGACGGACGACCTGGCCCGCTCCAGCGGCGAGAGCGTGCACCTCGGGGTGCTCCACCAGCACGGCGTCCTCATCGTCCACCACGTCTTCCGGCCCGACGACAGCCGCCAGGTGCTGGAGGTCGGGGCGATGCAGCCACTGCACTCCACGGCGCTCGGCAAGGTGCTCTCCGCCTACGACCCGGTGGCGCACAGCGAGGTCCTGGAGACGGATCGCCGCTCCTTCACCGCCCGCACCGTGACCGCCGCCGACGAGTTCGAGGCGATGCTCGACCTGATCCGCGCCCAGGGCTGGGCCGCCGACGCCGAGGAGACCTGGGAGGGGGTGGCCGCCGTGGCCGCCCCGATCCACGACCGGCGCAGGATGCCGGTGGGCGCGGTGGCCGTGACGGGCGCGGTGGAGCGGGTGGCCCCGGGCGGCGTACTGCGGTCCGAGCTGATCGCCGCCGTACGGGACTGCGCCCGGGCGGTCTCCCGGGATCTGGGCGCCGGGCGCTTCTGAGGGTCGCCGGTCGCCGAGCGCGTCAACCGCCCGGAGCTCTCAGGGGCGGTCGCCGAGCGCGTCAACCGCCCGTGAGAGCTCCGCGCGGCTCCCGAGGGCGTCCAGCCGCACACTGGGGCGCTTCGAGCGCGTCAACCGCTCTCCTGAAGGCCCCGCGCGGCCCTGAGCACGTCAGCCGCTCATTGAGGGCCCCGCGCGGCTCCTGAGCGCGCCAGCCGCCCCCGAGAGACACACCGGGACGCCTCCAAGCGCGTCCGTCCCCCTGAGGGTCGTCAGGACGCCCGAGCGCGCCCGTCACCCCTGAAGGCACCGCGCGGCCCCCGAGGGCATCAGCCGCCCCCGAGGGCACAGGCCGGGCCCAGAAGGACATCGGCCGCTTTCAGGAGGCCCGGGCGACCACACCCCGTAACGCCTGCCGCACGCGCCCGCTCGCGCCACCGCGCGTCCGGGCGCATCGTGGGGTAACGATCGCGTCGCGCGCCGAGTCCTCCGCCACAGAACCCTTGACGCTTCCTTCACTCGGGGGAAACACTGCCGTTCAACGGTCGGCATTGTCGAACGCCTAACGGCAATACGCGTTAGGGTGTGACAGTGCCAAGGGCCGGTCAAGCCCTCACAGGTGGGCTACCCACGTTTTGTGGATACCCATCTGGGGCGCGGACCACCGGAGGGACCCGGTGTGTTCCGCTCTCCCCTGGACGAAGGACAAAGGAGTCGCGGGTGTCCAGCTCCGACATTTTCATCGGCGAGACCATCGGTACCGCCGTACTCATCCTGCTCGGCGGCGGTGTCTGTGCCGCCGTCACGCTGAAGCGCTCGAAGGCCCAGAACGCGGGCTGGCTGGCCATCACCTTCGGGTGGGGTTTCGCCGTGCTGACCGGCGCCTATCTGGCCGGCGGCGTCTCGGGCGCCCACCTCAACCCCGCGGTCACCCTCGGCCTCGCCATTCAGGGCGGCACCGCGTGGGGCGACGTGCCCCTCTACCTCGGCTCCCAGCTGCTCGGAGCGATGATCGGCGCCGTACTGGTCTACGCGGTGTACTACGGGCAGTTCCACGCCCACCTCACCGACCCGGAGATCATCCAGGCGCAGCCCGCCGACGAGGGGATGGTCGACCAGACCTCCGCCCCCAAGGCCGGACCGGTGCTCGGGATCTTCTCCACCGGCCCCGAGATCCGCAACGGCGTGCAGAACGTCGTCACCGAGGTCATCGCCACCCTCGTGCTGGTCCTGGCGATCCTGACCCAGGGCCTGAACGACGAGGGCAACGGCCTCGGCACGCTCGGCGCCCTGATCACCGCCCTGGTCGTCGTCGGCATCGGCCTCTCGCTCGGCGGGCCCACCGGCTACGCGATCAACCCGGTCCGCGACCTCGGCCCGCGCATCGTTCACTCGGTGCTGCCGCTGCCGAACAAGGGTGGTTCGGACTGGGGCTACGCCTGGGTACCCATCGTGGGTCCGCTCATCGGCGGCGCGCTCGCCGGCGGGCTCTACAACCTCGCCTTCGCCTAGCCCGAGCGGGTATCAGCGCCGTAACCCCCAACACCTCACAGACTTCCGGGAGCACACCGTGACCGACGCACACACCACCGGCACCCACGGCACCGGCCCGTTCATCGCGGCCATCGACCAGGGCACCACCTCCAGCCGCTGCATCGTCTTCGACAAGGACGGCCGGATCGTCTCGGTCGACCAGAAGGAGCACGAGCAGATCTTCCCCAAGCCGGGTTGGGTCGAGCACGACGCCACCGAGATCTGGGAGAACGTCCAGGAGGTCGTCGCCGGGGCCATCGTCAAGGCCGGCATCACCTCCGCCGACGTCAAGGCGATCGGCATCACCAACCAGCGCGAGACCACCCTCCTGTGGGACAAGAACACCGGTGAGCCGGTGCACAACGCGCTGGTCTGGCAGGACACCCGCACCGACGCGCTCTGTAGGGAGCTCGGCCGCAACGTGGGCCAGGACCGCTTCCGCCGCGAGACCGGGCTGCCGCTCGCCTCGTACTTCGCCGGGCCCAAGGTCCGCTGGCTGCTCGACAACGTCGAGGGGCTGCGCGAGCGCGCCGAGGCCGGCGACATCCTCTTCGGCACCATGGACTCCTGGGTCATCTGGAACCTCACCGGCGGCACCGACGGCGGCGTCCACGTCACCGACGTCACCAACGCCTCGCGCACCCTCCTGATGAATCTGCACCGGATGGAGTGGGACGAGAAGATCCTCTCCTCCATCGGCATCCCGGCCGAGGTCCTCCCCGAGATCCGCTCCTCCGCCGAGGTGTACGGGCACGCCAAGGGCGGCGTCCTCGACGGCGTGCCGGTCGCCTCCGCGCTCGGCGACCAGCAGGCGGCCCTGTTCGGCCAGACCTGTTTCGCCGAGGGCGAGGCCAAGTCCACGTACGGCACCGGCACCTTCATGCTGATGAACACCGGCCAGACCCCGGTGAACTCCTACAACGGGCTGCTCACCACCGTGGGGTACCGGATCGGCGACGAGCCCCCGGTGTACGCGCTGGAGGGCTCCATCGCGGTCACCGGTTCGCTGGTGCAGTGGATGCGCGACCAGATGGGCCTGATCAAGTCCGCCGCCGAGATCGAGACGCTGGCCTCCTCGGTGGAGGACAACGGCGGCGCGTACTTCGTGCCCGCCTTCTCCGGCCTGTTCGCCCCCTACTGGCGTCCCGACGCCCGCGGGGTGATCACCGGTCTCACCCGTTACGTCACCAAGGCGCACATCGCCCGTGCCGTCCTGGAGGCCACCGCCTGGCAGACCCGCGAGATCAGCGACGCCATGACGAAGGACTCCGGCGTCGAGCTGACCGCGCTCAAGGTCGACGGCGGCATGACGTCCAACAACCTGCTGATGCAGACGCTCGCCGACTTCCTCGACGCACCCGTGGTGCGTCCCATGGTCGCCGAGACCACCTGCCTCGGCGCGGCCTACGCCGCCGGCCTGGCCGTCGGCTTCTGGTCGGACACCGACGCGCTGCGCGCCAACTGGCGCCGGGCCGCCGAGTGGACCCCCCGCATGGACGCGGACACCCGTGCCCGCGAGTACAAGAGCTGGCTCAAGGCCGTCGAACGGACCATGGGCTGGGTCGAGGACGAAGAAAGCTGACGAGGAGCATTCACATGACCACCCTGCAGAGCGTTCCCGCCCTCGGAACGCACCCGGCCTCCGGCTCCCTGCCGAGCCGCGCCGAGACCCGGGAGCAGTTGTCCCGGGCGACCTACGACCTCCTGGTCATCGGCGGCGGCATCCTGGGCATCTCCACCGCCTGGCATGCCGCGCAGTCCGGGCTGCGGGTGGCACTGGTGGACGCCGGCGACTTCGCCGGCGCCACCTCCTCCGCCTCCTCCAAGCTGCTCCACGGCGGTCTGCGCTACCTCCAGACCGGCGCGGTCAAGCTGGTCGCGGAGAACCACTTCGAGCGCCGCGCGGTCTCCCGCGAGGTGGCCCCGCACCTGGCCAACCCGCTCACCTTCTACCTGCCGGTCTACAAGGGCGGCCCGCACGGCGCGGCCAAGCTCGGCGCGGGCGTCTTCGCCTACTCCGCGCTCTCCGCGTTCGGCGACGGCGTCGGCCACGTCATCTCCCCGGCCAAGGCCCAGCGCGATGTGCCGGAGCTGCGCACCGACAACCTGAAGGCCGTCGCGGTCTACGGCGACGACCAGATGAACGACGCCCGCATGGCGCTGATGACGGTCCGCGCGGCCGTCGACGCGGGCGCGGTCGTCCTCAACCACGCGGCCGTCACCGGTCTCCGCTTCACCCGGGGCCGGGTCACGGGCGCCGAGCTGAAGGACAGCGTCGACGGTACGGAGTTCGGCGTCACCGCCCGCCTCGTGCTGAACGCGACCGGCCCCTGGGTCGACCACCTCCGCAGGATGGAGGACCCGAACGCGGCCCCCTCCATACGCCTGTCCAAGGGCGCCCACCTGGTCCTCAAGCGGACCCGGCCGTGGCGGGCGGCGCTGGCCACCCCGATCGACAAGTACCGCATCACGTTCGCCCTGCCGTGGGAGGACATGCTGCTCCTCGGCACGACGGACGAGGAGTACGAGGGCGACCCGGCGGACGTCTCGGTGACCGAGGCGGACACTGCGCAGATCCTCGACGAGGCCGCGTTCTCGATCAAGGACCAGCAGCTCTCGCGCGACCTCATCACCTACTCCTTCGCGGGTCTGCGGGTGCTGCCCGGCGGCCCGGGCGACACCTCCAAGGCCAAGCGCGAGACGGTCGTCACGGAGGGCCGCGGCGGGATGCTGTCGGTCGCGGGCGGCAAGTGGACGACGTTCCGCCACATCGGCCGTACGGTGATGAACAAGCTGGCCGCCCTGCCCGGGCACCCGCTGGCCGAGGACATGGAGCCGATGAACCGGCTGCCGAAGAAGCTGCCGCTACCCGGGATCGCCAACCCGAACGCGGTCGCGCACCGGCTGCTGATCGACGGCCCCGCCCCCGGCCCCCGGATGGCGCCGGACACCGCCCGGCACCTGGCCACGCACTACGGCTCGCTCGCCTTCGACATCGCCCGGCTGGCGAACGAGAGCCCGGCGCTGGCCGAGCGCGTCCACCCGGACGCCCCGGAGATCTGGGCGCAGGTCGCCTACGCCCGCGACCACGAGTGGGCCGAGACGGCGGACGACGTGCTGCGCCGCCGGACCACGCTGACGATCCGGGGCCTGGCGACGGACGACGTCCGCGACGGCGTCGAGAAGCTGCTCGCCGACCGGGACTGATCCACCGACCCACCCCCCACGGGTGACGGGGGCGGCTTCCGCGACGGGAGCCGCCCCCGTCCGCGTACGCGCGTGTCCGGCACGTCCTCGTACACGCCGCATCCGGCACGCCCGCGTACGGGCGCGGCCCCGGCACGCGCCACACTGCCGCCACACGCGTGCAATGTGCCGCGGGGAAAGTGGAGGTCATGAGATTCTCGGTGCTTTCCCTGATCGGCCACGACCCGCACCCCCTGACCGGCGAACTCCCCTCCCCCGCCGACCGGTTCGAGGAAGTGATCGCCACCGCGTCCGTGGCGGAGGAGCTCGGCTTCGACGCCTACTCGGTCGGCGAGCGGCACGCCGGGGCGTTCCTCTCCTCCAGCCCGAGCGTGGTGCTCGGCGCGATCGCGGCCCGTACCACCACGATCCGGCTGCTCACCGGGGTGACCGTCGTGGCGATCCTCGACGCGGTCCGGGTGGCGGAGGACTTCGCGACGCTCGACCAGATATCCCGGGGCCGTATCGAACTGGTCATCGGCAAGGGCGCCGAGGCGGGCCACTTCGACCTCTTCGGGCTCGACGAGGAGCGGCAGTGGGACCTCCAGAAGGAGAAGTACGAGCTGCTGCGCCGGCTCTGGAGCGAGGAAGGCGTCGACTGGGAGGGCGAGTTCCGCCCGCCGCTGAAGAACGTGACGACGGTGCCCCGTCCGTACGACGGGCTCCCGAGCGTCTGGCACGGCTCCGCGACGAGCCTCAACTCCACCGAGCTGGCCGCGAAGCACGGCGACCCGCTGTTCACCGCGAACGCCATCCAGCCGCGTGAGGCGTACGCGAAGCTCATCGCGCACTACCGGGAGCGGTTCGAGGCGTACGGGCACGATCCGGCGGGCGCACGGGTGGCGGCGGGCTCCGGCGGGCTGCTCATCGCGGACAGCTCGCAGGCGGCCGTGACGCGGTACAAGGAGCTGTACGAGGCGCGGGTGCGGCAGACGTTCAAGCCGCACCTGGCGGGGAAGGCCGGCTACAACACCCCGTTCCGGACCATCGAGGACGCGATCGCGGGCGGCCCGCAGCTGATCGGCTCCCCGCAGCAGATCATCGACAAGATCCTCGGGTGGCACACGGTCTACCGCCACGACCTCCAGTCGATCACCGTGGACGGCTTCGGGCTGGGCCGGCCCGAGCAGTTGGAGACGCTCCAGCGGTTCGCGGAGGAGATCGTCCCGGTGGTGCGGCGGGAGGCGCCCTCATCGCTGTGGGCCTAGGGTGTGTCCGGCGGATCAGGACCGGATGGGCCGCGGCGTCCGGTGCGGTGCGTCGCAAGGCGCTGGAACGTCCTCATCGCGGAGCGATTCGGACGTTTCGGCAACGCCGCGAGGGATGGGGGCTCCCCTGCTCGAGCGAAGCCGAGAGCCAGGGGAAGTGCCGGGCGTCGCGGACCCGGCTCTGATCCGCCGGACACGCCCTAGCCCCGGTCACCGGCTGATGCACTGTTCGGGCCGATGATCCACTCTTGCTGGCAAGGTTCACCCGGCCGTGGCAAACGGGCTGCGGTCCCAGGGTCCCGAAGCCGTAAGGTTGCTCCGTACGTATGGAGACATCGGAAGGAGGCCCGGGTGATCGAGCTCGAGTCGGTGCCCGAGCTGATCGACCCGGTCATGGTGGCCGCGTTCGAAGGCTGGAACGACGCCGGTGACGCCGCCTCGACAGCGGTCGGCCATCTGGACCGGGAGTGGAAGGGCGAGGTGTTCGCGGCGCTGGACGCCGAGGACTACTACGACTTCCAGGTCAACCGGCCCACGGTGTGGCTGGAGAACGGGGTGCGCAAGGTCACCTGGCCGACGACCCGCCTCTCGGTGGTGCGCGTCGGCGGGGAGAAGCCCCGGGACCTGGTCCTGGTGCGCGGCATCGAACCGTCGATGCGCTGGCGCTCGTTCTGCAACGAGATCCTGCACTTCGCCCATGAGCTGGGCGTCGAAATGGTCGTCATCCTGGGCGCGTTGCTCGGCGACACCCCGCACACCCGGCCGGTGCCGGTGAGCGGGGTCACCTCCGACGCGGACCTGGCGCGGACGATGGACCTGGAGGAGACCCGGTACGAGGGGCCCACGGGCATCGTCGGCATCCTCCAGGAGGCGTGCACCCACGCCGGGGTGCCGGCGGTGAGCCTGTGGGCGGCGGTGCCGCACTACGTGTCGCAGCCGCCGAACCCGAAGGCGACCATGGCCCTGCTGAACCGGCTGGAGGACCTGATCGGGCTGCGCATCCCGCTGGGCGAACTGCCCGAGGACGCGCGGGCCTGGCAGCTCGGGGTGGACCAGCTGGCGGCCGAGGACAGCGAGGTCGCGGAGTACGTCCAGACGCTGGAGGAGGCGCGGGACACGGCGGAGCTGCCCGAGGCGTCGGGCGAGGCCATCGCCCGGGAGTTCGAGCGCTATCTGCGTCGCCGGGACGGCGGCCCCGGGCAGGGACCCGGCGGCCATGCGACGGAGAGCGGGGACGCCGCGTATCTGCGGGACCCCTCCAGCGGCCGCACCCGGCCGCCGAAGCCGCCGCGACCGGAGACGGGGCAGGCTCCGCCGGGCGGGCGCGACGCGTCGACGGCCGGCGAGCAGGGGAAGAAGCCCGGGGACAGGCCCGAGGGCAAGGGTCCTGACGAGGCTTCCGGCGAGGACGCCCCCGACGACAAGTGACAACGGCGACCGGCCCCGGACTTCGCGGAGAAGTCCGGGGACGGTCCTGGTGAGCGGCCGGGCGGCGAGCCGCCCTCCGTACTACAGCGCGACCCCCAGCAGGGCGTCGACGGTACGGGAGACGAGCCCGGGAGCCCCCTCGTCCGTACCGCCCCGCGCGCTCTGGAGCTCGGCCCAGCGGTCCACGGCGGCGAGCGCGGCGGGCGTGTCCAGGTCGTCGGAGAGGGCTTCGCGGACCTCCTCGACCAGCGCGTCGGCCGACCGTCCGTCAGGGCGCGAGACGGCGGCCCGCCAGCGGGCGAGGCGCTCTACGGCGTCGGCGAGGACCTGGTCGGTCCACTCCCAGTCGGCGCGGTAGTGGCGGGAGAGCAGGGCGAGGCGGATGGCCGCCGGGTCCACGCCCTCGCGGCGCAGGGTGGAGACGAAGACGAGGTTGCCCTTGGACTTGGACATCTTCTCGCCGTCGAGGCCGACCATGCCGGCGTGGACGTACGCCTTGGCGAACGGGTGCTCGCCGGTCAGCGCCTGGGCGTGCGAGGCGCCCATCTCGTGGTGCGGGAAGACCAGGTCGGAGCCGCCGCCCTGGATGTCGAAGCCCATGCCGAGGTGGTCGAGCGCGATCGCGACGCACTCGATGTGCCAGCCGGGGCGGCCCTCGCCCAGGGAGGCCCCGTCCCAGCTCGGCTCGTCCGGGCGGGCGGCCATCCAGAGCATCGGGTCCAGCGGGTTCTTCTTGCCGGGGCGCTCCGGGTCGCCGCCGCGCTCGGCGGAGAGCAGCCGCATGGCCGCCGCGTCGAGGCCGGAGACCTCGCCGAAGTGCGGGTCGGCGTCGACGGAGAAGTAGACGTCGCCCTCGAGGTCGTAGGCGGCGCCGGCGTCCCTGAGCCGTTCGACGAGGGGCACGATGCCCGGTATGGCCTCGACGGCTCCGATGTAGTGCTGCGGGGGCAGCATCCGCAGGGCCGTCATGTCCTCGCGGAAGAGCGCCGTCTCGCGCTCCGCGAGCTCGGACCAGTCCTGACCGTCGCGCACGGCCCGCTCCAGGAGCGGATCGTCCACGTCGGTCACGTTCTGGACGTAGTGAACCTGCCGCTTGGTGTCGAGCCACACGCGCTGAACGAGGTCGAACGCGTTGTAGGTCGCCGCATGACCCAGGTGGGTCGCGTCGTACGGCGTGATGCCGCAGACGTAGATGCGGGCGACGGGACCGGGGTCAAGGGTGATCCGTCCGCCGGTCGCGGTGTCGTGGATCCGAAGGTCGCGGCCCTTGCCAGGCAGGGCGGGGACCTCAGAAGCGGGCCAGGCATGCATGTCCTGAGCGTAACCGGACGTTGCTTCCGGATACGAACCGGATCCGGAATCCTGTCCGAAGACGCACTCTTGCGATAAACCTTCGAAAGACTGTACGGCCAGGGCGTTCTTTCGGAGCCCCGCCCCGGCCGAGGGTGACACCGCCGCACGGGCGGTCGGCGGACCGTCGCTACACCGGGGGCCAGGGGATCGGCGGCCACTGCCCGCTCGGCTTCGGGTGCACCCCGCCGCCGAGCAGCCCGGCGACCCGCTCCCGCAGGGCCTCCAGCTCGGCGGCCGTGATGAGTTGCGCCATCCGGGTGGCCAGGGGCTCCCCCGGCGCGAGCTCCCCGGCGAGCAGGGCGAGCACCCGGAGCGCTTCCTCGGTCAGCGGCTCGCCCGCCCAGCCCCACAGCAGGGTGCGCAGCTTGTCGTCCGCGTTGAAGGTGACCCCGTGGTCGATGCCGTACAGCAGTCCGCCGGGGGCCGGCAGCAGATGGCCGCCCTTGCGGTCGCCGTTGTTGATCACCGCGTCCAGCACCGCGAGCCGGCGCAGCCGGGGGTCGTCCGCGTGCACCAGCAGCGCGGTCCTCCCCTCCCCCACGTCCGCGAAGCCCACGGCCTTCCAGCCCTCGCCCGGCTCGTCGCCCTCCACGAGCGCCAGCAGCTCCGGTGCGCCGTCAGCGGATCCGTCGGGGCCGGGCCCGTCGATCCAGAGCTGGCACATGCCCTGCCCGTACGGTCCCTCCCGCAGCACGGTCGGCGGCACGAGGTCCCAGCCGGTCGCCCGGGAGATCTCGTACGCGGCCACCTCCCGCTGGGCGAGCGTCCCGTCCGGGAAGTCCCACAGCGGCTGCTCCCCCGCGACCGGCTTGTAGGCGCAGGTGCGCTCCTCGCCCTCGTACGCGACGGTGCAGTGCAGCACCGCGTTCGACGCCCCGCCGACCTGCCCGAGCACGGTGAGCGTGCCCTCGGCGAGCAGGGTGAGCAGGGCGTCGTCCGTCAGGCTCCGCGACGGTATCCGTTCTGGCGCGGGCATACGTGTCCTTCCGGATCGAGCGGCAGGCTGCACAACGGGCACGGCGGACGCCCGGCGTTGACCACGTCCAGCGCGCGCTTGGCGAACGCGCGGGCCTGGGCGCCGCTGAGCCGGACGCGGAGCATCGGCGGGCCGTTCTCCTCGTCCTGGAGGAGCTTCTCCTCGGCCTCCGCGAGGTCGTCCTCGGAGTCCGCGTCGAGTTCGACGAGGGCCTGCGCCTCGACGATCATGCGCTGTTCGTCGCCGTCCCAGGCCAGGGCCATGGTGCCGACCCGGAACTCCTCCTCGACGGGGACGTCGAGGGGGGCGGAGTCGGTGACGTCCGTGGGAGCGACGGCGGGCACCGGCGAGTTGCCCCCGGTACGCCGGACCACCTCGTCGAGCAGTTCGTCGATCCGCTCGGCCAGCGCGGCGACCTGGGTCTTCTCCAGGGCGACGCTGGTGACCCGGCCCTTGGAGGACGCCTGCAGGAAAAACGTACGGCGGCCAGGCAACCCGACCGTACCGGCCACGAATCGGTCCGGTGGGTCGTAGAGGAACACCTGACGGGACACGTCCTGTCTCCCTTGAGAAGAGATGGGTGGATAGCGGCGCTACGGCGCGTCCACCCTACTGCCCGCGGAGATCACGGCGCGCCCGCGCCGCCCCCGACCGTCGCATCCGCCGTGGCGTCCGCCGCCTCGGACGCCACCGCGTCCGCTCCGACGCTCTGTTCCCTGGGCGCCAGCGGGGCCAGGTCGCCGGTGTCGCCGACCCTCAGGAGGAAGGGGCGCAGCCGTGTGTAGCGGATCGCGGTGACCGAGCAGGGGTCGACGTGGATGCGCTGGAAGAGGTCCAGATGCATGCCGAGGGCGTCGGCGACCAGGGACTTGATGATGTCGCCGTGCGAGCACATGACGTACGTCGCGTCCTCGCCGTGCTCCGCCCCGACCCGGTCGTTCCAGTCGCGTACGGCGTCGACGGCGCGGGCCTGCATGGCCCGCATGGACTCGCCCCCGGGGAAGGCGGCGGCGGAGGGGTGCTGCTGGACGACCGACATGAGCGGTTCCTCGGAGAGCTCGGCGAGCTTGCGCCCGGACCAGTCGCCGTAGTCGCACTCGCTGATGCGGTCCTCGGTGTGCAGGGGCAGGCCGGGCCGGGCGTCCAGGAGCGGCTGGAGCGTCTGGCGGCAGCGCTCCAGGGGACTGCTGACGGCGGCGGCGAGGGGGAGCGCGGCCAGCCGTGCGGGCAGGGCGGCGGCCTGTTCGGCGCCGCGCTCGTCGAGGGCGACCCCGGGGGTGCGGCCCGCGAGCACTCCGGCGGTGTTGGCGGTGGAGCGTCCGTGGCGTACGAGGATCAGCGTCGGCATACCGGCAGCCTAGATGCCCCGCGGCGGCCGGTGCGAGGACGGTCTCGGCGCACAGGACCGAAGGCGCGGAGGGACGGCCTCGCGGAGAAGGCCGCAGGTGCGACGGCGGCCTGGCGGGGAAGGAGGGGGCGGTGACCTGACCCCGCCCACCTTGTACGTTGTGTTCCCTTACCTTCCCGAGGATGCCGAAATGATCGTGGACTGTGCCATCTACCAGGACGGCCGCCGGACCGACGGGCCCGAGGACTTCTCCGAGGCCCTCGAAAAGGCGCGGACGTCCGGCGACGCCTTCCTCTGGATCGGCCTGCACGAGCCGACCGAGCAGGAATTCGACCTGGTGAGCCAGGAGTTCGGACTGCATCCGCTCGCCGTCGAGGACGCGCTGCGCGCGCATCAGCGTCCCAAGCTGGAGGTGTACGACGACTCCCTCTTCGCGGTCGTCAAGCCGGTCGTCTACGAGTCCAGCAGCGACACGGTGAGCGCCGACGAGCTGATGATCTTCATCGGGGACTCGTTCGTGGTGACGGTCCGGCACGGCGGGAGCGCCCCGCTGGCGAATGTGCGCAGCCGTCTGGAGGCGGACCCGCGGATACTGGCGCACGGGCCGACCTCGGTGCTGTACGCGATCAGCGACGCGGTGGTGGACCACTACATCGACGTGGCGGGCGAACTCCAGGTGGATCTGGAGGAGTTGGAGACCGAGGTCTTCGCCCCGACCGGAACCGGCGACTCCTCGAACACGGCGGCGAGCATCTACACCTTCAAGCGGCAGGTGCTGGAGTTCCGCCGGGCCACCGGTCCGCTGACCGCGCCGATGACCCGGCTCGCGGGGGCGGGGGTGCCGTTCGTCCACCAGGAGGCGCAGCCGTTCTTCCGGGACGTCGCCGACCACCTGACGCGGGTCAACGAGCAGGTGGAGGGGCTGGACCGGCTGCTGTCGGACATCCTCTCGGCGCATCTCGCACAGATGGGCGTGCGGCAGAACGACGACATGCGCAAGATCTCGGCGTGGGCGGCCATGGCCGCCGTCCCGACGATGGTGGCGGGCATCTACGGCATGAACTTCGACCACATGCCGGAGCTGCACTGGGCGTGGACGTACCCGGCCGTGATCCTGTTCATGACCCTGGCGGTGGTCGGCCTCCATCGCCAGTTCAAGCGGCGCGGGTGGCTCTGAGGGCGACTCGTGAACGTAAAGGGTCACCGCCGCGTGAACGTAAGAGGGCACGCGTACGCCTGAGGGGTCACGCGTGAACGTAAAGGGTCACGCGTACGCGTAGGGGCTCACGCGTACTCCGGTTCGGGCACGGCCCGGCCGCCCAGCGCGTCGCGCCGCTCGGGCAACTCCAGGCTCACCATGCGCCGCCAGCCGACGAGGCGCTCGTACGCGTACACCGCGTGGATTCCGGCGGCCAGCGCGGCGGCCTTGGGGCGCGACCAGCCCAGCACCCGGCCCATGTGGGACATCACGGCGAGGCTGACGTCGCGGTAGACCCGGATCTCCGCCAGGGCGCACTCCCGCATGATCCGCTGGATGGTCCGGCCGTGGCCCTCGCGGGCGAGGCCGAGCAGTTCCTCGTGGCAGTACGCGAGGTGGTTGTCCTCGTCGTCGGAGATCATCCGCACCGCGCGGCCGATGTCGGGGTGGTCGGCGAAGTGGCGGCGCAGCAGCCGCATCTGCTCGGAGGCGCGCTGCTCGGTGATCCTGCTGTGGGCCAGATAGGTGATGATGTCGCGCTCGGTGAGCCGTTCCTCGCCGCGCAGCCGGGAGTGGGCGAGGCCGATGCCCTGCTGCTCCAGGAGCATCGTGTAATCGGTGTCCGGGGGCACGTCGACCGGCTGAAGCCCGCGCTTCTTCAGGAGGGCGTTGAAGATCCGGCCGTGCTTGTCCTCGTCGGCTCCGTGCCGGACGATCCGGGGCGCCAGGGAGCGGCGGCTCTCGGGGACCAGGGCGGCGATGCGGGCGTTCTCCCAGCCGCCCTGGGACTCCCCGCTGGCGGCGATGGAGCAGAACAGCCGGTAGGTCTCGTCGTCGTCCAGGATCTCCTGGAACAGGCTGCGGGCTGAGAGCATGACGGCCACCTCCGTACCGATGTCCGAGGGGCTCGGCCCCACAGAGCAGTAGTGCGCAGAGCAGCAGTCAAATGCGCCGCGGGGCAGTCGGCAACCGGAGCAACGGCAGGGGCGGCGGCGGGACCGATCGCACGGCCCGCCGTAACCCCGGGGCGTGCGGCGCGTTGTTCCTTGCGACGGCCGTGGCGGGGAAGACCCCCGAGCCCCCACCACGGCCGTAGTGCTGTCTTCTCAGCCCTCGGGCCTTCCCGGCCCCTCAGGCTTCCTCGGGCGAGGCTCACGCGAGGCCGGAGCGCTCCAGGGCGTCCGTGCCGGCGCGCAGGGCGGTGATCCGCTCCTCCAGGGTGAAGCCGGCGGGGGCGAGGTTCAGCGTGGTGACCCCGGCGGCGGCGTAGGACTGCATCCGCTCCGCGATCCGCTCGACGGGGCCGAGCAGCGTCGTCTGGTCGATGAGCTGGTGCGGTACGGCGGCGGCCGCCCCGGCCTTGTCCCCGTCCAGGTACTTGTCCTGGATCTCGGCGGCCTCCTTCTCGTACCCCATGCGCTGGGCGAGCTGGTTGTAGAAGTTCTGCTTCCGGCTGCCCATCCCGCCGACGTACAGGGCGGTGTACGGGCGGAACATGTCGGCCAGGCCCTTGACGTCGTCGCCCACCGCGAGCGGCAGCGTCGGGGAGACGTCGAAGCCCTCCATGGTCTTGCCGGCCTTCTCCCGGCCCGCGCGCAGATACGTGATCGCGGTCTCCTCCAGGTGGTCGGCGGAGGGGAAGATCAGCAGGGCGCCATCGGCGATCTCGCCGGTCTGCTCCAGGTTCTTCGGGCCGATCGCGGCGATGTAGAGCGGGATGTGCTCGCGCTCCGGGTGGACGGTGAGCTTGATCGGCTTGCCGGGTCCGCCGGGCAGCGGGAGCGTCCAGTGCTGCCCCTCGTAGGAGAGGCGCTCGCGGGTCATCGCCTTGCGGACGATCTCCACGTACTCGCGGGTGCGGGCCAGCGGCTTGTCGAACTTGACGCCGTACCAGCCCTCGGAGACCTGCGGTCCCGAGACGCCGAGGCCGAGCCGGAAGCGGCCGCCGGAGAGCGAGTCGAGGGTGGCGGCCGTCATCGCGGTCATGGCGGGCTGACGGGCCGGGATCTGCATGATCGCGGAGCCGACGTCGATCGATTCGGTCTGGGCCGCGACCCAGGCCAGCACGGTCGGCACGTCGGAGCCGTACGCCTCGGCCGCCCAACAGACGTCGTAGCCGAGCTTGTCGGCCTCCTGGGCGACGGCGAGGTTGTCGCCGTCCATGCCCGCGCCCCAGTAACCGAGATTGATGCCGAGCCGCATAGCCGCTCCCCTTACTGATCAGTAACGTCTCTTTCTCCGGACTGTAGCGCGGGTGGCGGCGATCCGGCAGGCCCGCGCGACCTCCCGTTGTCCACAGGCTTCCACCCGGTGGGGCCCCGGCCAGTAATCTCAGCGCCCATGGAGCAGAGGCATCTCGGCCGCACCGGCCTACGCGTGTCCCGGATCGGGCTCGGCACCCTGACCTGGGGCCGGGACACGGACGAGCACGACGCCGCCGACCAGCTCAAGACCTTCTGGGACGCGGGCGGCACCCTGGTGGACACCGCTGACGTGTACGGGGGCGGGGAGGCCGAATATCTGCTCGGGCGGCTCGTGGGCAGCCTGGTGCCGCGCCAGGACCTGGTCGTCGCCACGAAGGCGGGCAACGTCCCGGACCCCTACCGCCGCTTCAACGGCTCGCGCGGGCACCTGCTGGCCGCCCTGGACGCCTCCCTGGAGCGGCTCGGCACGGACTACGTGGACCTGTGGCAGGTGCACGCCTTCGATCCGCAGACCCCGCTGGAGGAGACGCTCCAGGCGGTGGACCTGGCCGTGTCCTCCGGCCGGGTGCGTTACGCGGGCGTGTCGAACTTCTGCGGCTGGCAGCTGGCCAAGGCCGCCACCTGGCAGCTCGCCGCGCCCGGGGTGCGCACCCGGCTGGCCAGTACGCAGATGGAGTACTCGCTGCTCCAGCGGGGCATCGAGCGGGAGGTGCTGCCGGCCGCGCTGGACCTCGGGATCGGGCTGCTGCCCTCCTCCCCGCTGGGCCGTGGGGTGCTGACCGGGAAGTACCGCCAGGGCACTCCGGCCGACTCCCGGGGCGCGTCGACGCGGCTCGCCCCGTTCGTGGAGCCGTATCTCGACGACGCGGCGGCCCGGATCACCGACGCGGTGGCGACGGCGGCGGACGGGCTGGCGACCAGCCCCCTCCATGTGGCGCTGGCGTGGGTGCGGGACCGGCCGGGCGTGGCCGCCCCGATCGTCGGTGCGCGCAACGCCGGGCAGCTCACGGAGGCATTGTCAGTGGAGGCGCTTAGTCTTCCCTACGAGATCTGCCAGGCGCTCGACGATGTGTCGGCGCCCGTGCACCGCTATCCCGACCAGGACTGGAGCACGCTGTGACTGCGCTTCCCGGGGACACCCCCGGCACTGTCGGCACGGACACACCGGAGGGCGCCGCGCCCCCGGCCGACACCCCTGCCGAGGACCCCGCGCACACCGAAGCGCCCGACGCCGACACCGCCGCCGACGCCTCAGGGGCCGAGAAGCCCGGGGAGGCCGAGGAGTCGGCGGAGATCGCGGAAGCCGCAGAGGACGGTGAGTCCGCGCAGGCTCCGGAGGACTCGGCCGCGTCCCCGGCCGGGGAGACACCCGCCGGCGAAGGGGAGAAGAGCGCGGAGGGCGACGCGGCGGCCGTCGCCGAGCTCTCCGAGGCCCAGGCCGAGCTGGCCGCCCAGCGGGAGCTGCGGGAGAAGATCGCGAAGCGCAAGGCCGAGAAGGAAGGCCCCGTCGCCGCCGGTACGAAGCTGAGCGGCACCGCGGCCGACCTGCTCGCGGCCGTCCGGGCCGTGGAGAGCGGCGAGAAGGTGGGCACGGAGTTCTTCGACTCGCCCGCCCCTGCCCCCGCGCCCCGCCGCCCCGCACCGGCCCCCGCCGGTCAGCCCCAGCGCCCCGCTCCGGCCGCCACCGCCCCCGTCGACCGGGCCGCCCCGCCCGAGGCCGTGGACGCGGTGCGGGCGGTCCTCACCGAGGGCGGGGCCCCCGAGGCCCTGGCCCACCCGGCCGCCGCGACGCTGGGCCGGCAGGCCGCCGAGCTGCTGCGCGCCGACCCCTGGCAGCTGCTGGCGGTGCCGGGGGTCCGGCCCGAGCAGGCGGACGGCTTCGCGCGGGCCCTGCTGGGCGGCGAATGCGGCCCGGACGACGAGCGCCGGACGGCGGCCCTGGTCGGCTGGCTGCTGGAGCGCGCCGCCCTCCAGGGCCACACGGCGCTGGACGCCACCGCCGTACGGGCGGCGCTCGCCGAGCGGGCCGTGAGCGACCCGGAGGAGGCCGTGCGCACCGCCGTGGAGGAGGGTGTCGCCCTGGTCTTCCAGGAGGGCGCGGACGCCACGGAGCCGGCTGCCTACGAGGAGGACGAGGCCCCCGCGGAGGCCGACGCCGACGAGGACGGCACGGCCGGGCCCGCCGAGCCGGTCCAGGTGCTGCTGGGCCTGGACCGGTACGCGCTGGCCGAGGAGAGCCTCGCCGATGGCCTGGCCCGCCTCATGAACGCCTGCGAGAAGGGGGCCGACTGGGCGGAAGCGGCAGCCGCCGCCCCCTCCCCCTCGGCCGCCGAGCTGATCCGTACGGCCGCCACCGCCGGGCTCGTCGCCCACAGCGGCGGCGAGGCGGCGCGGGCCGAGCCCGCCGCCCTGATCGCGGCGGCGCGGAGTCTGGGGCTGCGGGCCCTGGGCGCCGCCCACAGCGAGGACGGCCGCCGCCGGCTGGCCGAAGCGGTCGGCGCCCCGGAGGCGGCCGTCACCCTGGCCGGACTGCTCTCCGGCGCCGAGGGCCCCGGCCGGGACGAGGACGGGGCGCTCGCCCTCGACCTGCTGGTGGTGCTGGACGCCCCGCAGCTGGACGTGGAGGGCGGGGCCGTCCTCGTCGAGGCCCTGGCGGACGGCGCGCGACTGGTGCTGAGCGGTGACCCCGGCGTGCTGGGCTCGGCGGGTGCCGGGCGGGTCTTCGCCGACGTGCTGGCCGCACGGGCGTGCCCGCAGGTCGTCTCCCGTACGCCGGACCCCGGGCCGATCGGGGAGCTGGTCTCCGGCATCGGCATCGGTGAGCTGAACCAGGTGGAGGCCCCCGGCAAGGAGGTCGTGATCGTCCCGGTCCGCGATGCGGGCGAGGCCGTCCACCGTACGGTGCAGCTGGTCGCGGACTCGGTGCCCCGGGCCTTCTCCATCCCCGCCGCGCAGACCCAGGTCATCACCGTGGGCCACGGCGGAGCGGCCGGGACCCGGGTGCTCAACGAGGCGCTGAAGCAGCGGCTGAACCCGGGGCCCGGCCGGTTCGGCGGGTTCGACCCGGGCGACCGGGTGATCCATGTGCCCGCGCCCGGACGGGCGGTGCCGGGGGTGGTGCGCTCGGCCGACGCGGAGGGGCTGCACCTGGACTGCGGGGGCGTCCCCGTCGTCGTACCGCAGGAGCGGGTGGAGTCGGCGGTGCGGCACGGGTGGGCGCTCAGTGCCCATCAGGCGGCCGGGATGCGCTGGCCCGCCGCGGTGGTGGTGCTGCCGGGCGATGCGGCGGGGGGGCTGAGCCGGCCGTGGGTCTACACCGCGTTCGGCCGGGGCGAGCGGCATCTCTCCGTGGTGCACGGGGTGGACCAGGCGCTCCCGCACGCGGTGGCGCAGGTCCCGGCCCAGGAGCGGACGACCCGGCTGCGCCCGCTCCTCGATGCGATCCCGACGCCCGACGCGGCCTCCTGAGCGACGTCGCGTACGGGGGATCTCCCGAGCGGGTCGTCGGCATACGGCGATGGGCCCCGGTGCGGCGCACCGGGGCCCACGGTCAGGTCCGCGCGGTGGTCAGCCGCCGGCCGTCGCCGGCCCCGCGAAGTCGTCGTCCGGCTCCCCGTCCTCGTCGAAGACGGCGCTGACGTCGAAGCGGCACACCACGAGCTCGGGGTCGGCGTCCTCGAACGGTGCGCCGAGCCACTCCCCCGGCTCGGGAAGCGCCGTCCCGGCCGAGACCCAGAGGGTGGAATCGCCCTCCTCCAGGCCGAACTCCTTGTGCCGGGAGGCGATCTCGTCGGGCTCGTACTCCCCGAAGAGGACACCGAGCGCGGCATGCACGCTGATGCCGACCACCGGGGCGATGGAGCCGTCCGCGCCGGGTTCGGCGTCGACGTCGGCGAGGCGCTGGGCCTGGGCGAGCAGGCGCGGGGGCTCCGCGACCGCGTAGTCGCGCCGGATCAGCACGCTGAGCGCGCTGGGCTCGGCGGGGCCGGCGTAGGGCGGCAGGGAGTCGTCCGCGCCGGGGATCTCGAAGGGGGTGACCTCGTCGTACCGGTCGTAGAGGATCTCGTCGTAGACCTCGGCCGCAGCGGCCAGTGAGTTGAACGCTTCGTAGACGGCGGGGTCGTCGTCCCCGGTACGGCGTTCGACCGCGTCGAGGTGACGGTCGATCGCGGCTTTGACCGCCTCGGCGGCGGCACGTACCTCGGCAGCGGTGGGCTGCGCAGCATCAGACATAGTGCAGACGCTATCCGTACCGGGGCTCTGCCCGCACAATAGATGCGATGCCGGAATACGAATTCATCGACGTGTACGTGCCGCGCGGGGTCTCCCGCAAGGAAGCGGCCCGACTGCTGACCGACCACGCCGAGTACGGGCACTGGGAGCTGGACCGCCTGACGCTGCGCCGCGACGGCAGCCGCAGAGTGCGGTTGCGCAGACGGATCATCCGTCAGCTCCGGGCCACCTGGTGACGACGGACCGCCTGGTGACGACGGGCCTTCTGGTGACACGGGACGGGCCCCGCGGATGCGGGGCCCGTCCGTGTTCGTCCTGCTGTACGCCCGGTGTGCGTGTGCGCGTACCGGTCAGGCGGCGCTGCGGGAGCGGCGGTAGAGCACCGATCCCATCCCCGCCAGCAGCAGTCCGGCACTCGCCGGGATGAGCGTCTCCAGGCCGCCCGCGCCGGTCTGCGCGAGCTGCTCCTCCGGGTCGAGCTGGGGCTCGGGCACGTTCGGCTCGGGCGGCTGGTTGGCCGGCGGGTCGACCGGGGTCTCCGGCGTGACCGGAGGGGTCTTCGGCTCCTCGGGCTTCTCCGGCGGCGGGGGCGGCGGCTCGGAGTCGTTGGAGCAGCTGTTGCCGAAGGTCGGGTTCAGCAGCCCGATCACGGAGACGCTGTTGCCGCAGACGTTCACGGGGACGCTGACCGGAGCCTGGATCAGGTTGCCGGAGAGGATGCCGGGCGAGCCCTGCGCGACCCCTTCCGCACCTGCGCCGCCGGCCCGGTGACGGCCCGTTCCGGGCTCGCCGTGCCGGTCGGTCGCGGTGGTGTTCCCGGCCTGCGCCCCGTTGCCGGAGCCGCCGCCGATACGGTTCTGCGGTCCGGCCTCACGGCTCGATTCCGCCGACCCGTTTCCGCAGTCGTTGCCGAACGTGGGGTTGATGAGACCGCCGACGGTGACCGAGTTGCCGCAGACGTTGACCGGGATGTCGATCGGGACCGAGACCGAGTTGCCGGACAGCACGCCCGGTGAGCCCGACGCCGTCCCGGCCGCACCGGCGTCGGCGTGGGCGTATCCGCCACTGAGAGCGAGGACCCCGCCCGCCGCCGCCATGGTGATCAGGCCCTTACGAGTGACCTGTCGCATAGGTTCGTTTCCTGCCTTCTGCCTTCCGAAAAACCCCCGGACATGACCGTGCGGGAGCCGAATGCCGAACGGTCCCGAAGTGCATGGAGTGCACTCCGGGACCGACCGAGCTCAAACCCTTACGGGTTGACGCACAACGTCACGCGTTGACGCAGGTGTTGCCGAAGGCGGGGTTCAGCAGCCCGATCACGGAGACCGTGTTGCCGCACAGGTTGATCGGCACGTGGACCGGGACCTGGACGACGTTGCCGGAGAGCACGCCGGGGCTGCCGATGGCGGCACCCTGGGCGCCCGCGTCGGCGGAGGCCATGCCCGCACCCGCGAGAACGAGGCCACCGGTAGCAGCCGCAACTGCGACGACCTTCTTGATCATTATTCCTCCTAGTTGGAAATGCGGTCCCAGCCGCGGACCGCACACCTTGTAACGAGGAGGGTGTGACGGGGCTACGTGTGAACGGGTCGTTTCACTCGTTCGGACATGTCCGTACAGGCGGGCGAATCGGTGCCGTACCGGTCAGGAACGTCCGTCCTACCGGTCAGGAACGGTCTGCCGTCCCGGTCAGGAATGGTCGATGAAACGGTCGAGCACCCGCACGCCGAACTGGAGGCCCTCCACCGGGACCCGCTCGTCGACGCCGTGGAACATCCCGGCGAAGTCCAGCTCCGGCGGCAGCTTCAGCGGAGCGAAGCCGAAGCCCCGGATGCCGAGGTCGTCGAAGGACTTGGCGTCGGTACCGGCCGAGAGCATGTACGGCACGGCTCGGGCGATCGGGTCCTCCGCGACCAGCGCGGTCTGCATGGCGTCCACCAGAGCGCCGTCGAACGTGGTCTCCAGCGCCTTGTCCGCGTGCACGTCCTCGCGCCTCACGTTGGGGCCCAGGATCCGGTCCAGGTCCGCGAGGAACTCCTCCTCGTACCCCGGCAGGTAGCGGCCGTCGACGTGGGCGGTCGCCTGGCCGGGGATGACGTTGACCTTGTAGCCGGCGCCGAGCTGCGTGGGGTTGGCGGTGTTCTGGAGGGATGCGCCGATGAGCTTGGCGATGCCGCCGAGCTTGGCGAGCGTCGCGTCCATGTTCTCCGGGTCCAGCTCGGTGCCCAGCGCGTCGGAGAGCTCGTCCAGGAAGTGCCGCAGCGTCTTGGTGACCCGTACCGGGAACTTGTGCCGGCCCAGCCGCCCGACCGCCTCGGACAGCTCGGTGATGGCGTTGTCCTTGTGGATCATCGAACCGTGCCCGGCGGTGCCGTCCACGGTGAGCTTCATCCAGTGCATGCCCTTCTGGGCCGTCTCCACCAGATACAGCCGCAGGTTCTCGTTCACGGTGAAGGAGAAGCCGCCGACCTCGCTGATCGCCTCGGTGACGCCCTCGAAGAGCCCCGGGTGGTTGTCGACGAGGTAGCGCGCCCCGTACGTCCCGCCCGCCTCCTCGTCCGCGAGGAAGGCCAGCACGATGTCGCGCGGGGGCTTGCGGCCCGAACGCATCCGCTCCCGTACGACCGCGAGGGTCATCGCGTCCATGTCCTTCATGTCGACCGCGCCCCGGCCCCAGACGCAGCCGTCCGCGATCTCCCCGGAGAAGGGGTCGTGCGTCCAGTCCGCCGCGTTGGCCGGGACCACGTCGGTGTGCCCGTGGATGAGCAGGGCCGGCCGCGAGGGGTCCTCGCCCTCGATCCGGGCGACGGTGGAGGCGCGGCCCTTGTGCGACTCGAAGATCTGCGGCTCCAGACCGACCTCCGCGAGCTTCTCCGCCACGTACTCGGCCGCGAGCCGCTCACCGGGTCCCGAGTGGTCGCCGTAGTTGCTGGTGTCGATGCGGATCAGGTCGCGACAGAGGTCCACGACCTCCCTCTCGGCGTTGCCGCCGCCGACGCCCTTGCCCGTGCTGCTCTCGCTCACGCTGCTTCCTTCCACTGTCGCTGTGGTGCTCCCCTTCATCCTCCCGCGCCCACGGCGTACGCCCAAGGCCGTGCACCCCCCGTCACGCACCGTTCACAGCCATCGGGGCGTGATCGAGCACCCTCGAATGTTTGCTATGGTTTTCCACGTCGGAACGGGCACGGGTCCGTGAGACAGACACCTTGTCCGGGTGGCGGAATGGCAGACGCGCTAGCTTGAGGTGCTAGTGCCCTTTATCGGGCGTGGGGGTTCAAGTCCCCCCTCGGACACCAGCGGGAGCCCCACTTCGGTGGGGCTCTTTTGCGTCACCGGGTATGGCTGAGAGGGGCGAGGATGAGGGGTCGCAGGAAGGCGTCCGCCGCGCCCCTTCCCCAGCGGGACGGCGTCGACGCCGTGCGGGTGCGGTTGCCGGAGGATCCGGACGGGGTCTGGGCGAGCGTCGGGGAGCATCTGGTCGCGCGGTTCGGCGGGGCGATCGGGGCGGCGCGGGTCGTCGCCATGCTGGACGCGGGGCGGTTCGTGGGGGCTGACGGGGGCGTCGTGCGGGGCGATGAGCCGTACGCCGCCGGGCGTCGCCTCTGGTTCCACCGGGACTTCGCGCCCGAGGAGCCGGTGCCCTTCCCGGTCCGGGTCGTGTACCGGGACGCGCACCTCGTGGTCGCGGACAAGCCGCACTTCCTCGCCACCACGCCCCGGGGGCGGCACATCACCGAGACCGCGGTGGCCCGGCTGCGGCGGGAGCTGGGGGCGCCCGCGCTCCAGCCCGCGCACCGGCTGGACCGGCTGACGGCGGGGCTCGTGCTCTTCGTGGTGCGGGCCGAGGAGCGGGGCGCTTACCAGACGCTGTTCCGGGACCGGCTGGTGCGCAAGGAGTACGAGGCGGTGGCCCCGTACGACCCGGAGCTGGTCCTCCCCACGACCGTACGCAGCCGGATCGTGAAGGAGCGCGGGGTGCTCGCCGCCCGGGAGGAGGCGGGTGAGGCGAACAGTGAGAGCCGGGTGGAGCTGGTGGAGCGGCGGGGCGGGCTGGGCCTCTACCGGCTGGTGCCCGTGACCGGGCGTACGCATCAGCTGCGGGTGCATATGAACGCGCTGGGGGCGCCGATCGTGCACGATCCGCTGTATCCGGTGGTGGAGCCGGAGGGGGCGGTGGAGGACTGGGCGAGGCCGTTGCAACTGCTGGCGCGGCGGCTGGAGTTCACCGATCCGGTCAGCGGGGAGCCGCGCCGCTTCGTCAGCGGGCTGCGGCTCTCCGCCTGGCCGGAGGGGTGACGCGGGCGGTCCTCAGTGGCCGCGCTTGATCCAGTCGTCGAGCTGCGGGGCTTCCGCGCCGATCGTGGTGGGGTCGCCGTGGCCCGTGCGGACGGTGGTGTCGCCCGGCAGGGTGAGCAGCCGGTCCCGGATCGAGTCGATGATCGTCGGGAAGTGGGAGAAGGACCGGCCGGTGGCGCCGGGGCCGCCCTGGAAGAGCGTGTCCCCGGTGAAGACCGTGGCCAGCTCGGGGGCGTAGAGGCAGATGCCGCCGGGGGCGTGGCCCGGGGTGTGGAGGACCTTGAGGGTGATGCCGGCGATCTCCAGTTCCTGGCCGTCGGCTAGGGGGCCGTCGGGGGTCCGTTCCGGGTGCGTCCAGAGCCACAGCGGGAGGTCGTGCGGGTGCAGCAGGATCGGCGCGCCGGTGGCCTCCGCGAGGGCGGGGGCGGCGTCGATGTGGTCGTTGTGCGCGTGGGTGCAGACGATGGCGCGCAGCGTACGGCCGCCGAGGGCGGCCTCGATGGCGGCGGCGTCGTGGGCGGCGTCGATGACGATCGCCTCGGTGTCGTCGCCGACGATCCAGACGTTGTTGTCGACGTCCCACTCGCCGCCGTCGAGGGCGAAGGTGCCGGAGGTGACCAGGTGGTCGATGCGAGCGGTCATCAGAAGACCACCACCGAGCGGAGGACGTCGCCGTCGTGCATGCGGGCGAACGCCTGCTCGACGTCGCCCAGGCCGATGGTCTCGGTGACGAAGGCGGCGAGGTCCAGGCGGCCCTGCTGGTGGAGGTCGACGAGCATCGGGAAGTCGCGGGAGGGCAGGCAGTCGCCGTACCAGGAGGACTTGAGCGAGCCGCCGCGGCCGAACACGTCCAGGAGCGGCAGTTCGAGCTTCATGTCCGGGGTGGGGACGCCGACCAGGACGACCGTTCCGGCCAGGTCGCGGGCGTAGAACGCCTGTTGGTACGTCTCCGGGCGGCCGACCGCCTCGATGACGACGTCGGCCCCGTTGCCTCCGGTGAGGGCGCGGATCGCCTCGACCGGGTCGGTGGAGCGGGAGTTGACGGTGTGGGTGGCGCCCATCGTCTTCGCCGTCTCCAGCTTGCGGTCGTCGATGTCGACCGCGATGATCTTCGCCGCTCCGGCCAGCCGGGCCCCGGCGATCGCCGCGTCCCCGACGCCGCCGCAGCCGATGACGGCGACCGAGTCGCCCCGGCCCACCTGGCCGGTGTTGATGGCCGCGCCGATGCCCGCCATGACCCCGCAGCCCAGCAGTCCGGCGACGGCCGGGGAGACCTCGGGGTCGACCTTGGTGCACTGGCCGGAGGCGACGAGGGTCTTCTCCGCGAACGCGCCGATGCCGAGGGCGGGCGACAGCTCCGTGCCGTCGAGCAGCGTCATCTTCTGCTCGGCGTTGTGGGTGTCGAAGCAGTACCAGGGGCGGCCGCGCAGACAGGCGCGACACTGGCCGCACACCGCACGCCAGTTGAGGATGACGAAGTCGCCGGGGGCCACGTCCGTGACGCCCTCGCCCACCGACTCCACGACGCCCGCCGCCTCGTGGCCGAGGAGGAAGGGGAACTCGTCGTTGATTCCGCCCTGTTTGTAGTGCAGGTCGGTGTGGCAGACGCCGCACGCCTGGATCTTCACGACGGCCTCTCCGGGGCCCGGGTCCGGGATCACGATGGTCTCGACCCGCACCGGTTCGTTCTTCCCCGGGGCGATCACCCCTTGCACCTGCTGCGTCATACCGTGCTCTCCCTGCTCCTGGGCTCTGCCGAAGATCGATCGCGAACAACCGTACGCCGCGTGGGCGGGTCCTGGCGCTGCGCCGCGAGGAGGAGACGTAACCCCTACGGGGCGAGCACGTCCAGCTCGTGCAGGGCGCCCACCGCGATCTCCTTGGTGAGGCGCTCGGCGGCCTGCGGGTCGCCCTCGCGGACCGCCTCCGCGAGCCGTACGTGCAGGGTGACGGCGGCCGGGTCGGGGTCCTCGAACATCACCTGGTGGTGGGTGCGGCCCGCGAGCACCTCGGCGACGACGTCCCCGAGGCGGGCGAACATCTCGTTGCCGGAGGCGTTGAGGACGATCCGGTGGAAGGCGATGTCGTGTTCGAGGTAGCCCTCCAGCTGCTGGCCGCGCGAGGTGGCGACCATGCCGAGGGCGCGTTCGGTGAGTTCGGCGCACTGCTCGGCGGTGGCGTGCCGGGCGGCGAGGGAGGCGGCGACCGGTTCGATCGCGGAGCGCAGCACGGTGAGGGAGCGCAGCTGGCGCGGGCGGTCGGCGCCGGCGAGGCGCCAGCGGATGACCTGGGGGTCGTAGACGTTCCAGGTCTCGGTGGGGCGGACGGTCACCCCGACCCGGCGGCGGGACTCGACCAGGTGCATCGATTCCAGGACCCGGACCACTTCGCGGACGACCGTGCGGGAGACGTCGAAGCGCTGGGCGAGCTCGTCGGTGCGTAGGACGCTGCCGGGCGGGCACTGGCCGGAGGAGATCTCCAGACCCAGGGTGTCCAGCACATGTGTATGCAGCCCCTGGCTCTGTGTGGTCATGGGGCCAGCCTACGGGGAGCAGGCCCACGGGCCGGGTCTCGGGATTAAAAAGTACGACGTTTGCGTCACAGACTCTTGAATAAGTCGTACCTAATGGGTTTCAGTAGCGCGACGGACCGATGTCGAAGAAGACAGCGAGGCACTCCATGAGCACCCCCCACGTCGTCGTGGTGATGGGCGTAGCGGGAACCGGCAAGACCACGATCGGTCCCCTGCTCGCCGCCGAACTCGGCGTTCCGTACGCCGAGGGCGACGACTTCCATCCGCCGGCGAACGTCGAGAAGATGTCGGCCGGCACCCCCCTGGACGACGACGACCGGTGGCCGTGGCTGGACGCCATCGGCGCGTGGGCGCGCGGGCGGGCGGGGCTCGGCGGAGTCGTCTCCAGCTCGGCCCTCAAGCGCTCCTACCGCGACCGGCTGCGGTCCGGCGCTCCCGACGCCGTCTTTCTGCATCTGACCGGCGACCGGGAGCTGATCGAGGAGCGGATGGCGGAGCGCAAGGGCCACTTCATGCCCCCCGCGCTGCTCGACTCCCAGTTCGCCACGTTGCAGCCGCTCCAGGCCGACGAGGCCGGGGTGAGCGTCGACGTGTCCGGCGCCCCCGAGGAAATCACCCAGCGAGCCGTCGCCGCGCTGCGCCGGCTCGACAGCTGAAGGATCATCACCGTGACCGGTCTCAACGTCGAGATGCTGGCAGCGGACGCCGCCGAACCGATCACTTCGGCGGGCAACGCGCAGTTGGGCATCGCCGTCCTGGCGGGCATCGCCGTCATCGTCCTCCTCATCACCCAGCTCAAGATGCACGCGTTCCTGGCGCTGACCATCGGTTCGCTGGCGCTCGGCTCCTTCGCGGGCGCGGCCCCGGCCGACACGATCGCCAGCTTCACCGCGGGCCTCGGCTCCACCGTCGCGAGCGTGGGCGTGCTCATCGCGCTCGGCGCGATCCTGGGCAAGCTGCTCGCCGACTCGGGCGGGGCCGACCAGATCGTCGACACCATCCTGGCGAGGGCGAGCGGGCGGGCCATGCCGTGGGCGATGGTCCTGATCGCCTCGATCATCGGCCTGCCGCTGTTCTTCGAGGTCGGGATCGTGCTGATGATCCCGGTGGTGCTGCTCGTCGCCAAGCGCGGCAACTACTCCCTGATGCGGATCGGCATCCCCGCGCTGGCCGGGCTCTCCGTGATGCACGGGCTCATCCCGCCGCACCCCGGCCCGCTCGTCGCGATCGACGCCCTGGACGCCAACCTCGGCGTGACGCTGGCCCTCGGTGTGCTGGTCGCCATCCCGACCGTGATCATCGCCGGCCCGGTCTTCGCCCGCTACGCCGCGCGCTGGGTGGACATCGAGCCGCCGGAGAAGATGATCCCGCAGCGCCCGTCCGAGGACCTGGAGCGCCGCCCCAGCTTCGCCGCCACCCTGGTGACGATCCTGCTGCCGGTCGTGCTGATGCTGGTCAAGGCGCTCGTCGAGATCGTCGTCGACGACCCCGAGAACGGCGTCCAGCGGGTGACGGACGTGATCGGCTCGCCGCTGATCGCCCTGCTCGCGGCCGTCCTGCTCGGCATGTTCACCCTCGGCAAGGCCGCCGGGTTCACCAGGGGCCGGCTCGCCACGACTGTGGAGAAGTCCCTCGTGCCGATCGCCGGAATCCTGCTGATCGTCGGCGCGGGCGGCGGCTTCAAGCAGACGCTGATCGACGCCGGGGTCGGCCAGATGATCCTGGACTTCTCCGAGAACTGGTCGATCCCCGCCCTGCTGCTCGGCTGGCTCATCGCCGTCGCGATCCGCCTCGCCACCGGCTCGGCCACGGTCGCCACCATCTCCGCCGCCGGTCTGGTCGCCCCGCTCGCCGCCGACATGTCGACCGCGCACGCCGCGCTGCTGGTCCTCGCGGTCGGCGCCGGTTCGCTCTTCTTCAGCCATGTGAACGACGCCGGGTTCTGGCTGGTGAAGGAGTACTTCGGGATGGACGTCGGCCAGACGGTGAAGACCTGGTCGGTGATGGAGACGATCATCTCGGTGGTGGCGATGGCCTTCATCATGCTGCTGTCGCTGTTGCTGTAGACGGGCGTCTCCCCACCTCATCCCGTACGGCTGCGGATGAGCGCGCCCGCCCCCGTTGCGCGAAGGCACGAAACCCGGGCGGGCGCACCCTGCCGACCGGGCCGCTCCGGTGTCTCGCGCGGCCGACGCCGGCACGCAGCTGCCCCGAGCGTGCTCGAAACGTGGGCGCGGTGCTCCGGAACGGGACGTTCTTCGTTCCGGAGCTACGGTGGTTCCAGCCGTGCGACCCCACCCGTTTCGAGGGCCGCCCCCAGCCGGGTCTGCCCGTGGCCACGCAGGTCGACGGCGATCGGACGACCAGAAGCCGGCACGCGACCGCCGTCTCCCCGCGGGAGGTCGGCGCGTGCTCAGCGGCGGGCCGACGCGCTCTGTGACGCCTTCTCCAGCTGGAACGCCTCGTTTCCGAGGCCGATCCGGGCGTGCACCTCGGGCTTGGCCTTGCGCAGCACCGCTCCGTACACCAGACCGCCGACGAGGGTGAGGACGATCACGCCGGGCAGCAGCCAGTTGAGGACCGAGCCGGGGCCTGAGCCCACCAGGACGGCGAAGTCGCGGACGGTGAAGACGGCGATCGACAGGAGCGCGATCCCCGCGAGGCCCGAGGCGGCCAGCCGCCAGACCTGGGCACGGCCCGCGCCGCGCTTGACGAAGAACGCGATGACGGCGAAGGAGGCGGCGGCCATCAGCAGGATGACGCCCAGCGCGCCGACGTTGCCCATCCAGGTGAACAGGCGCAGGACGGGGACGGTGGGGTCGCCGATGTGGTTGCCGTCGGTGAGGGCGAAGGCCAGCACGATCACGACGGAGACCACGGACTGGAGGAGCGAGCCGGTGCCGGGGGCCCCGCTGGCCCGGTTGGTGCGGCCGAAGCGGGCGGGCAGCAGCCCCTCGCGGCCCATCGCGAACGCGTAGCGGGCGACCACGTTGTGGAAGCTGAGCAGCGCCGCGAACATGCCGGTGACGAACAGGATGTGCAGGACGTCGGTGAAGGTGGAGCCGAGCCGCTCCTCGGTGAGGCCGAACAGCATGCCGGGGCCCTCCTTGAGGGAGGTGTCGGCGATGAAGCCGGGTCCGGCGGCCACCGTCAGGGCCCAGGAGCTGATGGCGAGGAACAGCGCCGCGTAGCCCACGGCCAGGAACATCACCCGGGAGACCACGATCTGCGGGCGGCTGGTCTCCTCGGCGTACACGGGGGCCTGCTCGAAGCCGACGAACGCGGCGATGCAGAAGCAGAGCGCGGTGGAGAGCCCGGCCCCGGTCAGCGTCTCCGGGTTGAAGGCGTGCAGCGAGAGCCCCTCGGGGCCGGGCTTGCTGACGGCGGCGATGTCGAAGATCACGACGAGGACGCACTCGATGACCAGCAGGACGCCGAGCACCTTGGCGTTCAGGTCGATCTTCAGCCAGCCGAGGACGCCGACGACGACCACCGAGATCAGCGCCGGTATCCACCACTGCACGTCGATGCCGAGGTACGTGGAGAAGATGACGGAGACCTCGAAGCCGAGGATCCCGTAGATGCCGACCTGCATCGCGCTGTACGCCACCAGCGCCACGAGCGAGGCGCCCGCGCCGGCGGTCGGGCCGAGGCCCCGGGCGATGTACGCGTAGAAGGCGCCGGCGTTGTGGACGTGCCGGCTCATCTCCGCGTAACCGACGCTGAACAGCATCAGGACCGCGCCGAGGATGACGTACAGCAGCGGCTGGCCGACGATGCCCATCACGCCGAAGACCGTGGGCATCACCCCGGCGACCACCATCAGGGGGGCGCTGGCGGCGAGCACGGAGAGCAGCAGGCCGGGGGTGCCGAGGCGGTTCGCCCGCAGGGCGTTCTCCTCGCCCTTGTACGTGTTGATCCCGCCGGCGTCGCCGGTCAGCCTGGTGGTACCGGTCTGCCGGGTCCTGCCTGAAAATGAACTGCCCGTCGACATGGCGGGGGTGGTCCCTTCTTCGGTCTTCGGCTTCGGTCTTCTTGTTGTCTGTTGTCTGTTGTCTGTTTTCTGGTGGAAGCCTGGTCACGGGGCGCCGAGTGCGTGGTGGCGGGCGGCCGTGAACGCGGCGTACGGGTCGCGGCCGGAGTACGACCAGGGGGCGGCCGTGGCGTGCGGGCCGATGCGGTGGAAGAGGGCGGCGGCCTCGGCGGTCCGGCCCTCGCAGACCTTGGCGTGGGCCAGGAAGTTGAGGTCGACGCGGTGGCGCGGGTGGTCCTCGTGCTCCCATTCCAGCCACCAGTCGAACGCGGCCTTCATGACCTGCCGGGCCCGCCGTCCCGACCAGTGCCCGGACGCCACCGGGTCGCCCGGCTCGCTGCCCGCGGTGACGAGTACGCGGTAGCGCTCGGCGTGGGCGATGACCGGGAGCACCGCGAGCGGGGAGTCGGCGGGGGCCTGTTCGGCGGCCCAGGCGGCGAAGTCGTACACCTCGTGGAGCGGGTCCTGGCCGCTGGCGGGGCGGCTCTCGGCCAGTTGCGCGGTCATCACGTGGTGGGCGTGGTGGTGCTCGGGGTGGCGGGAGCGGACTTCCTCGAAGAGCCTGCCGGTCTCGTCGCCGCCGTCGTCCCGGCCCCGGTCCAGGAGGAGCAGCGCGAGCCAGGGGGTGGGGTCGTCGGGGGTGAGCCGGGCGGCGGCGAGGCAGGCGTGCCGGGCGCGGGCCGCTTCGTCGGGACCCGCCTTGGGGCGCAGCGCGCGGATCACGCCGGCGCAGGCCAGGAGGGCGGCGGCGTCCGCGCTCTCGGGTTCGGCGAGCAGCCAGTCGCGGGCCCAGTCGGCGGCGGACGGCACCTCGGCGAGGGCCAGGAGGCGGTGTCCCCGGCGGTCCCAGTCCCGCCCGGTGGCCACCAGCAGCGTACGGGCTCCGCCCCACCTTCCCTGGGTGAACTGACCTCGCGCGTCGATGAGTTCGCCGTCGTCCAGGGCCGGGTCGAAGGTGTGCTCCGAGCGACCGCCCCGGCGGCGGGAGCGGCCCAGGGGCGGCGGTGGCGGGGACATGCCGCGGGCTTCCTTCGATGCGGTGTGCGAGCGGATGATCGCGCACAGCAAAGCGGTAGGCCACACTCCGCGTCAAGGGTGGTCTACTCCAACTGCTCTCCCTTTCCGGATAGTTGGCCGGAATCCATCGCCCTGATCAGGGCGTTTCCGCAGCGTGCGGGTGGGGCGGGCGGGTGCGGAGTGACGCCTGACACACTGACGCCATGGAGCCTCGCGAACCCCTGAAACCCTTCCTTCTCGCCTTCCCCGGCCCGTTGCGCGACCGGCTGGTGGCGGCGGTCCTGTCCGGCGAGAAGGTGTCCACTTCCGGACTGCTGGCCGAATACGAACTGGAGCAGGAGGAGCTGCCGCCGGTGGGCGAACGGTCCGCGCTCATCGACTCGCAGGGGCGGGAGGTGGCGGTGGTCGAGGTGACCGGCGTACGGGTGCTGCCGCTGGGAGAGGTGGATCTGCGGCACGCCCTGGACGAGGGCGAGGGGTATCGGTCGGTGGCCGAATGGCGTGCGGGGCACGAGCGGTTCTGGCACGGGGCGGAGATGCGGGAGGCGTTGGGGGATCCGTCGTTCACGGTGGATGACGGGACGCTGATCGTGGCCGAGCGGTTTCGGGTGGTGGAGCGGAGGGATCCGGGCGGGGTCTTCGGGTGAGGTCCGGGGCGGGCGGGCCTTCGGCCGGGTGAGCCCCGGGGCGCTGCCCCGGACCCCGCTCCTCAATCGCCGGAGGGGCTTGATCTGTGCCCCGGTCCGCGATGTGCCGGAGGAGCTTGGAGTTCGTGCCCCGGTCCGCGATGTGCGGGAGGGGCTTGGAGTTCGTGCCCAGGTCCGCTGCGTACGGGAGGGGCCTATGAGGACACTGCCCGCGCCGCCGCCCGGCCCGCCGCTCGGCCCGAGAAGATGCAGCCGCCCAGGAACGTGCCCTCCAGGGAGCGGTAGCCGTGGACTCCGCCGCCGCCGAAGCCCGCCGCCTCGCCCGCCGCGTACAGGCCGGGGAGCGGGGCGCCGTCCGAGGTGAGGACCTGGGAGGAGAGGTCCGTCTCCAGGCCGCCCAGGGACTTGCGGGTCAGGATGTTCAGGCGTACGGCGATGAGCGGGCCCGCCGCCGGGTCCAGGACGCGGTGCGGTTTCACGGTGCGGATGAGGCGGTCGCCCAGGTAGGCGCGGGCCCCGTGGATCGCGGTGACCTGGAGGTCCTTGGTGAAGGGGTTGGCGATCTCGCGGTCGCGGGCGGTGATCTCGCGGCGCAGGTCCTCCGCGTCGATCAGGCCGTCGCCGCTGACCGCGTTCATCCCCCGGACCAGGGCGTCGAGGTCCTTCTCCACCACGAAGTCCACGCCGTGGTCCATGAACGCCTTCACCGGAACGGGCACGTCCACGCGGGCCCGGCCGATCACGTCGCGGACCGACTTGCCGGTCAGGTCCGGATTCTGCTCGGAGCCGGAGAGGGCGAACTCCTTGCCGATGATCCGCTGGTTGAGCACGAACCAGGTGTAGCCGTGGCCCGACTTCATGATGTGTTCGAGGGTGCCGAGCGTGTCGAAGCCGGGGAACAGCGGGACCGGCAGCCGCTTGCCCCGGGCGTCGAGCCAGAGGGAGGAGGGGCCGGGGAGGATGCGGATGCCGTGCTTCGACCAGATCGGGTTCCAGTTCTCGATGCCCTCGGTGTAGTGCCACATCCGGTCGCGGTTGATGTGGTGGCCCCCCGCCTCCTCCGCGATGCCCAGCATCAGGCCGTCCACGTGGGCGGGGACCCCGGAGAGCATCTTGTCGGGCGGGGTGCCGAGCCGCTCGGGCCACTGGGAGCGGACCAGGTCGTGGTTGCCGCCGATGCCTCCGGAGGTGACGATGACCGCCTGGGCCCGCAGCTCGAAGGCTCCCGTCGCCTCCCGGCTGCTGGCGGTGCCGCGCTCGGCCCCGCTCGGCTCCAGGATCTCGCCGGTGACCGTGTCGAGCGCCCCGGCCGTGCGGGCGAGACCGGTGACGCGGTGGCGGAACCTCAGCTGGACGAGCCCCTTGGCGACGCCCGCGCGCACCCGGCGCTCGAAGGGGGCGACGACGCCGGGGCCGGTGCCCCAGGTGATGTGGAAGCGGGGTACGGAGTTGCCGTGGCCCCTCGCGTCGTAGCCGCCGCGCTCCGCCCAGCCGACGACGGGGAAGATCCGCAGCCCCTGCTGGTGCAGCCAGGAGCGCTTCTCCCCGGCCGCGAAGTCGACGTACGCCTCGGCCCACTTCTTCGGCCAGTGGTCCTCCTTGCGGTCGAACCCGGCGGTGCCGCACCAGTCCTGGAGCGCCAGTTCCCGGCTGTCCTTGATCCGCAGCCGGCGCTGCTCGGGCGAGTCGACGAGGAAGAGGCCGCCGAAGGACCAGTGCGCCTGCCCGCCGATGGACTGCTCGGGCTCCTGGTCGAGGACGATCACGGAACGGCCGGCGTCGACCAGCTCGGCGGTGGCCACGAGTCCGGCGAGGCCCGCCCCGATCACGATGACATCAGCGTCGTACGCCATGGGTTCCGTCCTGTCGGGGAGCCTCTGCCGGGTGACAAGTTACCCGTGCGTCAGATCTTGGGTACCGGTCGCGCTGACGTCAACCGTCCGGGTGCTGTTGGATGAAACGCATGACGCCCTCTGACGAGATCCTGGACATCGTCGACGAGCGGGACGAGGTCATCGGGCAGGCCCCGCGCGGCGAGGCGACCGCCCGGGGCCTGCGCCACCGCTGCGTCTTCATCGAGGCGCGCGACGCCCGGGGGCGGGTCTTCGTGCACCGCCGTACGCCGACCAAGCTGGTCTTCCCCTCGCACTACGACATGTTCGTCGGCGGCGTCGTGGGCGCGGGCGAGACCTACGACGAGGCGGCGCTGCGGGAGGCGGAGGAGGAGCTGGGGGTGTCGGGGCTGCCGCAGCCCGAGCCGCTGTTCCGGTTCCTCTACGCGAGCGCCGAGCACACCTGGTGGTCCGCCGTCTACCGGGTGCGGTGCGAGCTGCCGGTGGACCCGCAGGCCGAGGAGGTCGCTTGGCACGCCTTCCTGGACGACGCGGAGCTGGCGCGACGTCTCGACGCGTGGCCCTGGGTGCCGGACGGGCTGGAGGCGTACCGGCGGCTGCGGGGGCTCCGGTCCGCCTGATCCCCCGCGGCACCCCCTAAGGTGCCCGTGTGAACAAGATCGCGCAGAGCGTACGGCTGTGGTTCGCGCCGCAGCGGATCCGGGAGGAGGGGGCCACCCCGGACTACCGGTTCTCGCTGGCCAACGAGCGTACGTTCCTCGCCTGGATCCGCACGGCGCTGGCCCTCATCGGCGGGGGCTTCGCCGTGGACCAGTTCCTGCCGGAGCTGGCCTGGGGCGTCCGGGCGGGGCTCGCTCTCGGGCTGCTCGCGGCCGGGGTGCTGTGCGCGCTGCGGGCGGTCAACCACTGGGTGCGGTGCGAGCGGGCGATGCGGCGCGGGGAGGATCTGCCGGTCTCCCGGTTCCCGACGCTGCTGGGGATCGTGGTCGCCGTCGTGGCCGTCGCGATGGTGGTGGTGGTCCTCTTCGGCTGGGAGGGCCGGTGACGGCGGCGGTACGGGACCGCGACCCGGGTCTGCAGCCCGAGCGGACCCGGCTCGCGTGGCGGCGTACCACCCTCACCGCCACGGTGGTGGCGCTGCTCGCCGGGCGGCAGGCGCTGCACAGCGGCCCGAGTCCGGCCGCGCTGGTCGCGGTGGCGCTCAGCGGGCTGGCCTGGCTGGGGTTCCTGGCGGTGGCCCACCTCAGGGTGCGGCGCATGGGGGTGGCGCGGCCGGAGCCGCTCGCGGCGCGCGGGGCGCTGGCGGCGGCGCTGTGCACGGTGGCGTTGGCGGTGTTCGCGGCGGCCATGCTGTTCTGAGCCGCGCGGTGTCGGACGGCTGCGGTCGCCGAGTTGTTCCGGCTTCGCGGTGTCCGCGGCGGCCGTGCCGTTCCGGCGGCGCCCCTGGGCTTCCTCAGCCGTCCCAGTCCACCGTGACCACGATCTTGCCCCGGGTGCGTCCCTCCTGGTTGAGCCGGTACGCCTCGGCCGCCTGCTCCAGCGGGAAGACCCGGTCCACGTGGACGGTGACGATGCCCTGCTCGGCCAGTTCCGCGAGGTGGCCCAGGTCGGTCGCGTCGGGCCGGACGAAGGCGTAGTGGCCGCCGTAGGAGACGACCTCGTTGTCCGCGATCGAGGCGAGCCGGCCGCCCTCGGCGAGGGTCTCCGCCGAGACCCGCAGGGCCTCGCCGCCCACCGTGTCGAAGGCGGCGTCGATGCCCTCGGGGGCCAGCTCCCGCAGCCGGTCGGCGAGCCCGTCGCCGTACTCCACGGGCTCGGCCCCGAGGCTGCGCAGGTGGTCGTGGTTGCGGGCGCTCGCGGTGCCGATGACGCGGCAGCCGGTGTGCCGGGCGAGCTGCACGGCGAGCGAGCCGACTCCGCCCGCCGCCGCGTGGACCAGGACGGTGTCGCCGCTGCGGATCTTCAGGAGGCGGTGCAGCACCTGGTACGCGGTGAGCCCGGCCAGCGGCAGGCCCGCGGCCTCCTCGAAGCTCAGGCTGAGGGGCTTGCGGGCGAGGGTGCGCACGGGGGCGGCGACGTACTCCGCGAACGTGCCCCGGGAGAGGAAGTCCTCGCGTGCGTAGCCGATCACCTCGTCCCCCACCGCGAACTCGTCGACGGCGGCCCCCGGTTGCACGACCACGCCGGAGACGTCCCAGCCGGGGATCACCGGGAAGACGGCGTCGAGGGCCCCTTGGAGGTAGCCCTCGCGGGCCTTCCAGTCGACCGGGTTGACGGCCGCCGCCCGCACCTTCACCAGGACCGAGTCGGGGCCGACCTTGGGGTCGGGCCGCTCGCCGTATTCCAGGACGTCGGCCGAACCGTACGCGCTGTAGCTGATCGCCTTCATTCCTCGACCTTCGGCGCAGGTCAGGGTGTGCGCAACTCAGGGCGGACGGCGGTGAACGGCGGCAGCGGGGCGCGGGGGTCGTCCCCGCACAGCGGCACGTACGCGCTCGCGGAGCCGGGGCGGACCCTGCTGGAGCCGATCGAGGCGCTGGGCGCTGGTCGGCGGAGTACGGGGGCGCCTTCGCCGCCGCGCAGGGGTGGGACGACCCGGCGTAACCAGGTGCTTCGCGTACTCGATCACGGACGTTCACTGGACGACATACCGACTGGTCGGCATCATAGTCAGCGGTCGTGGTCGGCTGACGCGGTCGGCGGTCGTGGTCGGCGGTTGCCGTCGATGACCGTTCCGCCCGCGTTTCGTCCGCTTTCCGACCATGTTGTTCCGCTTTCGTTCTGTTGTTCCGTCGCTCCGGAGGTACGCCCCATGAGTCCCGTCCCCCCACCAGGTCTCGACCCCGAGCTGCTGCGCGGCCACCTGGAGCGTGAGCGTCCCGGACTGGTGCGCGGGCCCCTGGAGGCGCGGCTGATCGAGGGCGGCCGCTCGAACCTGACGTACACGGTGACGGACGGGACCGGGCGGTGGGTGGTGCGCAGGCCGCCGCTGGGCCATGTGCTGGCCACCGCGCACGACATGAAGCGCGAGCACCGGGTGATCAGCGCCCTGCACCCCACGGCCGTGCCGGTGCCGGAGCCGCTGCTGTTCTGCGAGGACGAGACGGTGCTCGGTGCGCCGTTCTACGTCATGGAGCACGTCGAGGGCACCCCGTACCGCACCGCCGACCAGCTCGTCCCGCTGGGCCCCGAGCGCACCCGGGCCGCCGTCCTCGCCCTCGTCGACACGCTGGTCGACCTGCACGCGGTGGACCCGGCGGCCGTGGGGCTCGGGGACTTCGGGCGGCCGGAGGGGTTCCTGGACCGGCAGTTGCGGCGCTGGGGCAAGCAGCTGGACGCCTCCCGCAACCGCGACCTGGCCGGCATCGACGAGCTGCACGCCGCCCTCGGCCGCGAGCTGCCCTCCTCCCCCGCGCCCACCGTCGTCCACGGCGACTACCGCCTGGACAACGTGCTGCTCGGGCCGGACGACCGGATCAACGCCGTCCTGGACTGGGAGATGTCCACCCTGGGCGACCCGCTGACCGACCTCGGGCTCCTCGTGATGTACAGCTCCGACCTCGATCTGCCGCACTCCCCCGTCTCCACGACCAGCGGAGCCCCCGGGCACCCCTCCCCCGCCGAGCTGATCGAGCGGTACGCCGCCGGGTCGGGCCGGGACACCTCCGCGATCTCCTGGTACACCGCGTTCGCCTGGTTCAAGCTCGCCGTGATCCTGGAGGGCATCCACTACCGCTACACCCTCGGCCAGACCGTCGGCGCGGGCTTCGACCGGATCGGCGATCTGGTGCCGGTCTTCATCGAGCACGGCCTCACCACTCTCCAGGAAGGCTGACCACCCATGGACTTCGCATTCGACGCCCGTACCGAGGAGCTGCGGAACAGGCTGCTCGCCTTCATGGACGAGCACGTGTACCCGGCCGAGCAGGTCGCGGACGAGCAGCGGGCTCAGCTCGCCTCGCCGTGGGACACGCCCGCGATCGTCGGGGAACTGAAGGCCGAGGCGCGGCGGCAGGGGCTGTGGAACCTCTTCCTGCCCGACGCGGAGTACGGGGCCGGGCTGACGAACCTCCAGTACGCGCCGCTCGCGGAGATCACCGGCCGCTCCCCGCACCTCGCGCCGACCGCGCTGAACTGCGCGGCCCCGGACACCGGGAACATGGAGGTGCTGTTCCAGTTCGGCTCGGACGAGCAGAAGAAGCAGTGGCTGGAGCCGTTGCTGGCCGGGGAGATCCGCTCGGCGTTCGCGATGACGGAGCCGGACGTGGCGTCGTCGGACGCGACGAACATCGAGACCCGGATCGTCCGGGACGGCGACTCGTACGTCGTCAACGGCCGGAAGTGGTACATCTCCGGGGCGATGAACCCGGACTGCGCCGTCTTCATCGTGATGGGCAAGACCGACCCGGACGGCGACGACATCCGCCGCCAGCAGTCGATGATCCTGGTGCCGCGCGACACCCCGGGGCTCGAAGTGCGGCGCGCCATGCGGGTGTACGGGTACGAGGACCACTCGCACGGCGGCCACGCCGAGGTGGTCTTCCACGACGTGCGGGTGCCCTCGGCGAACCTGGTCGGCGAGGAGGGCGGCGGTTTCGCCATCGCGCAGGCGCGGTTGGGGCCGGGACGGATCCACCACTGCATGCGGCTCATCGGGATGGCGGAGCGGGCCATCGAGCTGATGTGCCGCCGGGCGGTGGAACGTACGGCGTTCGGCAGGCCGCTCGCCCGGCAGGGCGTCGTGCAGAACTGGATCGCGGACGCCCGGGTGACGGTGGAGCAGCTGCGGCTGCTGGTGCTGAAGACGGCCTGGCTGATGGACACGGTGGGCAACAAGGGCGCGCACACCGAGATCCAGGCCATCAAGATCGCCACCCCGCGCGCGGTGGTGGACATCCTGGACTCCGCCGTGCAGCTGCACGGCGCGGGCGGGGTCAGCCAGGACTTCCCGCTGGCGGAGCTGTGGGCTTCGGCGCGGACGCTGCGGCTGGCGGACGGGCCGGACGAGGTGCACCAGCGGTCGCTGGCCCGGCGGGAGATCAAGCGGTATCTGTGAGAGCCGGGTGAGGCCCCCTCCCCCGGAGGGAGGGGGCCTCACCGGAACGGCTGGAGGTCAGAAGGTGAGCTTCCAGCTGTCGATGTAGCCGGTGTCCTGCCGGGCCACGTCCTGGACCCGGAGTTTCCAGACGCCGTTGGCGACCTTGGCGGAGGCGTTGACGGTGTACGTCGTGATGACGTTGTCCGCGGAGTCGCCGCTGCTGGAGTTCTTCAGCCGGAAGGCGGCGCCGTCCGGCGCCAGCAGGTCGACGACGAGGTCGCCGCGGTAGGTGTGCTTGATGTCCACGCCCACCTGGAGTGCCGCCGGGGCGTTGCCCGTCCGGCCGGAGACCGTGATCGAGGAGGTCACGGCCGCCCCGGCGTCCGGGATGGCGACGTCGGCGTCGTTGGAGAAGACGGTGCCCGTGGGCGGCTCGCCCGTGGAGCCGGCCGAGAGGGTCCAGATCGCGTGGGCGGCGGCGTCGCTGTTGCGGTCAAGGGCGGTGTCGTTGATGTTCGCCGTGGTGTCGCACGAGGTGTGGTAGCAGCGGTCGAAAGCCTGGCCCTGCGTTCCGCCCCACTTCTGCACCTGGGCCGCGGTCTTGGTGCGGCTGGCCCCGGTGAAGAGGCCGCCGACCGGGACGCCCGCCGCCTTGAACGGGGCGTGGTCGGAGCGGCCGTCGCCCTCGGTCTCGATCTCGGTGGGCACGCCGAGGCCCGCGAAGTAGTCCTTGAAGGTCTTCTCGATGACCGGGTCGTCGTCGTAGACGAAGTAGCCGGGGTTCGGCGAGCCGATCATGTCGAAGTTCAGATAGCCGGTGATCTTCGAACGCTCGGCGGCCGGCAGGTTGTTGACGTAGTACTTGGAGCCGATCAGCCCGAGCTCCTCCGCTCCCCACCAGGCGAACCGCAGGTGCTTGTCCGGCTTGTAGCCGGCGCGGGAGACGGCGAGGGCGGTCTCCAGGACGGCGGCCGAGCCGGAGGCATTGTCGTTGATCCCGGCTCCGGAGGAGACGGAGTCCAGGTGGGCCCCGGCGAACACGACCTTGTTCGGGTCGCCGCCGGGCCAGTCGGCTATGAGGTTGTAGCCGGTGGCGCCGCTGGTGGTGAACTGCTGGAGGGACGTGGTGTATCCGGCCGCGTCCAGCTTGGCCTTGACGTAGTCGACGGACGCCTTGTAGCCGGGGCGGCCGTGGGCGCGGTTGCCGCCGTTGTTCGCGGCGATCGTCGAGAACTGGGTGAGGTGGGCCTTGACGTTGGCCAGGGGTATGTCCGGCGCTGCGGCGGCGGCTGTCGCCGTGGTCGCCGGGGCGGACGCCTGCGCGGTGGGCGCGGCGGTCGCGAGGAGGCCCGCGAGGGCGACGGCGGCGACGGCCGCCGGGGATCTGCGCAGGGTGAAGCGGTTCGGTCTCATGGTGGGGCTCCGGATTCCGTTCGGGGACTGACGGAACGTGCGGGGGGCACCCGGCCGCGTGGAACGTGCGGCCGGGTCCTGGAGCTGGTGGTGCGCGTCGCGGGGCCGACGCTCGTCGGTGGTCCGTGCGATGCGTGACCGATGGTCAACGAGGTGACAGTGTTCCGTCAAGAGCGGAAAACGGACATGATGGTTCTATTAACGAACACCGAACCGTGTTTGAAAGCGCTCAACCGGCCCTGAGCAGTGCCGCGTTCAGCGTGGCGTTACGGGCGCAGGGCCCGAAGCAGCAGGTCCGCGAGGTGGTCGGCGACCTGCTCGCGGCTGAGCGGGCCGTTGGGGCGGTACCACGTGGAGAGGTGGTGGACCGAGCCGAAGTGGTAGTCGACGACCAGGTCGGCGGGTGTGGCGGTGGAGAACACGCCGCTGCGCTGCCCCTCCTCGACCAGCGCCCGGAACCGCTCGTGGTAGCGGCGGCGCTCCACCCGTACCTGCTTGTTCTTCTCCGGGCTCAGGTGGTGCATGGAGCGGAAGAAGATCGCGGCGTCGTCCAGGTTGTCGATGGTGGTGACGACCACGTCCGCCGCCGCGTCGCGCAGCCGCTGCTCGATGGGCGCGTCGGCGTCCGCGAAGGCGTCCAGACGCTCCTGCTGGAGCCGCAGCACCCGGGCGTAGACCTCCTGGAGCAGGTCCTCCTTGGAGCCGAAGTAGTGGTAGAGCGCCCCCTTGGTGACGCCCGCCGCCTCGACGATCTCCTGGACCGAGGTGCGGTCGTACCCGCGCTCGGCGAAGAGCCGGGTGGCGGCGGCCAGCAGCCTCTGGGGGACGGGCGTGCCATTCTGCTCCGTCGCCTTGGCCATGAGCCGCCACCTGCCTTTCGTACCGTGCGTTCGCTGTTTCGACGAGGTTCTGACGGGGGGAACGCAGTTCCCGCCTGAGGATCTTCCCACTCGCCGTCTTCGGCGGCTCGGCCAGGATCTCCGCCGCGCGCGGACGCCTGTACGCGGCGAGGCTTTCCTTGCGGTACGCCCCCGAGTGCGCGGGGCGGTGGGCGGCCAGGGCTTCCGGGGCGACGCCCGCCTCAAAGGGGGGGCCCGCCGGGCGTCGCCGAGCAGGGCGCGCCACGGCTCGGCCGGGTAGCGGGAGCCGCCGGAACCGGCGGCGATCATGCGCCGCCCGCCGCCTCCCACTTCTGCTGGAGGCGGTTCATGTTGCCCATCCAGCGGTCGGGGTCCGCGGCGCGCGCCTGGTAGTACCCGGCGACCTCGGGGTGCGGCAGGACCAGGAAGCGGTCGGCCTCCATCGCGTCGAACAGCGCGTCCGCGACGGCCTCCGGCTCGATGGCCCCGGGCGCGAGGACGAGCTCGCCGGCCGACCCGGCGGCGGTGAGCATGTCGGTGCGCACGCCCTGCGGACAGATCGCGTGGACCTTGACGCCCCGGTGGCGGTAGGTGAGCGAGAGCCACTCGGCGAAGGCGACCGCCCCGTGCTTGGTCACGCTGTAGGGGGCCGCCCCGATCATCGTCAGCAGCCCGGCGGCGGACGCGGTGGTGACGAAGCGCCCGCTGCCGCGCTCCAGCCACTGCGGCAGCAGGGCCCGGGCCGCACGGACGTGGGCCATCACGTTGACGTCCCAGGCGGCGGCCCAGACCTCCTCCTCGGCGAACGCGTCGCCGGGCGAGGCGAGCCCGGCGTTGGCGCAGTAGACGTCCACCGTGCCGCCCAGCGCGTCGCGGGCCGCCGCCACGATGCCGGAGGCGTCCCCGGCGACGGCGATCCCGCCGATCTCCTGCGCGAGGGGCTCGATGCGCGCGGGGTCGAGGTCGTTGACGACGACCCGCGCGCCCCCGGCGGCGAACCTGCGGGCCAGAGCGGCGCCGATGCCGCCTCCGGCCCCTGTGACCACTACGCCGGCGCCTCGCACCGTATCCGCCGCAACCATCGTCGTCCTGCCTTCCGTACGCCTGTGCTCCGGTCCGCCCGCACCGGCAGACTAACCGGTCGGTATGTGACGGGGGAAGAGTCGGGAACCGCCTCGGGGCAGGTCGGCGGGGCGGCGGACCGGCTCGCGGAATCGGCGTGGCCCGGGTCGTTCCATGCGGCCCGCGGCCGTCCTAGCATGCGTGGCCATGACACTCGGCGCGATGACGGAGGTAGCGGTATGAGCCTGTCCCGACGTGGTGTGCTGGCCGCGGGGAGCGCCGTGGGCGCGCTCGTGGCGACGGCGGCCGGCACCGGTGGAGCCGCCGCTGCCGCACCCGGCCCCGGACGTGCCCGGGTCCGTACCGGCTTCGACCGGCTGGCGGGGGACGGCTACCGGCTGCTGCGGGGCCAGAAGGTCGGCGTCGTCACCAACCCGACCGGCGTCACCGCCGACGTACGGCACATCGTCGACGTGATGCACCCCGACTCCCGGGTGAACCTGACCGCCGTCTTCGGCCCCGAGCACGGCTTCCGGGGCACCGCGCAGGCGGGCGGCTCGGAGGGGCGCTACGACGACCCGGCGACCGGGCTGCCGGTCTACGACACGTACCTCAAGAGCGGGCAGCCGCTGGCGGACGTCTTCACCGCGTCGGGCGTGGACACGGTGCTCTTCGACATCCAGGACGCGGGCGCGCGCTTCTACACGTACATCTGGACGCTGTACGACTGCATGGAGGCGGCCGCGCTGGCGGGCAAGCGCCTGGTGGTGCTGGACCGGCCGAACCCGGTGACCGGGCGGGCCGCGCTGGGGCCGGTGCTGGACCCGGCCTTCGCCACGTTCGTCGGCCGCCGCGAGATCGCCCAGGCGCACGGGATGACGGTGGCGGAGCTGGCGCTGCTCTTCAACGCGGAATTCCTGCACGAGAATCCGGTGCGGCTGGACGTGGTGACGATGTCGGGGTGGCGGCGGTCGGACTTCTTCGACGAGACGGGGCTGCCGTGGGTGCCGCCGAGCCCGAACATGCCGACGCCAGAGACGGCCCTCGTCTACTCCGGCACCTGCCTCTTCGAGGGCACCAACCTCTCCGAGGGCCGGGGCACCACGCGCCCCTTCGAACTGCTGGGCGCGGAGGGAGTCGACCGCCACTGGGCCGCCGCCGCCAACGCGTTGCGGCTGCCGGGGGTCGCCTTCCGGGAGGCGTACTTCGCGCCGACGTTCTCCAAGTTCCAGGGGAAGACGGTGGGCGGGGTGCAGGTGCACGTCCAGGACCGGGAGTCCTTCGACCCGGTCCGCACCGGGATCGCCCTGCTGGTGACGGCGAAGGAGACGTGGAGCGGGTTCGCCTGGCGCCCCGACAACTGGATCGACAAGCTCACCGGGAACGCCAGGGTCCGCACCATGATCGACGCGGGGGCGGACACGGACGCGGTGGTGAACGCGTGGCGGGCGGACCTGACGGCGTTCCGGGCCACGCGGCGGAAGTACCTGCGGTACGGGGGGTAGTGCGGGGTCCGTCACCGGTCGGGGCGGCGCGCCCGCTCCTACCGCCGCCCGTCTCAGCCGGTGAGGTCCAGATCGCCGAGGTACTCGCCGTCGTCGGTCAGGCCCCGCTTGTGGTAGCCGAGCTTGAGGTAGAACTCCTCCGGGCCGCCCTCGCCGGGGTGCCAGGTCACCGTCGAGACCGTCCCGCCGCGCCGGCGGATCTCCTCGTTCACCGCGCCCACCGCGAACCGCCCGTACCCCCGGCCCTGCTCACCGGCGGCGACGGCCAGCCGCCAGAGGCCGGAGCGCAGCGGGGCGTCCGGCACATCGGCGTCATAGTCGAGCGTGACGTCGAAGAAGGCCATCACGAAGCCCACGATGCGGTCGCCGTCACAGATCAGCCGGGGCCAGGCGACGTCGGGATGCACATACGCCTCGGCCAAGGACTGCGCGACCGGCGAGACGAACTTCCGCTGCTCGGGAGCGACTTCCAGCCGACAGGCGTCGAGCACCGTGTCGGGGGTGACCTTTTCCAGGCGCGGGGAGGCTGTTGTCATACGGGCATCCAATCGCACTCATAGGGAGCGTGGCCACTGGATTCCCCTGGTCAGCGGGCGGGTGCGGCGGGCCACCGGGGGCGGCCGCGCGCCGCGACCCCTGAGGGGCGCACGCCCTCTCACCACCCGTCCGCGCGCCGTTCCGCTTCCGCCCGTGGCCGCCGCCCCACGTGGGGAGTCTCAGCCAATGGACGGTTTCCATCTTTCGATGGAGCCGAAACGGGCAGGCGTACGTCCACTCCTTGACGCCGAAGGACGAACGACGGAGGTGGCAGTCTCATGGCCGGTTTCCGGAGTCTTGCGAGACAGGTCCGCGATCCGCTGGGCGATCTGGCCCTGCGGCGGTACTCGCTGCGCAAGTGCCTGGAAAGGTTCGCCCCGTACGGTCACCGGGCGACCTGGGACCATCTGTGCGCCCGGCACGGGATCGACCCCGAGGACCGGGACCCCGATCCGGCGCGCCTGCTGAGCGCGCTGGAGGAGCTGGAGGAGGCGCGGGGCATCTGGCTCGCGTACGAGGCGGGGTTCGCCGAGCGGCGGAGGCGCGAGAAGCACGAGGGCCTGCGGCGGCCCGGCGCGTTCGACGACTGGCACCGCCGGACGTGGGGCGGCCACGGGGTGGCCCGCTGCGCGGACCCGGAGGTCCACCCCACCGAGCCGCTCGCCGAGGTGCTGCGCCGGCTGATCGCGGCGCTCGGCTCCGGCCCCGGCTCCGCCTGCCCGGTCTGCGCGGACACCGGGATCGAGTGGCGGCAGGAGCGGGAGCGGGGGCACGAGCCGTGGTCGGGTCCGGTGTGCACGGGGTGCGGGATCACGGTGCCGCAGCCGGTGCTGACGGACCGCACGCTGGCCCGGGCCCGGCTGGTGCGGCACCGGAGGCTCGCTGCGGCGGCAGCGGCGTAGGACGTTCCGGGGCACGTCGCGGTGAAGCGGCGTAGGAGGTTCCGGGGCACGTCGCGGCGGCGGCCGCGTTAGGACGCTCCGGGGCGCGTCGCGATGAAGCGGCGTAGGACGTTCCGGGGCACGTCACGGCGGCGGCCGCGCAGGACGTTCCGGTGGCGCGTCGCCGGGGGGTGCCGCGGGGGCCTCGCAGGGCGTTCCCGAGCCTGTTGTCAGTGGTGGATGTCACCATCGGGGACATGATCCAGGTCTGCCTGAACGGCCGGCGCGGCGCGGACGCCTCAACAGCCGTGCCCCTGTCCCCCGAAGCGCCGGCCCGGTCGGCGGCCGAGGCCGTCGCCGCCGGCGCCACCGACGTCCATGTGCACCCCCGGACCCCGTGCGGGCAGGACACGCTCTCGCCCCGGGCGCTCGCCGCGACGCTGACGGCGATACGGGCCGCCGTGCGCGTCCCGGTCGGAGTGACGACGGGGGCCTGGGCCGAGCCCGATCCGCGGCGCCGGGTGGAGCGGGTGCGGGAGTGGACGGTGCTGCCCGACCACGCCTCGGTCAACTGGCACGAGCCGGGCGCCGAGGAGCTGGCCGCCGCGCTGCTGGAGCGGGGCGTGGGCGTGGAGGCCGGGCTCTGGTCGGGCACGGAGGGCCACCGCCTCTTCCGCCGCTCCCCTCTGGCGCCCCGGGTCCTGCGGGTGCTGGCCGAGGTCACCGACTCCGACCCGGCGACGGCGACCGGCTCGGCCCGGCTGCTGCTGGCCGAGGTGGGCTCCGCGCACGGCCGCCCGGTGCTGCTGCACGGGGAGGACGGCGGTGCGTGGCCGGTGGCGGCGCTGGCCTTCCGGCTCGGCCTGGCGGCGCGGATCGGCGCGGAGGACGTGACGGTGCTCCCGGACGGGCGGCCCGCCGCCTCGAACGCCGAACTGGTCGCTGCGGCGGTGCGGTTGCGGCGGGCGTCCGGGAGCGTGCGTTCACCGGCAGGTCAGCAGCATTCCTGATCGGCCTCCGGTTCCTTCTTGCGCTCGGGCATCAGGCGCGAGCCGGTGATCCGCTCGCCGGAGACGTCGTCGGGGTTGGACAGCACACAGGTCTCCAGCGACAGGCACCCGCAGCCGATGCAGTCGGCGAGGTGGTCGCGGAGCCGGTGCAACTGCTTGATCCGCTCTTCCAGTTCCTGACGCCAGCCCTCGGAGAGGTGGGCCCAGTCCTCCCGGGTCGGGGTGCGCTCCTCGGGCAGTGCGGCGAGAGCGTCCCGGATCGTGGCCAGCGGGATGCCGACGCGCTGGGCCGCCCGCACGAAGGCGACGCGGCGCAGGGCGTCACGCGAGTAGCGGCGCTGGTTGCCGCTGGTGCGGCGGCTGGTGATCAGGCCCTTGGACTCGTAGAAGTGCAGAGCGGAGACCGCGGCGCCGCTGCGCGCCGAGAGCTGGCCGACCGAAAGTTCCTGGAGTGTCTGTGGGATCTGTGGCACTCCTCAGACCCTACTGCTCCCCGGCGGCCCGGTTTCCGTCGTTGACAGGAACGCACCGCACCACGATGCTGAGCAAGCGCTTAGACATCGCGTCGGAAGGCGCGGAGAGCCGGAAGGCAGGGACCGGGAACATGGCAGAGCCGAAGATCTTCACGTCCGCGCAGGAACTGCGCGACGGAGTGGGCGAGCAACTGGGACACAGCGACTGGCTGGAGATCGACCAGAAGCGGATCGACCTGTTCGCCGACGCGACCGGTGACCATCAGTGGATCCATGTGGACCCGGAGCGCGCGGCGGCCGGGCCGTTCGGCGCGACCATCGCGCACGGCTATCTGACGCTCTCGCTGCTGCCCGCGCTGGTGCCGCAGGTGATGCGGGTCGAGGGCATGAAGATGGGCATCAACTACGGCGCCAACAAGGTCCGCTTCCCCTCCACCGTCCCGGTCGGCTCACGGCTGAGGGCCACCGCCGTACTGAGGAGCGTGGAGGAGGCCGGGGGCGGTGTGCAGGTCACCGCGGTCGTCACGGTCGAGCGCGAGGGCAGCGAGAAGCCGGCGTGCGTGGCGGAGTCGGTGTCGCGCTACTACTTCTGAGCAATGCCTGCTTCTGAGCAGTGCCTACTTCTGAGCAGGATCAGCTTCTGAGCAGGATCAGCTTCTGAACGGCTTCTGCCTCTGAGCAGCGCCGTGGCGGAACCCGGGGGCCGCTCACACGCTCAGCGCCTCCCGGACCGTCTGCTCCGCGCCCGTTCCGCCCTCCCCGCGCGACGTGACCCGGCCCGCCTCCAGGACGTAGTAGCGCTGCGCCGCCCGCATGGCGAAGCCGACGTGCTGTTCGACGAGGAGGACGCAGAGGCCGCCGCGTGCGGCCAGGGAGAGGATCGTGGCCTCGATCTCGGCGACGACCGAGGGCTGGATGCCTTCGGTCGGCTCGTCGAGGAGAAGGAGCCGGGGGCGGGTGACGAGGGCGCGGGCGATGGCGAGTTGCTGGCGTTGGCCGCCGGAGAGGAGGCCGGCGCGGCGGTGGGCGAGTTCCCGGAGTACGGGGAAGAGGTCGAGGGCCTCGGCGATCGCTTCGCGGCCGCCCCCGCGCGGGGAGCCGTCCGCGACGAGCCGGAGGTTCTCGGCGGTGGTCAGGTGCGGGAAGGACTGCTGGCCCTGGGGGACGTACGCCATGCCACGGGCGACGCGCCGGTGCGGGGCGAGGTGGGTGATGTCCTCGCCGTCGAGGAGAACGGTCCCGCGGGAGGGCCTGATGAGGCCCATGGCGGTGCGCAGGAGGGTGCTCTTGCCCGCGCCGTTGTGGCCGAGGACGGCGGCGACTCCGTCCTTCGGGACGGCCACGGTCACCTCGTGCAGGACGGTGGTGCGGTCGTAGCCGGCGCGGACGTCGTTGATCTCCAGCACGGTGGTCACACCTCTTCGCGTACGGGGGCGGGGGCGTCTTCACGTACGGGAGCGGGTACGTCTTCGCGTACGGCGGTGGGAACGGCGGCCGGCGGCTCGGGTTCCGGGGCGCGGCCGAGGTAGACCTCCTGGACCCGGGCGTCGGCCTGGACCTGGGCGACCGTCCCCTCGCTGAGCACCTTGCCGGCGTGCAGGACGCTGACGCTGCGGGCGAAGGAGCGCATGAAGTCCATGTCGTGCTCGATGACGACGACGGTGCGGTCCTCGCTGATCCGCCGGAGCAGCGCGCCGGTGGACTCGCGCTCGTCGTGGCTCATTCCGGCCACGGGCTCGTCGAGCAGCAGGAGCCTCACGTCCTGGACGAGCAGCATGCCGATCTCCAGGCTCTGCTTCTGGCCGTGGGCCAGCACCCCGGCCGGGCGGTGGCGGAGCGCGGTCAGGCCGGTGGTGTCGAGGGCCTCCTCCACCGACTCGGGGACGTGCCTGCGCCGCCGGAGCAGGGTCAGCGCGCCGCGTCCGGCCCCGGCGGCGATGTCGAGGTTCTGCTCGACGGTCAACTGCTCGAAGACCGTCGCCGTCTGGAACGTGCGGCCGATGCCCCGGCGGGCTACGCGGTGCACGGGCTCGCCGATGATCTCCGCACCGCCGAAGCGGATCGATCCGCTCGCCCGCACCAGGCCGGTGACGGCGTCGACCAGGGTCGTCTTGCCGGCCCCGTTGGGCCCGATCAGGAAGCGCAGGTCGCCCGGGCGGATGTCCAGGTCGACGCCGTCGACGGCGGTGACGCCCCCGTCGAACGTCACCCGCAGATCGCGGACGGTCAGTCCCTCGCCGCTCATGTGGTCACTTCCTTCGTCGTCCTGACTCGGTCGGAGGTCCGCCGCCCGCGCAGCACCGTCCTCAGCGAGGCCAGCCCGCCGGGGAGGAAGCCGACCGCGACGACGAACAGCAGGCCCTGGAGGTATGTCCACCCGGCCGGCCAGGCGTCCGAGAGCGTGCTCTGCGCCCAGGCCACCGCGATCGCCCCGAGCACCGCTCCCACGAGCGACGCCCGCCCGCCGACCGCCGCGCCGATGACGAAGCCGATGGACGGCACGATCCCGATCAGCGCCGGGGAGATGATCCCCACCGCCGGCACGAACAGCGCGCCGGCCAGCCCCGCCATGCCGGCCGCGACCACGTACGCCACCAGCTTGACGTTCGCCGGGTTGTAGCCGAGGAAGCGCACCCGCTCCTCGGAGTCCCGTACGGCGATGAGGAGTTCTCCGTACCGGCTGACGAACAGCTGCCGGGCGCCGGCCATCAGGAGCAGCAGGGCGATCGCGATGACGACGTACACCATCCGCTGGTTGACCGGGTCGTTCAGGTCGTAGCCGAAGAAGCCCTGGAAGTCGGTCAGTCCGTTGGTGCCGCCCGTGGTGGCCTGCTGGCCGACCAGCCAGATCGCCAGCGCGGCCGCCAGCGCCTGGCTGAGGATCGCGAAGTACGCGCCCTTCACCCGGCGGCGGAAGACCAGCACGCCGAGCAGCGCGGCGACGGCCATCGGCAGCAGCACCGTCATGGCGAGCGCGAACGCCGGGTTCTCGAACGGCCGCCACCACCAGGGCAGCCCGCCCTCGGCCCCGTACAGCTGCATGAAGTCGGGCAGCGGCTGTCCCGTCGCCGCCGCGTCGGCGAGCTTGAGGTGCATGGCCATGGCGTAGCCGCCGAGGCCGAAGAAGACGCCCTGCCCGAGCACCAGCAGTCCGCCCCGGCCCCAGGCCAGGCTCACGCCGACCGCGACGATCCCGTAGCAGAGGTACTTGGCCAGCAGCCCGAGCCGGAAGTCCGACAGGACCAGCGGGGCGACGCCCACCAGCAGCACCGCGCCGAGCAGGAACGCGGCGGGGGTCCGGAAGCGGGCCGGGAGATGGGGCAGGAAACGGGCCGGGGGCGGTCCGTCCGGCGGGCCGGCCGGGGGTTCGGCGGCCGGGGCGGTCGTCGGGGGTGTGTTCGTCGTCGTCATACCAGGCTCCTGGTGCGCACGGTGTACAGGCCCTGCGGTCGCCACTGGAGGAAGGCGACGATCCCCACGAGGACCACCACCTTCGCCACGCTCACGGTCGTCGAGTACTCCAGGACGGACTGGAGCAGGCCGAGCGCGAACGCGGTGATGACCGCGCCCCTGAGCCGTCCGATGCCGCCGACGACCACGACCAGGAAGGCGTCCACGATGTAGTTGGTCCCCGTCGTCGGTCCGATCGGGCCGATCAGCGTCAGCGCGACGCCCGCCGTCCCGGCCAGGCCCGAGCCGATGAAGAACGTCGTCCGGTCCACCCGCCCCGTCGCGATCCCGGACACCTCCGCGAGGTCCCGGTTCTGCACCACCGCCCGGATCCGGCGGCCCAGCGGTGTGGTCCGCAGGGTCGCCGCCAGGCCGAACACGCACAGCAGCGCGAACCCGAGGATGAACAGCCGGCTGCTCGCCAGGGTCACCCCCGCCACCGACACGCTCCCCGTCAGCAGGTCCGGCGCGGTCGTCTGCACGTTCGGCGCGCCGAAGACGTCCCGCGCCAGCTGCTGGAGCATCAACGAGACGCCCCAGGTCACCAGCAGGGTGTCCAGCGGACGTGTGTACAGCCGCCGGATGAGCAGCCATTCGAGGAGCGCGCCCATCGACCCGGCCACGAGGAACGCGACCGGCAGGGCGAGGAGGAGCGAGATGCCGGCGTCGTTGACCGGCTTCTGCAGCACGTACGTCGTGTAGGCCCCGGCCATGATGAACTCGCCGTGCGCCATGTTGATGACGCCCATCTGGCCGAAGGTGAGGGTCAGCCCGAGGGCGATGAGGAGGAGGACGGCGCCGATGCTGACGCCGGTGAAGGACTGGTTGAGGATGACCGTCATGGAGCGGCTCCGGGTCGCAGGGACAGGTTTCGCGCCGGCCTCAGGACAGGTCCGCCGCCCAGTCGTAGCCCTTCAGATACGGGTCCGGCTTGATCGGCCCGCCCGAGTTCCAGACCTCCTCGATGAGCCCGTTCGCGGTGATCCTGCCGATGCGGGCGGTCTTGTGGACGTGCTGCGTCGCACCGTCGACCGTGACCTTGCCCTCGGGCGCGTCGAACGCGATCCCGTCCGACGCCGCCTTCACCTTCTCGACGTCGAAGGACCCCGCCTTCTCGACCATCGCCTTCCACAGGTGGACGGAGATGTACGCCGCCTCCATCGGATCGCTGGTGGGCTTGTCCTCGCCGTACGCCGCCCGATACGCGGCGACGAACTTCTCGTTCGCCGCACCGGGCGTGGTCTGGTAGTAGTTCCAGGCCGTCAACTGCCCTTCCAGGTACTGCGTTCCGATGCTCTTGACCTCCTCCTCCGCGATGGAGACGGAGAGCACCGGCAGCTTCTTCGCGGTGAGCCCCGCGGACTTGTACTCCTTGAAGAAGGCCACGTTGCTGTCGCCGTTCAGGGTGTTGAAGACCGCGTCGGCCCCCGCGCCCTTGACCTTGTTGACGATGGTCGCGAACTCCGTGGAGCCCAGCGGCGCGTAGTCCTCGCCGAGCACCTCCATGCCGTTCGCCTTCGCGTACGTCTTGATGATCTTGTTGGCGGTGCGCGGGAAGACGTAGTCGCTGCCGACGAGGTAGAGCCGGGTCAGGCCCTGCTTCTTGAGGTAGTCCAGCGCGGGCACGATCTGCTGGTTGGTGGTGGCGCCCGAGTAGAAGATGTACGGGGACTGCTCCAGGCCCTCGTACTGCACGGGGTAGAACAGCAGCGACTTGTTGCGCTCGAAGACCGGCTTCACCGCCTTGCGGCTGGCGGACGTCCAGCAGCCGAAGGTGGCGACGACCTTGGAGTCCGTGATGAGCGCCTGCGCCTTCTCGGCGAAGGTCGGCCAGTCGGACGCCCCGTCCTGGCTCACCGGCTCGAGCTTCTTGCCGAGGACTCCGCCGGCGGCGTTGATCTCCTTGACCGCGAGCAGCAGCGCGTTGTGGACGGTGACCTCGCTGATCGCCATCGTGCCGGAGAGCGAGTTCAGCAGGCCGACCCTGACGGTGTCGCCGGAGGTGTCGGCCTTGGCGCCGGCGGCCTTGGACGTGTCGCCGCCGGTCTTCGCGCCGCAGGCGCTGAGTGCGGCGCCGGCTCCGAGAGCGGAGATGCCGGTCAGGAGACCGCGCCTGGTGATGAGCCCGGACATGTCACATACCTCCTTGCCCCGAGGGGCGGTGCGAGCGGATTCCTCTGGGCGAGGAAGGGAGGAAAGGGGCAGGAAAAGCGGGGAGGGAAAGGGGAGGGAATGGGGAGGGAAAGAGGGGGGATCGGAGGAAGGGCGGGGAACGGGTCGGCGCGCCCGGTCTGCTTCGGTGCGGCCGATTCGACCGCACCGGGTCCCAGCCGTTCCGGGGTGGCCTCCGGGCTGGTCGCTGAAGTGGTCCACAGCCTGGGGCGAAACTGTTTCCTGTGCGTTGCGGCGCAGTTGTGGAACAGTTTCCGCCGAAAGCAATCGTGTTCCGAGCACAGGTGAGCCGACGTCAACCGGTCGCGGGATGAACGACTTTCCGATGCGTGTATTCATTACTTCCACCGGAAAGGATCAGAATCGGCGAATGCCCTGCCGGGAGTGCGGTGATCGGCTGTAGGCTCCATCGCGCCCCCGTCGCGGGGGTCATGCGGACGCGAGCCCGAGGAGTGCGATGGCGAGGCAGCCCCAGGACCTGCTCCATCTGCTGACCCGGGCGGAGCGCCTCGCGGCGCGGCGCGTCCAGTCCGTGCTTGACGCGTTCGACTGCTCCGTCGACGCGTGGCGGGTCCTCGACCTGCTCTCCGGCGACGAGGGCCGGAACATGACGGCCCTCGCCGAGGACGCCGCCCTGCCCGCGCCGACCCTCACCAAGATCGTCGACCAACTCGTCGACCAGAACCTGGTGTTCCGCCGCGTCGACCCCACCGACCGCCGCCGGGTCCTCGTCCAGCTCACCCCCCGGGGCCTGCGGCGACGCCGACAGCTCTCCCGCGCGGTGCGGGCGGACTGGGGGCCGCCGTCCCCGGGGTTCACGGAGGGCGAGGAGGATCAACTGATGCCGCTGCTCGGCCGGTTGTCCGGCGCGCTGGCGAGCGACGACGACCGTGACGGCGGCGGCGGTGGCGGCAGTGGTGGCGAAGACAGCAGCGAGGGTGTCACAACGACTGGTGCGGAGAGTCCAGTTGGGCGAGGACGGTGAAGTCGAGACCGTCCGCCTCCGCCAGATAGACGCGCTGGCGCACATGCCGCCCGTCCAGGCCCAGCAGTCCGCGCGGGCCCTCGTACCGGACGTGGTCGGCGGCCGCGCCGATGGCGGACACGTCCAGGGTGCGGGCGCGCTCGATGAGCGCCGCGAGCAGCAGCACGCCCTCGTAGCAGGACTCGCCGAGGCTGCCGGCGACCGGTGCGTCGACGCCGAAGCGGGCGGCGTAACGGCCGTGGAAGTCCATGCTGTAGCCGTCCGCGAGCGAGGCGAAGAATCCGGCCGTGCTGTAGAGGTCGACGGTCGCCCCGGGGCCGCTGCCGAGGAGCATGCTCTCGTCCATCAGCGTGCTCAGCCGCAGGCAGCGGGCGTCCAGCCCCATCGCGGCGAACGCCCGGTTGAACCGGACCGCGTCGCTGCCCACGAGAAGCATCAGCACGGCGTCGGCGTCCGCCCGCTCGACACGGCGCAGGACGTCGGCGAAGTCGTCGGTCCCCAGCGGCAGATACGCCTCCCCGCACACCCGTCCCCGGGACTCCCGCGCGTACCGGCGGGCCGCCCGGGCGGTGTGCCGCGGCCAGACGTAGTCGTTCCCGACGACGAACCAGCGACGCACGTTGCGCGTCCGGGCGAGCATCCGCATCGCCGGGAGCAGTTGCGATGCCGGCGTCTCGCTCGTCATGAAGACGCCCTCGGTCCGCTCACCGCCCTCGTACAGCGCGGTGTAGACGTACGGCACCCGATGCGCCACCCTCGGAGCCACCGCCTGCCGCACCGAGCTGATGTGCCAGCCGGTGACTCCCTGCACCGCGCCCGCCGCCACCAGCGCCTCGACCTCCGCGGCGACCCTCGACGGCTCCGCCCCGCCGTCCACCTCAAGGAGCCGCAGCTCCCGCCCCAGCACCCCGCCCGCCGCGTTGACCTCCTCCACGGCCAGCCGCGCACACGCCTCGCACCCCGGCCCGAAGATCCCCGCCGGTCCCCGCATCGGATACACCAGCGCCACCGTCAGCACCGAGGCGTCCACCGTGAACCACTCGGGGGTACGGGGACGGGCCGGAGGCAGTGACATGCGCCCATCATTGCCCCAGCGCCCGCCGGGGCCAAGACACCCCCGCGCCGGGCCCCGAACACCCCCTACGGCCGGGGCGGGGCTCCGACCATCCGCAGGACCAGATCGGCGTAGAGCGCGCCGACCTCGTCGGGCGTGCGGCTGCCCTGGGCGTTGAACCAGCGGGCCACGTCGATGCAGAGGGACAGCACGGCGAGCGTGGTGCCGGGGACGTCGGGGACGTCGAACTCCCCCGCCCGCACGCCCTCGCTGATGATGCGGCGCACCACCGCGTCGCTCCTGCGGCGCAGTTCCACGATCTCGGTGCGGTGTTCGGGGCCGAGGGCGTCCAGCTCGTACTGGACGACGCGCGCGGTGGTGTGGCGCTCGGCGTGCCAGCGGACGAAGGACCGTACGGCTGCGGCGAGCCGCTCGGCCGCCGTGCCGTCGCGGTCGGCTTCGGCCTCCAGGACGTACAGCGCCCGGTCGTGGCCGATCTTGCTGATGCGGTGGAGCAGCTCTTCCTTCGTCTTGTAGTGGATGTAGAGCGCGGCCGGGCTCATCCCGGCCCGGCCGGCGATGTCGCGGGTGGTGGTGGCGTGGTACCCGCGCTCGGCGAAGGCGTCGACCGCGGCGACGAGGAGCCGCCTGGCCGCCTCGGGCGTGACCTCGCCCCAGGGAGCGTCGTCGCCGCTCGTCTCCTCCGCCGTACTCATCGCCCAGGGCCCCTCTCCGTCAACAGGACGAACACCATACCCCGAACCTGAGCGAGCGCTTAGGGCCGTCTCAGGGGGTGGGGGCGCGGCGGGGATTCAGAGCTTCTGGAAGGGGTCGTGCTCGGCGAGGATCTTCTCCAGCCGGGCCTGGTCGACCCGGCTGACGATCTGCCCGGCCTCCTGGCGGTCCCGGATCACCTTCGCCAGGGTGAAGCAGGACGTGACGAGGTAGAGCACCCCGATGGCGAGGAAGGCGCGCACCCAGGCGTCGGCGTCGAGGAAGAAGACGCCGAGGGCCACCGCGCCCATCGCCACCAGGAAGGAGGCGACGGCCTGGCCGTAGAAGGCGGCGGTGCTCTGCTGCTTGACCGATGTCGTGTCACTCATGGGTTCAGCGTCCGCCTCAGTGGCGCCCGCCACATCCGAGCCCGTACTCAGGCGCGTACTCAGACACCCGTACGAGCCGGGTGGCGGCAGTCGCCATCGGGGCTCAGAACGCGGAGACGCCCGTCAGCGCGCGACCGATGATGAGCTTCTGGATCTGGCTGGTGCCCTCGTAGAGCGTCATCACGCGGGCGTCGCGGAGCAGCTTGCCGACCGGGTACTCGTCGATGTAGCCGTAGCCGCCGAAGACCTGGATGGCGTTGTTGGCGCAGCGGACGGCGGCCTCGGAGGCGTACAGCTTGGCCTGGGAGGCGGCGGTGGCGAAGTCCTGGCCCCGGTCGACGAGGTCGGCGACCCGCCAGGTGAGCAGCCGGGCCGCCTCGACGTCCACGGAGATGTCGCTGAGCAGTTCCTGCACGAGCTGGTGGCCCGCGATGGACTTGCCGAACTGCTCGCGCTCCCCGGCGTACCGCACGGCCGCGTCCAGCGCCGCCTGTGCGATGCCCACGCAGCCCGCCGCGACCGACATCCGCCCCTTGGCGAGGGCCGACATGGCGATGGAGAAGCCCTTGCCCTCGGGGCCGAGAAGGGTGGTGGCCGGTACGCGGACGTCCTCCAGGACCAGTTCGGCGGTGGCCTGGCCGCGCAGGCCGAGCTTGCCGTGGACGGTGCGGCGGGTGAGGCCGGGGGTGTCGGCGGGGACGAGGAAGGCGGAGACGCCGCGGTGGCCGGGGGCGTCGTTCGTACGGGCGAAGAGGAGCACCACATCGGCCCAGGTGCCGTTGGTGATGAACATCTTGGCGCCGCTGATGACGTAGTCCCCGCCGTCGCGTACGGCCTTGGTGGCGAGGTTTCCGGCGTCCGAGCCGGTGCCGGGTTCGGTGAGGCCGAAGCAGCCGATCGCCTCGCCGGAGGTGAGCCGGGGCAGCCACTGCCGCTTCTGCTCCTCGCTGCCCCAGGACGCGATCGTCTTGGCGACCAGGCCGAGCGATACGGAGACGATGCCGCGCACGGAGGAGTCGCCGCGTCCGAGCTCCTCGGTGACCAGGCAGTACGCGAGGTGGTCGCCGCCGGAGCCGCCGTACTCCTCGGGGACGGTGAGGCCGAGGAAGCCGATTGCGCCGAGCTTCTTCACGATCGACTTGTCGACACTCTCGGCCCGGTCCCAGGCGACGACGTGCGGCGTGACCTCACGGGCCACGAACTCCTCGGCCAGTCGCCGCACGGCCGCCTGCTCCTCGGTGAGCTCCAGGTTCATCGCGCGCCGCCCCATCTCTCGCACAGCATCTCTCGTACAGCACTTAATTAGCACTGCTAGTTTCTGGTTCGCAGCGCCTACTATGAGCCGCATGGCCCGACCGCGCAAGCCCCTCCTCAGCAGAGACCGCATCGTCGAGGCGGCGGGCGCGCTCGTGGACTCCGAAGGGCTCGACGCCGTCTCCACGCGTCGGCTGGCGGCCGTCCTGGGGGTGAGCGGGCCCTCGCTCTACAACCACTTCCGCAACAAGGACGAGATCCTCGACGCGGTCGCCGACGCCGTCTCCGTACAGGTCGATCTGTCGATGTTCGAGGAGTCCGACCCCCGGGGCTGGCGGGAGGCCCTGCACGACTGGGCGCTGTCCTACCGGGCCGCCCTCGCCGCGCACCCGCACATCGTCCCGGTCCTCGCCCGGGGCCCGGGACGCCGTCCGGCGGGGCTGCGGGTGGCCGACGCGGTGTTCGGGGCGATGGTGGGCGCGGGGTGGCCGCCCGCGCAGGCCACCCGGATCGGGGCGCTGATGCGCTACTTCATCACCGGCTCGGCGCTGGGCTCCTTCGCCGGGGGCTTCGTCGACGACGAGAGCGCGTACGACCCGGCCGACTACCCGCACCTGGGCCAGGCGCACCTGCTGGCCGAACACCGCCGCCAGGTCGACGAGGGGGCCTTCGAGACGGGGCTGCGGGCGCTGCTGGACGGGCTGGCGCTCCAGTACGAGGAGTACGGGCGGGCCACGGAAACGGTTCGGCGGGCGCCGAACCGTTCGTGACGCCTGGGACCGTCCGTCCGGCGTCGAGGACGGAACCCCGGCGGTGGCACCGGGCGACTCCTCCGTGTCCGGGGAAGCGTGGGCGCCGCCCCACCGGAGCACCGGTTCCGTCCTCAAACGCCGGACGGGGTGGGGGTGCGCGGACGGGCTGGAGGTGCGCGGGCGGCTGGGGGGTGCCCGGGCGGGCTGAACGTGGCGTCGATTGACGGTTTCCGGCAATTCGGTGGGGGTCGGAACATCGCGCCCCTACGGTCGTGGCCATGACGACGACCCCCGCGGCCTCCGCACCGGCCCGTTCCTGGCCCGCCACCGCCGCGGCCTGCACCACCGTGGTCCTGTGGGCCTCCTCCTTCGTCGCCATCCGGAGCGCGGGCGAGACGTACTCCCCCGGAGCCCTGGCCCTCGGGCGGCTGCTGTCGGGAGTGCTGGTGCTCGGGCTGATCCTGCTCGTACGCCGGGAAGGGCTGCCGGGGCGGGGCGCGTGGCCGGGGATCATCAAGTCCGGGGTGCTGTGGTTCGGGCTCTACATGGTGGTGCTCAACTGGGGCGAGCGGGAGGTCGACGCGGGCACCGCGGCGATGCTGGTGAACATCGGGCCGATCCTGATGGCGCTGCTGGGCGCCCGGATGCTCGGCGAGAGGCTGTCGCGCCGGCTGCTGACGGGAATGGCGATCTCGTTCTCGGGGGCGGTCGTGGTGGGCCTCGCGATGTCCGGCCACGGCGGCTCGTCCGTGCTGGGCGTGGCGCTGTGCCTGCTGGCCGCGGTGGTGTACGCGCTGGGCGTGGTGAGCCAGAAACCGGCGCTCGCGCACGGTTCGTCGCTCCAGATCACCACCTTCGGCTGCCTGATCGGCGCGGTCGCCTGCCTGCCGTTCAGCGGGGTGCTGATCTCCGAGGTGGGCGACGCCCCGATGTCCGACACCCTGACGATGATCTACCTGGGCGTCTTCCCGACCGCGCTCGCCTTCACCACCTGGGGCTATGCGCTGGCCCGGACCACGGCGGGCCGGATGGGCGCCACCACGTACGCGTCCCCGGCGCTCGTGGTGCTCATGGCGTGGGTGCTGCTGGACGAGGTGCCCACCCTGCTCGCCGTCCTGGGCGGGCTGCTGTGCCTGGCCGGGGTGGCGATCTCCCGGGGGCGTCAGCAGACTGGGCCCACACGGCCCACACGCGCGAATCCGGCCCGGCCGGTGGAGGGATCCCGTCATGACGCGCAGCACGCGACGCACCGGACAGAGCGGCGACCGTAACGGGGCGACGAAGAACGGGGCGGAGAAGAACCGGGCGGAGAAGAAGGCCGCCCGCGAGGAGGCCGCGCGGGCGGCCCGCCACGGCGGGCCGTATCTGGACGGCTTCCGCGTGGCCGAGAGCGGCGACGACGATCCGGTCCTGGTGGAGCCGGACGGCCATGCCCGGGACGCGTGGCGGGAGGACTACCCGTACGCCCACAAGCTCCGGCGGCGCGACTACGAGAAGAGCAAGCGGGCCCTCCAGATCGAGCTGCTGAAGCTCCAGCACTGGGTGAAGGAGCGCGACGAGCGGCTGGTGATCCTCTTCGAGGGGCGGGACGCGGCGGGCAAGGGCGGCACGATCAAGCGGTTCACCGAGCATCTGAATCCCCGTGGCGCGCGCATAGCGGCGCTGGAGAAGCCGAGCGAGCGCGAACGCACCCAGTGGTACTTCCAGCGGTACGTGGCCCATCTGCCGAGCGCCGGGGAGATCGTGCTGTTCGACCGGTCCTGGTACAACCGGGCCGGGGTGGAGCGGGTCATGGGGTTCTGCACGACCCGGGAGTATCTGGAGTTCATGCACCAGGCCCCCGGCTTCGAGCGGATGCTCGCCCGGGACGGCATCCACCTGGTGAAGTTCTGGTTCTCCGTCTCCCGCAACGAGCAGCGCAACCGGTTCATGATCCGGCAGATCGATCCCGTACGACGGTGGAAGCTGAGCCCCGTCGACCTGGCCTCGCTGGACAAGTGGGACGAGTACACGGAGGCCAAGGAGCTGATGCTCTTCCACACCGACACGGCCGACGCGCCCTGGACGGTGGTGAAGAGCAACGACAAGAAGCGGGCCCGGCTGGAGGCGATGCGGCACGTCCTGGACCGCTTCGACTACCCGGGCAAGGACCCGGAGGCGGTCGGGGCGCCGGACCCGCTGATCGTGGGCCCGGCCTCCCGGCTGTTCGAGGAGGGCGAGATGGACGCCCGGCTGCTGGGACCGGTGACGTCGACGTCCCGGACGACCGACTTCTAGGCGCTGGAACACCACCGGGGCCGGCCTCTAGAAGACGACGAGCGCGCGGCCCCCCTTGCCCGCGATCATGTTGTCGAAGGCGGCGGGGATGCCGTCCAGGCCGATGCGCTCGGTGACCATCATCGACAGGTCGAAGCGGCCCGCGCGGATGTGGTCGGCGAGGGCGGGCAGGTCGCGGGCCGGGTCGCTGTTGCCGTAGACGCAGCCCGTCAGGGACCGGCCCCAGTGGAAGATCTCCAGGGCGTTGAAGGTGACCTCCTGGTCCTTGCCGCCGATCCCGACGACCGTCGTACGCCCGCCGCGCCGGGTGGATTCCCAGGCGGCCCGGATGGTCGCGGGCCGGCCGACGCACTCCACGGCGACGTCCGCGCCCTGGCCGCCGGTGAGCTGACGGATCTCGCGCGGGGTGGTGGCGGAGGCGATGACGTAGTCGGTCGCCCCGGCCCGCCGGGCCAGCTCCTCCTTGGCCGGGGAGACGTCGACCGCGATGATCCGGGACGCGCCCGCGATCCGGGCGGCCTGGAGCACGGCGAGGCCGACGCCGCCGATCCCGAAGACGACGACGCTCTCGCCCTCGCGGACCCGGGCGCTGTGGTGGATCGCCCCGTAGCCGGTCAGGACCGCGCAGCCGAGGAGGGCCGCGTCGGTGAGCGGGATGCCGTCGGGGGCCGGGAGCACGCAGTTCGCGGCGACGACGGTCTCCTCCGCGAAGGCCGCGACGTTCAGGCCGGGGTGGAGGTCGACGCCGTCCGCCGTACGGGCGTGGAGGTTGGCCGCCCCTTTCAGCGCGGCGGCGCAGAGCCAGACCTCGCCGATCCCGCAGTGGAAGCACACCCCGCAGGACGGGGCCCAGTTGAGGACCACGCCGTCGCCGGGCGCGACATGGGCGACGCCCTCGCCGACCGCCAGGACCGTGCCCGCGCCCTCGTGGCCGAGGACGGCGGGCACCGGCACCCGCATGGTGCCGTTGCTCAGGGACAGGTCGGAGTGGCAGACCCCCGCCGCGGCGAGCGCGACGCGCACCTGGCCGGGGCCGGGCTCCGGCAGGACGATGTCGGTGATCTCCAACGGAGCTCCGACTGCGGGCAGTACGGCGGCGCGGACCACGAACAGGCTCCTTGTACGGGTATGGGTACGGGACGGGGTGAGGGCGTTCAGAACTGGAGCGACTTGGTCTGGAGGTACTCCGCCAGACCGTGCGGCCCCAGCTCGCGTCCCACCCCGGACTGCTTGTAACCGCCGAACGGGGCAAGCGGGTTGAAGCGGCCGCCGTTGATGTCGACCTGTCCGGTGTCCATCCGGCGGGCGAAGGCCACCGCCTGCTCGTCGTCGGCCGCCCACACGGCTCCCGCGAGCCCGTACACCGTGTCGTTGGCGATACGGAGGGCGTCGTCCACATCCGCGTAACGGAGGATGGAGACCACCGGGCCGAAGATCTCCTCCCGGGCGATCGTCATGTCCGGGGTGACGTCGGCGAAGACGGTGGGGCTGACGTAGTAGCCGGTCTCCAGGGGCGCGTGGGGGCCTCCGGCGATGAGCCGGGCGCCCTCGTCCATGCCCTTCTGGATGTAACCGAGCACCCTGTCCTGCTGTTGGGCGTTGACGAGCGGGCCGACCCGCTCGCCGGGCGCGTACTTGAGGACGGCGTTCGCCGCGAGCTCCACGGCCTCGTCGTACCGCTCGTCGTCCACCAGCATCCGGGTCCAGGCGCTGCACGTCTGGCCGGAGTTGGTCATCACGTTGGCGATGCCCACGTTGACCGCCTTGGCGAGGTCGGCACCGGGCAGGATCACGTTGGCGGACTTGCCGCCGAGTTCGAGGGCGACGCGCTTGATCGCGCCGCCCGCGGTCGCGCCGATCAGCCTGCCCACGGCGGTCGATCCGGTGAACGAGACCAGGTCGACGCCCTCGTGCTCGGCGAGCGCCTGACCGGCGACCGGGCCGAGACCGGTGACCAGGTTGAAGACCCCGGCGGGCAGCCCGGCGGCCTCGGTGGCCTCGGCGAAGAGCTGGGCGGTGAGCGGGGTGTCCTCGGCCGGCTTGAGGACGACCGTGCAGCCGGCGGCGAGCGCGGGGGCGACCTTGGCGACGATCTGGTGGAGCGGGTAGTTCCAGGGGGTGATCGCGCCGACGACCCCGACCGGCTCCAGCAGGACGGTGGAGTTGCCGATCTTCTCCTCGAAGGCGTACGAGGCGGCCAGTTCGGCGTACGAGGCGGCGACCAGGACCGGGACGCCCGCGTGGACCATCTGCGAGAGCGGCAGCGGGGAGCCCAGCTCGGCGGTGATCGTCTCGGCCAGCTCGTCCTTGCGGGCGACCAGCGCGTCGCTCAGGGCGGAGAGCCGGGCGGCCCGCTCGGCGGGCGGGGTGGCGGCCCAGCCGGGGAAAGCGGCGCGGGCGGCCCGGACCGCCGCGTCGACGTCCTCGGCCGTTCCCGCCGGCACGTGGGCGATGACCCGCTCGTCGGCGGGGTTCACGACGGCGATCGTGTCCTGGCCGGCCGCCGGCCGCCACGCGCCGCCGATGTACATCTGGTCATGGGCCTTCATGGCTGTTTCCTCCCGGACGGGCTGTGCGGACGCCGACTTGCCGTCCCGACCGTCCAAACTAGCGCCGTTAGTTTTCTGGCGCCAGGGAGCTCCCGGAGACGCCCGTCACGCCGGAGCGCACGCCCCCGGGTCCGATCGGTGACGGGTTCCGTCCGCCGGTGAGGGGTTTCAGCCGTCGAGCCCGGGGACGTCCTGCGGCAGCGGGCAGATGCGGCGGCCGTAGTGGTCGAAGACGTACAGGTGGGCCAGGTCCACCAGCAGCGGGACCTGGCCGCCGGTCCGCAGCCGCATGTCGGGGCCGGTGCGCACCACCAGGTCGCCGGAGATCACGGAGGGCCGGTCCGGGGTGCGTACCGCCGCCGGGTCCGGGGCGGGGTCGTCGAGGGTGACGACCGGGCCGCTGATCCGCGCCCCGGCGCGCCCCTTGAGCCGGCCCAGGACACCGAGGCCGCCGAAGCCGTCCTGACCGCCCCGGCCGCCGCCCTGTCCGCCGGGCCCGCCGCCCGGACGGCCCGCGGCGGCCCTGCGGCGGCGGGGCATGGCCCGGGGCTGGGCCGATTCGAGGTCCGGGACGAGGGCGGGCCGCGAACCGGTGTTGAGGTGGACCAGCGCCTCGTGCCCCTGGTACTCCACGTGCTCGACAATCCCGCTGAGCGCCACCTCGCCGGGGCGGGCGTGGCTGGGCGGGGCGATCCGGACCGCCTCCGAGCGCAGCCCCACGATGATCCGGCGGCCCTGCTGGATGCGGAGCAACTGGTGGTCGGGGCTGAGGGGTTCGGGCAGGGCGAGCCGCTGGCGGCCGAGGTCGATCGACATCCGCCCCTCCAACGGGGCGTGGACGACGGCCTGGAGGAGGTTGATCCGAGGGGTGCCGATGAACGCGGCCACGAAGACGTTGTCGGGCAGGGCGTAGACCTCGCGGGGCGGGCTGACCTGTTGCAGGACGCCGCCGCGCATCACCGCCACCCGGTCGCCCAGCGACATCGCCTCTGCCTGATCATGCGTCACATAGACGGTGGTGACGCCGAGTTCCCTGGTGAGGAGGGCGATCTCGGCGCGCAGATGGTTGCGGAGCTTGGCGTCCAGATTGGAGAGCGGCTCGTCCATCAGGAAGACGGAGGGCCTGCGGGAGATCGCCCGGCCCATCGCCACGCGCTGGCGCTCGCCGCCGGAGAGCTGCGCCGGATAGCGGTCGAGTATGTGCTCGATGCCGAGCATCCGGGCGGTCGCCTCGATCCGGGCGGTGTTGTCCTCGCCCGGGTTCTCCAGCCTCAGCGGGAAGCCGATGTTGGCCCGGTTCGTCATGCTCGGGTACAGCGCGAAGTTCTGGAACACCATGGCCATGTGGCGTTCGCGCGGCGGGATGTGGTTGGCGAACTCGCCGTCGAGCAGCAGCTCGCCCTCACTGATCTCCTCCAACCCCGCGATCATGCGCAGCACGGTCGACTTGCCGCAGCCGGAGGGGCCGAGCAGCACGACGAACTCGCCGGGGTCGATGGAGAGCGTGAACCGGTCGACGGCTCGCCGGTCCCGGCCGTAGCTCTTGCTGACGTGGTGCAGGGAGATGGCGCGCGTCATGAGGGTCCGCCCGGGGTGAAGGTGTGGCGTCGCGGTGGGGAGCGGCTGTGAAGGGAAGTTAGCCCACCGGGCGGGGTGTGGGAATGACTCGCGCGAAGGTTGGGACGTGTGGGATGTCTGGGGCGTACGGGGTTGGGCGGGGCGGGTGCGTCAGGCTCGGTCCCGGTCGGCCGGGGACGCGTTGCCGAACCGTTCGCGTTCCGGTTCCTGTTCCCGTGCGCGTTCCCGTGCGCGTTTCGGTTCCTGTTCGCGTGCGCGTTCCTGTTCCCGTGCGCGTTTCGGTTCCGGTTCCCGTTCCCGTTCGCGTACGGGCGTGGGATCCGGCGGTACGGAGGAGGGCCGGGCCGCTCGTCCGCCGCGCAGGCCCAGGCCCGCCGCCGCCAGCAGCAGGGCCCCGAGCAGGGCGAACGGGGCCGCCGCCCCCGCCGTGCCCGCGATCAGGCCCGCGGCGGCGGGGGCGGCGGCCTGGCCCAGCCGGTTGCCGGTCAGCCGCAGGGCCAGTGCGGTGGAGCGGGCCTCGGCGGGGGCGGCCTGGACCACCGTGGTCATGGACAGCGGCTGGCCGAAGCCGAGGCAGAACCCGAGGGCGGCCAGCATGACGGCGAGCACCGGGACGGGCACCGGGAGGACCATCCCCGCGCAGAGCAGGCCGGCCAGCAGGCAGCTGGTGCTCAGCAGGGCCGTCCGGCCGAGGAGCCGCAGCATCGGCGTCATCGCGAGGCGGCAGGCGATGGTGGCGGCGGCCCGCAGGCTCAGCAGCAGCCCGACCGTGGCGGGCGCGATCCCCCGGTGCTCGCCGACGACCGGGAGGTAGGCGGTGAGGATGTCGGTCGAGGACAGGACCGCCATGCTGACGAAGATCCCGGCCGGGACGCCGCGCGCGCCGAGGATCTTCGTGACCGGGACCTTGGCCGCCCCCGGTTTCGGGCCGGGACCGGAGCCGGGCGTACGCCGGTGCTCGATGCGCCACAACGACGTGAGCGCGACCGCGCAGACGCCCGCCGAGACGAGGAGCGCGAGTGCGCTCGTACGCCCCAGGGCACCGCCGTCGCCGGAGATCAGCGCACCCGCCGCGATCGGGCCGCCGAGTTGGCCGAGCGAGGCGCCGATGGTGAAGTGGCCGAAGTTGCGGTCCTGTTCGGCCGGGGCGGACTGCCGCGCCACGATCGACTGCGCGCCGATCACGAAGCAGAGGTGGCCGAGCCCCATCACCCCGCTCCAGGCGGCCATCGCGGGCAGGGAGGAGACCACCGAGCTGAGCGCGCAGCCGCCGGAGATCAGCGCCACGCCGAGCGGCAGCAGGGGCGCGCACCGGCCGTGGTCGGTGCGCCGGCCGAGCGGGACGGCGGCGAACAGCGGCAGCAGCGCGTACGCCCCGGCGATGACGCCGATGGTCCCCTCGTCCGCGCCCAGCCCGAGGGCCCGGTAGGAGACGGCGGGCCGCGCCATCGACACCGCCCCCTGCGCGAAGGCGAAGGCGATGACGAGGCGCAGCAGCCAGCCCCTGCCGGGCCCGGGTCGCGGTGCGGATGACATCAGAGCGTGCCCATCAGAAGAAGCCCATCGCTCAGAAGAAGCCCATCGCCGCACGGGCTCCTCCCCGGTGCCAGGGCTCCCATCGATGCGGGTGACATCAGATCGTGCCGAAGAGGATGCCCGCCGCGAGCACCACCAGGGAGGTGAGCACCGCCCACTTGACCGTGAACCGGGTGTGGTCGCCGAACTCCACCTTGGCCATGCCGACGAGCACATAGACGGCGGGGACCAGCGGCGAGGACATGTGCAGGGCCTGACCCGCCAGGGAGGCGCGGGCGATCTCCAGCGGGGAGACGCCGTGGGCCGCGCCGGCTTCCGCGAGGACGGGGACGACGCCGAAGTAGAAGCCGTCGTTGGACATGAAGTAGGTGAGCGGCAGGCTGAGCAGCCCGGTGACGATGGCCATGTGCGGGCCCATCGCGTCGGGGACCGCGCCGACGACCCAGTCGGCCATGTTCTCGACCATTCCGGTGCCGGTCAGGACGCCGGTGAAGACGGCGGCGGCGAAGACCATGCCGGAGACGTTGAGGACGTTGTCGGCGTGGGCGGCGATCCGGGCCCGCTGGTCGGGCATGTGGGGGAAGTTGACGGTGAGGGCGAGGGCCGCGCCGAGGAGGAAGAGCACCGGGATCGGCATCAGTTCCATGATCATCGCTGTCAGCAGGGCGATGGTCAGGCCCGCGTTGAACCAGTAGAGCTTGGGCCGCAGGGTGGAGCGGTCGGGGTCGAGGCCCTTGAACTCCTCGTCGTCATCGTCCTCCTCGTCGTCACCGTCCTGCGTGAGGTCCGCCGAACCCGAGGCGGCAGAGCCCTTGCGGAGGCGGTCGCCGTCGCCCGCGCCCGTGCCGGCCCCCGCGAGAACGGTCTCCTCCTCGGCCTCCCGCACCAGCGCCTCGTCGAGCGTGAGCATGCCCAGCCGCGTGCGCTCGCGGCGGCCCAGCACGTACGCCAGCAGGAACACGGCGAGCAGTCCGACCGCGAGCGCCGGGATCATGGGGACGAAGATCTCGGAGGCGTCCAGCTTCAGGGCGGTCGCCGCGCGGGCGGTGGGGCCGCCCCAGGGGAGGGTGTTCATGACCCCGTTCGCCGTGGCCGCCACGCCGGTCATGACGACCAGGCTCATCTTGAGGCGTTTGTACAGCGGATACATCGCCGAGACGGTGATCATGAAGGTGGTGGAGCCGTCGCCGTCCAGCGAGACGATCGCGGCGAGCACCGCCGTACCGACGACGATCCGCATCGGGTCCGCCCTGCAGAACCGCAGGATGCCCCGGACGATCGGATCGAAGAGGCCGACGTCGATCATCACGCCGAAGTAGACGATGGCGAACATCAGCATGGCGGCGGTCGGCGCCAGGTTGCCGACGCCTTCGATGACGTAGTCGCCGAGCTTCGCTCCCTGTCCCACGGCGACGCAGAACAGTGCGGGGATCAGTACCAGCGCCGCGATCGGCGACATCTTCTTCGTCATGATCAGGACCAGGAAGGTCGCGATCATGGCGAAGCCGAGGATTGTCAGCATGGGGGATACCTAACGTTCATCCTTGAACTCCCACCGGTCTCGGCGGTCCGGACGACGTTAGGGGCCCCCTCGCGGCGTTAACAAGATGTCGACGCGTGAGCAATACGAGCAAAACCCCAGGTCAACGCGATGGTGTTAGAGGGAGGGGGTCACCGTCACCGGGATCGCGTTGAGCACGGCGGTGCCGGACAGCGGGTCCAGGAGGGTGCCGTCGAGGAGCTGGTTCACGTTCGCTCCGGGGCGGGCTGCGGCGACGGACATCCGGGTGCCGGGGCGGCTGTGGCCCCAGCCGTGCGGGAGGCTCACCACTCCGCTGCGTACGGTGTCCGTGATCTCGGCGGGGGCCTCGATCCCGCCGCCCGCCGACTCGATCCGTACGGTGGCCCCGTCGACGAGTCCGAGCCGGGCCGCGTCGTCGGGGTGGATCTGGAGGGTGCAGACGTTGGACCCGCCGCTGAGCGAGCCGACGTTGTGCATCCAGCTGTTGTTGGAGCGCAGGTGGCGGCGGCCGACCAGGACGAGCGGGGCGGGCCGGTCGCCCAACGCCCGGCGCAGGCGCGGCAGATCGGCGGCGATGGGGGCGGGGAGCAGTTCGACGCGGCCGGAGCGGGTGCGCAGGATCTCTGGGACGCGGGACTTCAGCGGGCCGAGGTCGATGCCGTGCGGGTGGGCGAGGAGCCGCTCCAGCGTGAGCCCGTACGGGCCGAGCCGCAGCATGAGGTCGAGCCGGCGTTCGGGGCCGCTGCCGCCGGTGAGTTCGCCGGCCAGCTCCTTCGGGGCTCCCGCCCTGCTGATCGCGGTGGAGATGGCCAGGTCGTCGACGGCAGAGGGCGGGGCGCCGTGCATCCCGCCCACCGCGAGGATCAGCCGGGCGTGGATCTCGCTCTCGTCCATCCGCCCCTCCTCCAGGGGGACGGGGGCGGGGGTGTAGCGGACCTGGTTGCGCACGGCGAAGGAGTTGAACGCGAAGTCGAAGTGGGCGGCCTGCGAGGGCGGCGGCGGGGGCAGGACGACATCGGCGTGGCGGGAGGTCTCGTTGAGATACGGGTCGACGCTGACCATGAAGTCGAGGCGGCCGGCCAGCGCCGCGTCGAGCCGGTCGCCGTCCGGCGCGGAGAGGACGGGGTTGGCGGCGAGGACGAGCAGGGCGCGGATCCGGCCCTCGCCCGGGGTCTCGATCTCCTCGGCCAGGGCGGCGATGGGGAGTTCGCCCTTGGCCTCGGGATGGCCGGAGACCCGGCTCGCCCAGCGGCCCAGGGCGAAGCCCTTGCCGGGAGCGGCGGGGCGGGGTGCGCGCGCCGTCGCGGAGAGCGGGAAGAGGGCGCCGCCGGGGCGGTCGAGGTTGCCGGTGAGGATGTTGAGGACGTCCACCAGCCAGCTGGCGAGGGTGCCGTGCTCGACGGTGCAGCTGCCGATCCGCCCGTAGACGGCGGCGGTGGGTGCGGCGGCCAGTTCCCGGGCGAGGGCCGCGATGGTGGCCGCGTCCACGTCGCAGGCGGCGGCGACCGCGTCCGGGGTGAAGTCGGCCAGGGCGGCGGCGAGTTCGTCCACCCCCTCCAGGTGCTCGGCGAGCGGGCCGGGGTCGGCGAGCTTTTCCTGGAGGAGTACGTGGGCCATCGCGGCGAGCAGCAGGGCGTCGGCTCCCGGCCGGATCGCGACGTGCCGGTCCGCGAGGCGGGCGGTACGGGTGCGGCGCGGGTCGATGACGGTGAGGGTGCCGCCGCGCCGGCGCAGCGCCTTGAGCCGGCCGGGGAAGTCGGGGGCCGTGCACAGGCTGCCGTTGGACTCCAGCGGGTTGGCGCCGATGAGGAGGAGGTGGTCGGTGCGGTCGAGATCCGGTACGGGGATGGCGTGCGCGTCTCCGAAGAGCAGTCCGCTGGAGACGTGCTTGGGCATCTGGTCGAGGGTGCTCGCCGTGAACACGTTGCGGGTGCGCAGCGCGGCGAGCAGCAGGGGCGGGTAGAGGGCCCCGGCCATGGTGTGCACGTTGGGGTTGCCGAGCACCACGCCGACCGCCTGCGGGCCGTGGGCCTCGACCAGGGCCGGTATGCGCTCCGCGATCCGGTCGAACGCCTCGCTCCAGGCCGCCTCCCGCAGCTCCCCGTCCTCCCCCCGTACGAGCGGGGCGGCCAGCCGGTCGGGGTCGGCGTCGAGGCCCCCGAAGGCCGCGCCCTTGGGGCAGACGAAGCCCCGGCTGAAGATGTCGTCGCGATCGCCGCGCGCACCGGTGACGGTGGTTCCCTCGATGGTGAGGGTGAGGCCGCAGGTGGCTTCGCAGAGGGGGCAGATACGCGGTGCGGTACGGGAGTTGCGGGACACGGGCCCTCCCCGGGGCGACGGCGGTGACGGCGGGCGGATGCGGGTGAACGCGGGCGGATGTGGCAGGCCCGGGTGGAGCCAGGGGGCCCGGTCCGACCGAGCATACCGACCGGTACGCATGACGGGGAGGCTTCGAGCGACGAACCCCCAGGCCCCGGCCGCACACCCTCCCCGGGAAACGGGCCCGGCTCAGTCCAGGATCTGCGCGAGGTAGGCCCGTACCAGCGTCCGCGTCTCCGCCACGATCGCCGGATCGCCCGACGGGTCGATGCGGAAGGCGAGTTGGAGCAGGGCGTCCGCCGCCTGGACGCTGACCAGGACGGCCCGCAGCAGGTCGGGGCCGGCCGGGCGGCCGAGGTGCCCGGCGAGCAGATCGGCGAGCCGGCCCGCGAGACGCCGGTTGGCGTCGTCCGCCGGCCCCTCGATCAGGGACGGCGGGCCGAAGTCGACCAGGGCGAAGCCCGGAACCGTCCGCTTCATGGCCAGGTACTCGTCGAGCACCGCGTCGATGGCGGCGCGCCAGTCGTCGGCGGGGATGACGGCGAGCCGTGCGGTGATGCGTTCGGCGTAGCTGTCCAGGTTGCGCAGCGCGAGGGCGTCGACGAGGGCGCGCTTGTTGGAGAAGAACCGGTAGACGGAGCCGATGGGCACTTCGGCGCGCAGGGCGACGTCACGGGTGGAGAGCTGCTCGTAACCGGTCTCGTCGAGGAGGCCGGCGCAGGCGTCGAGTATCCGGGCGAGTCGTTCGGCGCTGCGCTGCTGCACGGGAGCGCGTCGGAGGTTCGGGTTCGCGTGGGGCACGGGTTCCATGATGCCGTGCACCTCCCTGGGGACACCCTGTGCGCGAGCGTAGGGCAGTGCGCCCGCCCTTCGACACCCTTCGGGTCGCCCGCGCGCCCCGCACACGCCCCGAATGGCGTGATCTATGCCGTTGACGCGCCCGCCTCCTATTCCTACGGTGGTCCATAGGATTCGTTGTCCAGCGGATTCGAGGGCTTCATGAGCGCCAGGAGTGCGGAATGAGCGGCATCGAGCAGGCGAGAAAGACGGCCGAGGGGCTGACGTACTCCTCCGGTTTCGGGAACGAGCACAGCTCGGAGGCGGTTCCCGGTGCGCTGCCGCACGGCCGCAACTCACCCCAGCGCGCCCCCCTCGGGCTGTACGCGGAGCAGCTGAGCGGGTCCGCCTTCACCGAGCCCCGCGCGGACAACCGCCGCTCCTGGCTCTACCGGATCCGCCCCTCGGCCGCGCACCCGGCCTTCGTGCGGACCGACAACGGCAACCTGCGCACCGCGCCCTTCACCGAGACCGTGCCGGACCCGAACCGGCTCCGCTGGAACCCGCTCCCCGCCCCCGCGCCCGGCACGGACTTCCTCGGCGGGCTGTGGACCCTGGGCGGCAACGGTGACGCCGCCCAGCGCACCGGCATGGCGGTGCACCTCTACCACGCCGACTCCTCCATGACCGACCGGGTGTTCAGCGACTCGGACGGCGAGCTCCTGATCGTCCCCGAGCACGGCGGTCTGCTGCTCCGCACCGAACTGGGCCTGCTGCGCGCCGAACCGGGCCATATCGCGCTCATCCCGCGCGGAGTCCGCTTCCGGGTGGAGCTGCTGGACGAGACGGCACGCGGGTACGTCTGCGAGAACTACGGCCGCCCGTTCGCGCTCCCGGACCTCGGGCCGATCGGCGCCAACGGGCTGGCGAACGCCCGTGACTTCCTGGCCCCCGTCGCCGCGTACGAGGACGACGAGAGGCCGGTGGAGGTGGTCAACAAGTTCTGCGGGAACCTCTGGTCGGCCACGTACGACCACTCCCCGCTCGACGTCGTCGCCTGGCACGGCAACCACACCCCGTACGTCTACGACCTGCACCGGTTCAACGTCATCGGCACGATCAGCTACGACCACCCCGACCCCTCCATCTTCACGGTGCTGACCTCCCCGACCGACACCCCCGGTCTGGCCAACGTCGACTTCGTCGTCTTCGCCCCGCGCTGGCTGGTCGGTGAGGACACCTTCCGGCCGCCGTACTTCCACCGGAACGTGATGAGCGAGTACATGGGCCTGATCGACGGGGCGTACGACGCGAAGGCGGACGGCTTCGTCCCCGGCGGCGGCTCGCTGCACAACATGATGTCGGCCCACGGCCCGGACCGTGAGACCTTCGACCGGGCGAGCGCGGCGGAGCTGAAGCCGCAGAAGATCGACGACGGCCTGGCCTTCATGTTCGAGACCCGCTGGCCCGTCACGGCGACCGCGCAGGCGGCCGGAGCCGACCACCTTCAGCGGGGCTACGACGACGTGTGGCAGGGTCTGACCCGCAACTTCCGGCCGTAGCCGGGCAGGCGGCGCGGGCCGGTGGGGCCCGGAGGAGACGGGACGGGGACAGGTCGGTGGGGCCCGGAAGAGACGGGACGGGGACAGGTCGGGGGCAGGACGGACGGGACGGGGACGACGTGACAGAGAGCCATGACACGACCGGGGCGGGGGCACGGAAGGAACCGGGGGCCGGGGCCGACCGGGCGCCGCAGCCCCACCTCCACCCGCCCGCCTTCGCCCCCGACTCCCTCGTCCTCAACCGGAAACTGCCGCTCTGGTACCAGGTCTCCCAGTCCTTGCGGGCCTCCATACTCGGCCGCCCGCAGGACGCGTCCCTCCGGCTGCCCACCGAGGAACAGCTCGCCGCCCACTACGGGGTCAGCGTGCTCACGATGCGCCAGGCGCTCAAGGAGCTGGAGACGGAAGGGCTGATCAGCAGGCACCGGCGGCGCGGCACGTTCATCGAACCGCGCGCCCGGCGGGGCGCCCCGGTCCGGCTGCTGGGCTCGGTCGACGCGATCGTGGCCCAGCAGTCCGGCGAGGCGACGACGATTCTCGGCCACGGGGCGGGGCCGGTGCCGGGTGATCTCGCGGAGTTCTTCCCGGACTGCGCCGAGGTGGTCAGCTACCGGCGGCTGCGCCGCGACGGCGAGAGCGGCGAGCCGACCAACTGGGCGGAGAACGCGGTGCGCCCCGACGTCGCCGCCCGCATCGATGTGGCCGACCTCGAACGCTGGCCGATGACGAAGGTGCTGCGCGACGCCGTCGGGGTCAGGATCTCCCGGATCACCGACACGGTGGAGGCCCGGCTCGCCGACCCGGTCACCGCCGAACTCCTCCACGTCCCGCTGCTCAGCCCGATCCTGCACTACACGGGCGTGACGTACGACGAGGAGGGGCGCGTCGTGGACGTGGCCCGGATCCGCTACCGGGGCGACCGGTTCTCGTTCTCCGTGACGGTGGAGGCTCACTGACCCCGCCGCCGGCCGCCCGCCCCCGCCGTTACGATGCGAACGGGTCGCGGCGGACGGGGCCGGCGGAGAGCGGACAGGGGAGGACGGCTCGGTGGCAGCGCGCAGGACGGCGGCAGCGGCCGGATCGGGCGAGGACACGGGGTCCGTGCCGCTGGATGACCTGATGCCGTGGTCGGTGCGCCCGCTGAGAACCGGCCGCTCCTGGGTGAGCGGCCCCGACCCCGCCGCACTCCGGACGCGTTGGGAGCACCTGGCCGCCGCCGAGGGCCCCGAGCAGGACCGGCTGTTCCGGCCGACCCGGTCCCGTACGCCCCACACCCCGGTCGCGGCGCTGCCCGGGCGGGCCGGCGGGACGAGCCGCTTCGCCCGTGAGCCGGGGGCCTGCCCCGATCCCGTACGGATTCTGCACGGTCCCTACGACGAGCAGTGGCTGCTTCCCGACCACCGGCTGATCGACGCGGCCCGCCCGGAGCTGTGGCGGGTCGGGGACGAGCATCAGCTCTTCGCGGTCGAACACGGTCATGTGCCCCAGGCCCCGGGGCCCGCCCTGTCGGTGAGCTGCCTGCTGCCGGACGGCTACTCCCCCGCCGGACGGCCGGGCCGGATCCGGCCGTTGTACCGGCGGCCGGGCGCCACCGACCCCAATCTGGCGCCGGGCCTGCTGGACGTGCTGCGCACACGGCTGGGCCCGGAGCGGACCGATCCCGACTCCGTGCTGGCCTGGATCCTGGCCGCCGCCCTGCCGTCCCCGTCCGGCTGCCGGGTCCCGCTGCCCGCCGACGCCGAGGTGTGGGCGGCCGGGGTGTCGCTCGGCCGGGAGCTGATCCGGATCCAGCTGCGCGGGGCGCGGGGCGGGGAGCGCCCCCGGCTGCCGGGCGGGCGCAGGCCCTATGTGCGGGCGGCGCTCCCGACGCGGCCCACCGGGATCGGGTACGACGCGGAGGCCGAGGCCCTGGTCATCGGTGATGGCCGGATCTCGCCGGTGCCCGCGGGGGCGTGGGAGTTCACGGTGAGCGGTGTACGGGTGCTGGAGCTCTGGTTCGAACGCCGGGCGGCGGCAGCGGCGGGCGCGGGCCCCGAAGGCGCGGACGGCCTGGAGGCGGTCGGTGCGCGCGGGTGGACCCGGGAGTGGACCTCGGAGCTGCTGGAGCTCATCTCCGTACTGGCGCTCCTGGACGGGCTGCGGCCCCGGCAGGAGGCGTTGCGGGCCCGGCTGGAGCGGGGGGCGCGCCTGATCCCGCCGGAGGAGCTGCGGGCGGCCGGGGTGCTGCCGGTCCCGGCCTCCGCGCGGCGGCCCGCGTCGGTCCTCGGTCACCAGGAGGAGGGGCCGGAGGGACAGTTCGCCCTGCTGTGAGGGCGTGCGGTCAGCCTTCCCGCCCAGCCCGGAGGTGGCGAAAAGGGCCGGTCACAGGGTAAGCACGGGTCCATGAACACATCGCCACTCCCCCTCGACGGCATCACCGTGGTCGCCGTCGAACAAGCCGTCGCCGCCCCCTTCGCCACCCGGCAGCTCGCCGATCTCGGGGCCCGGGTCATCAAGGTGGAGCGCCCGGACGGCGGCGACTTCGCGCGCGGGTACGACACGTCGGCGCGGGGTCTCGCCTCGCACTTCGTGTGGTGCAACCGGGGCAAGGAGTCCCTGGCGATCGATCTGAAGGACCCGCGCGGGCTGGCGGTGGTGCGTGAACTCGTCGCCGGTGCCGATGTGTTCGTACAGAATCTGGCGCAGGGCGCGGCGGCCCGGCTCGGGCTGGACGCCGCGACGCTCTGTGCGGCGCACCCGCGGCTGGTGGCGGTGGACGTCTCCGGTTACGGGGAGGGCGGACCGTACGCGCACAAGCGGGCCTACGACATGCTCGTGCAGTGCGAGGCGGGCCTGGTCTCCGTCACCGGGACCGCCGAGCAGCCGGTGAAGGCGGGCGTTCCGGCGGCGGACATCGCGGCGGCCATGTACGCGTTCTCGGGGGTGCTGGCGGCTCTGCTGCGGCGGGGCACGACCGGGCGGGGCGGGCCGGTGGAGGTGTCGATGCTGGACGCGCTGGCCGAGTGGATGGGGCATCCGCTGCACCAGGGGATGCACGGGTCCCCTCCCCCGCCGCGCACGGGACTCGCGCACTCGGTGATCGCGCCGTACGACGCCTACGCGACGGCGGACGGGGAGCGGGTGCTGCTCTCCGTGCAGAACGACCGGGAGTGGCGGCGGCTCGCCGAACAGGTGCTCGTACGTCCCGAGTTGGCCGGCGACCCGGACTTCGCGACGAACACCGCGCGCACCGCGAACCGGAAGCGGACCGACGAGGCGGTGGGGCGGGCGCTGGCGCGGCTGACGGGTCAGGAGGCGCTGGACGCCCTGGAGGCGGCGGGCATCGCGTGCGCCCGGCTGAACACGGTGGCCGACGTGGCGGCGCATCCGCAGCTCGCGGCGCGGGACCGGTGGCGGGAGGTGGATTCGCCGGTCGGGCCGTTGCGGGCGCTGCTGCCGCCGATCACGCTGCCGGGAGGGGCGGAGCCGCGGATGGGAGCCGTACCGGCGCTGGGTGAGCACACCGATGCGCTGCTGCGCGCCCTGGGGATGACGGACGAGCAGACGGCGGTGCTGCGCCGGGACGGAGTGGTCGCCTGAGCCGATTCCGGGACGGCCCGGGCGGGAGCAGGCCGGACAGTGGGCCGCCCCGAGCGGTGGGCCGGCCCCTTGGTCGACATGCGGTCGGTCAGCGGCGGCTGCCGAAGAGCGAACGCCGCAGTCGCCGCAGCGGGGCGAAGAGCGACACACGGGCGCTCCTGCTCCGGCCGGTGTGCGCGGCATCGCGCGAGGTCAGCTCGCGCATCAGCAGCGTCGCCTCCGCCGACTCGCGCTGCGGGACGACAGGGCCGCCGAGCACCGCGAGGTGGCGGTCGAGGCGCGTACTGGTCGCACCGCTCCCGCATGTGATGGCAGGCACACGCGGCCTGCTCCGCACCGTTATCTGTTCCATGTCACTCCCCACCCGTACGAGGGCACCCGGTCCGGGCAGGTTAACCCTATCGCCCCACGGTGACACACGGGTATCCCGCCCGCAGGATCGAGCACACACATACGGAGGTTGACGACCAGTTACCGAATCCGCCCGATTCCGGGGCGACTTCGGACAGTTCGGATGGGCTGTACGGCAGAACGGGAGACCCCGAGAAGACGGAGCCTCCCGCACAGGAGGGCGATGCCGGAGCAACTAGCCTGTCAGGCGGCGGACTTGAAGACCGGCAGATAGCCGCCCGACTGTCCGGCGGCGGTGGGGTGATAGGACTCACCGATGTTGAGCCAGTTCACGCTGTGCAACCAGGAGCTGCCCGAGCAGATCTCGTGCCCGGTGAAGGTCGTCCTGACGTCACCGAACGTGAAGCCGTGGTCGGCGGCGCGCTTGGCGGTGGCGGCGTTCAGGTAGTCGGACGCCCCGTTGATGGCGGAGCGCTCCTTCTCGCTGAGGCCGGCCACGCAGTTGCCGCTGAGCTGGTAGAAGCGGGGGTATCCGAGGACGACGACCCGGGCGGAGGGGGCCTTGGCCTTGATCGCCGCGTACACGGAGTCGAGTTTGCCGGGCAGGGTCGAGTCGACGTAGGCGCGGGCGGTGGCGATGCGGCTGAGGCAGGTGGCCTCGGACTGGAGGACACAGGTCGTCATGACGTCGGCGAAGCCCGCGTCATTGCCGCCGACGGAGATCGACACGAGGTCGGTGGAGGAGTTCAGCGGTCCGAGCTGACTGCTCGTGACGTCTCCGGTACGGGCTCCGGAGCAGGCGGTGAAGGCGAACGAGGAGGGGGAGTTGGCGGCGGCCCAGAGCCTGGGGTAGGCACGGGTGCTGCGCTTGCAGTCGCCGCTGGAGCTGTCGTAGCTGCCGGCTCCGACGCCGGAGGAGTACGAGTCACCGAGGGCGACGTAGTCGACGGCCTGGGCGGAGGAGTCGGCGTTCGCGGTCCCCGCGCCGGTCAGGGCGAGGGCGGCGCCGAGCAGGAGAGAGGACGAGAACGCCACGAGTCTGGACATTTTCATGGGACCTCCTTGAGCAGGGGGTATCTGCCTACTCCGTAGTAGCAGCGCCCTCGCCGAACCGGAAGTGTTCATGCCAAAAATAGGCGCCGAGTGCTTCCACCCGCCCCCTGGAGTTCAACGGCGGTTCCTTGACCCACCGGTGGCGGTACGTCACCCCGGCGCGCTCCGGCGCAGTGGCCCCCCACACCGTCGTCCGCCCCTTCGTCCGCCCCTTGAGGGGGCGTGAGCACCGTCGTACGCCCCGGGACAGAGGGCACGAGCTGGTGAAACCTGGGTGCGCGGGGTGCCCCCGTGCCGGATCATGGGCGCCATGTCTGCCTCCCCCGAATCCGCTCTGCCGATCCGGCTCACCGTGGACGACAGCGACTCACCCTCCGACGTCGTCGACGCGCTCTTCCTCGGCCGCTTCGCGACGGGCGAGCAGCCGTACTCCCACAGCTCCTCCCTCGACCGGGTCAGGGCCGGCGCGACCCTGCTGCCCCCGCACGCCACGGTGTTGCGGGCCGCCCGGGACGACGACCGCAGCGCCACGCTCGCCGAGGGGGAGGGCTGGACGCTGCTGGTCTCCCGCTGGAACCGGGGCGCGGACGTCACGGTCACCGCGACCAGCGCCGAGCTGGCGGAGAAGGTCCTCGGGCAGGCGACGGACGGGGCCCAGGACGAACCCGAACCGCAGCCCGACAACGTGACCATGGGCTTCTGGTACGTCTCCCCGCGCCGCGGCCCGTACCGCACCACCCGGCGGATCGCCGCCGGGAGCTGGGACGAGGTCCGCCCCAACTACACCGCACCGGTGGCCGATGCCATGGACCGGCTGATGAAGGTCACCCCGGACGACATCGCGGGCCGGCTGCTCCTGCTGCACGGGCCGCCCGGCACCGGCAAGACGTCCGCGCTGCGCACCCTGGCCCGGTCCTGGCGCGACTGGTGCCAGGTCGACTGCGTACTGGATCCGGAGCGGCTCTTCAACGACGTCGGCTATCTGATGGACATCGCGATCGGTGAGGACGACGGCACGGCCAAGGGCCGGTGGCGGCTGCTGCTCCTGGAGGACTGCGACGAGCTGATCCGCGGCGAGGCCAGGCACACCGCGGGCCAGGCCCTGTCCCGGCTGCTGAACCTGACGGACGGTCTGCTCGGCCAGGGCCGGAACGTGCTGGTGGGGGTCACCACCAACGAGGACCTGGAGCGGCTGCATCCGGCGGTCGTCCGGCCGGGCCGCTGCCTGGCCCGCATCGAGGTCGGCCCGCTGACCCGCCAGGAGTCGGTGGCGTGGCTGGGCACGGAGGAGGGCGTGAGCCGGGACGGCAGCTCGCTCGCCGAGCTGTACGCGCTGCGCCGGGGCATCGGCCCCGCGTCGGTGCCGAAGCAGGACGCGGGGGCGGACGCGGGGCTGTACTTGTAGTCGGTACGGGGGTGGGTGCGGGGTCCGGGGAGCTCGGCGCACGGGGGCGCGCGAGGCGGCGGGTCAGCTCAGCGCGCGTACGCGGCGTACGTCAAGGGGGTGGGTGGTCCGGCGGGGCCAACGGTCTGCGTTCGTCAGCGGGCGTACGCCGCCCGTACCGCGTCCTGTACGAGCGACAGCGCCCGGTCCCGGGGCAGTCCGAGCCGCTGGGCGGTCTCGGCGTACTGCTGTGCGGCGGCCGCGGCCCGCTGCTCGGCCGCTCCCCCGGCGGCCGCGACGAAGGTCCCGTTGCGCCCCCGGGTCTCGATCACACCGTCCGCCTCCAGCGCGCGGTACGCCTTGGCCACGGTGTTGGCGGCGAGGCCCAGCTCCTCGGCGAAGCCGCGTACGGTCGGGAGCCGGTGGCCGACCGGGAGCGCGCCGGAACGGGCCAGCTCGGAGAGCCGGGTGCGCAGTTGCTCGTACGGGGCGATGCCGGAGTCCGGGTCCAGGACGATCTTCTCAGTCATGGGCTTCTCAGTCACGGGCCGATTGTCCCCGACCGGCGGAAAAAGGGGAGGCGATCGCGGCGGGGCCCCGCGTAACGTCCCCCGCATGACGGTGATGGTGCGTGACTTCCGACCGCTCGACGCTCACGCGTGGACGCTGGCCCGGCGGGCCTCGGTCCCCTATCTGCTCTCCACCCCCGAGCAGGTCGCGCACGATCTGGCCCATTCCCATCCGGACCGGCACTACCGGCTGCTGGTGGCCGAGCAGGACGGCGAGATCATCGGCACGGCGCAGGCGGGCATCGCGCACGACAGCTCGGAGGCGGGGCAGGGGTATGTCACCCCGCACGTCGTTCCGGGCCGCACCGGTCGCGGCGCGGGCTCACTGCTGCTGAGCACGGCGGAGGAGCACCTGGCCCAGGCCGGGGCCACGGTCGTCCACGCCTGGGTGCTGGACACGCCGCAGAACCTGGAGTTCGCCGGCAGCCGGGGCTACCGGCCCGGCCGCTCCGCCCATTTCCAGCACCTGGATCTGGCGGGCGGTTCCCTGCCGCCGCTCCAGGAGGTCCCGGCGGGCGTCGAGTTGAGGACGGCGGCCGACTTCGCCGACGACCCCCGGCCGCTGTTCGAGGCGGACGCGCAGGCGTCGTCGGACGAACCGAGCGACATCTCCACGGAGTTGGACGACTACGAGGACTGGCTGACGAACGTCTGGCGTCACCCGACCCTGGACCTCGCGCTGTCCTCGGTGGTCTTGGTGGACGGCGAGGTAGCGGCGTTCAGCGCCGCCGGCACCGACGGGAACCGCACGTACTCCAGCAACATGACCGGCACCCTGCGGACGTTCCGGGGGCGGGGCCTGGCGAAGCTGGCGAAGAACGACTCGCTGCACCGGGCGCGGGCGGCCGGTTACACGGACGCCTACACCTCGAACGACACGGGCAACGGCCCGATGCTGGCCGTCAACAAGTGGTTCGGCTACACCGTCTGCGCCACGGAGGTCCGTCATGTCCGCAGCCTCGGCTGAGCCGCGCGCGGCCCGCGCGCCCCGGTCCAAGGGCCTGGTCGTCGCCCTGACCAAGGCGGGCCGCACGAAGATCCGGTATCCGGCGGAGCTGGTCCGCGACGACGGCGCCCGCGTCACCGTACGGGCTCCGTGGGCCGCGCCGGGGGTGCGGGACTTCGGGTTCGTCCGGTTCGAGCCGGGCGACGTCTTCACCGAGCACTACTGGCGGGACCGGTGGTTCGCGGTGAAGGAGGTCCGCACCGGCGGCGGGGAACTCAAGGGGTGGTACTGCGACATCACCCGGCCCGCCGTCCTGGCGAACGGGGTGCTGAGCGTGGAGGACCTGGACCTGGACCTGTGGGTGTCGGCGGACGGGACCTTCGTACTGCGGCTGGACGAGGACGAGTTCGGGGCGAGCGGCCTGGCCGAGCGCGACCCCGAGGCGGCCGGCTCGGCGTCCCGCGCCCTGGACGAGCTGGAACGCCTGGCCCGGACCGAAGGGCTGACGGACCTGCTGGCCTGACCGTCACGACCGTCGCGCAAGGGACTTCAGGGGCGGGGCGACGACGGCGGCTCCGCGACGGCCAGCGCCACGGCCCTTCGCGCGCCGTCCGGCCGGTGGGCGATCGGGTCGCCGTCCTCGTGCCAGTGGATCATGAAGCGCTCACCCGCCCGGTAACCGTCCAGGCCCGCACGGCAGTACGCGACCATGTCGTCCGGCAGGGCGTCCAGCGGGAACCAGTCCAGCTCGGAGCACTTCTCCGGCTCCGCGTTGCGCGGCGGGTGCTCCGCGTCGTACTCCGCGACGAAGAACCAGCCCATGCGCGCCCCGCCGCCGGGCCCCCGGTGCTGCATCACGAGGGCGACGCCCAGCGCCTCGGGGTCCAGCTCGACGCCGATCTCCTCGGCGGCCTCCCGGATCATCGCCTCACGGACGTCCTCGCCGTCCTCCGCGTGGCCGGAGGGCATGTGCAGCAGGCCGTCCGCGTACCCCGTATCGGCGCGGCGGGCGAGCAGGACGTCCGGGCCGCGACGCAGGATCAGGTGGACGTCGACGACTTCGGTGTGCCGATGCGGCGGCTCCGCGCGGGCCACCAACGCGTACCGCTCGTCGTCGACCTCCTTGCCCCACAGGCGCGGGTCGCCGGCCAGGTCCTCGTGGTGGACGCGCTCGGTGTGCGGGGCGAGCAGGGCGGTGACCCGGGCCGCGGAGAGCCCGACCCCGCCCCACACCCCCTCGACCAACACCAGCCGCCCGCCCGGCTTCAGCAGACCGAACCAGTGCGCGAGGGCCGCCGCCGGGTCGGGCAGCAACCAGACGACGTGCCGGGCCACGATCACGTCGAACACCCGCTCCCCCACGGGCGGCCTGGCGGCGTCCCCGACCAGCACCTCCGCCCCGGTCCCGGCGAGCTTGGCCCGGGCCTGCTCGGCCATCCGGGGCGACCGGTCGACGGCGGTGACCCGATGCCCCTGCCCTGCGGCCAGCAGCGAGAGACTTCCGGTGCCGCACCCCAGGTCCAGCACGTCACTGCGGGTGCCGGGCAGCCAGCTCTCCAGCCGGCCGGCCCAGGCGTCGCGCACGGTGGGGTCGAGAAGCCCGTGGTCGGGCTCCCGGTCGAAGGAGTCGGCCGCCGCGTCCCAGTCGATCGTCGTCATGATCCCGATGCTCTCAGCCACCACTGACAACGCCGGTTCTCCCGGCCGCTTCCCGGTCGCCCCACCGTCGTACGACGTACAGAAACGGCCGGGCCCCGGGCAGGTGGGCAGACCGGCCCGCAAACCTTGATCACTGCCGACTCCCCTGATTGGCTGGTCGGCATGACTCACCTCGAACACGTCACCTGGCCGCCCGAGCCGATCCGGACCGGGAGGCTCGTGCTCCGTGAGTCCGAGGCCCGGGACCGTGCGACGTTCATCGAGCTGCTGGCCTCGCCGGAGGTGCACACCTACCTGGGCGGCCCCCGACGCCGTGACGATCTCGAACGCGAGATGCCCGAGGCGCCGGAGCGGTGGCCCGGCAGTTTCGTCGTCGAGCTCGACGGGGCGATGATCGGCCACATCCTCCTCAGAAGGACACCGGCGGACCGCCGCCCGGCCGCCGCCGGAAAGGCCGATCTCGGCTACCTGTTTCTGCCGCGTGCGTGGGGGTCCGGGTACGCCGCCGAGGCGTGCGCGGCGGCACTCGACTGGCTCGACGACGCCCTTCCCGGCGAACCGGTGGTGCTCACCACGCAGACCGCCAACACCGGCTCGATGCGCCTCGCGGCGAAGCTGGGGTTCACCGAGGTGGAGCGGTTCCACGCCTGGGACGCGGAACAGTGGCTCGGCCTGCGTTCCCCGGGTGAGCATCGAGACGTGCGGCGCTGAGGAACGGAGCTGCCGGCGGCCGCCCTTCGACGGCGCACTCCTGCTCCCCGTCACGACCAACAACGCAAAGAGGCCCCCACCGACTGGTGAGAACCCCTTTGCATTGCTGGATGGCTAGACCGCAGTGGTCTTGACGTACTCCACCAGACCGACCCACGCGGCGCGCGAGACCGTCAGGGATGGGCCTGCGGGGACCTTGCTGTCACGGACGGGGACGATGCCGGTCCCAGCAGCCACAGAAGGGCACCACTCCACGCAGTTGCCACCGTCCTGGTTGCTGTACGAACTCTTGACCCACTCAGTGGTCACAGTGCCTCCATGGTGCTTCTGATCATCCGGGCAGACGCGTCACGCGAGAGAGCTGATGCGGTGAGCAAATCGTAAGACCTCTCCAGCGCGCGAACTTCCCCCGGCTCTTCAATGATTGAGCCTGATCGGATGCCCTCTGTGTAGGCAACCACCAGCCGATCATGGGTTGTCACGACGGACAGAGAGCCATCCATGAGGCGGTGGGGGTACTCCGCGCCCAGAGACAGAACTTGGAGGATCGTCGTCCGCCGCGATGCGATGTTCAACAGAGCCTTCAACTGGCCACGCATAACCTCCGGCCCGCCGACCATGCGCCGAACCACGGACTCACAGATCACGACGGACAGATCCGGGGGCGTGGGTCCCCTGAGTAATTCCTGTCGACTCAAACGCTGCTGAACCTTGCGTTGCACCTCTGCCTCGGTTGCCCTTGGCATGCCCTCTTGAAGCAACGCATGGGCGTACCCCGCAGTCTGGAGCAGCCCCGGAACGACAGTGGGCGACCACTCGACGATGGCGGATGCCTTGGGCTCCAACTCAATCCGCTTGCGTGAGTAGGCGGAGAAGCCCTCTGCCTCGATCTGCTCGTAGAGACGTTGAAATGTTCCGTCAGTAGCAAAAACTTGATCGAGGAGGGCTGGAATCTCCGGCGGGATCCGCCCCGCCGTAGCCTCCAGGCGGCTGATAGTACTTTTTGAAGTCTTGCACCTTATGGCCAACTCTGTCTGAGTCATCCCCTTTTCACCGTACAGCTCACGATGACTCTTCAGCTCCGCCCCGAACTGCCGCCGGGCGTCAACATCGTCAGACATTCCAACCTCCTCTGACCCACACCCCTGAAAAGGCAGATGACCTGCCGCATTCCTCCTGGTCAACGGGTCGGGCATATGCCTTGCTGACCAACATGCAGGTTGGGCACCTGAGAACTTCACAGCGTAGTCAGGCAAGTGCACTCTGGAAGCAGATCGAGCGGAGATCCCCCACCAGGAGTACTCACATGACGAGCTTCCCGCTGCCCTATGTGCCACCAGACCCCAATGAGCCCACGGAGAAAGAGGCATCCGCTACAGCTGTTCGCCTTGTCCGTGCGTTGCGCGGTTATGGCGTCTTCCTGGAGCAGGTTGCTCCCGAAGCCGTGAGCGGGCGGCTCGTGGTAACCGTCCGCGGACGCATGAGCGTGAGAACGGCCGAACGCCTTGCGGCTGGGCTGGAGAGCCTGGCGTATCGGCCGGCGAAGCCGCTCGAAGAGCTGCGCCCGGAAGGCACCTTGCCTCTGGAGGTAAGGCCCGATGGGGTCAGGGTCGGTGACCACCTTCCTCTCGACGGCACCTGCTACCGCATCCGCAACATGAGAGGGGCAACCGGGAGCAGCCGGATCCTGGAGTTGGAGGGCCGACGACTGCCCTGGATCATGACTAGCCCTCGTACGGTCTTCCGGCCGGCGGATCAGTTCCAGTTCCCCCTGCCCACGTGAAACTCAACCGGATCATGGGGCCCTGCTGGCTCGGATGCGGCCGGGAGTGCGTATCCGTCAAGTGGTTCGGGCCCATCCGCACCAGGGACGGCGACGGCGACATGTTCGCTTGCGACGACTGTCTGGCGAGGGTCGAGCGGATGGTCTTTGAGCAACTGGCCCGCCGAGACGCGGACGACCTGCGGGCTCGCAGCACCACACACCGGGCGTACCTGTAACCGATCTGGTGACGCGGCGATACCCACGAGCAAGACTATTCCGGTTTCGCCGCCGTCGACCGGTCTCGGATATCAGCACCACGAGGTTCGTGACGCACCTGGGTAGACCACGTTCACTATCCCTGGCCAACGCCTGCCGCTGGTTTTGCATGAAGTCACACCGAGAGGACGCGGCGAAGGGTTGCCCCCTCAGATGTGAAAACTCCTCACGCTGGAAACCCCACGACGAAAGGCTGACCATGACAGAGAATTGCTGCGAGAACAAGGGCAGGCTTTCCTTGAATGTCGGCGATGACGTCGGTCCGGAATATTTTGACGATACGGATCGCGTTGAATCCGTTTCGGCCGGAGTTCGACTGGTCAATGCCTTGCGAAGGTTCGGTGTCGACTTCGACGGCATCGGCATCTCGCAGGTCTGCCACACCTGCACTGTTGTCAAGGATCCCTACTTGGTGGTCCTGGGCAACCTGCGGCCGGCGGAGGCCGTGAACATGGCGAAGAAGATCGACGAGTACGCGGTCGAGTTCCAGCGCATGAGCAAGGAGATCAAAGCCCTCTCCCAGCCCAAGCCCAAGAAGGCGGAGGTGGGACAGCTCGATTCGACTGACTAGCTCCACCGCTTCCCCTCCCCTACCTGAAAAGGTTCTCGTGCAGCAGAAGTTTCATCCAATCGGCCCGGAATATTTCGATGACCAGGATCGCGACTATGCAATAGAGGCTGGTGTTGAACTGGTCAACGCCTTGCGGAAGCTGGGAGTTGACCTGGAAGGGATCGGAGTGTCGGCCCCGTGTGACCGGTGTTCCTCAGTGGGATACGTTCTCGATCTGGGACCGGTCGAGCCCGATCAGGCGCTGAAGATGGCCGCCACGATCAACAATTACGCCGAAGAATCCAAGCGGCTCCGCGAGCCGCCGGCGACCCCGCCCTCGCCCAAGAGGAAGCGTAAGCAAAGAGCGAAGAATCTGAACGCCACCCTGTGAACACCGCCCCCTGCCACACGACGCGCTCTGCGGCAGGGAGCGGATCCATACAGCAGTGGTGAACTGGCCCGTTGGACCCTCATCCGGCCGCTCCGCCCTCCCTCACGAAGAAGGTAGACGAGCGGCCGGACGGGTTGATCCCGCGGACACTTCCTCAGCATTTCCTGCCTCCATCTTCGATCTGCAAGCGTCTGTGTGATGCCACTCCCTTTTGCCGGTCGCGATACGCCAAAGCGTTCCTATAGTGCTGACGCGCTGGGGAAGGGGCCCCACGGTGAGCTTGCCCTCCGTGATCACGGCAGCCAGGCGTTCGGCCATGGACTGCGGTCGGCATGCTCCCCGTGCTGCACCGCTCGGCATCGCCCGCCGGGCACCAGCTCTGCGGCTCCCCGCTCTTGGAGAGCGAGAAACGCCCGTAGCGCGAAACCTCGTGATACGCCGTGGTCGTGCATGATCTCCGCCGACTGAAGTTCGGCCGTTCCGTTGTCAGCCTCGATCCGGGCCCGGAATGCCTCCGCGGTCTTCAGGTAGGCCCCGAGAGGGCTGGCCTGCGACACGCACCTCCTCCCCCTCCTCGTAGGCGTCTCACGCCTGTCATGCACCCCCCTGGCAAGGCTCCAACGTCCTCCCCCCGTCAGGGCTACACGGTATCTCTGAGCAGGTGAAGCCCTGCCCTTGCACCTGCTCAAGGGAGCAGCTTCCGACAGAGTCCTCTCAACTGTCTTAGAGGCCATCTCATTTGGATAGCTCGGTGGTCTGCCGGTCATAGTGGGGGTGTTCCAACGGGTGCACCGGAGGCGCTGTCGCGTCTTCAGGGCGGTGGGCGTTGGCGGGGTCAGGAGTTGCCGTGGGCCTTGCCGCGGTCCTCGGTGCTGTGGTGTGTCCTGTGCTCGTGTTGCTTCAGTGCCAGGTGGAAGCCCTTGCCGCCGAGGTAGGAGGCGAGGCGGGATCTGGGCTGCCAATGGGGGCTGTTGGGCAGGCTCCAGCCGCGGCGCAGCGCCACCAGGCGGAAAAGCAGGCCGACGGTGATGCCGAGCACCATGCCGGTGAAGGGCTGGTGGGCGTACGAACAGTCGACCATGATCCCAGCCGATACCGCAGCAACAGTGGCGTACATCGCGTTGCCGCCGAAGACGGCGGGTACGCGTCCCAGGACGATGTCGCGGAGAGCGCCGCCGCCGACGGCGCTGAGTGTGCCGAGCAGGAGGGCGGGCAGCCAGCCGAGTCCTGCGGCGAGGGTCTTCTGCGCCCCGGTGATCGCCCAGAACCCCAGTGCCGCCGCGTCGAGCACTACGAACGCCCGGTTCCATCCGTCCTCGCTGATCTTCACCAGGAAGGCGATGAGCGCGCCGGTGGCGGCGGTGGGGACGTAGGCGTAGTCGGTCAGCGCGACCGGCGTGCAGCGTCTTCGGATCACACCCGAGACAGGGTGGCGACCGACGTGGTCGTTGCTCCGGGCGGGAGATTGGGGGTCGGGAACCGCCTGGGTACAGGGAGTCGTCGATTATGGCGGTGAGCTTATCCGACATCGAGCAGGGCGGTGCCGTCACATGAATGACGACTCGAGCGACACCACGGACACAGGCTCCGAGCCGGAGAGTACGGACACGCCATCCGCGGCGACCGCGCCGCCACGGATGGGGAAAGGACCGGCGTTTGTCATGGTGCTCGCCCTTGCTGCACTGTTCGGCACGATCCTGTGGGTATGGCCCGGCGCGGACGTACGGGAGCTGATCGAGGGGGAACCCGCGGTTGTCACCTCTGCCGGAGGTTGCGTCGAGGGAGGCATCAACACAGGGACGGCAAGTTACTGCAGCGCCGACTGGCGGTTCGCTGACGGCAGCACAGGCTCCGGACGTATCGGTTTCTCCTCTGCCCATGCGGGCGAGAGTATCTACGCCGGTGAGGACTGGGCTGCCGGCTCGAAAGGGGGACTGATCGCGCATATCACTCTCAAGAGCCTTATCGTCCTCGCCGGAGTCATACCGTTTGCGATCGAGTGGGTGGGCAATATCCGATCCAGCCGACGGGAGCGCGGAAAGCCGCAGAGCGGTCCTGATGATTAGAAGTCATCCCATTGGGCGAGTCTGCGGTAGCAGATGAGAGTGCAGGCGATGCTGGTGAAGGCGAGGAAGTGGTCGGCTTTGCGTTCGTAGCGTCGGTGGAGGCGGCGGCAGCCAGCGAGCCAGGCCATGGTGCGTTCGATGGTCCAGCGGTGGCGGCCTAGCCGTTGCGAACAGTCGACTCCCTTGCGGGCGATGCGGTGGGTGATGCCTCTTTCGTGTAGCCATCGCCGCAGGTGGGCGTAGTCGTAGCCTTTGTCGGCGTGGAGTTTGCCGGGCCTGCGCCGCCGACGTCCACGGCGCGAGCGGATCGGCGGGATACCCTTCACGAGCGGGATCAGGGGCTGGCTGTCGTGCAGGTTCGCAGCCGAGATCCCGACGGAAATGGGCAGACCCGACCGTTCCGTGATCAGGTGGATCTTCGAGCCGTACTTGCCCCGGTCGACAGGATTCGGACCTGTCAGGTCCCCCTTTTCATCGCGCGCATGTTCACCGAGTCGATCGCGCACCGCGACCAGTCCAACTCGGCACGGGCACCGAGTTCGTCGAGGACCAGGCGGTGGAGCTTGGCCCACACCCTGGCCTTCGACCACTCCGAGAACCGCCGGTGGGCAGTTGCTCCGGACGGACCGAACGACGCCGAAGGCAGCTGCTGCCAGGTGCAACCCGACGTGGCCACGAAGACGATCGCGGCCAGCACCTCCCGGTCGCCGTGCCGACGCCGACCACCACCCTGCGGCCGCGACGGCGCCTCCGGCACCACCCGCTGGAACAACCCCCACAACTCGCCCGGCACCAACCGCTCAACGATCCCCACCATGACTCACAGAATACCGAGCTATCCAAATGAGATGGCTTCTTAGTGAGCCTCTACCGTGGCTACATGACACTGACGCACGACAACCCTGCGACCCGTCTCAGAGACGTGCTCCTAGCTGTGCACCGAGCTTTCCCGAACAGCCGAGCACAGGAGTCGATTTCCTCCTGGCAGGCTTTCGCACAGGTTCTGGAAGTTGAGCAATACACCTCTGCAGGACTCCACGCCATCGCGGGCATCGCCCACTTGCCCGATCTCGTGGTCGAGAGCATCCGCGCCCTGAACGAGGAGCCCGAGGAAGAAGCGCACCTGCTACTTCACCTAGATGGTTTGCAAGCTGCTATGGCTGGCCTGGTCGCCCGTAGGGAACTGTACAAGGTCTTCACAGCCTTCGCGCCGGGCGGAGAAGTTCCCAGGAGTGCAGCGCTGCACAGCCTGGCAAGCGCCGCGCGTGTTCTTCACAAGGCGGACCCGCTGCATGCGATGTCGAACGAGGACGTTGCTCGCCTCGAAGTGCTGATAGTCGACCTGATGGACGAGGTCAACGCAGCAAAGCTTCCCCTCAGCACAAGCCTTCTCATGCTGCGTCACCTGCATGCCCTGTTGCAGGCTGTGCACATGATGCGCGTTTCCGGGCGCGGCGGAGTGGAAGGCGCGTTCGACGCCTTTCTGGGTGCCGTTGTACGCCGACCCGAAACTGCAGAGCCCCTCCACGAGGCCAACCTTCTGGATCGGTTCAGGGAGTGGGTTTCGACAGTCAACGGAATCATCAGTGTTGGCACCGGTGCCGCCGGTCTCGGCCAACAAGTGATGAGGATGCTGGGGCCGTGAACATAGCGGGCAAGCCGATCGAGCGGCGGCCCTTCAAGTAAGCCCTTTCCGCCTCTCGTCTAACGGCGGCGACTGGTCGAGAGTGCACTCAGGTGGACGGCCATGGACAGTGAAGCGCTCTGGCATGGGCTCCCCCCTCAGCAGCCTCCCACCTGAGCGCCCTCTTAGCCCTTCCTTAAAGCGACCATAAGGATCCCCTCCACCCCGTCCCAGCAGGCTTTTTGGCCCTTCCGAGCGGCTAGCTTGCTGAGCGCCGGGAGGAACTCCGCACCGGCGCCCCACCGTTGTGCCGCTTTGAAGGAGAACCCTCCATGACCGCTCGTCGCAAGGCCGCCGGGATCGTCGCCCTCGGTTTCGCACCGTTCGCGCTGGCCGGACTCGCCGCCACCCCGGCGCTCGCCCACGGGTCGCTCACCGACCCGGTGAGCCGGGTGTCCGCGTGCTTCGCGGAGGGGCCGGAGAGCCCGGTGTCGGCGGCGTGCAAGGCGGCGGTCGCGGCGGGCGGTACGCAGGCGCTGTACGACTGGAACGGCGTCAACATCGCCAACGCGGCCGGCAAGCACCGTGAGTTGATTCCGGACGGCAAGCTGTGCAGCGCGGCCAACGACAAGTTCAAGGGGCTCGACCTGCCGCGCGCCGACTGGCCGGCCTCCCCCGTGGCGGCGGGCAAGCACACCTTCAAGTTCCGTGCCACGGCCCCGCACCGGGGCTCCTTCGAGCTGTACCTCACCAAGCCCGGCTACGACCCGACGAAGCCGCTCGCCTGGTCGGACCTGGAGGCCAAGCCCTTCGCCCAGTCCACCGACCCGGCGCTGGTGGACGGTTCGTACGTCTTCGACGGGACCATCCCCGAGCGGGCCGGGCGGCAGCTGATCTACACGGTGTGGCAGCGCTCCGACTCCCCCGAGGCGTTCTACGCCTGCTCCGACGTGGTCTTCGGCGGCGGGTCGGCGAGCACGGGCGGTGCGGGCGGCGGCGGTGCGCCGGAGGAGAAGCCTGCGGGTGAGGCGCCGAAGCCGCAGGAGAGTGCTCCCGCGCCGGCCCCCTCCGCCCCCTCCGAGGACGCGATCACCGAGGGCTCCGAGAAGTCCTCCGTCGAGCACAACGGGCACGGCGACGACGACGCGAACACCGGCGCGAAGGTCAACTCGGCCGCCCCCGCCGCCCCGGCCGCCGAGCCCGAGGCCAAGGCCGATGCCGGCGAGGGCAACGCGCCCCAGGCCAACGCGGCCGGCCAGAAGGACGTGCTGGCCGAGACCGGCGGTTCGTCCACCAGCACCTACCTCGCGATCGGCGGGGCCGCCGCGCTCGCCGCCGGCGCGGCCGTGCTGTTCTCCTCGCAGCGGCGCCGGGCCACCGCCTCCACCGGTCGCCACAGCCGCTGACCCGCGTTCCGCTTCGCCCCGCCTTCCCGGGGCGGGGCGAAGCGGGGCATGACTCGGGCCGAGGTCGCCGTCCTCCCCCCACCGGACGGCGACCTCGGCCCGTCGCACGTCGTGCGCGTCGTGCGTCGTGCGCGTCGTGCGTCGTGCGCGTCGTGCGTCGTGCGCGTCGTGCGTCGTGCGCGTCGTGCGTCAGCCGATGACCGAGGAGCAGGTGGTCGGCCTGGCGCGCGCCGGGTCCAGGGCGTTCGCCACCTCGTGGAAGGCGATCCGGTCGATGGTCCCGATCGCCACGTGCTCGGACAGGTCGAGCGGGCACAGGTCCTGGAGCAGGACGTTGCGTACGTTCGGCCCGTCCAGGTACTGCGTGCGGTACGGGGTCACCACCTGGTCGTACTTGGTCGCGATGACGGTGTAGCGCACTCCGGGGACGGTGTCGCCGCCCGCCGTGAGCTTGGTGATGAACGGGGAACCCGCGACCTGGTCGGCGAGGCCGGGGGTCTTGTCGGTGATGAACTTCTCCACGCCGGGGAAATGCGGCAGCAGCTTGGTGAGGCCGAGCAGCGTGGTGCCGTGGTTGTCCGGGGCGAGGCCGATCAGGGCGTTGACCTTGGGGGCGCCGCCGAGGAACTTCAGGTAGTAGTTCGGCATCATGCCGCCCTGGGAGTGGCCGACGATGTCGGCCTTCTGCGTTCCGGTGGCGGCGAGCACCTTGTCGACGAAGACGTCGAGCTGTTCGGCGGACTTGTCGATGGGACCGAGGCCGTGGAAGAACGGCACGTTGGGGAGCTGGCCGTAGTCGAGGGAGAAGACGCAGTAGCCCCGGTTGACCAGGTAGGGGGCGAGGACCAGCCAGTTGTCGATCGAGTTCCCGAAGGTTCCGTGGACCAGGACGACGGGACGAGGGTGGGCGGCGGAGGGTTTGCAGGAGTAGTCGTTCCAGCCACGGGAGGTGGCCGTCGCGGCGGTGGGGGCAGCCGCGGTCGCGGTCGCCGCAGGGGCGACGAGGAGGGTGACGGCGAGGATCAGGGCGGCGAATACGCTGCGCGTGCGTGGGGTGCGCGCAGCACGGAACCAGGGCAGCATCGAGTGGTCTCCTTGCGGCTCAAGGGAGGTGCGATGGCGGTGCGCCCTGTGGCCCGGACCACAAGCTTTATGTGCTCATGCCAAATTACGCACGAGTAAGGTCGGGTGGGAAGTTACGCGTCGGTAAAAAATGACGCGGCCTCACCGTAGATCGAGTAGGGGCGTCACCCCCGCCTTTCAGGCCGCGAGTCCGGCCGGCTTCACCGCTCCGGGCCCGAACCTCTCCCGCAGCCGGTCCGCCACCTCCTCGATCCGGCGCGACCGCTCGTCCGCCGGGTCGAAGGTGAGCTGGCGGGAGGCCCGGCCGGCGTCGGCCAGCCCCTCCGCGCGCAGCGCGATCCCCCGCACCCGGGCCCGCTGGAGCCCGAACGACTCGTGGATCCGGTAGGCGAGCGCGGTGAGCGCGGCCGAGTGCGCGGTGGGCTCCCCCAGCGTCCGGCTCCGGGTCAGCGTCGCGTAACCCGTCCGGTCCGCGTACCGCACCGAGACCGCCAGCGACCGGCACACCTGCCCCTCGCCCCGCAGCCGCGCCCCCAGCTCCTCGGTGAGCGAGAGGAGGGCGCGGCGGTGCTGCTCGGGGGCCAGTTCGTCGCGCGGGAAGGAGCGTTCGGCGGCGATCGAACGGGCGGCCGCGTTGGGGACGACCCGCGTACGGTCGACGCCCCGCGCCCGTTCCCACACCTCGCGCCCGGTCCGTACGCCGGTGATGCGCTGGAGCGTGGCCAGGGGTGCGGCGGCGATCCGGCCGACGGAGTCGAGCCCGTATCCGCACAGGGTGCGCGCCGTGGCGGTCCCGACGCCGTCCAGGGCGGCGGCCGGGAGCGGGGCGAGGAAGGCCGCCTCCTCGCCCCGGCCCACCACGAAGGTGGTCCCGGGCGCGGCCCGCCGGGCGGCCATCCGGGCCACCATGGGGTTGCTCCCCGCCCCGATCGCGCAGTCCACGCCGTGCAGGGCGAGCGCCCGGACCCGGATCAGCGAGGCCAGGCCCCCCACATCGCGCCCGAAGTAGCGCAGCGCGCCGCCCACATGGGCGAGCGCGGCGTCGGGCGGTGCGGCCTCGACGACCGGGGTGAACGCGCCGAGCAGGGCGAGCAGTCCGGTGTACGCGGCGCTGTCGGGCGGCCCGCCGGCGGTCCTGCGGAATCGCAGGCACAGGACTTCTCCCGGGTCTTCCGTCATCCCGCGCTCCCCTGCGACCGGTGCCACAACTTCCTTCCGGTGGGCGTCCCTTCACCGGGTGGCTGAAGGTCGGCCCAGGGGTTCATCTCGTAACCGGTCTCCATCCGTATACGACGCCCGGGCCCGGACGCCTCCTCATCCGCCCCCTCCTCCGGCTCCTCCTCCGCGAGCCGCGCCGCCACCGCGTCGAGCCCTCCGGTGCGCCGCAGTTCGGCGAGCTCCGCGAGGTTCCAGGCGGCCGCGCCCACCACGCTCAGACTGCGCGCGCCACGCCGCTGCACCACTCCGCGCACCAGCAGCAGCCAGGAGTGGAAGACGGTGTGCGCGCAGGCGGCGTGACTGTCCTCGAAGAACGCCAGGTCGACCAGGCCGCTGCCGTCGTCCAGGGTGGTGAAGACGACCCGGCGGCCGGAACGCATCGGCGGCGTCTGGGTGGCCACCTTGGCCCCCGCGACCAGCACGGTCTCGCCGTGCCGCGCCTCGCGCAGCCGCTTGGCGGAGACCACGCCGAGCTCCTCCAGGAAAGTCTGGTGATCTCCCATCAGATGGCGTGAGACATCCATGCTCAGCACTCCGAGTTCGGCGCTCAGCCGCTCCGCCTCGTTGAGGTCGGGCAGCCCGATGGAGCCCGTACGGTGTCCGTCGCCCAGCGGAAGCTGGGCCCCCCGGCCGCCGGAACCGGAGCTCCGGTGGGCGCGGTGGAGCTCGGAGAGGTGCAGCAGAAGATCGCGGCGATTGGCGCCGAAGGCGTCCAACGCGCCTACCTGGGCCAGCCGTTCGGCGACCGGGCGGCCCGGGCGGGCGCGCTGCCAGAAGTCCAGCAGCGAGGTGTACGGCTGCCCCTCCTCGATCCGGGCGGCCTCGGCCTCGCTGATCCCGTGGACGTCCGAGAGCGCGAGCCGCAGCCCCCAGACACCTTCCCCTTCCTCACCAGACACCAGTTCGATTCGGTGGGCGACCGCCGACCGGTTCACATCCAGCGGCAGCACCGGCACCCCGCGCCGCCGGGCGTCCGCGAGCAGCAGCCGTTTTGGGTACATCCCGGGGTCGTGCGTGAGCAGACCGGCGTAGAAGGCGGCCGGGTGGTGCGCCTTGAGCCAGGCCGACTGGTACGTGGGTACGGCGAACGCGACGGCGTGCGCCTTGGAGAAGCCATAGCTGCCGAACGCCTCGATGATCTTCCAGGTGCGCGCGATCACCTCCTCGTCGTACCCCATGGCCGCCGCTCGCCGGGGGAACCACTCCTTGATGAGCACCTGCGACTCGGGGTGGGAGAGTCCGCGCCGCACCCGGTCGGCCTCGCCCCGGCCGCAGCCGGTCATGATGTTGACGATCTCGATGATCTGCTCGTGGAAGACGACCACGCCGTAGGTGCCGCTCAGCGCTTCTTCCAGGTCACGGTGGGGGTAGTGGACCGGCGCGCGGCCGTGCCGGGCCTCGATGAACGGCCGCACCATGTCGGCGGCGACCGGCCCGGGCCGGAACAGCGAGATGTCGACGACCAGGTCGTGGAAGGCGGCGGGCTGGAGCCTGCCGACCAGGTCGCGCTGGCCGGGCGACTCGATCTGGAAGCAGCCCAGCGTCTCGGCGGTGCGGATCAGCCGGTACGTCTCCGGGTCGTCCGGCGGTACGGCGTCCAGGTCCACGTCCGCGCCCGAGGCGCGTTTCACCTCGGTGACGGCGTGCGCCATCGCCGACTGCATCCGTACGCCCAGCACATCGAGTTTGAGCAGCCCGAGGTCCTCCACGTCCTCCTTGTCGAACTGGGACATCGGGAAGCCCTCACCGCTGGTGGGCACCACCGGCGTGCGGTTCATCAGCCCGGCATCCGAGAGCAGCACCCCGCACGGGTGCATGGCGACGCCGCGCGGCAGCGCGTCGAGCCCCTCCACCAGCTCCCAGAGCCGCCCGTACTCGTCCTGGTTCCGCGCGACCTCCTTCAGCTCGGGCAGCTCCTCCATCGCGGCGCGGGCGTCGCGGGCCCGGATGTGCGGGAACGCCTTGGCGAGCCGGTCGGTCTCGGCCGGGTCCATGGAGAGCGCGGCCCCGACGTCCCGGATGGCGTGGCGCACCCGGTAGGTCTCGGGCATGGCGACGGTGGCGACGCGTTCAGGGCCGAAGCGTTCGATGATCCGGCGGTAGACGTCGAGCCGGCGGGCCGATTCGACGTCGATGTCGATGTCGGGCAGGACGAAGCGGCGCTTGGACAGGAAGCGCTCCATGAGCAGCCCGTGCTCGATGGGGTCGGCGTGGGCGATGCCGAGGAGATGGTTGACCAGGGAGCCCGCCCCGGAGCCGCGCGCGGTGACGCGGATGCCCATCTCCCGTACGTCTTCCACTACCTGAGCGACCGTCAGGAAGTACGAGGCGAAGCCGTGGTGGGCGATGATGTCCAGCTCCTCGTGCATCCGGTCCCAGTACGCGCGGTCGCGGTCATGGCCGCGCAGCACCATCCCGGCGGCGGCCCGGGAGGCGAGCACCCGGTGGGCGGTCCGGCGGCCGGCCCCGACCAGGTGCGGCTCCGGGAAGTGGATGCCGTTCAGGCCGAGGTCGGCGACGGGGTCCACCCGGCAGGCGTCGGCGGTGCGCCGGGTCTCCGCCAGCAGCCGGGCGGCCGCGCCCGGCCCGAGACCGGCGGCGGAGGCGATCCGCTCGGCGGTCTCCCGCATCGCGCCCTCGTCCTTGAGCCAGCGCTCACCGCTGTCCAGGGGCGAGCGGCGCGGGTCGAGGGGGACGAGCCTGCGGGCGGAGTCGAGTACGTCGGCGATGGGGCCCTGCCCCGGGTCGGCGTACCGGACGGCGTTGGTCAGCACGGCCCGTACGCCCTGTTCGGCGGCGAAGCCGAGGGTGCGGGCGGCCAGCCGCAGCGATCCGGGGCCGGTGCCCGCGCGGCCGTGGTGGACGGCTTCGAGGCGCAGGTCGTCGCCGTACATCTCCCGCCAGGGCGCGAGCAGCGCGGCGGCCCGGTCGGGGCGGCCCGAGGCGAGCGCCCGGCCCACCTCGGAGACGGGCCCGAGCAGCACGGTCAGCCCTTCGGCGGGCAGCGCGGCCCGGCCGACCAGGGGCGGTCCGGCCACGTCGGGCGGTCCGGCCACGTCGAGCGGCCGGGACCCGTCGAGCGGCCGGGACCCGTCGAGCGGCCGGGTCCCGGCGCCCCGGGTGTGGGCGGCGGTGACGAGCCGGCACAGCTCGGCCCAGCCCCGCGCGCCGTCCCGGGCGAGGAAGGTGACACGGGGTGCGGATTCATCGACGAAGGCGCCGCCTCGCGCGGGAGTGCGCGGGCGCACGGCGGCCCGGCCCGCCCCCTCCGCGAGCCCCGCCCCCTCCGCGTACGAGGCCACCGCAAGGTCCACGCCGAAGATCGGCCGGACCTCGATCCCCTTCCCTCGGCACGCCTTGGCGAACCGGACCGCCCCCGCGAGGGTGTCGCGGTCGGTCAGCGCGAGAGCGCCCATCCCCTGCTCGGCGGCACGCTCGGCGAGCCGTTCGGGGTGCGAGGCCCCGTACCGCAGGGAGAATCCCGAAACGGTGTGCAGATGCGTGAACCCGGACATCCGCACCTCCTGGACCGTTCCGATCGTTCCGTCACTCACCACCCCCTGTTCTCCACCATAGACCAGTTTCGAACATTCGTACGATATCCAGTGTGCACCCTCCTGAGTAGCTGACGCACCCGCACTGAGTACCCGGACCGGTGCGGCAGACGACGGGGTCGCCTTGGATCAAGGCATGGACACAACAGCGCCCCAGCCGGCGACTCCCCCGGCCGAGGAGCCCCCCGCCCCGGACCGCACGCGTTTCTGGTCCGGGCTGTGCGCCGGCCTCTTCGTGCCCGTCGCCCTGCTGGGGGGCCTGCTGACCCTCACCGGCGAGCGGGCGGGGCGCTGTATGACGTACGGGGAGCAGTGCGGCGACCAACTGCCCGGCCGGCTGTTCGGCTGGAGCCTCGCCCTGGCCGCCGTGGCGTGTGTCGTCGCCCTGGCCGCACCCGCCGCACGCGTGCGCCGAGTGGCGTTCGCCACGCAGCTCCTGGCGGAGTTCGTGGCGCTGACGGTGATCCTCAGCCACACCTGACCCGCGGCCGACGACAGCCCCCGCCGCTCTTGAGCCATTCGGCCCCGCCCCGCCTGCGCGAACACCGGCCCGCCCGGACGGTGGGGGCATGACTTTCGTCGACGAGGTGAAGAACGCCGTCACTCCACGGGCCGCCCTGCTCGTCATCGGCGTACTCGGACTGCAACTGCTGTTCATCGCGTCCTACGTCGGCGCGCTCCACAAGCCGAACCCGACCGATGTGGCCTTCGGGGTGGTGGCCCCGCAGCAGATGTCCCAGCAGCTCGTCACCCGACTCGACGGGCTTCCCGGCGGGCCGCTGGACCCCCGTACGGTGAGCGGCGAGGCCGAGGCGCGCAAGCAGATCATGAACCGCGACATCGACGGCGCTCTGATCGTGGCCCCTTCGGGGAGCACCGACACCCTGCTGGTCGCCTCCGGCGGCGGGACCGTCCTGTCCAGCGCCCTGGAGCGGATCCTCACCCAGGTCGAGGACTCCCAGCAGCGGACCGTACGGACCGTGGACGTGGCGCCGGCGTCGGCCGACGACTTCGACGGGCTCTCGTCCTTCTACCTGGTGGTCGGCTGGTGCGTGGGCGGCTACCTCTGCGCCTCGATCCTGGCGATCAGCGCCGGCGCCAAGCCCGTCAACCGGCAGCGCGCGGTGATCCGGACCGGGGTCATGGCGCTGTACGCGATCGCGGGCGGCATCGGCGGCGCGATCATCATCGGCCCGATCCTCGGCGCTCTGCCGGGCAGCGTCTGGGGCCTGGCCGGCCTCGGCGCCCTGGTCGTCTTCTCGGTGGGCATGATCACGCTCGCCCTGGAGGCCCTGACCGGCATCGTCGGCATCGGCCTGGCCGTCCTGATCATCGTCATCGCGGGCAACCCGAGCGCGGGCGGAGCCTTCCCGCTCCCGATGCTCCCCGACTTCTGGCGGGCGATCGGCCCGGCCCTCCCCCCGGGCGCGGGCACCTGGGCCGCCCGCTCGATCGCCTACTTCCGGGGCAACGCGATCACCGGCCCGCTGCTGGTGCTCTCGGCCTGGGCGGTCGTCGGCACGGCGCTGACCCTGCTGCTGTCGATGCGGCGCCGGCCGGGGACGGACCCGGCGGACACCAGGGCCACGGCCGCCCCGGCACCGGGCGCAGGCGGGTCGACAGCGGGTGCCGGCGGGTCGACAGCGGCCTGAGGTCCACAAGCGGGGCCGCCCCCCCCGGTTGCTCCATCCCCTTTCCTCAGCGTTGATCCGCCCGTGGGGCCGCCTTGATGGCGGCCCCGTCCGACGTCCACCCCAATTCCTGATGACAGGTCGGCGCAACGGCTAGGCATGACAGGTGCATGGCGACATCCTGGAGCGGCCTCGTACCACCCGACGAGGCGCACGGCCAGGACAACTCCTTTCACCCACAGGGAGGTTGCTGCTATGCGTCGTCGACTCACCGCCGCGCTCACCACGGTCGCCCTGTCGCTCCCGCTCTCCCTGATCACCGCCGCTTCCGCCTCGGCCGCCCCGTCCGACAAGCCCCAGGTGCTCAGCTCCTGGACCCAGACGAGCGCCTCCAGCTACAACGCCTGGAACTCCGCCCGCAACAACCAGGGCGCCTGGTCCGCGTACGGCTTCAACTGGACGACGGACTACTGCAGCAGCTCCCCGGACAACCCGTTCGGCTTCCCCTTCCAGACCGCCTGCGCCCGCCACGACTTCGGTTACCGGAACTACAAGGCCGCCGGCACGTTCACCGCCAACAAGGCCCGTATCGACTCCGCCTTCTACGAGGACCTCAAGCGCGTGTGCGCCGCCTACACCGGCGCGAAGCGGACGTCGTGCAACAGCACGGCGTGGACCTACTACCAGGCCGTGGACATCTTCGGCGTCGCCCCGGCCAAGGCCGAATCCGGCCGCTTGGCCCAGGCCGCCTGACCACGCCACGCGAGAGGCCCCCGGCGCGAAACCGGGGGCCTCTCCTTGGTGCGGTGGTGCGGTGGTGCGGTGTGATGCGGTGGTGTGATGCGGTGTTACGTCAGCCGATCTCGGCCCCGTAGGCGGCGAGCGCCTCAGGGACCGGCTGGAAGAAGGTCGTGCCGCCCGAGGAGCAGTTGCCGCTGCCGCCCGAGGTCAGGCCGAGCGCGGTGTCGCCCGCGAAGAGGGCGCCGCCGCTGTCGCCCGGTTCGGCGCAGACCGTCGTCTGGATGAGGCCGTTGACGATGTCGCCGTTGCCGTAGTTGACGGTGGCGTTCAGCGCGGTGACCTCGCCGTCGTGCACCTGGGTGGTGGAGCCGCTGCGGGTGACCGACTGGCCGACCGTGGCGTCGCCCGCCTTGCTGATCGCCTGGGTCGACCCGTTGTAGAGGTTCACCTCGCTCGGGTGCGCGATGTCCGAGGTGTACTTGACCAGCCCGTAGTCGTTCTCGGGGAAGCTGGAGCCCTCGTTCGTGCCGATCGCCGAGCCGCCCTGGGTGTCGGACCAGCTGGTGACCGACTCGGTGCAGTGACCGGCGGTGAGGAAGTACGGTTCGCCGTCCTTGACCACGTTGAAGCCGAGCGAGCACCGGGAGCCGGAGCCCCAGATCGCGTCGCCGCCCGCGATGAGTGGGGTGAACTCGCCCTCGGTCTTGTTCAGTTCGGCCTTGCCGCCGAGTCCCTGGACCACGGCGGAGAGCTTCTTCCAGGCCGCGCCGTCGACCGTGCTGTCGGCGGTGACGACCACCTTGTTGCTCACCGGGTCGACGGCCCAGGAGGTGCCCGGGATCGTCGCCTTGTCGGTGAGGGTCTGCCGGGCCGACTTCAGCTCGGCGAGGGAGTGCTCCACGACTCTGGCCTTGCCGCCCGCCTGACGGACCTGCTCGGCGGCGGCCTCGTCGACGACGTTCACGACGAGGGCCTTCGTCTTCGTGTCGTAGTACGAACCGGCCGCGTCCGCGCCCAGGTCCCGGTCCAGGGTGGCGCCGAGCTTTCCGGCCGCGTCCGCGCTGAGCGTCTTGACCGTGAACTGCGGCACGTCGTCACTGGCGTTCGCGGACTGGAACGTGAATCCCGCCGCGACCAGGGCGAGAGCGGCCGATCCGGCCACCGTCGCGCGCTTGGTGGACATACGTCGATGCTTCAACTTCGACCTCCTGTGGGGCCGTGCACGGAGCAAGTGGGGTGCTCGTACACGGAGGATGGGGCGCTCACTATTCCGAGACGGCGAAACGCACACAAGGTCGACTTCCAGACGTGCACACGACAGCAACGCTTCGCACGCGGCATGTTCACTTACTCCGGGTCACGCCACGTCGGTTCCGTTCGCGAACACCCCGTGCGACCGGAGGCGGCCCCTCGGTGAGGACTAGTCCTGTCCGGTATTAGCCCCCGCCGGTCCGGATGCTGTCCCCACCCGTCCGGATGACGCCGGAAATCGTCCGCCGCGAACACCTCGGGACCTTCACAGTTCCTGCCGCCGAGGGCCCCCCGTAACGCCTCTGATGGGTCATCATCGAATCGGCGGCACACGCCCGGGCGCACCGCGCCCGGGCCGGCCGGGGGGAACCGAGCTGAGGAGGCGCGGGTGCGCAACCGGGTGCGCGCGGCGGACGGGCGGCATCTGATGGTGGAGCGGCGGGGGGACCCCCGGGGCAGACCGGTGTTCCTGCTCCACGGGACGCCGGGCAGCCGGCTCGGTCCGGCCCCTCGCGGCATGGTCCTCTATCAGCGCCGTACACAACTGATCACCTACGACCGGCCGGGGTACGGCGGCAGCGACCGGCACGAGGGCCGCCGGATCAGCGATGTCGTCGAGGACGTCCGGGCGGTGGCCGACTCGCTGGGGCTGGAGCGGTTCGCCGTGGTCGGCCGTTCCGGCGGGGCCCCGCACGCGCTGGCGTGCGCGGCGCTGCTGCCGGAGCGGGTGACCAGGACCGCCGCCCTGGTCACCCTGGCACCCTGGGGCGCGGCCGGCCTGGACTGGTTCGACGGGATGGCCGCGTCCAACGTGCTCGCGTACTCCACGGCAGCCGCCGACCCGGACTCCCTCGCGGAGTCCTTCATCGTCCGCTCGGCGCAGATCCGGCAGGACCCGGCCCGGCTGCTGGACGATCTGCGCCGGGAGCTGACCGACTCCGACCGGATGGTGGTCAACGACGCCGGTATCCGGTCCATGCTGCTGCGCAACTACAGCGAGGGGCTGCGCACTTCGGCGTACGGGTGGATCGACGACGCCATCGCGTTCTGCAGCCCCTGGGGGTTCGATCCGGCCCGGATCACCGGCCGGGTGCTGCTCTGGCACGGGGTGAAGGACGTGTTCTCGCCCGTGGGCCATTCCCGCTGGCTCGCGGGGCAGATCCCGGGCGCCACCGCCGTACTGGAACCGGCGGCGGCGCACTTCGACGCGCTGTCCGTGCTCCCGGGCATCCTCAACTGGCTGCTGGACGAGCGGGAGGACCCGGACCGTCCGCTGCCCGCGGGGCTGCCGACGGGCTGAGCGGGCCGGGGAGCGCCGAGCGGCCGGGCCCCGTGGCGGCGGGCCCGGCCGGTCTTCTCACACCGCCAGCGGTTCCAGTTCGCGCCGGAAGCGCTCCTCGTCCCGGACCGTCCGGGTGAGCGGGTGCTCGTCGCCGAGCTGCCGGGAGAGTTCGGCCAGCAGTTCGGCCCGCAGCCGCACCGCCTCCTCCTCCCGCCCCAGCGCCCGCAGCGTCACCGCCAGGTTCGAGGTCAGCGCCAGGGTCTCGGGGTGGTGGGCCCCCAGCGCGACCCGCATCTGCGCCGTCAGCCGCTGCTCCGTCTCCAGCACCAGGGGGAGATCGCCCCGGTCCGCCGTCGCGTTGGCCAGGTTCATGACGCAGAAGAGCGTGTTCGGGTGGTCGCGGCCGAACCTCTCCCGCATCGAGGCCACCACCAGCTTCAGGATCTTCTCCGCCCGCTCCGTCTCCCCGGTCTCCGAGAGGTAGACGCCCAGGTTGTTCTGGGCGGCCAGGGTGTACGGGTGTTTCTCGCCCGGCACCTTCATGTACTGGTCGACGACCTCCTGGGCGGTGTCCCTGGCCTCGGCCACCTCCCCGGCGGCGAACAGGTCGGCCGCCAGGTTGAGGTCGCAGGCCAGCGAGTCGGGGTTGGCGGAGGTGTACTTCGCCTTGTAGCGGGCGCGGGTGGCGACCGTCAGCCGGCGGGCGTCCTCCAGCCGGCCGGCCCGCCGCAGCGACACCGCCAGGCTCTTGGCCGCGCTCAGCGTCGTCGGGTAAGTGCGGCCCAGCGTCTCCTTGAAGCTCTCGTAGGTGCGGCTGAGGAGGCCCACGGAGTCCTCGTACCGCCCGACCTCCCGCAGGTCGCGGGCCAGGTTCATGGCGGAGGACAGGGAGTAGGGGTGCTGGGCCCCGAGCACCTCGGTGCGCCGGTCGTAGACGTCCTGGTCGATCTCGCGGGCCCGCGCGTACTGGCCGATGCTGCGCAGGTTCAGGGCCAGGTTGTTGGCGGCCGCCAGGGTCCTGGGGTGCGAGTCGTGGAAGATCTGGCTGAAGCCGTCGTGCGCCTCGGTGGCCAGCTCGATCGCCCGGCCGTAGTCGCCGAGCAGGCCCAGGTCGATCGCCAGGCTGCTGGTGGTCATGTACGTGTGCGGGTGCTCGGGTCCGAGCACCTCCCGCTGCCGGCGCAGGGTGAACTCGTCGAGCTCCTTGGCCTCCACGTACCGCCCGCGGGTGCGCAGGATGTTGGAGAGGTGGAAGCAGAGGTAGAGGTACTGGAGGTCGTGTTCGCCCAGCATCTCCAGCCAGGTCAGCCGCAGTTCCTCGCCCAGGGCCCCCGCCGTCCTGACGTCCCCGCGCTTCCACAGGTAGCGCACCCGGTCGATCAGGAGCCTGCGGGTCTCCGGCTCCTTGCAGTGGCGGGCGTCGCAGGGTCCCAGGTGCGGCCAGATCGCGGCGAAGCGCGGCCAGGTCTCCGGGTTGTCTATCGGCTCGTCGTCGTCGGGCCGGGCCCCGGCCAGGATGCGGTGGACGACGTGCCGTGCCTCGCGCTGCTCCTCCTCGCTGAGCTGGGCCTTGATCACCGCCTGGACGAGGCGGTGCACCTGGATGGAGTTGGAGACCTGGTCGACCTTGGCGAGGGCGAACCGGCCGATCTCCCGGATGACCCGGCCCAGCACCAGCTTCTCCTGGAGCGAGGAGTCGTACGGCTTCAGCGCCTCGATCATCTCCTTGCTGTAGAGGAGGTTCGCGGAGATCGGCTCGGGGGCGAAGAACGCGCAGAGCTGGAGGAGGCGCACCGCGGCGGGCGAGCGCTCCTTGAGCCGGGCGATGGAGATGTTCCAGGTGGCGGCGACCGGTTCCGGGTAGCCGGCGGGCTGGTTGAGGGCGAGCACCTGGGGGGCCTGCCGGGAGAGCTGTTCGAGATAGGCGTCGATGGGGGTGGCGGTCTCCGCGATCCAGGCCGCCGCCTGCTCGACGGCGAGCGGCAGGTCGCCCACGGCGGTGGCCACCTGGTCGGCGTCCTCGTCGCTCAGCCCGGGGGCGCGGCGCTGGAGGTGCTCGACGGACTCCTCCCGCAGGAAGACGTCGACGGGCAGCGCGTCCCCGTGCTGGGACCAGCTCTGGTTGCGGGAGGTGACCAGGATGTGGCCGGAGCCGCCCTGCGGGAAGTGGCGGCGCAGCGTCTCGGGGTCGTCGGCGTTGTCGAAGACCAGCAGCCAGCGGTCCGAGGGCACGCCGCGCCGCAGCAGGTCGACGGCTTCCTGGGAGGCGGCCGCCATGTCGTCGCCGCCCTGCGCGCCGAGCCGGACGGCGAGTTCGGCGAGGGAGGCGACCACGTCGTCGCCCTGCTCGGACGATATCCACCAGACCAGGTCGTAGTCGGCCATGAAGCGGTGCACGTACTCCAGGGCGACCTGGGTCTTGCCGACGCCGCCGAGTCCGTACAGCGTCTGGGGCTGCGGCAGGACCACGGCCATGCCGCCGCCGAGCTGGTCGCGCATCCGCTCCAGGACGAGGGAGCGGCCGGTGAACCCGGGGTTGCGGGGCGGTACGTTCCAGATCCGGGGCACGGTGCCGGGGAAGCGCGGTCCGGGCGAGACCCCGTCGGCCGGCTGTACCGGGCGGTCCAGCGCGCGCATCAGGGCGGTGGTGGCGTGGACCTCGTCCAGCCGGTAGAGGTCGACCGGGTTGCGGTCGATGTACGGGGCGCTCAGGCGTACGTCCCCGACCCTCAGCGGCAGCAGCTGACGCCGGCCGCCGCCCGGGTCCTCGGCGACCGCCCGCTCCCACATCTCCACCGCGCGCGGCGACTTGAGGTAGGCGCTGGAGAGCAGCACCACGGTGCGGGCGGCGTGCTCCGGGGTGAGCGCCGCCCGTTCCTCCGGGGGCCGCTCGGCGGAGACGTCGCGCGGCACGACCCTGAACCCGGCCCGGGTCAGGGCCGATTCGACCCAGTCGGCCCACATCCGGTTCTCCGCCACATAGCTGAGGAAGAGGTCGGCGGGCAGGGCGGGCCTGCGCCGGGTGAAGGCGTCCCGGATGCGCAGCCGCACCTCTTCGCCGACCGGGGGCATCGAGGTGATCTCCCGGCCGGTGATGACGGCGGTGAGCCGTTCGAAGGCGGAGAGAAGGGAGTTGGTGAGCCCGGACTCGTCGCCGAAGGTGGCGAGCGTCTCCTCATAGGCGTAGTACGGGCGGTAGGGGATCTCCACCGCGCCCCAGTAGGCGGTGAGTTCGTCGCCGGACAGATCGCGGGGCAGCCGGTCGAACTTGAGCCGGGCCAGCGCCCGTCCGGCGTCCGCCTTCTCCTTCTCGCCCTCGTCGATGCGCATCGGGACGGGGAAGATGGAGATGGGGCGGCCGGTGTAGCGCTCGGAGATCTGGCGGGCGACGGAGGCCGCACCGTCGATGGACTGGTCGCTGAGGGTGAAGCAGTCGACGAGCACGTCCGGGAGGTGGACGGTGCAGATGTCGGCGATGTCGCTGAGACCGGTCCGGCTGTCGATGAGGACGTAGTCGTAGTTGGCCTTCATGTCCTCGCGCAGCGCGTCGAAGAAGTGCCCGCCGCCCAGCCGGTCGTAGAAGTTGTCCCAGTCGAAGGTGGAGACGGTGGCCGAGTACTCGCGGTTCTGCCGTCCGGCGGAGACGAAGTCGAGCGTGCCGCCCCGGGGGAACTCCCAGCCGAGCGATTCGGGGGTCAGCGAGACGGCGTGCGGCTGGATGCGGGCGTAGTCGCGGTGCCAGTCGTCCGCGCGCCGGGCGGGGTTGGTCGCGGCCCAGGCGTACTCGGTGATCAGGTCGATCACGCCGGTGGTGGCGCCGAGGGTGGCGGGTTCGAGGAAGGGGTGGAAGAACCGGTGGAGACCGGGCGCCTCCAGGTCCCAGTCGACGGCCAGCACCCGTTTGCCGTTGGCGGCGAGGATCCAGGCGGTGTTGGCCAGGGCCATGGTGCGCCCCGTGCCGCCCTTGTACGAGTAGAAGGTGACGATGCGCCCGTCACGACCGGCACTCATAGGTCCTCCGCTTCCGTCGCAGGGTCGTGCGGGTCGGGTGTGTAGCTGGTGTGGCCCATGGGGCCCGTCAGCCGGGTCCGTTCGCCGTATCCGCCGCCGGGGCCCGGCGGGTAGGCCGTCGCGTGCCTCAGGTACTGCTGGGCGGCCACCTCGACGACCTGGGGCAGGATCTGGCCGAACGCCTCCATGGTGGGCACTCCTCTGGCGGCGGCGCGGCAGAAGGTGCGTCCGTGGCGCATCTTGGCCGGCATGGTCGCTTCGAGTTTCTGGGTCAGCTCGGCCTCCGCCGCCCGGCTCTGGTGGTCCTCGCGGCTCCACGGCACGACCATGGTGACCCAGGGCCGGTTCTCGGCGTCGAAGGCGGCGAGCCTGCGCCTGCGGTCCTCGTCCTGGAGGGCCCAGCGGTCGACGAGGAGGATCTCGGGGGTGCTGGGCGGCGCCTTGCCCTCGTGCCGGCCCGACTCCTCGTCGAACGAGGTGATGTGGGCCTGGTAGTTGAGCGACCGCACCAGCTCCTCGGCGACATAGGCCAGGGGGCGGGCGGCGGCCGGGTGGTAGGGGTTCCAGTCCTGCGGGTGGTCGCCGTAGTAGTCGCCGTCGCGTCCTTCGGGCAGGTCGTGGCGGGTGGGGGCGGCGATGGTGATCCGCATCGGCCGGGGCGCGCCGACCCCGCTGGTCGGGGAGCCGAAGGCGCTGGGCGCGAGGCGGTAGTCGACGGGTCTGCCGGTGTCGATGCGGACGGTGTCGGCGACGCGGACGATGCGTTTGGCCAGTTCGTAGACGGCCCGTTCGTATTCCTCGGCGAAGAGTCTGAGCTTGATCAGGCCGTAGAGGCCGTCGGTGACGTACCGTTCCCCGAAGTCGCGGTGGTTGAACTGTAACCGCTCGGCGGATCCGGGTAGTTGGTCGAGCGGCACCGGGACCCAGAGGGCCGGGACGATCGCCTCGGCGGGCTGGTTGCGGCGGGCCCGGTGGTGGATGGCGCGCTGCTCGAAGGCGTGCCACTCCTTGCCGCACATCTCACTGGCGAAGTAGCGCGGCGAGAACAGCGGGACGAAGACCCGGCAGGTGGCGAGGACTTCGCCCAGCCGTTCCGACCAGCCTTCGCCGGAGCGTATCTCGCGGTCCATGAAGCCCGCGGACGCGCCCGCGGGAAGGTCGGTCATGGCCATCACATGACCGCAGAGGTCCCGGAAGAGGCGCTCGACCCACATGTCGGGGTCCGTACCGCTGGCGACCCCCGGTGTGTGGGCGTAACTCAGAAAGAAGTACGGCCGATGGTCCGCCGCTCGCTGCTGCGTCGATGCGTGCACACGACCCCCGTCCTGTGTGAGCACTCGCTCCCGGGGAGTGGGAAGGGAATGCGAGCGAATTCATCATTCCGGAGCGGATGCGCTCCACCCCCCTGCCGTTCGGTCATTGAACGCTGCTTTTCAGTCAACCGTGACCATGTTCACCGGACTGCGGCGCCATCGGCATCGGTCTTGCGACCGTTCCTCCCGGATGTCCCCTGTGTACCGTTGATCTCTTTGCGCATCCGGGCGAGCAATTGTTTTCCGTCCACGGTCACTTCGGCCGCTTCTTCGATCATGTCGAGCGCTTGCGCGATTCCCGTGAGGAACCGTGGTGCGAGGAGACCGAGTCCCACCCGTTCATAGGTCTCCGAGAACAGCCGGGAGAACGGAACGGGCTCTTCCTCCAGCCAGGGCATCCGATGTTCCCAGGAACCGTCCGAGGCGTACAGATCCGTGACCTCGGCCAGCGCCCGCAGTTTCGCCCGGCGGAACCCCCCGAGCAGCCCGAGCGCGAGCTCCCGCACACCGCCGCCGGCCGCGAGGCCGAGCGCCCCGTACCCGTGCCGCCCCACCTGGACGGGCGCACCCGCGGCGAGCGGGGTGAGCGTGGTGAGCACGGTCGCCGCCTCGGCCGCCTGCTCGGGGACGGTCTCCGCGAGCAGGGCCCGGGCCCGGGCGAGGGAGGCGGCCCAGGCGTCGACGGCGGGCCGGTCGAGCCGGTCGGCGGCGGGCGCGTCGAAGCAGGCGCGGTACGGATCGAGATCGTCGAGTACGTATACGGGTACGGGCCCGGGCCCGCCGGCCGCGTACCCGGGTTCGCGCTCACCGGCCGCCCCGAGGGCGCGTACGGGCTGCCAGTGCGGGCCCTCCACCGCGCCGAGCGCGATGTGGCGCGCGCCCCCTTCGGCGTGGACGGCGAACCCGTCGCCCTCCGCCCGCACCAGGGCCGTGCCCCGCTCCCCCGGCCCGCCGACCCGGACCACGCCGAGAGTAGGCAGGAAGAGGCGGCCGTCGCGGTGGGCCACCGGGACGGCCAGGTCGAGCCGGGCGTGCACGGCGGCGGCGGCGACCGACGCGGCGAGCCGCTCCACCGCCGGGCCCTGAACCGGCCGCCCCTCCCGCAGCGTCTCCAGCGTGTCGAGCAGCCAGGTGCGGGTGTAGGGGTGGGCGAGGACCCGGGCCAGCGCCGCCTCCCCGGCCGGGCCGCTCTCGACCTCCGCGGCCAGCGCCCACGCCGTCTCCCAAACCTCCCCGCCCCTGCCGTCGAGGCTGCCGTGGAGGACGGCGAGCAGGGTGCGGGTCAGATCCTGCTGGGCGGAGAGCAGTTCGCCGGGTTCCCGGACGGCGGGCGACTCGCAGCCGGCGGCGGTCCGGTCCTCGATGCCCCGGATCAGGGCCGCCAGGTCGGCGCAGTAGACGGACGGGTTGTCGAAGCCGCCCGGTGAGCTGTAGCGGTGCGTGTAGAGCCCGCCGCCGCACGAGCGTACGACGGGGCAGCGGCGGCAGGTCTCGCTGACACCGGCCAGGCCGAGCTGGCGCGCCCGTACGCCGGGGTGGGCGGCGACCTCGTCGAGGCTGTGGGTGAAGACGTCGAACCCGGTGGCGGCGGCGCCCTCGTAGGCGCTCTTGAGGGAGTCCACCTGCTCCAGCTGCCCGTCCGTCTCGACGACGACCAGATCCGTGGGGGCGAGCCCCAGGGACTCGGTGAGGCTGGGGCCGCCGCTCAGCGTGGAGAGCACCGAGGAGAAGAGCCGGACCGGCACCGGCCGTCCCTGCTCCTGCCAGCGGTCGAAGACCGTCAGGAGCCAGTCGGCGTAGGCGGTGGGCGACCCGGCCGGGCGCGGCGGGGGCTCGTCCCAGGTGGCGTGCGGGAGGAGGAAGTCGATGAGCGGCGGTTCGAGTGCGGTGAGCGCGTCGAGGACGGCGACCGGGTCGTTGGCGATGTCGATCGTGCACAGGAGGCCGAGATCGAGATGGCGGTAGCGCTCCTGCCGGAGCAGCTCCACGGCCTTGAGGACCAGGGGATGGCTGCTGCGCCCGTCCGCGTAACGGCGGTGCCGGTCGTTGGCGGCGCGGTCGCCGTCGAGGGAGATGCCCACCTTGACGTCGAACTCGTCGAACAGGTCGAGATAGCGGGGGCTCAGCTGGAGGCCGTTGGTGTGGATGCGGAGATCCAGTTCGGCGACGCCCGCGAGGGCCGAGCCGAACTCCTCGCAGACGCGGCGCAGTCGGGCCGGTCCGGCGAGCAGTGGCTCCCCTCCGTGCAGGATCACTGACACGGAGGGCAGGGCGTGGGTCCTGGCGTGCTCGGCCAGGCGTTGAGCCGTCCGGGAAACAACATGGTCAGAGATCGTCTTCGGCCGGGTTCGCCAGCTCTGATCAGCATGTTCGTAGACATAACAATGGTCGCAGGCAAGATCACACCTGCTGTGAACCTTCAGAACGATTTCGCGGAATGGAACCGCGGGTCCTGTCATTCCACCAGTCTAGTCCAGTGCGAAGCACCGGGAATTCGACGATGCGAAGTCCTGCGACAGGCCCTAGAGAGCCGAGTTGAAGGTGGAAATCCGTGCGGGGCGGCCGGTCGCCGTGGGGATCACTCGCCCGAGCTTCCGGGCGGCGGAGCCACCGGAAATCTCGATCTTGGCGAGCGGCACACGGCTCTTCTTCGCATCAGCGAAGACAGGGGATGATTCGTAGGTCTTCACGGCCGTCCTAGGGGGGCTCGTTCCGGTCAGGGGGGCGATACCGGCAGGTGCACCATTGCAGTGCCCGGCGGCACGACTTTACCCTCATGGCCTAGGTGTGCAACTCGTGCCGCACTCTCGTAAGCCGAGTGACATACGGGACTGCTCCAAATGGTTCGGAATATTTCATTCCGACAACAGAGCCCCGACTACATGGGATACGGGAGCGAACATGACGGCGATTCCCGAACCTCTCCAGAGCATGGTTTTCAGGAACGCCGACCTGCCCGCCCTCTTCCACCGCACGGACGTCGTCGCCGTGTCGCGGCAGCGCGAGGCCGTGAACACCACCCGGATCCAGCTGGCGCTGCTCGTGGCGGGCACGGTCCCGGCGGCGCTCCCGTGGCACGACCGGGACGGGGCCGTCACCCAACTCCTCTATGCCGCAGCCGCGTTGGCGTATCTGGGTGTCCTGTTCACGACCTACCTCGCCTCGCGGCGCAAAGCGAAGTCGCATTGGCAACTCAACCGTTCGGCAGCGGAGTTCATCAAGTCCCTCTGCTGGCGCTACGCGGTCCACGGCTCGCCCTTCGACACCTCGACGCACCACCCGGAGGCGCTGTTCGCCAACCGGCTGGAGGAGGGGCTCCAGGAACTGCGCAAGGTGGGCTGGGCCGATCCGCGCGAGTCGATGACGGACGACGACGGCACGGTCATCACGGCGTCCATGCGCGCGTTACGGGGCAAGGCGTTCACCGTACGCAAGGAGACGTATGTACGGGACCGGCTCATCGAGCAGCGGCGGTGGTACCGCGGACGGCGGCTGACCTCCCGGCGCGGTGCGCTCGTCTGGTCCGGGGCCATCGTCGCGCTGACCCTTCCGGCGCTGGCGCTGAGCGTGCTCCAGGCCCTCGGCGTGGGCCGCTCCCTCGGGCTGACCGGGGTGCTGTCCGCGGCCGGAGCGGCCTGCCTCGCCTGGAACGAGCTGCGCCGCCATCACCCGTTGATCTCCGCGCACTCCCTGGTGGAGGACGACCTGGAGTCGATGCAGGCCGCGATGGAGACCACGCTCACCGAGCGGCAGTGGCCGGTCGCGGTGTACGAGACCGAGCGGATCGTGTCGCCGGAGCACACCGACTGGCTGGTCCGACACCGTACATGACGGGCCGTCAGGCAACTGGGCGCGGGTTCCGTCAGTCGCGTTCCACCCCGTCGCGCCAGATGACGGTGACCGGCCGGCCCAGCGTCCGGGCGTAGGTCACGATGTCGCCCGTGCCGCCGAGGCCCCGCGCCGGGCGGCCGTCCCAGACGGCCAGCAGCAGGTCGCAGTGGTCGGCGATGTAGGCGCCCGCCGCGAAGTACGCCTCGTCGGTGGAGTGCGGGAAGTCCAGCCGGATCTCCTGTGCGGCACGGGACCTGAGCATCCGGTAGCGGGCCAGGTCGACGGCGTCCTCGAAGGACGCCTCGTAGTCGCCGCTGGGGATCACCGCCGTCAGCTCGGCCCCGCAGCCGAGGGCGAGGCCGGCGAAGAGCTGGTCCGCGCCGACCGCCAGGCTGGAGAGCGCCTCCGTCGCACCGCCGGCGTCGCACAGGGCCGTCCGGAGACCGGCGAGCACATGGGCCCGGGCCCGGGCGGGGATGGAGCGGTGACCGGTCACTCCGATGCGATTCACGGGCCTAAAACCCCCTGGCGTCAGCGTTTCCCGTCCACCTGGTCGTGGCAACATCCTCTCAAGAGCCACGGGGCGAGGGGGAGCCCCCGCCCGGATCCCGGACGGGGGCTCATCAGTGCGGACGGTTCCAGGGGCGGCCTTCGGGTCGTCGGGTTGTCCCGCCGTCAGGCTGCCAGGCTGTCAGGCCGTTCAGACCCTGGCCCGCCAGGCCGCCGGACCTGGCGGGCCGGTCGGCCGGCCCCTTGAGTCTCTGCGGCCCGCCGGGCCTCAGAAGACGCTGACGCCGTACGCGCTCAGGGCCTCGGTGACCGGCTGGAAGAAGGTCGTACCGCCCGAGGAGCAGTTGCCGCTGCCGCCGGAGGTGAGGCCGATCGCCCGGGTGCCGGAGTAGAGCGGGCCGCCGGAGTCGCCGGGCTCGGCGCACACGTTGGTGCGGATCATGCCGTACACGACGTCGCCGCCGCCGTAGTTGACGGTGGCGTTGAGGCCGGTCACCGAGCCGCTGCGGGTGCCGGTGGTGGAGCCCCGGCGGGTGACGGACATCCCCACGGTGGCGTTGGCGGCGCTGGTGATGTCCTGGCCGCCGACCGTGCCGTCCTTGGGGATGGTGTTGTTCGTGTACCGCACGATGCCGTAGTCGTTGTTCGGGAAGCTGGAGCCGGAGGCCGTGCCGAGCACGGTGGTGCGGGCGGAGTTCGCCCACCAGGTGCCCGTCCCGTTGGTGCAGTGGCCGGCGGTCAGGAAGTAGTAGGTGTTGCCGCTGCGGACGTTGAAGCCCAGCGAACAGCGTCCGGTGTTGGAGTAGATCGCGTCGCCGCCGGAGATCAGCTTGTTGAACGTGCCGGGCGTGCGCTCGATGGTGAGGGCGGAGGCGTTGGCGCCCGCCGCCTTCTTGATCTGCGCGATCTCCGCCCGCGTGACCGTGCTGTCCACGGTGACCAGCAGGCGGTTGGTGCTCGGGTCGATGTTCCAGGCGGTGCCCGCGATGTCGGCGCCGAGCACGGCGTCGCTCGCGGAGGTGAGCTGGGCGGCGCTGAACGTGCCGGTGGGTTCGGCACTGGCGGTGGGAACGGTGAACGCCGCGACGGCGGCGAGTCCGGCGAAGACGGCCGTGGTACGGATGCGTCTCGCGTGGGTGCGGCGGGGGTTGGTGCGCTTGATCCTCACTTCGGGTTCCTCCGAGGGGAATCGGGGGCCCGCCTGTGGGGTGGCGGACCCGTGAGGCGCAGTCGGGGGCGGACGGTCCCGGTCCTAGAGTTGCCGTGCCCCTGACAATCGCTGACGGGAGTATCGAGGGGTCCGGACAGACGGCGCAAGAATGCCTTTCGGCCACGCGCGCACCACGCACCCCGCACCACGCACCCGGCCCCCGGCGGCCGTCGAGGCTGCCGGGGGCCGGGAGGGGCCGGGGAGGCGGGAAGGGTGCGCCGGTTCAGGCGTCCAGGCGGTTCCGCTCCCCCGCCGGGACCGGCACGGTGAGGGTGTTGCCCGGGGGCGGGAAGGGGCAGATGAAGTGATCGGCGAAGGCGCACGGCGGCAGCAGCGCGCGGTTGAAGTCGACGTTCACGCTGCCGTCCTCGGCCGGCGCGCCGGGCCGCAGGAAGCGGAAGCGGTAGCTGCCGTCTCCACTGGTGGCGTCGGCGAAGACGGCCCACAGCGCACCGTCCGGCTCGACCGCGACCTGGAGCGTGTGCTCGTCGCCGTCCACCGTGAAGGCGATCTGCCCGCCGAGCCCGAGACCCCGCTCGACCCCGTCCGCGTTGGGCACCCGTACGGCCCGCTCCTCGTCGTACGGGCGGAAGGTCCCCGGCAGCGCCCAGTCCGGGTCGTACGGGGTCGCGTCGATGGTCGAGAAGGCGCGCCGCGAGGGTGCGTCCGGGTCGAAGTCCCGTACCGCCCAGAGCCCTTCGCGGCGGAGCACCACCAGCCGCCGGTCCCCCTGCGCCACCCGGGAGTCGTCGACGGGCCCGCGGTCCGCCACGAGCCGGACCTCGCCGGTCAGCGGCTTGCCGTCGACAACGATGCCGTCCTCGGCGGCGGCGGTCAGCACCACCTCGTCGCCGTCCTCGCGCCACTGCCCGGGGACGGCCGGAATTCGCCCTTCCGGGTAGTCGGAGAGCCAGTGGGTCCCGGTCAGCGAGAGCGGGCCGTAGGGGGCGGCGACCGCGAAAACGCGCTCCTCGTGCCACCGCTGCCAGTCCCTCACGGCGTCCGGCTCCCCGGTCTGCTGGTGCTGCTGTGCGTCGGTGCTCATGCGGTCAACCTTTCCACACCGGCTCCGCGAGGCCGAGGTGCGACCGCAGCGTGGAGCCGGAGTACTCGGAGCGGAACGCTCCGCTTTCCTGGAGGAGCGGGACGACCCGGTCGACGAAGTCGTCCAGGCCGCCGGGGGTGAGATGCGGTACGAGGATGAAGCCGTCCGCCGCCCGCTCGTCGACGAACGCGGTCAGCTCCGCCGCGACGGTCCGCGGAGAGCCGATGAACGACTGCCGGGTGGTCGTCTCGATGACCGTCTGCCGCAGCGAGAGCCCCTTGGCCTCGGAGATCGCGCGCCAGCGGGCGGCGACCGCGAACGGGTCCCCGTGCAGGACCCGCCCCTTGACCAGGCCCGAGTCGACGACCGGGTCGACCTCGGGGAGCGGCCCGTCCGGGTCGTACGCGGAGAGGTCGGCGCCCCAGACCTGCTCGGCGGCGAGGATCGCGTTCTGCGGGGAGACCTGCTGCCGGCGGATCTCGTACGCGTGCTCCTGCGCCTCGGCGTCGGTGTCGCCGAGCACCACGGTGACCCCGGGCATGATCCTGAGGTCGTCGGGCGCCCGCCCGTACGCCGCGAGCCGGGCCTTGACGTCGGCGTAGAAGACGCGGCCCGCGTCCAGGGTGCCGTGCCGGGTGAAGATGACGTCGGCGGCGGACGCGGCGAACTCCCGGCCCTCGTCGGAGTCCCCGGCCTGGATCACCACGGGATGGCCCTGCGGGGAGCGCGGCACGGTGAACTCGCCGGAGATCGTGAACTGCTCCCCCTCGTGCGCGAAGGGGCGGGATGTGCCGTCCGGCGTCCAGGAGTCCCACAGCTCGCGGGCGGTGGCAACGAACTCGGCGGCCCGGGTGTAGCGGTCGGCCCGGTCCAGATAGCCGCCGCGGCGGAAGTTCTCCCCGGTGAAGGCGTCGGAGGAGGTCACCACGTTCCAGGCGGCGCGGCCCTCGCTGAGGTGATCGAGGGTGGCGAGGCGGCGGGCCAGCTCGTAGGGCTCGTTGAAGGTGGCGTTCACGGTGGCGGCGAGGCCGAGCCGTTCGGTGACGGCGGCCAGCGCGTTCAGGACGGTCAGCGACTCGGGCCGGCCGACGACGTCGAGGTCGTGGATGCGGCCGTTGTGCTCCCGCAGCCGCAGCCCCTCGGCGAGGAAGAAGAAGTCGAACTTCCCGCGCTCCGCCGTCCGGGCGAGGTGTTCGAAGGAGGAGAAGTCGATCTGGCTGCGGGAGCGGGGGTCGGCCCACACGGTGGTGGCGTTGACGCCCGGGAAGTGGGCGGCCAGATGCATGGTGCGGGGCACGGTCAGACCTCCTTCGAAGAGGCGGTCGCGTAGCGACTGGCGGGGCGGACGAGTCCCAGGTGTTCGCGCAGGGTCCCGCCGGGATAGAAGGTGCGGAAGAGGCTGCGGTGCTGGAGGAGGGCCACGGTGCCGTTGACGATCCTTTCGAGGTCGCGCTCCGGGGTGATGGGCGTGAGGTGGAAGCCGTCCGCCGCGCCCGCCCGGTGCCATTGGGCGATGAGGTCGGCGAGGTCGACCGGGCCGCCCCGGAAGTAGGTGCCCCGCCCGGCGAGTCGCGGCCCGCTCTCCAGCCCGGGTTCCTGCGCCGTCTCGGCGTCCCCGAGGTCGACCGTGAGCGCCACCAGGACCCGCAGGGCGTCGGGGTCGCGCCCGTGGGCGGCGGCCCCGCGGCGCAGTTCGTCCCGGACGGCGGCCGCCTGCTCGGGTGAGGTGGCCCGGGTGTGCACGACGTCCGCGTGCCGGGCCGCCGCCTCCCTGGCCGGGGCGGTGGTGGAGTCGAAGACGGTGACGGGCCTGCCCTGGGGCGGGCGCGGCACGATGGCGGGGCCCTTCACCGTGAAGGCGGAGCCCTCGAAGTCGACGTAGTGCAGCTTGTCCCGGTCGATGAAGCGGCCGGTGGCGGTGTCGCGGATCTCGGCGTCGTCCTCCCAGCTGTCCCACAGCCGCGCGGAGACGTCGGCCGCTTCCCCGGCCTCCTGCCACAGGGCGTCCGAAGGCGCGGCGGAGCGTCTGCCGAAGAGGCGGGCCTCCGCCTCGGTGGTGGAGACGTCGGCGTGCCAGCCGGCCCGGCCCTTGCTGACCCAGTCCAGGGAGGCGACGGCCGAGGAGACGTGGAAGGGCTCGGTGTGGGTGGTGGTGACGGTCGGGACGAGGCCGATGCGGTCGGTGGCGGGCGCGACGCGGGCGAGGACCGCGAGCGCGTCGAGCCCGGGGCGGGCGAAGGAGTCGCCGAGGGTGACGTAGTCGAGGGCGCCGCCTTCCGCGAGCCGGGCGAGGCGGAGGTAGTGCCCGGCGTCGTAGTGCGGCGGGCCGCCGATCTCGGCGGCCAGGTGGAGCGGTGTTCGGGCGGACATTGCGGGACCTCTCGGGTCGACGGTCGGGCGGGGGCCTCGCCCGGGGGTGTCCGGCTGATCAGGACGGACGCCCCCGGCGGTCATCGGCGGTGCGGGCCCCGTGGAGAGGACCTGCCGGGTCCCGCGGAAGCCGTTGCCGGTTCCGCGGGGCCCCGCGCGGTCAGCTCTTGGTCTTGGGCAGGCCGGGCGGGTTGATCTCCGACTTCTCCACGGCCTCGCCCCTCAGCCCCCAGCGCTCCAGGACCTTGCCGTACGAGCCGTCCTCGATGATGTGGTCGAGTGCGGCCGCGTACGCCTTGACCAGGCCGCTGTCCTTCTTGGTGGTGGCGGCGATCTTGCCCTGGAGCTTGCCGCCGGCGCCGGAGATCTGGCCGACGATCTCGCTCTGGCCCGCCGTCTCGACGTGGTAGGCGGCGGACGGGCTCGGGCTGAGATGGGCGTCGATGCGGCCCGACTGGAGGGGCAGGAAGTAGTCGTTCTCCTTCTGGAAGTACTTGATCTCCACGGGCTTGCGTCCGGCCTTGACGTTCTCCTCGCTCCACTCGACGAGGATCTTCTCCTGGTTGGTGCCGGAGGAGACCGAGATCGTCTTCCCGGCGACGTCGGCGGGGCCGTTCACCTTCCAGCCGGAGCCCTTCTTGGCCTCGAAGGCGATGTTGTCGAGCCGGTAGGTGGCGAAGTCGTACTTCTCCTTGCGCTCCTCGGTCACGGTGACGTTGGAGAGGACGGCGTCGAACTTGGAGCTGTCCAGGCCGACGAAGAGGTTCTCCCAGGAGACCTGCTCGAACTTCGGCTCCAGGCCGAGGGTGTCGGCGAGGAGGGTGGCGATGTCGATCTCGGAGCCGATCCGGGTCTTGTCGTCGGTGGCGTAGAAGCCCAGCGGCGGCACGGTGTCCGCGCTGGCGCCGATCCTCAGCGTGCCGCGCTCGCGGATCGCCTTGGGTACGAGGTCGGCGACGGCGTCCACCTTCTTGCCTCTGAGACGGTTCTGATCCGGTCCGATGTTGATACCGGTGTCCTTCTTGCCCTGGGGGGCCGCCACGTCGGTGGAGGCGTCGTCGGGGTTGCCGCAGGCGGTGAGCAGTCCGGTGGCGGTGAGCGTGGCGATGGCGAGGGTGATGCTGCGGCGGACGGACACTACGTACTCCTTGCGAGTGATGCGGATGAGAGGGACATGCGGGCGGTTCGCGAACCCATGACGGCGTTTCGCGGAACCATGGGGCGGTTCGGGGAACCTCAAAGCGGTTCAGAGAACCTTGGAGAGGAACGCGCGGGTGCGTTCCTGGGTCGGGCGGTCCAGTACGTCGGCGGGCGGGCCCTGCTCGACGATCCGGCCCTCGTCCATGAAGACGACGGTGTCGGCGACCTCACGGGCGAAGCCGATCTCATGGGTGACGACGATCATCGTGGTGCCGCCGTGCGCCAGGTCCTTGATGACGTCGAGGACCTCCCCGACGAGCTCGGGGTCCAGGGCGGAGGTCGGCTCGTCGAAGAGCAGCAGCTTGGGCTCCAGCGCCAGGGCGCGGGCGATGGCGACGCGCTGCTGCTGGCCGCCGGAGAGCTGCGCCGGATAGGCCGAGGACTTGTCGACGAGCCCGACCCGGGCGAGCAGCTTCTCCGCCGAGGCGACGGCCTCCTTGCGGGGGCGGCGCAGCGCGGAGACGGGGGCCTCGATGATGTTCTCCAGCACGGTGAGGTGCGGGAAGAGGTTGAAGTTCTGGAAGACGAACCCGATCTTGGTGCGCTGGCGCAGCACCTCGCGCTCGCGGAGCTCGTAGAGCTTGTTGCCGTCCCTGCGGTAGCCGACCAGGGTGCCGTCCACGCTGATCCAGCCCTGGTCGACCTTCTCCAGGTGGTTGATGGTGCGCAGCAGGGTGGACTTGCCGGAGCCGGAAGGGCCGAGGATGACGGTCACCTCGCTGGGCCGCACCGACAGGTCGACGCCGCGCAGCACCTCCAGGGAGCCGAAGTTCTTGTGCACGGACCGGATTTCGACCATGGCATCGCTGGGTGCGCTCATCGCACGGCCCCCTTGGCGTAGTGACGTTCGACGTAGTACTGGATGATCGAGAGGGCCGTGGTGAGGAGGATGTACCAGGCGGTGGCGACCATCAGCAGCGGGACGACCCGGCCGCTGCGGCCGTAGACGACCTGGACCTGGTAGAAGAGTTCGCCGATCGCCATGACGGAGACGATCGAGGTGCCCTTGAACAGCGAGATGATCTCGTTGGCGGCGTTGGGCAGGATCGAGCGCATCGCCTGCGGGAGCACGATCCGGCGCAGCTGCCGGAACTTGGGTATGCCGAGGGCCGCCGCCGCCTCCAACTGCCCGCCGCCGACCGCCAGTACACCGCCGCGCACGATCTCCGCCGCGTACGCCGCCTGGTGCAGCGCGAGGCCGAGGACGGCGGCGCTCACCGCGCCGACCAGGTTCATCGTGTCGAAGGTGAAGAAGCCGGGCCCGAACGGGATGCCGAACTGCAACTCCTTGTAGAGGTAGGCGAGGTTGAACCAGAACAGCAGCTGCACGATGAGCGGGATCGAGCGGAACGCCCAGATGTAGCCGTACGCGACCGTCCTCAGGAACGGGCTGGCCGACAGCCGCATGAACGCCAGCACGATGCCGAGCGCGAAGCCGAGGACCGTGCCGTAGAAGGTCAGTTGGAGGGTGAGCCAGACGGCTTGCAGGATGACCGGCGCGGCGAAGAACTGCGCGAAGACGTCCCACTCCCAACCGGGGTTGGTGATCAGCCCGTTCAGGAACTGGGCGACCAGGATCGCGGTCGCGGCGACGGCGACCCAGCGCCAGGGATGGCGGGCCGGTACGACGGTCAGCGCCCCGTAGTCGGCGCCGGGGTCGGCGGCCTTCTTCGCGAGCGGGCCGTCGGGGGTGCCGGCGGATGGGCCGATGGGTGGATCGCTGGTCAGCGACATGGCGGGGTCCTTGGGAGCGGTGGTGGCGGTGGTACGGAGGTGAGGTGCGGCGGGTACGGCGGCGTCAGGAGGCGAGCCGGCCGCTACAGGAGAGGTCGCGCAGGAAGCTGAGCGCGGCGCGGGCGGCGGCGTCGTTCTGCCGGAAGGCGGGTCCGCCGGTACGGGGGCGGGTGAAGGCCCCGCTGTTGCGGGCCGTGGTGAACGGGCCCAGGGCGAAGCGGCGCGGGTGCGGGCGGCCCTCGCGGTCCAGGACGCGGCTGTCGCCCGGGTCCACGGAGAGCAGCCCCGTGTCGGTGACGGCGGCCCCGTCCTCGTACAGGGTGCGCAGCAGCGGGCTGGCGGTGTGCCGCAGCGAGGGGTCCGGGAGGCGGGCCTCGACCAGGGCGCGGGCCTCGACCCGCTCGCCGGGGACGGTCGCGCCGCCGGCCCGGAAGACGCCGCGCTCCTCGTCGGCCTCGACGGTGACCGACGCGCCGAGGAAGCGCACGACGCCGGCCCGGGAGAGGGCGAGCAGCTGCTCCAGGCGGGGGCCGGGCGGGCCGGAGGCGAGGTAGCTGAAGAAGCCGTGCCACCAGTTGCCGATGTCGCCGAGCCGGATGAGCTGCGCGTAGGCGGAGAGCAGCCCGAGGAAGACCGCGAGATCCGTGCTGTGGTCAGGATCGTGACGGCGGGTCAGGTCGGCGGTGATGTAGTCGCGCAGCCCTTCCTGGAACGCTTCGGCGCTCGCGTACGTCACGCCGTCCAGCGGCCGGTCGAGCGCGTCCAGGTCGAGCCGGTCGGCGGGATCGGGCACGGCGTCGGCGACCAGGTCGGCCAGTTCGGGGCTGCCGGGGTCGGCGGCGGCGTACTTCGCGTCGAAGACCTCGGGGTCCAGGGCGGTGCGCTCGGGGTGGGCGGTGAACAGCCGGTGGTAGTGGGCGTGCCCGAGCTCCTTGGCGACCAGGGGCCACACATCGCGCCGGAAGTCGAGCGGCCCGGGGCGGCTCACCAGCGCGTCGGCCCATGCGGGGGTCAAGTGGCGTGGCAGGGGCGGGCGTTCACCGCTCCAGGGGTAGCCGATCTTCGAGTGGTACGGGACGCCGCGCCGCGATCCCACGTACAGCACGGGCTCACGCCCCGAGGGCAGGTAGACGCCGTTCTCGTGGCGTCCGCCGCGCCCCTCGGTGAGCAGGACCATCAGGTCGATGAAGGCGAGGCCGAAGCCCCGGACGATGACCGGTTCGCCGGCGGGCAGGGCGGTGAGGTCGGTGTCGGCGGTGAAGTCGGGCGGCAGGTGGATCAGCCCGTGCCGTGCCGCGAAGTCGCTCAACTCGTCCTGCTCCGGCTCCTGTTCGGCGTCCAGGTGGCCGACCGTCAGGACGACGAGGTCGGCGACGATCGGTTCGGCGCGGTCCGCGAGCCGCACGCGCTGGCGGGAGCCGCGCGGGCCGGTGACGGCGAGGGCGGTGGTGCGGTGCTCGTGGATGGTGACGCCGGGCGGCAGATCCGCCACGGCGCGCTCGAAGGTCCAGCGCAGATAGGCGCTCTGGAGCCGTCTGCTGGGGAAGTCCTGGCCCCTCAGGCCGTGTATCTCGGCCAGCACGGCGGGCTCCGCATCGGGGGTGACGCGTCCGGCGCGCACCTCCTTCGCCCAGGCGTCCAGGGCCGGGCCCGCCACGACGGGACCGGCCAGCTCCACCGTCTCGTCGGTGAACATGGTGACGTCCTCGGCCATGGAGTTCATCCACAGCAGCGGCGACTGGTCCGGCCGCCAGATCCGCCCGCCGCCCGCCGGGTGGGGGTCGACCAGATGGATGTCCAGGCGCAGATCCCCGTACAGCTCACGGGCGTTGGCGGCGATCCGCTCGATGACCCCGGTGCCGCGCGGTCCGCCGCCGATGACCACCAGGGTGGGCGCGGTGCTCATCGCGAACCCGCCGTGCCGCGTGCGTAGTAGCGCTCCACATAGCGCTGGCCGACGCTCAGCAGGGAGGTGACCGCGGCGTACCAGAGGGTGGCGACGAGCAGCAGCGGGATGACCTGGTAGGTGCGGTGGTAGACGAGCTGGACGGAGTAGAGCAGGTCCTGCACGGCGATGATGCTGACGATCGAGGTGCCCTTGAGGGTGCCGATCAGCATGTTCCCGGCCGGCGGCACGATGGAGCGCATCGCCTGCGGCAGCACGATGCGCCGGAAGCGCCGCCAGGGGCCGAGGCCCAGGGACTGGGCGGCCTCCACCTGGCCGCGTTCCACGGAGAGGATGCCGCCGCGCACGACCTCGGCGGCGTAGGCGGCCTCGTGCAGGGTCAGCCCGATGACGGCGATGGTGACCGGCCCGAGGAGGGTGACGGTGGAGACGCCGAAGATCTGCGGGTACAGGGCGCCGATGTTGAACCAGAACAGCAGCTGGACCAGGATCGGGGTGGACCGGAACAGCCAGACGTACCCCCAACTGACCGCCTGGAGAACGGGGTTGCCGGACAGCCGCAGCACGGCGAGCAGGGCTCCGAGCACGAAGCCGAGCACCATGACGACCGCGGTGAGCCACAGGGTGAGCCAGAGTCCGCGCAGGACGGAGGCGGTGGCGAAGTAGGAGCCGACGACGTCCCACTGGAAGGCTTCGTTGCGGACGACCGAGTTCAGCGCGAGCCCGAGGAGCACGAGAACGGCGACTGCCGCTGTCCAGCGGCCCGTCCGGCGGACGGGAACGATGCGGGGCACCGCACTGTCGTCGTAGGTGACGGGTGGCGGCGCGGAGGGCGAGGAAGGCAGCAGATCGGTCTGCGGGGGCATGCGAGGGCTCCGTGGATGCCGAGATCGAACACGGGGCGTACCTTCACACCGAAAACCACACGTGGACCGGGCCCCTCAGCGCCGGTCCGCCTCCGAGATAAGCGGTGAACACGGCGCGTTGTCAAGCCTGTCCACACTCTGAACCGTACGTCTCAAGTCGGTTGACGCGCACCCGGATGCCTGTTCCACTGGCCCCATGTATTCGCAGCAGTGGCTGGTCACCCGCTCCCACATCGACTTCGGTCGCGTGTGGTCCTCTTCCTGTTGAGCTGACCCTCTGCTGTCCGGTTTTCCCTGCTCACGCCCCTTCTTCGGCGTTCGAGCACCGTTCCTCGCGTGACTTCACCCGCACCGCACCGCACCACCCTCCCCTCGTACCGCCGCACCTTCGCGCACCGCCGAACCTCCGCCGCCGCTCCGCGCCCCCACCGGCCCGGGGCCGGTCGGCATACCTTGACGAACCCGGAGAAGACAGAGCCATGCCCAGATCGCGCCACAACGCCCTCTTCGCCCTGATCACCGTCGCCGCCCTGTCCCTCACCGGCTGCGCGGACCCGGCGGAGCCCGGGGCGGGCTCCGCCAAGGGCGAGGCCAAGGGGAAGACCCCGACCACGGACGTGGTGTCCGCGGTGAAGAAGGACGAGGCGGCGGCGAAGCTGCTGCCCGAGGAGGTCCGCAAGGCGGGCACGCTGCGGATCGCGGCCTCCACCGGCGCCCCGCCCGGAGCCTTCTACGAGGAGGACGGCACCACGCTGGCCGGCGCGGACATCGACTTCGCGGACGCGGCGGCCAAGGTGCTGGGGGTGAAGCTGAAGCGCGAGGTGGCGTCCTTCGAGGCGATCCTCCCGGCGCTCGGCAGCGGGAAGTACGACCTGGGCACGGGGAACTTCGGCGTCACCGAGGAGCGCCTCAAGACCATCGACTTCGTGACGTACATCAACGACGGGCAGGGCTTCGCGGTCCGCGACGACAGCGAGTTGAAGGAGGTCACCGACCTCACCCAGCTGTGCGGCCTGACCGTGGGGACGACGGCGGGCACCACCTTCGAGGTGACGCTGGAGCAGAACCGGGGCCGGTGCGCCGAGGAGGGCAAGAAGCCCTACGAGGTGAAGACGTACGCGGACCAGGCGGCGGTCTGGCTCTCGCTCCAGCAGAAGCGCAGCGACGTGATCATGTCCACCATCAACGGACTGCGCTACGCCGTGAGCCAGCAGGAGGGCCTGCGCTTCGTCAACGAGTTCAAGCGCCTCGACGTCGGCTTCGCCTTCAAGAAGGGCACCCCGCTGGCGCCCGCCTTCCAGGCCGCGGTCAACCAGCTCAAGAAGGACGGGACCTACGACCGGATCCTGGAGAAGTGGGGCACCACCGGGTCCGCGATCGAGGAGTCGCAGATCTCGCCGCCGGAGCTGAAGGGACCCGACCCGAAGTAGCCCGACGCCGCCCGCCCGGGCCCGCCCGCCGGAACTCCGCGCGGGCGGGCCCCGCCGGTCCCGGTCCCGGCGGCCGTCCCTCCTGCGGGTTCAGCAGTCGCACCCGCAGGAGTCGCCGCAACAGCAGCAGCCCTCGCCGCACTGGCCGCAGCAGTTGCACGCCTCGCAGCAACCGCCGCAGTCGCACTGGGCGCACAGGCCGTCCCGCCGCTCCCGGCTCCAGGGGTCCTCGAAGCTCCCGCAGCACAGCTGGCAGGTGCAGGCGAGCCCCGCCCACACCAGGCACCCGGCGATCAGCCCGCGCCGGTCGCGCGGCGGCCGGGGCGGGGGCGGGCCGCCGGGGCCGCCGGGCGGGGGGCCGTACGGATTCCCGGGCGTGGGGGCGTACGGATGGCCGGGGGTCGGGCCGTACGGGTTCCCGGGCTGCGGCCCGAAGGAGCCCTCCGGCGTCAGCGGCCCCTGCCGGCCCGGGTACGAGTCGGGCGTCAGCGGCCCCTGGCGCCCCGGGTGCGAGTCGGGCGTCAGCAGTCCCTGGGGGCTCTGCCGCCCCTGGTGCGAGCAGGACGACGTGCCGAACGCCCGGTCGACCGAGCGCCGCAGTTCGTGGGCGAGCAGCACATGGACCAGCTTGCCGTCGCTGAACTCCGCCTCGCGGAGCGCGAGCCGTATGCCGTGCAGCGCGTCGTCGCACAGCCGGCGCGCCTCGGTCAGCGGCGTGCCGGTCACCGTGAGCGGGTTCCAGGCGCCCGACGCCGCGTCCGCCTCCCGGTCCTCCACCGCGTCCAGCAGATGCGCGAGCCGCCCGAAGAGGCGGCCGGCCTCCGCGAGCGGCGCGACGTTCTGCGGCTTTCCGGCGAGGACCGCGGTGTGGGCGAAGGCGGCGGCGGTGGCCGTCTCGGTGGGTTCGGTGACCGTCAGCAGCGGCGTGCCGGGCCCGGCGAGCGTCTCGATGCCGGTCTGCCGGTCGACCGCGTCGACCAGGAGGGCGGTGTCGAAGCCGAGGGCCGCCCCCGTGCGGGCGCCCGCCCGGTCCCAGCCCGCCGCCACCCGCCGGGCGGCCGCCGCGACCGGCCGGCGGGCCAACAGCCCGTCCCGGTCGGCCACGTGGTCGCGCACCTTGGCGGAGGCGAGGACGAGCGAGACGGCGGCGGCGAGCCTGGCCCCCTCGCCCCGGGCGACCGGTGCGGTGCGCATGGCGCGCAGCGGGCAGGGGCCCGCGGTGCGCCGCCCCGCCGGGGTGCGGCCGGCCTGAGCCTCCGTCAGGACCGAGACGATCAGACCGTCATAGTTCGTGACGATCCGGGCGAACTGTCCGTGATCCGCCCTCAGAGCCAGGCAGAGACCGCAGAGATGGGCCATCCACTCGGTTCTGAGTCCTTCGGAGAGCCGGTGGGTACAGGGCCTCACGATTCCGAACACGACGATCCCCCGCGAGCCGTATCGCCGGTGCGCGCCGCTCGCGCACCTGGGCGGCGTGCATCGTATCGAGTGATCCGTTCACCCGTACGTCCCCCATGTCACCCGTACGGACTGGAGCATCATATTTTCCTAAGAGAACCGCCCTTATACGGGAGGAACCCTGACGAACCGCCACATGTTCTGCACCAGTACCGTCACGAATCACCTGCTCGCCGACTATCCACTTGGCGCGGTATCCGCATCATGGACGACCATAGGGATACGTAAGAGATGCGGAACACCAAGGAACCGCGGTTGAGAGGAGGCGTCCATGGGATCGGTGCGCAAGGCGAGTGCGTGGCTGGGCCTCGTAGAGGACAACGACGAGCGGTACTACGACGACGAGTACGCCGAGGGTGCGGAGACCGGCACGGGCAACCAGGCGTGGGTCACCGACCCCCGGGTGCAGGTGGCCGCCGAGGCGGCGAAGGAGCAGGACCGCCGGATCGCCACGGTGACCCCGGACAGCTTCCGGGACGCACGGGCCATCGGTGAGCTGTTCCGGGACGGCGTCCCGGTGATCGTCAACCTCACGGCCATGGACCCCGCCGACGCCAAGCGCGTGGTGGACTTCGCCGCCGGGCTGATCTTCGGCCTGCGCGGTTCGATCGACCGCGTGGCCACCCGGGTCTTCCTGCTGTCCCCGGCCGACACCCAGGTGGTCGCCGGCGAAGCCGCCGGCCGCAAGGCCGACGGCTTCTTCAACCAGAGCTGAGCAGGGCGCTCGCCGGAAAGTTCCGGTCAGCGCGTCCGGCCGACGCGCCCCTTCGCCGGTGGCGCGGTCACCGGAAGGCGTCGAGACCGGTGAGCGCCTTGCCCAGCACCAGCTGGTGCATCTCCACGGTGCCCTCGTAGGTGAGCACCGACTCCAGGTTCGTGGCGTGCCGCATCACCGGGTACTCCAGCGAGATCCCGTTGGCCCCGAGGATCGTGCGCGAGGTGCGGCAGATCTCGATGGCTTCTCGTACGTTGTTGAGCTTGCCGAAGCTGACCTGCTCGGGGCGCAGTCGCCCCGCGTCCATCCGGCGGCCCAGATGGTGGGCGAGCAGGATGCCCTTGTGCAGTTCGAGGGCCATGTCCGCCAGCTTCGCCTGGGTGAGCTGGAAGCCCCCGATCGGCCGGCCGAACTGCTCCCGGGTCCGCGCGTAGTCGAGGGCCGACTCGAAGCTGGCCCGCGCCGCGCCCATGGCGCCCCAGACGATCCCGTACCGCGCGTGGCTCAGACAGCTGAGCGGGCCGCGCAGCCCGGTCGCGTCAGGGAGCACCGCGTCGGCGGGGAGCCGGACGCCGTCCATGACCAGCTCGCTGGTGACCGAGGCGCGCAGCGACCACTTGTGGTGGATCTCCGGCGCCGAGAAGCCGGGGGTGTCGGTCGGCACGACGAAGCCGCGGATGCCCCGGCCCCCGTCGCCCTCGTCGGTCTGCGCCCAGACGATCGCGACCCCGGCGACCGAGCCGTTGGTGATCCACATCTTGCGCCCGGTGAGCACCCAGTCCTCGCCGTCGCGCTTGGCGTACGTCCGCATCCCGGCCGGGTCCGAGCCGTGGTCCGGCTCGGTCAGCCCGAAGCAGCCGATGATCTCGCCGGCCGCCATACCGGGCAGCCACCGCTGCTTCTGCTCCTCGGAGCCGAAGCGGTGGATCGCGTACATCGCGAGAGAGCCCTGTACGGAGACGAGCGAGCGGATCCCGGAGTCGGCGGCCTCCAGCTCCAGGCAGGCCAGCCCGTACTGGACGGCGCTCGCCCCGGCGCAGCCGTAGCCGTCCAGCGACATGCCGAGCGCGCCGAGCGCACCGAGTTCCCGGGCCAGCTCCCGGATGCCGGGCAGCTCGCCCTTCTCGTACCACTCGGCGATGTGCGGCAGGACCCGGTCGGCGGCCCAGGTGCGGACGGTGTCGCGGATCGCGAGGTCGTCGGGGCCGAGCAGATCGTCGATGCCGAGGGGGTCGGCGGCGTCGAACGGCGGGAGCTTCGAGGGCTTCGCGGACTCGGTGCTGGACATGAGGGCGCCTCCGGCGGCTCGCACGGTGCTCGGAGGACCGGGGACGCCCACGGCCTCCGAAAACTAGCAGTGGTAGTCAGGGCGTCGGGGAGACGTTACGGCTCAGCGTGCCGCTCGTCCAGAGCCGGTGGCCTCGGCCGGTTCGCGCCGCGCGGGGAGGGCCAGGCGGCGGGCCGGGCGCTCCGGGGCGGCCGCCGGGACCTCGGGCCCGGACGCCGGGCGGCCGGCGGACTCGGCCGTCTCGCGCTCCCCCAGGAGACAGCGTTCCTTCGGCGGACAGTCCATCGCCTTCGGCAGCCGCAGGGCCGCGAGCGCCCCGAGCAGCAGCAGGCCGGCGCTGACGAAGAGCGTGATGTGCAGGCCGCCGATGAAGGCGTTCCGGGCCGTGGAGCGCAGCAGCTCCCCCATCGGGCCGCCGAGCTGCGCGGCCACCTGGTATGCCTCGCCCAGCGAGTGGGATGCCTCCGCGCCGGCGCGGGCGGGGACGCCCTGCTCGCGGAGGGGGGCGAGGCCGGGGGCGTACGCGGCGTTCATGACGCTGCCGAGCAGGGCGATGCCCAGGCCCGCGCCGAGCTGGTAGGAGGTCTCCCCTATCGCCGCGGCCCCGCCCGCCCGTTCGGCGGGGGCGTCGCTGAGCATCGACTCGTACGCGCCGAAGAGCGTCGACTGGAGTCCGAAGCCGAGCAGGACGAAACCGGCGGTCAGCAGGACGGGCCGGTCGCTCTGGCCCATCGAGGTGAGCAGCAGCACGGCGGAGGCGGTGAGGACGAAGCCGCAGCCCACCATCTTCCGGGGGCCGAAGCGGCGCAGGGTGTACGAGCCGGTGGCGCCGGCGGCCATCGCGGCGAACGTCAGCGGCAGCAGCCGCAGCCCGGTCTCCAGCGGGCTGAGGTCCAGCACCAGCTGGAGGTACTGGACGGCGATGAGCTGGAGGCCGACCAGGGCCAGCATGGCGAGGACGATGCAGCCGACCGCGGTGGAGAAGGCCGGGCGCGCGAACATGGAGATGTCGATCAACGGGTGCGTACGGCGCTTCTGCCGGCGTACGAAGAGGACCAGGAGCACCAGCCCGAGGGCCAGCGGGCCCAGTGAGACCGGGTCCAGGAGGCCCGCCCCGCCGCCCAGGCGCTTGACGCCGAGGACGACCCCGAGGACCCCGGCCGCGGCGGTCAGCGCGCCCAGCACGTCCCACGGGCCGTCCTGCGCGCCGCGCGACTCGGGCAGCAGCCAGCGGGCGAGCGGCAGGATGAGGGCCATCAGCGGGATGTTGATCAGGAAGACCGAGCCCCACCAGAAATGCTGGACCAAAAAGCCGCCGACGACCGGCCCGGTGGCGGCGCCGACCGCGGCGACCGCGGTCCACACCCCGATGGCGAGCGCCCGCTCGCGGCGGTCGGGGAAGACCTGGCGCAGGATCGACAGGGTGGCGGGCATGATCATCGCGCCGCCGACGCCGAGCAGGGCGCGGGCCGCGATCAGGACGGCCTGAGTGTCGGCCGTGGCGGCGAGCACGGAGGCGACGCCGAACAGCGCGTAACCGAGGAGCAGCACGCGCCGCCTGCCGACCCGGTCACCCAGAGTGCCGAAGAGGATGAGCAGCGAGGCGCAGACCAGGGGGTAGGCGTCGACGATCCACAGCAGTCCGGTGGCGGTCGGCCGCAGGTCCTCGGTGAGCGAGGGGACGGCGACATGAAGCACGGTCGCGTCCAGCGCGACCACCAGCAAGCTCAGGCAGAGGACGACGAGGACGACCCAGCGGTTGGCGTCGTCGGCGGCTCGACGCAGCCGGATTCCGGCCGTGGTCGTCCCGGACATCTACGTACCTCCCGATGAGTCCCTCGCGCTCGGCGGACCGACGGGGACGTGGTGTGCGCGCCCCCCGGGCCCGGCATCGACGGGCGAGTGAGCCGTCAGCGTACGCGAGTTCGGCGTGGTCACACGTGGTCCACCTCATAGCTCGGTCCGCTGGACAGTGTGGCCTACCCCACGCCGGGTCCGCCGGTGGGGGGCCTCCGCCGGGATGCCGGGGGCCGCCCGGGAGCGGGGCGCGAGGCGGTGCGCCTCCCCCGAACGGCGGGATCAATTCCTGCGGATTCCCGTTACCGAAATAGACCGGAAGATCAAACACGTTTACGAACGAAGCCCGGAATAAATACGCCGCGGGCTCCGGAAGATTCTCCGTGAGCGCCCGGAAATGACGCCGTCCTGAGACGAAGTCCACATCACATCGTCATCACAAAGAGACCGGATTGGCCTGCGCACTCACTCACTCGCTGTAACGTCGATTGGGTGCGTACCGACATCTTCGCCCGCCTGGACCGGGAGCCGGAACCGCCGAAGATAGAGCCACCGCGGATGAGCCGTCACCGCGCCGCCCTCTTCGGCGGGACGCTGGCGTTCTATCTCGCCATCGTCTTCGCCGTGCTCGTCACGTCCTGGCTGGTGACCCTGGACTGGAAGGTCATGCTGTTCCGGCCCTACCAGCAGTGGCCCGAACTGCACGCCTTCCTCGACTACTACGTCGTGCTCGGTCAGCGCGGCCCCACGGCCGTGATGGTCGCCTGCTGGCTGGGCTGGCGCTCATGGCGTCAGCACACGCTCCGGCCGCTGCTGGTCCTCGGCTGTTCCCTGCTGCTGCTCAATGTGACGGTCGGCGCGGTCAAGCTGGGCCTGGGGCGGCTCGGCCCGCACTACGCCACGCAGATCGGCTCGGCCGAGATGTTCGCCGGCGGCGATATATTTCCCTCCGGTCACACCGCGAACGCCGTTGTGACCTGGGGAATCCTCGCCTATCTGGCCACCACGCCACGGGCCAGGCGCTATCTGTCGGCGGTCTCCGCCACGGTCTCCCTGGGCGTCGGCCTCACCACCGTCTACATCGGCACGCACTGGCTCAGCGATGTGCTGCTGGGCTGGGCGGCGGGGCTGCTCATCCTGCTGGCCCTGCCGTGGTTCGAGCCGCTGATCGCCCGGACCGAGACCTATGTCTTCGCCGTGCGCGAGCAGTGGCGCGAGCGCCGCAGGGCCGGCCGTCCGGCACTCGCCCCCGAGGCCGTGCCGCAGCCGGTGCTGCTCCCCCAGTCGCTCGCCGCCGAGGGGCCGTCCCTGGCGGTCGTCCCGAGTGCTCCCGCCGGGCACCCGGCGCCCGGAGCGAGGGCCCGGGCCCACGGGACGCATCCGGTGCGGTCGGAGCGGCCGCCGACGACCGGGGCGGGCGCCCGCCGCCCCCCTGCCCACCTGGAACACGGCCCCCGGAGCGCCGCCGGCCCGGCCCGCCCGATGACGGGCTGCTGACCTGCCGACTCTTCGGTACGCACAGCCCGGCCCCCGCCCATGACGAAGGCCCCGACCGCGCGGTCGGGGCCTTCGTCATGGGCCTTCGGGTTTCCGGGGCGGGTGTCAGCCCACCCAGCAGCGCGTCACCGTGGCGTCCTCGACCTGGAAGTTGATGCGTCCGGCACGGAACTCCATGGTCAGGAAAGTCCCCGGAGGAACCGCCCGGACCGTGTCCCAGCCCCGGCTTCTCGCCTGCTGTTCGGCGGTGTCGGCGCCGAGGCCGACATACGAGTCGGGGGCGTCGTCCGGCTGGGCTGGAGGGGTCGGTAGAGAGGCCATACCCCTCACCGTAGGCGGCCGGGGACCGCGAGGGAAGGCCGGACCCGAAGGCCCTCCCCCGCATCCCCGTATGCCGTCGCGGTCACGCTTGTGTCACAGGATCCCCACACCCGCAAATCCCGGCCTATTCACCCGAACGGGCCGACCGGAAGCACCGGAGTGAAATAGCGGGGCCGCTCCCTGCGCATCTCGCGCCGAGGCCGCCGACCACTCACCGGAAACACCTGGGCGACCTGCCCCTTTCACCGTCCGCGGCCCCGACCGTCCGAATGGTCGGAACACCGGGATTTCATGCTCCCTTACCACTGGCTTATCTTTTCTTCACGTCGCTCTCACCGAGTGAAGCGCCCCGCCGGACAGCCCGGCCGGGAGCTCAAGAGCCGTCCGGCACCGGCTTCAGACGCACACAGAGGTCGTTGTCGTCGGTGTAGCAGGGCGCGGCGACCACGCCCTTCGCCGCCGGGCGGCCCGGGTAGACGAAGGACTTCTTGCGGGACCAGACGTCGTCGAGGATGCGGGAGATCCTGACCCCCTTCGCGCCCTCCGCCGGAATCAGCCACAGCTGCCAGAGCTGCTCCTCGCGCACCGGCTCCGCGGTCAGCGGGGCGTAGGGCAGGGTGAAGGCGAAGGCTCCGCCCGGCCCGCCGGACGAGGTGAGCGGGACCCGGTGCGCCCGCTCGGGCTCCCCGGGCAGCCGCGCCTCCACCTCGGCCCCCTCCCCCGCCTCGACGCCGTACAGCACTCCCTGGACCGTCAGGTGGGACGCGTCGAGGCCGACGTCCCCCGCCTCGGCGTGCGGGGCCCGGAGCCAGCAGCGCACCGCGAGGCGGCCGTCGAGCGTCGGGTAGGGCACCCGGGAGCCGATCCCGGACGGGCCGATGCCGGGAGCGCGGTCCACGAGGGCCCGCAGATCGCGCAGCCCCGGCAGGAGGGTCACGGTGTCCTCGGCCCCGGGCTCCTCCACGTACGCGTCCCAGCGCCCCTCGGGCAGCTCCGTGGTCGACGGCAGCACCGCCCGCAGCAGCCCGTCGCCGGACCGGCTCAGCGGGAGCCGCACCGTGCCGCCGGGGAGACGGCCCGCCGCGCCCCGGTTGCGCAGGAGCAGCACGGATTCCGGGGCGGCGTCGAGGGACAGGTCGAAGGTGAGTGCTCCGGCCGGATCGGCGGCGCAGTCGGCTCGTACGGTACGGCGGCTCATGCGGCCCTTCCCTTGCGGATCACGTCGGCGGCCTTGTAGCGCAGGGCGTACGCACCGTCGAGCACGGCGCCCCGGGCGCGGTGCACGGCGGTGCTCAGGGCGCCGTGGCCGCCGCCGCGGGCGCCGCCGGCGACGAGTTCGGTGAACAGGTTCTCGTGGCGCTCCGCGACCCGCGCCGGGTCGAAGCGCGCCGCCGCGGTGAGCGCGGCCTTGCCCATCCGGTGGCGCAGGTCGTCGTCCTCGATCAGCTGGAGCAGGGCGGCGGCGATGGAGTCGACGTCACCGACCGGGACCAGACGTCCGTCGACGCCGTCCTCGATGATCTCGGCGGGTCCGTACGGGCAGTCGGTGGCGACGACCGGCAGCCCGCCGCGCATCGCCTCGACGATCGTCATGCCGAAGGACTCGCGGTGCGAAGTGACGGCGGCGATCGACCCCTTGGGCCACTCGGCCTCCAGGGGGTTGACCGCACCCATCAGGAACACGCGGTTGTGCAGGCCGAGTTCCCCGACGAGGGTGCGCAGCGCCGCCAGCTCGTCGCCGCCGCCGTAGATCCGCAGCCGCCAGTCCGGGCGGACCGCCGTCACCCGGGCGAAGGCCCGTACCAGCAGGTCGTACCGTTTGACGCGGTGCATCCGGCCCGCCGCGATCACCCACTTCAGGTCACCGCCGGCGGGCGGACAGGCGGGCTCGGGAACGGCGTTGGGGATGGCGTCGATCCGCACGCCCGGCAGCTTCATCCGCTTGCGGTAGTCCAGGGCGTCGGAGCGGGTGACGGTGGTGAGGGCGTCGAGCAGCCGGTAGCGGTGGGCGATCTCGCGCCGCAGGCGGTAGCCGTGGTTGTCGAGCGTGAGGTGCTCCTGCCCGACGCGCACCGGACCCCGGCGGGTCTGGCGGCTGATGTGCACGTTCAGGCCGGGGCGGGTGCCGACGACGACATCGGCTTCCACCGCCTTCAGATGGGCGGCGATGCGGTCGTCGGAGAGCCTGCTGTACTGCTTGTGCCGGCTGTCGCCGCGCGGGAACACCGTCGCGGGCAGGGCGTGTTCGGCGGCGTCGCCGTCGTAGGTCGGGCTCTTCTTCCGCTGGTCGACGAGGTGGCGCAGCGTCACGCCCTCGGGTGCGCCGAGCGAGGGCACGTCCCGGTGGCGGAAGACCGACACGATCTCGACGTCATGCTGTTCGGCGAGCGTCTGGGCGAGCGTGAAGGTCGAGCGGATCGTTCCCCCGATGGCGTACGCGTTGTGCAGAAGAAATGAGATATGCATGTCGGTGCCGTTTCCCCCTGGTCGGGCCGGTCTGTTGCGACTGTACGTCCCGGCGGCTTCCCCGCCCGGAATGCACCCGGAATGCCGTGGATTCCCGGGCGGAATGCGCACCCCCCTCCGGCAGCCGGCGCCACTCCCCCGGAACCACCGCTGACCAGCGGCTTCTGGAAGCCCTGAATCCGGATGGCCGCCGGGTAAGCGATGGCCGGAATACGCCGCGACGGCGGCCGGTAACGTACTCCGCCCGCCTGCTCGCGCCTCTTTCATCCACGCATTCCTCCGTGCTTGACGTGAGAAATAACCGGGAGGTTGCCCGCGTCCGGCCCAAAACTTCGGGATGTCTCCCCGCACCCCGGGGGGCGTCTTCCCGTGCGGGGCCGCCCGGCGGGCGGGGCGGCGGCGGTCGACTCCTCGATGTGGCGATGTGTCGACCCGGTCTCCACTTCCGTCCCCGCCGGTGCGTGACCCCTGCCACGGATCCCGCGTTGTCTCTTCATGAGCCGGGAACCGCCCGGCCCCGCACCGAGCCTCCAGGAGCCACCCGTGCCGCGCATGCTCGACGTCAGCCAGGACGTACGCGCCGAGATCGGCGACGACGAAGCCGACCGGCTGCTCGTCGGCGACGAAACACCCGGCAGTTACGACTGCACCTCCTGCCGCACCCCCGGCGACTCCGATCAGGAGCGCACCAGCACGGTGCTGTTCATCGGGGACGAGACCGCCGTGCTCGCGTTCGCCCACGCGACGTGCATCCCGTCGCAGGTCGTCAAGGTCGCGGAGGACCAGCTCCAGGGCGCGGTGCGCAGCATCACCGGCAGCGAGCAGAAGAACACGGAGGGGCGCATGCCCGAACAGGCCGTCCTCGGCATCACCAGCGGTCTCGTCCTCATCGAGGACGATCTCCGCCCGGCCCTGGTCGTCGAACCGACCGGTCCGGTCGCCCGGCCCGGCACGGACGGCAGCGGGGGCGACGAGTTCCTCTCGTTGCTGCTGGAGCAGGGCTTTTGGCCCGCCCCCGACCTGAACCGGCTGCCGGAGGTGCTCCCCGGCTGGTCGGTGCTGCTCGCCGTGGGCCAGCTGCACGCCGTGCTCCAGCCGGGCCCCGGCGGCGGCAACCCGGTCGCCTGGTGGCAGGCCCACCAGCCCCTCCAGGTGACGGACGGCTGGCGGGCCGCGGTCAACAAGTCGCAGCACGTCCTGGTCTTCGCCGCGCCGGCCGGCACCATCGGCCAGCAGCCGCGCGAGGACCTGCTCCGGGACGCCCTGGAGAAGGCCGCGGTCAACGGGGTCCTGGTCGCCGCGTCGATGCCGCTGGCCGGGACCTGATCATGTCCGCCCCCGGGCGCCCCCGCCGAACAGCGTTTTCTCCGGCGGGACCGCATCCGACCGGCGGTGACGTCGTTGGCACCTACGTGCACTCATACGACGCCTCCCGCCAGCACCAGAGCCAGATTCCTGCCATGCGCCCCTCGCAGGATCCATCGGTGGGCACGTCCGCCACCCCGATCTACGACGCGCTGTACTCCGAGTACCGGCGCTCGTTCCGGGCGTTGCCGGGTGACCGCAGCGGTGAGGAGAACCTCCGCTTCCCGGCCTTCGGCGCCGGGCTCTTCGCCTCCCGCGCCCCGCTGGGCGGCAACGGCCACGCGGCGGCCCCGGCCGGGCAGGGCCAGCAGCACACGACCGGGCCCGGCGGCGGCCAGAGCCAGCACACCGGGAGCCTCGGCTCCTGGCAGCGAGTGGGCCGGCACGCCGGGCGGCCCCGGCCCGCCGCGCTCCCCCCGGGGTCCCGGGACTCCTGAGGACGGCGTACGAGAGAGCCCCGGCCCGCCCCACAGGGGGACGGCCGGGGCTCTCGTACGCGCGGGTGCTACTTGTTGCGGCCGCGCTTCTCGCGGACGCGCACCGAGATGTGGATCGGGGTGCCCTCGAAGCCGAACTCCTCGCGCAGCCGGCGCTCGACGAAGCGGCGGTAGCCGTGCTCCAGGAAGCCGGAGGCGAACAGCACGAACCGCGGCGGCTTGGTGCCCGCCTGGGTGCCGAACAGGATGCGCGGCTGCTTGCCGCCCCGGATCGGGTGCGGGTGGGAGGCGACGATCTCACCGAGGAAGGCGTTCAGCCGGCCGGTGGGGACGCGGGTCTCCCAGCCCTCGATGGCGGTCTCGATCGCCGGGACGAGCTTCTCCATGTGCCGGCCGGTGAGGGCCGAGACGTTGACGCGGGGGGCCCAGGCGATCTGCGCGAGCTCCGTCTCGATCTCGCGCTCCAGGTAGTAGCGGCGCTCCTCGTCGAGGGTGTCCCACTTGTTGAAGGCGACGACCAGGGCGCGCCCGGCGTCCACGGCCATGGTGATGATCCGCTGGTCCTGGACGCTGATGGACTCGCTGGAGTCGATCAGGACGACGGCGACCTCGGCCTTCTCCACGGCGGCGGCCGTACGCAGCGAGGCGTAGTAGTCCGCGCCCTCCTGGAGGTGGACGCGGCGGCGGATGCCGGCCGTGTCGATGAACTTCCAGGTGATGCCGCCGAGCTTGATCAGCTCGTCGACCGGGTCCCGGGTGGTCCCCGCCTGCTCGTTGACGACGACCCGGTCCTCGCCCGCGACCTTGTTCAGCAGGGAGGACTTGCCGACGTTCGGGCGGCCGATCAGCGCGATGCGGCGGGGGCCGCCGAGCGCGGTGCCGAACTTCTGGGCCGGGGCGTCCGGCAGGGCCTCCAGGACCGCGTCCAGCATGTCGCCGGTGCCGCGGCCGTGCAGCGAGGAGACCGGGTAGGGCTCACCGAGGCCGAGGGACCACAGGGCGGTGGCGTCGGCCTCGCCGCTCTGGCCGTCGACCTTGTTGGCGCACAGCACGACGGGCTTGCCCGCCCGGCGCAGCAGCTTGACGACGGCCTCGTCGGTGTCGGTGGCGCCGACGGTCGCGTCGACCACGAAGACGACCGCGTCGGCCGTCTCGATGGCGTACTCCGCCTGGGCGGCGACGGAGGCGTCGAGGCCCAGCACGTCCTGCTCCCAGCCGCCGGTGTCGACGACCTTGAAGCGGCGGCCCGCCCACTCGGCCTCGTAGCTGACGCGGTCGCGGGTGACGCCGGGCTTGTCCTGCACGACGGCCTCGCGGCGGCCGATGATCCGGTTCACCAGGGTCGACTTGCCGACATTGGGGCGGCCGACGACGGCGAGCACGGGAAGGGGGCCGTGTCCGGCCTCGCCGAGGGCGCCCTCGACCTCTTCGGGGTCAAAGCCCTCCTGCGCGGCGAGCTCCATGAACTCCGCGTACTCGGCGTCGCCAAGTTCTCCGTGCTCGTGGTCCGAGCCGCCGGAGTGAATCTGGTCGTTCATGAAGTCCGTTCCTCTTTGCATCATCATCGATGGACCACGATCAGCGCGGTCCACTACTCAAGTCAGGTCAAGTCTCGCCTATCGCCCGGTGAGGCGCTTGGCGCTTTCCAGGTGGGCGGTGAGCTTCGCCTGGATCCGCACGGTCGCCTCGTCCAGCGCCTTGCGCGTACGCCGCCCGTCGCCGGCGCTCGCGTCGAACGCGTCACCGAAGACGACGTCGACCCGGCTGCGCAGCGGGGGCAGCCCCCGTATCAACCGTCCGCGGCGCTCCGTGCTTCCCAGGACGGCGACGGGGACGATCGGCGCCCCGCCCCGCACCGCGAAGTACGCCAGTCCGGCCCGCAGAGAGGCGAAGTCGCCCTGGCCCCGGGTGCCCTCCGGGAAGATCCCGAGCACCCCGCCCCCGGCCAGGACGCCCAGCGCGTGGCCGATGGCGGTGCGGTCGACGGTCGTACGGTCCACCTCGATCTGGCCGATCCCGTGCAGGAACGGGTCGAGGGGGCCGACGAACGCCTCCTTCTTGATCAGGAAGTGCACCGGCCGGGGTGCGGTCCCCATCAGCATCGGTCCGTCGATGTTGTGGGAGTGGTTCACCGCGAGTATGACGGGTCCGGCGACGGGCACGCGCCACGCGCCGAGCACCCGGGGTCTGAACAGCCCGTGCATCAGGCCGATGCCGATTCTTCGCCCGACCGCGGCTCCGCGCGGTGTGGGCGCCCCCGTGGCGTCGCTCACGCGGCTGTCCGCCTCTCCTCGACGAGGGTGACGACGCACTCGATGACCTGCTGGAGGGTCAGCTCGGTGGTGTCCACCTCGACGGCGTCGTCCGCCTTGGCGAGCGGCGAGGTCTTGCGGCCGGAGTCGGCGGCGTCCCGCTGGATCAGGGCCTCGCGGGTGGCGGCGAGGTCGGAGCCCTTGACCTCGCCGCTGCGGCGGGCGGCGCGGGCCTCCGGGGAGGCGGTGAGGAAGATCTTGAGGTCGGCGTCGGGCAGCACGGTGGTGCCGATGTCCCGGCCCTCGACGACGATGCCGCCCTCGGCGCCGGCGGCGATGGAGCGCTGGAGCTCGGTGATGATCGTGCGCACCTCGGGGACCGCGCTGACGGCGCTGACCTTGGAGGTGACCTCCTGGGTGCGGATCGGTCCCGACGCGTCCCGGCCGTCGACGGTGATCGTCGGGCGGGTCGGGTCGGTGCCGGAGACGATGACGGGCTTGGCGGCGGCGGTGGCGATCTCGGCCGGGCTGGTCACGTCGATGCCGTTGTCCAGCATCCACCAGGTGATCGCCCGGTACTGCGCGCCCGTGTCCAGGTAGCTCAGGCCGAGCTTGGCGGCGACGGCCTTGGAGGTGCTCGACTTGCCGGTGCCCGAGGGCCCGTCGATGGCGACGATCACTGCGGAGCTTGCGGTTTCCACGGTGGTGGACACCTTCCTGGTACACGGGGTGGGGACGGACGGGCCCGAAGACGGCCTCGTACCAGGTTACCGAGTGCCGGGCGCGCCCTTGTACCCCGTACGGGGGAGGCTCCGTCCCCGTACGGGGGAGGCGGCGGGGGCGTACGGCGTGCCGGGGCCGCGGTGTCCCCGGGCCGCCGCCCCCGCACGGCCGGTCGTCGCCCCGTACCGCGTCCTCAGCCGCGGATCGACCAGCCGCGCTCGGTGAGGGCGGCGGCGAGGACGGGGGCGGCGCTCGGTTCGACCATGATCTGGACCAGGCCCGCCTGCTGCCCGGTGGCGTGCTCGATGCGGACGTCCTCGATGTTGACCCCGGCCCGGCCGGCGTCGGCGAAGATCGCGGCGAGCTCGCCCGGCTTGTCCCCGATGAGGACGGCCACGGTCTCGTAGACGGCGGGGGCCGCGCCGTGCTTGCCGGGGACCCGGACGCGGCCCGCGTTGCCGCGGCGCAGGACGTCCTCGATGGCGTCGGTGCCCGCGCGCCGCTTCTCCTCGTCGGCCGAGTGCAGGCCGCGCAGCGCGGTCACGGTCTCCGCCAGGTCGGCGGCGACCCCGGCGAGCACGTCCGCGACCGGCCCCGGGTTGGCGGAGAGGATCTCCACCCACATCCGGGGGTCGGACGCGGCGATCCGGGTCACGTCGCGGATGCCCTGGCCGCAGAGGCGTACGGCGCTCTCGTCGGCCTCCTCGAGACGCGCGGCGACCATGGAGGAGATCAGCTGCGGGGTGTGCGAGACGAGGGCGACGGCCCGGTCGTGGGCGTCGGCGTCCATCACCACGGGCACGGCCCGGCAGAGCGCGACGAGCTCCAGGGCGAGGTTGAGGACCTCGGTGTCGGTGTCCCGGGTCGGGGTGAGGACCCAGGGGCGGCCCTCGAAGAGGTCGGCGGTGGCGGCGAGCGGCCCGGAGCGCTCCTTGCCGGCCATCGGGTGCGTACCGATGTACGGGGTGAGGTCGAGGCCGAGCGCCTCCAGCTCGCGGCGCGGCCCGCCCTTGACGCTGGCCACGTCCAGGTAGCCCCGGGCCACCCCGTCGCGCATGGCCCCGACGAGGACGGTGGCGGTGTGGGCGGGCGGTACGGCGATGACGGCCAGGTCGACCGGGCCGGCGGGCGGCTCGTCGGTCCCCGCGCCGAGCGCCGCCGCCGTACGGGCCGACTCCGGGTCGCGGTCGACGAGGTGGACGTGGACGGAGCGGCCGGCGAGCGCCAGGGCGGCGGAGGTGCCGACGAGCCCGGTGCCGATGACGAGGGCGGTTCTCACTGGGCGATGTCCTTGCGCAGGGCGGCGGTGGCGCCGAGGTAGACGTGCTGGATCTCCGCGCGCGGGAGGTAGGTCTCGACGTGGGCGAGGACGCGCACGACCCGGGGCATGGCCCCCTCGACGTCCAGCTCCTGGGCGCAGATCAGCGGTACGTCGACGATCCCGAGCCCGCGCGCGGCGGCGGCCGGGAAGTCGCAGTGCAGGTCCGGGGTGGCGGTGAACCAGATGCTGATCAGGTCGTCGGCGACCAGCTCGTTGCGTTCCAGGACGGCCGTGAGCAGCTCACCGACCCGCTCGTCCATGTGTCCGGCCTCGTCCCGCTCCAGCTGGACGGCTCCCCGGACCGCTCGTACCGCCACGTCGTACTCCTCGCTCGTTCACTTCCGCGCTGCTCCTGATCACCCTAGAGGGACGGGGCGGGGTGCGGTCGCCGCGCTCTCCAGGTGAGACGCGGTGTGCCGGTCGGCCTTCCAGGGCGATTTCGCGGTCGGCGGTGCGGGAAATCGGCCCCGGCCCGCCGGGTTGCTTCACCTGCGCGCTCCCTGCCGCCACCATGGCGAGCACGCATCCCCCACACCTGACAACTGGAGAGCCCATGAACGCACGGCGAAGGACGGTCCTGGCGGCGGGCGCGGCAGGGGCCGCCGCCCTGGTGGCCGGCTGCGGATCGGACGGGGACGGGGGTGGCGGCGGGGAGACGGCCGCGACCTCGCCCGGGGCCTCCCCGGACGCCTCCCCCGGCGGCGGCGGGGAGGCGCTCGCCGCGACCGGGGACGTCCCGGTCGGCGGCGGCACCGTCTTCAAGGACCGGAAGGTGGTGGTGACCCAGCCGGAGGAGGGCGAGTTCAAGGCGTTCTCCGCCGTCTGCACCCATGCGAAGTGCCTCGTCTCCACGGTCAGCGACGGCACGATCAACTGCCCCTGCCACGGCAGCAGGTTCTCCCTCACGGACGCGGCGGTCGAGGCCGGCCCGGCGACCCGTCCGCTGCCCGCCGAGCGGATCACCGTCGCGGACGGGACGATCCGGCTGGGCTGAGGGCGTCGGGCCGGATCCCGGGAGCGGGCGGACGGAACGCGGAGGCGGGGCGGCTCTCCCCCACGTACCCTCGCGGCCATGATCACTCCTGCCGACGAGACGCTCGTACGCGACCACACGGTCTACGCGTGTGTGATGGGTTCGCGTGCGTTCGGGCTGGCGACGGAGGGCAGCGACACCGACCGGCGGGGTGTGTTCGTCGCCCCCACCCCGCTGTTCTGGCGCTTCGACAAGCCCCCGGCGCACATCGAGGGCCCCGGGCCCGAGCAGTTCTCCTGGGAGCTGGAGCGCTTCTGCGAGCTGGCGCTGCGGGCCAATCCGAACGTGCTGGAGTGCCTGCACTCCCCGCTGGTGGAGTACGTGGACGACACCGGCCGGGAACTGATCGCCCTGCGCGGCGCGTTCCTCTCCCGGCTGTCCCACGCCACCTTCGTCCGCTACGCGCTGGGCCAGCGCAAGAAGCTGGAGGCGGACGTGCGGGTGCACGGCGCGCCCCGCTGGAAGCACGCGATGCACCTGCTGCGGCTGCTGGCGAGCGGCCCGGACCTGCTGCGCACCGGCGAGCTGCGCATCGACGTCGGCGGCGCGCGCGAGGACCTGCTGGCGGTGAAGCGGGGCGAGGTGCCCTGGCCGGAGGTGGAGCGCCGGATGAACCGCCTGGCCGAGGAGAACGACGCGGCGGCGGCCGCCTCCCCGCTGCCGCCCGGGCCGGACCGGGCGGCGGTGGAGGACTTCCTCGTACGGACCCGGCGCGCGTCGGCCTGAGGACCGGCCCGGGGACCGGACGTCAGGGCGCGAGCCTCGCCCGTACGACGAGGGCGTGCAGGTCCTCCAGGGCCGTCGCGGCCTCCGGCAGCCGGGAGCGCTCCTGCGCCTCGTCCAGGACGCGGTGCAGCTCCTCGACGTCCCGGGTCACCGCTCCCCCGTCCAGGTCCGTCGCCGCCGCGTGCTCGGCCTCCGCCTTGGCCGCGATCAGGCCGGGCAGATAGGCGGGGGCGTCGTCGACCTCGTCGAGCAGCGTCGGCAGATGGGCCTGGACGCCCCCGCCGCGCATCAGGTGGATGCCGGTGAGCAGGGCGCGGAAGGTGTAGAGCAGCGGTTTCAGCTCGCCGCTCTTCGCGTACAGCCGCCACTGCGTGCCGGCGAAGCCCCGGTAGTGGTGGGCGTGGTTGCGGGTCAGCACGCCGGGGGCGAGGGCGGCCAGTTCGGTGTGGAGGGCGCTCGTGTGCACCACCAGCGGGGAGAGCAGCTGCTCCAGGACATAGCCGTTCGGCCGGAGCATCAGGCGGACGAACTTCCGCAGGTCGTGGGTGACGAGGTCCATCTCGATCCCGTCCCGCTCCCACATCCGGGTCCGGGTCTCCTCCGGCTCGTGCAGCCCCACCAGGTCCTCGGCGGGCAGGACGTGGACCCCCCGCAGGTCCACGTCCGAGTCCCGGGAGGGGAAGCCGTAGAGGTGGGCGCCGGAGACCGTGGCGAAGACCAGCGGGCCCGGGGCCTCGGCGAGGTCGGGGCGCAGGTCGGCGACGGGCAGGCCGGCGGACGTCAGGGTGAGGGGAGCCGCGTTCATCGCTCAAGCATCCCAGAGCGCCCCCAGGGACAGCAGGTCGCTGCGGTACTCGATGCGCTCCGACCACTCCTGGGGCCAGGCCCCCGCGCCCAGGTGGGCCCCGGCGAAGGCCCCCGCCAGGCAGGCGATCGAGTCGGAGTCGCCCCGGGTGCAGGCGGCCCGGCGCAGGGCGGTGAGCGGGTCCTCGGGGAAGAGCAGGAAGCAGTGCAGGGCGGTGGCGAGGGCTTCCTCCGCGATCCAGCCGTCGCCGGTCCGCTCGCACGGGTCGGTCTCCGGCGACGGGGTGCGCAGGGCCTCCTGGACGGCGGCCAGGGCGTGTCGGCACTCGTCCCAGCCGCGGCTGATGAACGCCTCGGGCGAGACGTCCCCGGCGTAGCGCCACAGGTCTCCGAGCCAACGGGTGTGGTAGCGGCCGCTGTTCTCGTACGCGTAACTGCGCAACTGCCCGATCAGGCCGAGCGGTTCGGCTCCCTGGGCGAGCAGATGGACCGCGCGGGCGGTCAGGTCGGACGCGGCCAGGGCGGTGGGGTGGCCGTGGGTGAGGGCGGCCTGGAGCTGGGCGGCTCCGGCGCGCTGTTCGTCGCTGAGGCCGGGGACGAGGCCGATGGGCGCGACCCGCATGTTGGCCCCGCAGCCCTTGGAGCGGGTCTGGCTCGCCTCCTGCCAGACCGGGACGACTTCGAGCAGCCGGCAGGCGGTGAGGCAGGTGTTGCCGGGGGCGCGGTTGTTGTCCGGCGAGTGGTACCAGGCGGCGAACTCCCGCCGCACCGGCTCCACCATGCGTTCCGGGGTGAGCAGTCCGCTGTCCATGGCGGTGCGGATGCCCCGGCCCAGCGCGATCGTCATCTGGGTGTCGTCGGTCACGATGGCGGGGGTCGGCAGCTCCATCCCCCGCCAGGGGCCGCACGTGGCGAGGATCGAGGGCACGTCGTTGAACTCGGTGGGGAAGCCCAGCGCGTCGCCGAGCGCGAGCCCGGTCAGCGAGCCGGTGGCCGCCTGCTTGGTCAGTCTTCGGGTGGCGATGGTCATGGCGTTCGTCCTTCCGGGCGCGGGCGCGAGAGAGGTGGATCGGCGGGGCCGGGAGAGCCTTCGACGGTTACGGGGCCGGGCTCGGCGGCTCCGGCGGCGGCGGGCGCAGCAGCGGCGGGTGCAGGGCCGTGGCTCCGCCCGCCCGGTACAGCGCGGCCGGTTTGCCCCGGCCGCCCGTGCGGCGCGGCGGCCGGTCGACGAGCTGGACGAAGCCGGGCGCGTTCAGGACCTTGCGCCGGAAGTTGGGGCGGTCCAGCTCGACGCCCCACACCGTCTCGTAGACCTGCTGGAGCTCGCCGAGGGTGAACTCGGCGGGACAGAACTCCGTGGCCAGGCAGGTGTATTCGAGCTTGGCCCCGATCCGGTCGCGGGCGTCCGCCAGGATCCGGTCGTGGTCGAAGGCCAGGTTCCGGTCGTGGTCGTGGTCGAAGGCCGGCGGGCCGGTGGAGCCCGCGTCGCGCCACCGGGCGCTCGCCGCGTCGCCGCCGCCGCGCGGTTCGGGCAGGTCCGGCAGGAGTGCGGCGTACGCGACGGAGACGACCCGCATCCTCGGGTCGCGGTCCGGGGCGGTGTAGGTGCGCAGCTGCTCCAGGTGCAGGGCGTCCACGGCGTCCGGGCCGAGTCCGGTCTCCTCCGCCAGCTCGCGGCGGGCCGCCTCGTCGGCGGACTCGCGGGGCAGGACGAAGCCGCCCGGCAGCGCCCAGCGCCCCCGGAACGGGTCCTGCCCGCGTTCGACGAGCAGCACGTGCAGCGCGCCGTCCCGGACGGTGAAGACCGCGAGGTCGACGGCGACCGCGAACGGCCAGAAGGCGTGCGGGTCGTACCCCTCGGGCACGCCGGCGCTCATCGCTTCTCCGTGAGGGGCGCGGCGAAGTCCCAGCCGGTGGCGAGGAGTTCGTCCACGGCGGCGACGGACCGCGCGAGACGGGCCTCGGGCGGGCCGGTGATCTCGACGAACCGCCTTCCCGTGCGGGTGAGTTCGGCGCGGAAGCGGTCGGTCATCCAGGGCCGCAGCTCCTCGCCGTCCCGCAGCCTGTCGTCCTCGAAGGCGACGCCCTCGTGGTCGGTGAGCAGCCACAGGTGGTGCGCGGCCTTGTCCGCGATCTCCTCGACGAGCGGGTTGCGCCCGCCGACGTACCGCTCGTGCCAGACGGTGGTGGCGAAGGAGTCCGTGTCGCAGAAGAGCACCGGGGAGCCGGTGCGGGCGGCGGCCTCCTCCCGCTCGTTCTGGGCCCGCGCGATGGCGGGGAAGTCGTCGGTGGTGAACGTGACGTCCTCCCAGGCGGCCCCGGGCCACTCCTCGCGCAGGGCGGCGAGCTTGCGCTCGCTGTACTCGCGCCCGTACTCGGCGACGTACCCCGTCCGCGCCCAGACCCCGCCGCGTGCCCGGTAGTGGTCGGTGAGCGCCCGCGCCAGGGTGGTGGTGCCGGTGGACTCCGCGCCGAGGACCACGACGCGGCGGGCGAGGGCGGCCCGCACGGGCGGCCGGAGGAAGTCCCAGCAGCCGGCCGGGTCGGTGCGCACGGCCGTGCCGGAGACCGGGAAGAGGGTGCGGTCGGGGTCGACGAGGACGGAGGCCGCCCCGAAACGGCGGCCGAGCTCCTCCCCGTACGCCTCCGAGGTGAACACCGCGTCCACCCGCTCCGGCACGGCGGCGGTGAAGACCGCCATATGGGCGTCCCAGACCGCCGGATCCCGCACGTCCATGTGCGTGTCGTCGACCGCGCCCACCACCGTGACGTCCGGGTGCACTTCGCGCATCCAGGCGACCCGGTCCGCGAGCGGGACCGACTCCACGGAGGCGGCGCAGACCAGCACGGTCAGCCGTTCGCAGTGGTCCTGGGCGCTCCGGACGAGGTGGTGGTGGCCGGCGTGCGGCGGGTAGAACTTGCCGAGGACCAGGCCGTGTTCGTAACGCTTCATACCGTGGCCACCTCCTGTGTACGGGAGTCGCGGGCCGTCAGGTCGCGGTGCCAGTTGCGCAGGCCGACGACGCAGAGCGCGAGGAACCCCGCGTACAGCAGCGAGGTCAGATACAGCCCCTTGTGCGCGTACAGCGGGATGTAGACCAGGTCGGCGGCGATCCACAGCCACCAGGACTCCAGCCGCTTGCGGCACTGCCCGTACGTCGCCATCAGCGACAGCGAGGTCGTGGCCGCGTCCCAGAACGGGACGGTGGAGTCGGTGGCCCGGGTGAGCAGCAGGGTGAGCCCGGCGGTCCCCACCACCCCCGCCGCGAGCAGCCAGGTCCATTCGGTGCGGGTCGTCCTGCGCACCGGAAGGACGGAGGAGCCTGGTCCACCCCCGTGGGTCCAGGTCCACCAGCCGTACGCGGCGAGGGTGATGAAGACGATCTGGAGGCCGGCGTCGGCGTACAGGCCGGCCTGGGCGAACAGCAGGATGAAGAAGACGTTGTTGGCGATGCCGATCGGCCAGTTGGCGATGTGCTGGCGGGCCACCAGCCAGACGCACAGCGCCCCGCTGCCGAATCCCAGGACCTCGGTCCAGCTGACCGGGGTGTCCAGGACGGTCACCAGGGGCTGCTGCAGGGGATCGAGCACGTCCGCGAGGCTCACGGGCCCGCCTCCTTCTTTATGGTCACTCTGACTATAAAGGGTGTGCGGGGGCGGCAAAAGGCCCGCGGCCGGTTCTGGTCGAACTTTCCGAACAGCTACCGGCCGCGGGCCTCGGGGAAGAGCTTCTAGAGACCGACCTCGCGCATCAGCATGCCGACCTCGGTGTTGGTGAGGCGGCGCAGCCAGCCGGACTTCTGGTCGCCGAGCGGGATCGGCCCGAAGGACGTCCGCACCAGGCGCTCGACCGGGAAGCCGGCCTCGGCCAGCATCCGGCGCACGATGTGCTTGCGGCCCTCGTGGAGGGTCACCTCGACCAGGTAGTTCTTGCCGGTGTTCTCGACGACGCGGAAGTGGTCGGCACGGGCGTAGCCGTCCTCCAGCTGGATGCCGTCCTTGAGCCGCTTGCCGAGGTCGCGCGGCAGGGGGCCCTGGATGGCGGCCAGGTAGGTCTTCTTCACGCCGTACTTCGGGTGCGTGAGGCGGTGGGCCAGCTCACCGTGGTTGGTGAGCATGATGATGCCCTCCGTCTCGGTGTCGAGCCGGCCGACGTGGAACAGCCGCGTCTCACGGTTGGTCACGTAGTCGCCGAGGCACTGCCGGCCGTCCGGGTCCTCCATCGAGGAGACGACGCCCGCGGGCTTGTTCAGCGCGAAGAACAGGTAGGACTGCGCGGCCACGGTCAGGCCGTCGACCTTGATCTCGTCCTGGTGGACGTCGACGCGCATGCCCTGCTCGACGACGATCTCGCCGTTGACCTCGACGCGGGACTGCTCGATCAGCTCCTCGCACGCGCGGCGCGAGCCCATGCCGGCCCGGGCCAGGACCTTCTGCAGCCGCTCGCCCTCCTGCTCGGCGCCCGGGTGGGTCTTGGGGAGGTTGATCTCGGGCTTGTTCGCGTACCGGTCGCGGTTGCGCTGCTCGATCTTGGCGTCCAGCTCGCGGGGGCGCGAAGGGCTGCCACCGCGCCGGAAGCCACCGCCGCGGTTGCCGCCCTGTGCGGGCTTCGGGCCGCCCTTGGCGCCGCCGCGGGCCGCCGAGCCGCGGCCCTTGCGGGGGCCGTCCTGCTCGGTACGGGCGCCGGGGGCGTCGTTGCCCACGTCGTAGCGGCGCTCCTCGGGGCGGGGACGGCGGGGGCGCTGCTCCTGCTCGTCACGGCCGCCCTGGTAGCTCGGACGCCCGTCCTGGGAGCTGGGGCGTCCGCCCTGGCTGGAGGGACGGCCGCTCTGGCCGCCGGGACGACCGCCCTGACCGCCGCCGCGCCCGCCCTGACCGCCGGTGGGACGACCGCCCTGGCCGGAGGGGCGGCCGCCCGGGGCTCCGGGCCGCCCGCCCTGGCCGCTGCCGCCGCGTCCGCCGCCGCCCTGGCCGCCGGGACGACCGCCCTGGCCGCCGCCCTGACCCTGGCCCTGGCGGAAGGAGCCGCCGCCGCTGCGGCCGCCACTGCCCGCGCCGCCGCCGCTCCGGGGGTTCCGGCCGCTGCCGCCGCTGCCGCTTCCGCTGTTCCTGCCACTGCTTCGCATCAAAATTCCGTCTTGTCGTCTGCGTGAGTATCCGGGGTGTCCGGTGCGTCCGGATCGAACGACGGCACACCCTCTAGCGTCTCAGCCTCGATCGCGTCCGCCTCCGGGAGGAAGGGCGCGAGTTCCGGGAGCTCGTCCAGGCCGCGCAGGCCCATTCGCTCCAGAAAGTAGTTCGTCGTCCTGTACAGGATCGCACCTGTTTCGGGTTCCGCGCCCGCCTCCGCCACCAGCCCCCTCTGGAGCAGGGTCCGCATGACGCCGTCGCAGTTCACTCCGCGTACCGCCGAGACCCGCGAACGGCTCACCGGCTGCCGGTAGGCGACCACCGCCAGCGTCTCCAGCGCGGCCTGGGTCAGCCGGGCGTGCTGGCCGTCCAGGACGAAGCCCTCGACGGCCGCCGCGTACTCTGGGCGGGTGTAGAAGCGCCAGCCGCCCGCCACCAGCCTGAGGTCGAAGCCCCGGCGCTGCACGGTGTACTCGTCGGCCAGCTCCCGCAGCGCGTCCGCCACGGCCCTGCGGGGCCGCTGGAGCACCTTGGCCAGCTGGTCGACGGTCGCGGGCTCGTCGACGACCATGAGGACCGCCTCCAGGGCGGGCTTCAGGTCGAGCGAGGCGACGGCGCCCGTGTCGTCCCCCAGGGTCGGCTGCTCGCTCATTCCCGTACGTCCTCCTCCTGCTCGGCCGTCCCGTTCAGCTCCCGGTCGAACTCGTCCGTCACCACCGGCTCCGCGTCCGCCCCGCCGCACCAGGCCACCATCAGGTCGCCCAGCGCCTCGTCCTGGTCCAGGGTGACGGCCTTCTCCCGGTACAGCTCCAGCAGGGCCAGGAAGCGGGCGACCACGGTGAGGGTGTCCGGGGCGTCCTCGGTGAGGGCCCGGAAGCTCACCGCCGCCCCGGCCTCGCGCAGCCGCCCCGCCACGATGCCCGCCTGCTCCCGCACGCTGACCAGCGGGGCGTGGATGTGGTCGACGTACACCTGGGGCCTGGGCCTCGGCCGCATCGCCTTGACCGCGAGCTTCGCGAACCCCTCGGGCCCGATGCTGATGACGACCTCGGGCAGCAGCTCGGCGTGGTGGTCCTCCAGGCCGACGGTACGGGGGTGGCTGCGGGCCTCGGACTCCAGGCGGCCCTGGAAGATCTCCGCGATCTGCTTGTACGCCCGGTACTGGAGCAGCCGCGCGAAGAGCAGGTCCCGCGCCTCCAGCAGCGCGAGGTCCGCCTCGTCCTCCACCTCGGCGGCGGGGAGCAGCCGGGCGGCCTTCAGGTCGAGCAGGGTGGCGGCGACCACGAGGAACTCGGTGGTCTGGTCGAGGTCCCAGTCCGGGCCCATGGCGCGGATGTACGCCATGAACTCGTCGGTGACCTTCGAGAGCGCGACCTCGGTCACGTCCAGCTTGTGCTTGGAGATCAGCTGGAGGAGGAGGTCGAAGGGGCCCTCGAAGTTCACCAGCCGGACGGTGAAGCGCTTGTCGTCGGCTTCGGGCTCCGGCTGGGCCTTCGGCTCCGGTACGGGCTCCGCCTCCGGTACGGACTGCGCCTGCGGTACGGGAACGGGATCCGGTACGGGAACGGCTTCCCACTCCCGTACGGGCTCCGGCTCGGCCTGTACGGGTCCCGGCTCGGCTCGTACCGCCTCCGGCTCGGCCGGTGCCGCCACCGCTCCCGGACCTCGCCCCAGGGCGCGGCGGCGCGAGGCGGCGGGGTCGTCGGGCGTGGGCATGGTGGTCCAGGGGTGGGGCGCGGACGGGCCCCGCCGGTCGGCGGGTCCCACCCGGCAGGCTACCGGCGGTGCGCCGGTCAGCGGCCGCGCAGCCGCCGTACGAGGATGCTCGCGTCGCCCCGGGACTCCAGGTCGGCCAGGACCACCGCCACCGCCTCGCGGACGATGCGGCCCCGGTCGACGGCGAGGCCGTGTTCGCCGCGCAGGACGAGCCGGGCATGTTCCAGGTCCATCAGCTCCTCGGCGGAGACGTAGACCGTGATCTTCTCGTCGTGGCGCTCACGGCCGCTGGGACGCCGGTTCGCGCCGCGTCCGCCGCCGCGCCTGCGCTGCTGCTGGACGGCCGGGGACTGCTCCGCCGGGGACGACCCGGTCGCGGGCCGCTCGCCGGACGGGGCGGGCGCGGAGGAGGCAGCGGCGGCCTGGGCCTGGCGGTCGCTCTCGCCGCCCCGGCCGCGCTGGTCGCCGCCGTCCATGTCGGCGGAGGCGTGCTCCTCGCGGCCCTCGGCGGGAGCGCCGCCCTGGCCGGAGGGATCGCTCTCCCCCGCCGGTGCGGGCACCCGTGGCTCGCCGTTCGCCTTGCGTCGCCGGTCCGCCGGGGAGGAGGACTGGAGGCCCATCCCTCCCCCGGTGGTGCGGAACAGTTCGTCGGCCCCCGGCAGACTCACTCGGCGTGACACCGGGCGAGCACCTCCCTGGCGAGCTGGCGATAGGCGGCTGCGCCGACCGAGTTGGAGGCGTACGTGGTGATGGGCTCACCGGCGACCGTGGTCTCCGGGAAGCGGACCGTACGCCCGATGACCGTGTGGTAGACGTGCTCGTCGAAAGCCTCGACGACGCGCGCCAGGACCTCGCGGCTGTGCACCGTACGGGAGTCGTACATGGTGGCGAGGATGCCGTCGAGCTCCAGCTCCGGGTTCAGCCGCTCCTGGACCTTCTCGATGGTCTCGGTGAGCAGCGCCACCCCGCGCAGCGCGAAGAACTCGCACTCCAGCGGCACTATGACCTTGTGAGCGGCCGTCAGGGCGTTCACGGTGAGCAGGCCCAGCGAGGGCTGGCAGTCGATCACGATGTAGTCGTAGTCGGCCATCAGCGGCTTCAGGGCGCGCTGGAGCGTGGACTCGCGGGCCACCTCGCTGACGAGCTGCACCTCGGCCGCCGACAGGTCGATGTTGCTCGGCAGCAGGTCCATGTTGGGGACGGCGGTCTTGAGCAGGACCTCGTCGGCCGCCATGCCCCGCTCCATGAGCAGGTTGTAGACGGTGAGGTCGAGCTCCATCGGGTTGACCCCGAGACCGACCGAGAGGGCGCCCTGCGGGTCGAAGTCGACGAGCAGGACGCGGCGTCCGTACTCGGCGAGCGCGGCGCCCAGGTTGATGGTCGACGTGGTCTTGCCGACGCCGCCCTTCTGGTTGCACATCGCGATGATCTTCGCGGGGCCGTGGTCGGTCAGGGGGCCCGGGATCGGGAAGTACGGCAGGGGCCGCCCGGTCGGGCCGATGCGCTCGCGGCGCTGGCGCGCGGCGTCGGGCGCGAGCGTGGCCGCGTACTCCGGATCGGGCTCGTACTCGGCGTCGGGGTCGTAGAAGTGCCCCTCGGGCACCTCGGCGAAGTCGGCGAAGCGGTCGGTGTTCCGGCTGCTCTCGTTGCCGGCCGTGGCGTTCACGTGTAGGCCGTCCATCATCTGGGGGGCTGTCGTCATGTGCTGTTGGGTGGCGAAGGTGCGGACAGCGACGGAGCCGACAGCCTCGAGCCCGATCGGGCTCAGACCCCGTGCAGGCATCCCTGGTTGACCACCCCCGGGAGTAATTGTCGACTCATTCACAAGTCGTCTTACCTCCTTGGACGTGACCAGGAAACTTATCGATAGGTCAGCGTGGCACCATGCCGACGATTGGCGACTCTATGGCGTGCCACCCGTCCGCAGCAACACAATCCGCCGGACCCGGCCCGATGTGTCGGCAATCGAACACCTCGCTGTCAAGGGTGCACACCGACCAAGCCGCACATTTCGCCGCCGCGCGAAACGGGTAAAGGGTTACGTTCGAGGCGAGTTGCGCAAGGGCCTCGAAGGGCCCGACACACGTCCGGCCGGACCTTGCTCGGCAAGGTCCGGCCGGAGTCCCGATGTTGACGGGAGGTGTTGACCCGTCAGCCGAGCAGGGCGCTCAGCTCGACGTGCGGGAGGCCGTGCGCCTCGGCCACCTCGCGGTAAACGACCTGGCCCTCATGGGTGTTGAGGCCCTTGGCGAGTGCGGCGTCGCGGCGCAGGGCGTCGGCCCAGCCGCGGTTCGCCAGCTCCACGATGTACGGCAGCGTCGCGTTGGTGAGCGCGTACGTGGAGGTGTTCGGGACCGCGCCGGGCATGTTGGCGACGCAGTAGAAGACCGAGTCGTGGACCTGGAAGGTCGGCTCGGCGTGGGTGGTCGGGTGCGAGTCCTCGAAGCAACCGCCCTGATCGATTGCAATGTCGACAAGTACACTTCCGGGCTTCATCTTGGCGACGAGCTCGTTGGTGACCAGCTTCGGGGCCTTGGCTCCGGGGATCAGGACCGCGCCGATGACGAGGTCGGCCTCGACGACGGCCTTCTCCAGCTCGAAGGCGTTGGAGACGACGGTCTGCACCTTGGTGCCGAAGATCCTGTCGGCCTCGCGCAGCTTGTTGACGTCGCGGTCGAGCAGCGTGACGTGGAAGCCGAGGCCCACGGCGATCTGCGTGGCGTTCCAGCCGGAGACGCCGCCGCCGATGACCACGGCGCGGCCGGCGTGGGTGCCGGGGACGCCGCCGGGGAGCACGCCGCGGCCGCCGACCGAGCGCATCAGGTGGTACGCGCCGACCTGCGGGGCCAGGCGGCCCGCGACCTCGGACATCGGGGCGAGCAGCGGGAGCGCGCGGTTCGCGGTCTCGACCGTCTCGTAGGCGATGGCGGTGGTGCCGGAGGCCAGCAGCGCGTCGGTGCAGTCACGGGAGGCGGCGAGGTGCAGGTACGTGAAGAGGGTCTGGTCCTTGCGGAGGCGGTGGTACTCCTCGGCGACCGGCTCCTTGACCTTGAGCAGCAGGTCGGCGGCGGCCCAGACCTCGTCGGCGGTGTCCAGGATCTGCGCGCCGGCGGCGACGTACTCCTGGTCCGGGATGGACGAGCCGACGCCGGCGTTCCGCTCGATGACGACCTGGTGGCCGTGGCGGACGAGCTCATGCACTCCGGCGGGGGTGATCGCCACCCGGAACTCGTTGTTCTTGACTTCGCGGGGGATGCCGACCTTCACGTCGATCACGGTCCTTGGCTCGGAGGGTAATCCGGGCACCATGGTGCAGACCCGGACATACACAGCGTAAATGGAGACGCCACGAAGGAACGCGGCAGAGCCAGTCTAATGAAGGACTTCGCGCTGTCTAGCCTTACAAAGCATTAACTTTCTGTCGAAGCACTGCGGATTTCGTAGGCAGAAGCCTCCTCACCCAGCAATCTATCGGCGGCGGCCCGGTGCAGCCGGGCGGCCGCGGGATCGCCCAGCCGGTCCAGGGTGTCGGCCAGCCGGAGCTGGAGCGCCGCCTGAAGCCGCACGTCATCGGCGCGACGGGCCAGCTCGGCGGCCTCCCGGCAGGTGTGCAGCGAGTCGTGCGGCCGCCCCGCGTACTCCTGCACCCGGGCCGCCTCGCTGAGCGCCCGCGCCTGGGCCGCGAGGTCCCCGAGCCTGCGGTGGCCCGCTGCCGCCGCCCGCCAGTTCCGCAGCGCCTCGCCGTACCGCCCGGCGTACGTGTGGACCGCGCCGAGCCGCCCGTAGAGCCGCGCCTCGTCCGCCCGCTCCCCCTGGGTGAGGCGCTGGGCGAGCGCCCGGCCGTACCAGTCGGAGGCCCGGTGGTAGTCGCCGAGCTCCGCGTACGTACCGCCTACGGATTCCATCGCGCGGCCCGTCGCGTACAGGTCGCCGGCGGCCCGTCCGGCGTCCAGCGCGGCCCGGTAGCGGGTCAGGGCGTCCCGGGTGCGGCCGGTGCGCGCGTCCAGGTCCGCGAGGTTCAGCAGGGCCGCCGCCTGCTCCCGGGGCAGGTTCCGGCGGAGCGCCACGTCCAGGACCAGGCCGTGCAGCCCGTAGAGCTCGGGGGCGGCGGCCTCGGTGCCCCGGTGCGCGGCCAGCGCCCGCACCAGGGCCGCGACCAGGCGGCGGGCCAGGGTGTCCAGCTCGCCGTCCGCCACGGCGAGCCGGGCGGAGGCGAGCAGGGCGGGCCGGCGCAGCCACAGCCAGACGCCCGCCTCGTCCGCGTTCGGGAAGCGCAGGGAGCGGGGCAGCCCGGCGAGCCTGCGGTGGGCGGTGGAGCCCTCCGGTTCGGTGACCGCCCGGCACGCCTGGAGCCGGCGCACGGTGCGCTCCAGCATCCGGGCGCGGGCGAGCTGGATCTCGGCGGGGCGGTCCCGGTCCTCCAGGAGGTCCCGCAGCAGCGGGGCGAGGCAGCCGGGGATGCCGTACTGGGGGTGGGCCGCGCCGTCCGTGCGCAGCAGCCCGAGCCTCACGAAGTCGTCCAGCGTCGACTGCGCGGCCGAGACCGAGCAGCCGGCCAGGGCGGAGGCGGTGTGGGCGTCCGCGAGCCCGGCGGGCGCGAGCGCCAGAAGGCGCAGTATCCGGGCGGCGGCCTGCGGGAGGGAGTCGTGGACGAGTTGGAAGGCGCGGGCCAGCGGGCGCGCTCCGGCTGGCTGCTGCTCGCCGGATTCGGGCAGTTCGTGCAGCTGCTTGGCGAGGTCCGCGACGGAGGCCATGGGGTGGGTGGCGAGCCAGCCGCCGACCAGGGCGAGGGCCGCGGGCTGCCCCCCGCACGCCTCGGCCAGGCTCTCGGCGGTGCGCGGGTCGACGGTGATGCGGACCTGGCCGATGGCGCGGGCGAGGAGCCGTACGGCCGCGCCCGCCTCCAGTCCGCCGAGGGTGCAGGGGCGGACGTCGGGGATTCCGGTCAGCGGGCCGGTCGCGGTGGCGACGACCAGGCAGTCGGGGTTCTCCGGGAGCAGCGGGTCGACCTGTTCGGCGTCGGCCGCGTCGTCGAGCAGCAGGACGAGACGGCGTACGGCGAGGGCTTCGCGGACCATCTCGGACAGCTCGTCCTGGTCGGCCCCGGGCGGGGCGGCGATGCCGAGGAGGCCGAGGAGTTCGCCCGCGGTGCGTTCGGTGGGGACGCGGTCGCCGCCGGGTTCGGTGAGGCCGACCCGGAGCACCCCGTCCGGGTAGTCGCCGGAGCCCGTACCGGGAACGGCCCAGGGCAGCGCGCCCGTTCCGGTCTCCGGCCCGGAGGCGTCGGCCGGGGCCGGGCCCGTGCCGGTGAGGGCGCCCGCGAGTTCGGCGGCGAGCGCGCTGCGGCCGGAGCCGGGGCGGCCCGCGACGAGGAGGACCCGGGCGCGGGGGGTCTTGCGGCCGGCCAGGGTGTCGAGCCCGGCGCGTTCGATGTCCGCCCGCAGGGCCTTCAACTCGCGTTCCCGGCCGAAGAACCGGGGCGGGGCGGCGCCGGGCGGCTCCTCGGTCCCCGCAGCTTCGGCCGGGCCGCTGGTGTCCACCGCCTGATCGGTCACGAGCCACGCTCCACTTCGCTGCACGCGGTGCCCGCCGGAACTCCGGACGGGGCCTTTCGAGCGTAGTTCAGCGGTGGTGTGGATCACTGCGGAGCGGGGCGGGGCAGTGGAGAACATCCCCCGATCGGATCAGCATTTCTGATGATTGTCCGACCGGGATGGGGAGGGATGGCGGGTGCGGGGAACGGCGGCGGACGGGCCGTCAGACGTTCGAAGCCTGAACCGGCCGGTCCGCCGGACTTCCGACGACCGGACGGTCAGGCTTCGAACGGCCGGACCGTCAGGCTTCGAACGGCCGGGCCGGCCACGGCGCCTCGGCCGGCCGCAGCGAGTCGACGCCGTCGCCCGCGAGGACGGCGGTGAGCGCGAGCGCCCCGACGACCAGGCAGTTGTTGTGCAGGTCGCCCGCGATCACCGAGCGCACCAGCTCGGGCAGCGGGACGCGCGCCTGCTCCATGTCCGCCTCCTCCTCGGCGACCGCGAACCGCTCGCCCTCCGCGTCGGAGAGGCCCCGGGCGAGGAAGATCCGCACGGCCTCGTCGCAGCCGCCGGGCGTGGTGTAGACGTCGGTCAGCACCCGCCAGTCCTCGGCCTTGACGTGCGCTTCCTCGTACAGCTCGCGCTGGGCGGCGTGCAGGGGGTTCTCACCGGGGACGTCGAGCAGCCCGGCGGGGATCTCCCACAGCCGCTGGCGGACCGGGTGGCGGTACTGGCGTACGACGATGACCTGGTCGTCCTCGTCGATCGCGAGGATCGCCACGGAGCCGGGGTGGACCTGGTAGTCGCGGCCGTGGACGGCGCCGTCCGGCATCACCACCTGGTCGGTGCGGACGCTGGTCTTGTTGCCGGTGAAGGGGGTGACGGTCGCGGTGACCTCCCACTCCTCGGGCGTGTCCTGGATACCCATGTGCGTCCTCCTGCGTACCGCGTACAAAAACGAGCGACCGGGGCACGCATCCGTGAAGATCCATGCCCCGGTCAACCGTAATGCCTCCGCGTTACCCGCCCGCGCCGACCTTGCGCGCGACGGCCGCCCTCACCAGGCCCGCGAAGAGCGGGTGGGGGCGGGTCGGGCGGGACCGGAGCTCCGGGTGGGCCTGGGTGGCGACCAGGTAGGGGTGCACCTCGCGCGGGTACTCGACGTACTCGACGAGCTTGTTGTCCGGGGAGGTGCCGGAGAACACCAGTCCGGCCTTCTTCTCCAGCTCGCCGCGGTAGGCGTTGTTGACCTCGTAGCGGTGGCGGTGGCGCTCCTCCACATAGGGCTCGCCGGCGTACGCCTCGCGCACGAGGGAGCCCTCGGCGAGCTTGGCCGGGTAGAGGCCGAGCCGCATGGTGCCGCCGAGGTCGCCCGCGCCCTCGACGTAGGCGAGCTGCTCCTCCATGGTCGAGATGACCGGGTGGGAGGTGGCGGCGTCGAACTCGGTGGAGTTGGCGTCGGGGATCTCGGCCAGCGAGCGGGCCGCCTCGATCACGATGCACTGGAGGCCCAGGCACAGGCCGAGCAGCGGCACCTTGTTCTCGCGGGCGTAGCGGATCGCGCCGACCTTGCCGTCGACGCCGCGCTCGCCGAAGCCGCCGGGGATGCAGATCGCGTCGACGTCGCCCAGCTGCTCGGCGGCGCCCGCCGCGGTCCGGCAGTCGTCGGAGGTGACCCACTTGACGGTGACCCGGGCCTTGTTGGCGAAGCCGCCGGCGCGGATGGCCTCGATGACCGAGAGGTAGGCGTCGGGCAGGTCGATGTACTTGCCGACCAGCGCGACGGTGACCTCGTGGTCGGGGTTGTGGACGCGGTCCAGCAGGTCGTCCCAGGTGGTCCAGTCGACGTCCCGGAAGGGCAGGTCCAGCTTGCGCACGACGTAGGCGTCCAGGCCCTCGGTGTGCAGCACCTTGGGGATGTCGTAGATCGACTTGGCGTCGATGGCGGCGACGACCGCGGCCTCGTCCACGTCGCACATCAGCGAGATCTTGCGCTTGATGGAGGTCGGGACGTCGCGGTCGGCGCGCAGCACGATCGCGTCCGGCTGAATACCGATGTTGCGCAGAGCGGCGACGGAGTGCTGGGTGGGCTTGGTCTTCAGCTCGCCGGAGGGGCCGATGTAGGGCAGCAGCGAGATGTGCACGACGAAGACGTTGTCGCGGCCGACCTCGTGGCGGACCTGGCGCACGGTCTCCAGGAACGGCAGCGACTCGATGTCGCCGACCGTGCCGCCGACCTCGGTGATGACGACGTCCACGTCGTCGGTGGCCATGCGGCGGATGCGGTGCTTGATCTCGTTGGTGATGTGCGGGATGACCTGGACGGTGTCGCCCAGATACTCGCCGCGCCGCTCCTTGGCGATGACCTGCGAGTACACCTGGCCGGTCGTCACGTTGGCGGAGCCGTCGAGGTCGACGTCGAGGAAGCGCTCGTAGTGGCCGATGTCCAGGTCGGTCTCCGCGCCGTCGTTGGTGACGAACACCTCGCCGTGCTGGAAGGGGTTCATCGTGCCGGGGTCGACGTTGAGGTAGGGGTCGAGCTTCTGCATGGTGACCCGCAGGCCCCGTGCCTTGAGCAGGGCACCCAGGCTGGAGGCAGTCAGACCCTTGCCGAGGGAGGAGGCGACACCCCCGGTGACGAAGATGTGCTTGGTCGTCGTGGATGTGGGCTGCATAGCCAAAGGGGGCTCCCGTGGTCGCGATTCTGAGGTGCGTACCGGCCGCCCGTCCGGGGGTTCCGGGGGCGCCGTCGCTGCGGTTCGGGGGCCTCGTACGCTGTCCGAGACGACCACCGGTCCACGGGCTACCAGGGTAACAGCGACGTGGGGAGGCTGCTTCCGGCCACACCCTGCACAGGGGGGTCACACCATCCCCCCAGTGATTTCACGTCCCACCCGATCAGCTCAGAGATGTTGCGGGGACCGTCGCGCGGATCTTCGTACCGCGTCGTATCCTGCTCGGACACTCGCTGCCGAGACGGCCGGACGGCGGCACCACCCAGCCCGCTCAAACCGGTACGGGACTCGTCGGTTCCCCTACACCCAGTAAGCGCCCCGGACGGGGCGACATGGCCGTTCGACTGGAGACGCACGTGGCCGGGCGCATCGAGGATTACGCACTCATCGGAGACATGCAGACCGCTGCCCTGGTCTGCCGGGACGGTACAGCGGACTGGCTGTGCCTTCCCCGCTTCGATTCGCACGCCGTCTTCGCAGGACTGCTGGGCACCGAGGAGCACGGCTTCTGGCGTCTGGGTCCGGCGAGGCCGGAAGGAGCCGAACCGCTGTCCGCGGACCGGCGCCGCTACCGAGGTGATTCCCTCGTCCTGGAATCGGAATGGGACACACCACGCGGGACCGTACGGGTGACCGATTTCATGCCACCGCGTGACGGCGCACCGCAGCTCATCCGGATCGTGGAGGGCGTCAGCGGCCGGGTGCCGATGCGCTCGGAACTGCGCATGCGGTTCAGCTACGGCCGGGTGACGCCGTGGGTGCACAAGGTCGACGGCCGCACGGTCGCCGTCGCCGGGCCGGACTCCGTCTGGCTGGACACCCAGGTCGACACCTTCGGCAAGAACCTCACCACCTACTCCGACTTCACCGTGGCCCCCGGCGACCGGGTGGCGTTCACGATCAGCTGGCAGCCCTCGCACCGCGAGCCGCCCGCGCTCCCCGACCCGGAGGGGTCGCTGGAGGCCACCGAGCTGTTCTGGCGCGAGTGGGTCGACCAGTGCACGTACCACGGGCCCTACCGCGAGGCGGTCGTCCGCTCCCTGATCACCCTCAAGGCGCTGACCTACGCACCGACCGGCGGCATCGTCGCGGCCCCGACCACGTCGCTGCCCGAGGAGATCGGAGGCGTACGGAACTGGGACTACCGCTACACCTGGCTGCGGGACGCCGCGATCACCCTCTCCTCACTGCTGCGCACCGGCTACCGGGAAGAGGCCCGCGCCTGGCGGGAGTGGCTGCTGCGGGCGGTGGCGGGCGACCCGGAGAACCTCCAGATCATGTACGGCATCGCCGGCGAGCGCGAGCTCGGCGAGGCCGAGCTCGACTGGCTGCCCGGCTACGAGAACTCCGGCCCGGTCCGGGTCGGCAACGGGGCGGCCAACCAGCTCCAGCTGGACGTGTACGGCGAGGTCACCGAGGCGCTGCACCTGGCGCACATGACGGGCCTGACCCGCAACGACTACGCGATGGGCCTCCAGCTCAAGCTGATCGAGTACCTGGAGAAGCACTGGGAGGAGCCCGACGAGGGCATCTGGGAGGTGCGCGGGCCGCGCCGGCACTTCGTGCACTCCAAGGTGATGGCCTGGGTCGCGGTCGACCGGACGATCAAGCTGGTCGAGTCCGGGGACGTCGAAGGCCCGCTGGAGCGGTGGCACCAGCTGCGCGACGACATCCACCGGGACGTCTGCGAGCGGGGTTACGACAAGGAGCGCAACACCTTCACCCAGTCCTACGGGTCGAAGGAGCTGGACGCCTCCCTGCTGCTCATCCCGCAGATGGGCTTCCTGCCGCCGGACGACAAGCGGGTCATCGGCACGATCGAGGCGATCCAGCGGGAGCTGTCCACCGAGGACGGCTTCATCCTGCGCTACCCCACCGAGGGCGAGGACGCGGGCGTCGACGGTCTGGCGGGCGACGAGGGCGCGTTCCTGGCCTGCTCGTTCTGGATGGCCGACGACCTCGCGATGATCGGCCGGGTCGACGAGGCGCGCCAGCTGTTCGAGAAGCTGCTGTCGCTCCGCAACGACCTGGGGCTCCTCGCGGAGGAGTGGGACTCCAACCTCCAGCGCCAGGTGGGGAACTTCCCGCAGGCGTTCAGCCATGTGCCGCTGATCGACACGGCGCTGCGGCTGACGGCGAGCGGGGCGTACGTGGGCTGAGGCCCGCTCCGTCCTCACGGTGGCCGCCCCGGGTTCTTCCGGGGCGGCCACCGTGCGTTCCTCAGGGCGCGGTGAGCGGTTCGGCCTCGAACGCGCCGTGCAGCGCCTCCAGGAACCGCGGCGCGGGAGGCAGTTCGGTGGCGCCGATGCGGTGGACGGCGATGCCCGGGTTCCAGGAGTTCATGACGGCCGCTCCCGCGAGGTGGGGCAGGTCGTCGGGGGTGACCGGCTCGACCCGCTGGTCGATCCCGAGCTTGGTCAGCTGCCGGCGGACGATACCCAGCGTCGTACCGGTCAGGATCCGGGCCTCGGGCCAGACCACCGCGTCGCCGTCCCAGAACACCAGGTTCCAGATCGTCGCCTCGCTGAACCGGCCGTCGCGGTCCAGGAAGGCGGCGTCGTCGAATCCCCCGGCGACGGCTCGGCGGAGGAGATGGGTCTTGGCCACCTCGCCGACGTGCTTGACGTGCGGCAGGTACCGCTCGTGTTCCGCCACCGCCAGGGCGAGCGGGCCGCCGGGGCCGGAGGAGGGCGCTCCGGTACGCACCAGCAGCCGGGGGTCCGCGTCGGCAGCGGTGAACTCTCCGGCCGGGGAGTACACCGTGGCCGTCAGCGACAGGTCGGCCGGTTCGTGGGCGGGGGCGCCGCGGAGGTGGTCCTGGAGCGCCGAACGGAGCCGCGAGCGGACCAGGTCCTCGGGCAGGGCCCGGCCGAACAGCTCCACCGACGCGGACCGCAGCCGCTCCAGGTGGAGGTCCAGGCCGCGGACCTTGCCGTCGCGGACCTGCATCGCGGTGAAGTGGGCGTGGCCTGCGAAGGCGAGGGGCGTGAGGTCGTCCGCGGTCGCCGTCCGGCCGTTCACGTGTACGAGGTTCGGGGTGTCTGTGCTCATGGAGGGAACGCTAAGGTTTGACACCGGTGACAAGGTCAAGCGCCGATGCGAAAGGCGGGGGAACATGCTGGTCGGAGAGTTGTCCAGGCGCACGGGCGTCAGCGCGCGGTCGCTGCGGTACTACGAGGCGCAGGGGTTGCTGGAAGCGCGGCGCGGCGCGAACGGCTATCGCTCGTACGACGAGGACGCCATCGCCTCCGTACGGAAGATACGTGCGCTGCTTCGGGCCGGGCTCTCCACCGACGTGATCCGTCAGGTGCTGCCGTGCGCCCGGGGCGAGCAGCCGGAGTTCGACTGGTGCGCGGACCTGCGGGCCATTCTGGACGGTGAGCTGACGGACCTGGACGAGCAGATCGAGGCGTTGCGGCGCAGCCGGGGCACGCTGGTGGGGTTGCTGGCCGAGCGATGACGTGAGCCGTCCGGCCCCCGGGGGCACCGGGGGCCGGGGCCGTCCTACTCGAAGGCCGCTGCCGCCTGCTTGAGCGCGGCGGCGACCGCCTCCGGCGCGTCGGGGCCGGGTTCGCCGGGGGTGTAGGTGACCGAGCGCAGGACGCCTTCGTAGCGGAACGAGCGGTGGCGCTCGAACAGCGGCCAGGAGACCGGGGACTTGCGGTCGATGCCGACGCTGACGCCCTGGAACGGGGCCATGCCGATGAGCTGGTGGACGCTGGGGGGCGCGGCCCTCACCTCGCCGTCGACGCTGACCGTGAACGACCAGCGCAGGCCCTTTCGCGCCGTGGCGGTGAGCACGACCACGTGTTCCCCCGGCGCGAGCGGCCCGGCGTCGGTCTCGTGCAGGACGCCGTACTCGTTGTACGCGAGGTTCAGCCGCCCCTCCTCGACGTACAGGCTGTAGCCGCCGCCCTGGTCGCCGTGGGAGACGAGCACCCCCTCCCCCGTCTCGTCGACGACGACGGTGATCTCGAAGGAGCGCAGGGAGACCAGCCGGGAGGAGCGGTAGCGCTCCAGCTCCGGGGTGCCGGGCAGCAGGGTCAGCGGGCGGGCGAGCCGTTGTTCGGCGGGGTTGCGGCGGGCGAGCGCGCCGCTGCCGTCGGGGAGCGGGAAGACCCCGTTGCGCCAGGCCGCCGCCTCCCACGCCTCGGACAACTCCTTGACCAGGCCGGGCTGTTCGGCGGCCAGGTCGTGGATCTCGGTGGGGTCGGTGCGGATGTCGTAGAGCGCCCACTCGGAGTCGTCGTAGGGGGTGCCGGGGCGGTGGAGGGTGACGAGCTTGTGGCCGGCCCGGTAGTAGCTGCGGTTGCCGGTCATCTCGCAGTACTGCTCGGGGTGGGTGGAGGCGTGGTCCGGGTCGGCGAGCACGGGCGTGAAGCTGATGCCGTCCGGCTCCTGGAGGGTGACCCCGCGCCGCTCGGCCGGGCGCTCGATGCCGGCCAGCCGCAGGAGGGTCGGGGCGATGTCGGTGACGTACTGGTACTGGCTGCGCACCCCGGGGGCGAGCAGCCCTTCGCGGGCGCCCCTGGGCCAGGACAGGACGAACGGGACGCGGACCCCGCCGGCGTACGTGTGGCCCTTGTAGAGCCGGAAGGGGGTGTTGGAGGCCATGCCCCAGCCGCGCGGGTAGTGGACCAGGCTGCGCGGGCCGCCGATGAGTCCGGGGTCGCGGTCGACGTCGGGGGTCCAGTCGCCGGGGAGGGCGGGGTGGTGGACGAAGCGGCTGAAGTAGGAGCGGGTGCCCTCGGCTCCGCCTTCGCCGGTGCCGCCGTTGTCGGAGGTGAAGACGATGATGGTGTTGTCGAGTTCGCCGAGCGCTTCGAGGGTGTCGGTGAGCCGGGCCAGGTTCTGGTCGATGTTGTCGACGAGCGCCGCGTACACCTCCATGTACCGGGCGTACAGCCGCTGTTGCTCCTCCGTGAGGCTGTCCCAGGCGGGGACGTCGAGGCCGGCCTCGCTGTTGCGGTCGGGCAGTTGCGTGCCGGGCGGCAGGAGGCCGGCGGCGAGCTGGGCGGCGAAGCGGCGCTCGCGCAGGACGTCCCAGCCCTCGTCGTAGCGGCCCTGGTGGCGGGCGATGTCCTGCGCCTTGGCCTGCAACGGGCCGTGGACGGCGTTATGGGCCAGGTAGAGGAAGAAGGGCTTGTCGGGGTCGTGGGCGCGCAGCGACTTCACCATCGAGATCGCCTGGTCGGTGATGTCATCGGTGTAGTAGTAGTCGTCCGCGAACTCGTCGATGTCCAGGGGGCTGTTGTCCCGGACCAGTTGGTGCGGGTGGAAGAGGCTGGTGAGCCCTTCCAGCACGCCGTAGTACTGGTCGAAGCCCTTGTTCAGCGGCCAGTTGTCCCGGTCGTCGGCCGCGTTGGACGCGGAGTCGCGGACCAGGTGCCACTTGCCGACCGCGTAGGTGGCGTAGCCGGTGTCGTGGAGGAGTTCGGCGAGGGTGGGGATGTCGTCGGCGATCTCCATGCCGTAACCGGGGAAGCCGGGGTCGGAGTTGGCGACCATGGAGTAGCCGACGCGGTGCGGGTTGAGGCCGGTGAGCAGGGCGGCGCGGGCCGGGGAGCAGAGCGGCATGGTGTGGTAGTTGGTGAGCCGGACGCCCTCGTCGGCGAGGGTGTCGAGCGTGGGCGTGGCGATCTCGGAGCCGAACGGGCCGATGTCGCTGTAGCCCATGTCGTCGACGAGGACGACCACGATGTTGGGGGCCTTCTCGCCGGGTGCCGTGCGCGGCGGCCAGGACGGCCGCGACTCGGAGAAGGTGCGGCCGATCCGGCCGGGGAAGCCGTCGTAGGGGTCGCGGCGGGTGGGCGTGGCGGTGGGGGTGTCGCGGCGGGTGGGGTCGGTGGTCATCGGCTGGGCTCTCCGTCATGGCTGGGGTGGTGGTCCGGTACGTCCGGTGCGGGGAAGAGGCGGGCCAGTTCGTCGGCCAGGGCGGTGAGTCGGGGCCGGTCGGGGTGGCCGGTGAAGGCGGCGATCTGGAGGAGGGTGGAGCCGCCCCGGACGGTGAGCAGCTCGGTGTCCAGGAGGCCGGGGACGATCCGGCGGACCGCGTCGGCCGCCGCCGGTTCGGCCAGCAGATCCGCCAGTGGTGTACGGAGGTTGAGCGCGCCCTCGGTGAACTCATCGGAGCGTGCGGCGGGTTGGCGTCCCGCTTCGGCCCGCTCGCGCTGGGCGTCGACCAGGAGGTGGGCCTCGGTCACGTCCTCGGGGGCGTGCGGGAGGCCGAGGCGGGCGTACTGGTCGAGAGGGGCGTCGTTCTCGCCCAGCCGCTCCACCAGCAGCCGCAGCATCCGCAGTTCGACGGCGGGGTCGCTGATCGGCTTCTCCTGCTGGGGGTCGGCCGCCAGGTCGAAGAGGAGCGTGCCGAAGCGCTGCGGCCCCAGGAGCGGGGAGGGGTGGGCCGGGATGCGGAGGGTGGGCACGCCCTTGGTGAAGGTGAACGGTTCGGCCAGGGTGAGGCCGGTCAGCTCCTCGGGGGTGAAGCGGCCCCGGATGCGGGTGGGCATCAGCGTGTGCTCGTACAGCGGCTGGTTGGTGTCGTCGTGGCAGGCCCGCATGTAGACGTACCGGCCGTCGGTGATGTTGACGTGGCCGCCGAACATCCCGAACAGGGCCGATGCGCGCGGCTGTCGAGCGTCGGCGCTCTCGCTCAGCGGGCGGCCCCGCATGTCCGGCGGGCGCTCCGCGCCGAAGAAGTCCAGCAGGGTCGGGGCGAGGTCGATGGTCTGCACGAGCGCCGCGTCGCGGGTCCCGGCGCGGTCGGGGCGGCGCGGGTCGTGGACGAACAGCGGGGTGTGGACCAGCTCGTCGTACCAGGGCGTCACGACCTTGGCCCACCACCCCTTCTCGCCCAGCAGATAGCCGTGGTCGGTGCAGACGACGAGCAACGTGTCGTCCCACAGCCCGAGTTCGTCCATAGCGTCGAGCACCCGGCCGAGCGAGTGGTCGCACATGGAGAGCAGCGCCGCGTACTCGTAGCGGGCGTGCCGCTCCTGCTCCTTCGTCTCGGTGACCCGGTTGTAGTCGGGCCAGTCGAAGTGCGGGCCTTCGTAGTCGTGCGGGTAGAGGTCCTTGTAGTGGTCCTGGGTGAAGAAGGGTTCGTGCGGGTCGAAGGTCTCGATCTGGACGAACCAGTCGTCCTCGGTGTGATTGGTCCGCAGGAACTCCAGGCCGGCGTCGAAGGTGAGGGTCTGCGGCTGCTTGGCCTCGGTGTCGAGGTGCTGCCGGTTGACCCAGTCCTGGCGCCAGAGGTCGTTGCGGGTGGCGCGCGGGCTGTCGGGGATCTCCGGGTCGGCGACCTGCCCCTTCCAGGCGTCGCCCTCCTGCCCCCGGAAGAACTCCCAGGAGTTGTACCGCCCGTGGTAGGTGGCCCCGCCGTCCTCCCAGTAGTGCTGGTGGTCGCTGACCAGGTGGGTGTACACGCCGTGCCGCTTCAGGATCTCGGGCATCGAGTCGTCGAACGGCTCCAGCGGCCCCCACCCCCGGTGCAGGAAGTTGTGGCGTCCGGTGTGGAGTTCGCGGCGGGCCGGCATGCAGGGCATGGAGCCCGCGTAGCAGGTGTCGTAGGTGACCGTGCGTTCCGCCAGGCGGCGGAAGTTGGGGGCGTGGGTCCAGTCCGCGCCGTACGGGGGCAGCAGGTGCCGGTTGAGGCTGTCGAACATGACCATGACGGCCTTCACGCGGTGTTCCGTCCTTCCGCAGCGTCGTCGGGCTTCAGGTCGCGGGCGCGGCGGAAGCCGCCGTGGCCGGTCGAGGAGTCGGGGGTGTTGTGGGAGCGGGCGGCGACCCGGTAGCGGTTGCAGTACGAGGCGTGGCAGAGGTAGGAGCCGCCCCGGATGACGCGCTCGCCGGGCCCGAAGGCGTCCGCGCACCACTCCCAGACGTTGCCGGAGGTGTTGTGGAGCCCGTAGCCGTTGGGTTCGTACGCGGTGACGGGCACGGTGCCCGTGCGCCCGCCGGGCCGCTCGGAGCGGTGCGGGAAGCGGCCGAGCCAGGTGTTGCACATCTCGCGGCCGCCGGGGGTGAAGTCGTCGCCCCAGGGGTAGCGGGCCCCTTCCAGGCCGCCGCGTGCCGCGTACTCCCACTCCGCCTCGGTGGGCAGCCGGGTGCCGGTCCAGTCGCAGTAGGCGAGGGCGTCGTCGTACGAGATGTGGACGACGGGGTGGTCCGCGCGGTCGGCGAGGTCGGAGCCGGGCCCTTCCGGCGCGGCCCAGTGCGCGCCGGTGACGCCGAGCCACCAGGGCGCGCCGGGCACCCGCCCGAGGACGTGGCGTTCGGCGGCCCCGGGGTGCAGCAGCAGGTGGAAGACGTAACTGCTGCCGTAGCGCTCGGCGTCGGTGCGGTAGCCGGTGGCGTCCGCGAAGGCCGTCCACTCGGCGTTGGTGACGGCGGTGGCGTCGATGGCGAAGGGGGCCACGGTCACGTCCCGGACCGGCCCCTCCCGGTCGGCGAGGTAGCCCTCGTCGAAGGCGTCGCCCATCGTGAAGGTTCCGCCGGGGAGGTGGACCATCCGCCCGGAGTCGGCGGCGACCGGTCGGCGTACCGCCGGGAGCGGCAGCACCGCCGTGGCCCCCGGCGACCCCGTACAGGCGCGTCCCGGGGTGCAGCAGGCGCTCACGCGAGCACCTCGGACTTCCGGATCGCGGCCTGTACGGGTACGGGCTCGGGCGCGGCCGCCAACAGGGCCCGGGTGTACGGGTCCTGGGGGTTCTCGCAGACGTCGTCGGCGCTGCCGCTCTCCACGATCCGGCCCTGGTGCATGACCGCGATGCGGTGGCTGACCTGGCGGACCACGGCGAGGTCGTGGGCGATGAAGACCAGGGCGAGGCCCAGGTCGCGCTGGAGATCGGTGAGCAGGCCGACGATCTGGGCCTGGACGGAGACGTCGAGCGCGGAGACGGGTTCGTCGCAGATCAGGACGGTGGGCTCGGGGGCGAGCGCGCGGGCGATGCCGATGCGCTGGCGCTGCCCGCCGGAGAAGGAGCGCGGGGTCCGGTCCGCGACGGCCGGGTCGAGCCCGGCCAGGGTGAGGAGTTCCGCGACCCGGGCCTCCCGCTCGTCCCGGTCGCCCAGGCCGAACGCGATCAGCGGTTCCGCGACGATCTGGCCGACCGTCATCCGGGGGTTGAGCGAGGCGTAGGGGTCCTGGAACACCATCTGGATCTGCCGGCGCACCGCGTGCAGCTCGCGGCGCGAGGGCCGGGTGACGTCCTGGCCGCGCAGCCGCACCGTGCCCCCGTCCGAGGGGTGGGCGTGCGCCAGGACCCGGGCCAGGGTGGACTTGCCCGAGCCGGACTCCCCCACGATGCCCAGGGTCTCGCCCTCGGCCAGCGTCAGCGACACCCCGTCGAGCGCGGTGAACCCCCGCCCGCGCACCCCGCGCCGCTTGTACGTCTTGCGCAGGCCGTCCGCCTCCAGGACGACGGCCCCGGTCGCGGGGCGGTCGATGCGGGTGGGCGGCGGGGGCGCGGGCAGCGGTTCGGTGCGCCCGGCGGCGGGCAGGCAGGCCGCCCGTACCCCGCCGGTCAGCTCGACGAGCGGGGGCGTCGCGGTGCGGCAGCGGTCCTCGACGAGGGTGCAGCGGTCCGCGAAGGCGCAGCCGTCCCCGAGGAGGGTGAGGTCGGGCGGGGAGCCGGGGATGCCGGTGAGCCGGGTGCCGGAGGGGGCGGAGAGGCGGGGGACGGCGGCCAGGAGCCCGGCGGTGTAGGGGTGGCGGGGGCGGGTGAGGACCTCGGCGGTCGGGCCGTCCTCGACGACGGCGCCGCCGTACATGACCAGGACGCGTTCGCAGGAGCGGGCGACGACGCCCATGTTGTGAGTGATGAGGACGAGGGCGGTGCCCGTCTCGCGGTTGAGGTCGGCGAGGAGGGTGAGGATCTGCTCCTGGACGGTGGCGTCGAGCGCGGTCGTCGGTTCGTCGGCCAGCAGGATGTCGGGCTCGCCGGCCAGCGCCATCGCGATCAGGACGCGCTGGCGCTGCCCGCCGGAGAACTGGTGCGGGTGGTCGTCGACGCGGCGGTGCGGTTCGGGGATGCCGACCCGGTCGAGGAGTTCGACCGCCCGGGCCCGGCGCGCGGCCCGGTCGCGTTTGCCGTGGGCCCTCAGCACCTCGTCCAGGTGGCGGCCCACGGTCAGCACCGGGTTCAGGGCCGTCATCGGGTCCTGGAAGATCATGCCGATGCGGGCGCCGCGCACCGCGCGCAGCTCCTCGGCGCTCGCGGCGGCGAGGTCCTGGCCGTCCAGCAGGACCGATCCGGTGGACAGACGCCCGGTGCCGGGCAGCATCCGGGTCAGCGCGAGCGCGGTGGTGGACTTGCCGGAGCCGGACTCGCCGACGACGGCGAGCGTCTCACCCCGGCGCAGGGTGAAGGAGACCTCGCGCACGGCACGCAGCACGACACCGCCGGGGGCGGTGAACTCCACCCCCAGGTCGCGGACTTCGAGCAGCTCGTGGGCGGCCGGCCGCGCGGCGGCGGCCCTGGGCGTGAGGGCCTCCACGGTGTGCGGCCGGGCTGCCGCCGATGGCACGGCGTGCGGCTGGGCGGTCATCGGCGTACCTCCCGGTTGAGCGCCTCGGCGATGAGCGAGAGTCCGAGGACGAGCGCGGTCACGGTGATCAGCGGCCCGGCGGCGAAGTGCGGGGCCTGGGCGAGATAGGGCATGGACTGGCTCAGGACGGAGCCGAGCGTGGGCTCCGGCGGCCGGACGCCCACCCCGAGGAAGCTCATCGCGCCCTCGATGAAGACGGCGACGGTCAGCGACACGGCGACCTGGACGATGAGCGGGTCGGCGGCGTTGGGCAGGATGTGCCGGACCAGCACCCTGGGGCCCGAACTCCCCCCGACCCGGGCGGCGGTGACGTACTCCCGCTCCCGCTGGACGAGGATCCCGCCGCGCAGCAGCCGACCGAACGCCGGGATCTCCGCGAGCGCGATGACCATCACCACGGGCAGCCGGCCGGGGCCGAGGATCGCGGTGACGGCGAGCGCCAGGATCAGGCCCGGGAAGGCCAGGATGAGGTCGAAGATCCGCTGTACGAGGGTGTCGAGCACCGGGTGCGCTGCCGCCGCCAGGGCGAACAGGCAGCCCAGGACCGCGCCGATGGGGACGGCGATCGCGATGATCTCCAGGTCGGCGCGGATGCCGTACAGGACGCGGCTGAGCAGATCGCGGCCGAGGTCGTCGGTGCCGAGCGGGTGCCCGGGCGTGCCGAGGGCCGCGAGGCTCAGGGAGCTCTGGTCGGTGGGCCCGTGCCCGGCGACGAGCGGCGCCAGCAGCCCGGCGAGGACGACCGCGCCGACGAGGGCGAGGCCGGTGCGGGCGCGGGCGGTGGAGAGCGCGGCGCGGTAGGGGTGGCGGGGGCGGGAGGTCTTCCGGGGGCCGCCGCCGGGCTTCCGGCCGGGTTTCCGCAGGGTCGCCGGGGATGCCGGGGCGAGGTCGGGGGTCGAGGTCATGGGTCACTCCCACCTGATCCGGGGGTCGAGCCAGGCGTAGACGAGGTCGGTGAGCAGCTGGACGACGACGAAGACGGCGACCAGGAGGAGCAGCAGGTCCTGGACGACCGGGTAGTCGCGCCGGCTGAGGCCCTGTTCGGCGAGCTGGCCGAGGCCCGGCCAGGCGAAGATCGCCTCGACGAGCACGGCCCCGCCGAGCAGGTGCCCGGTCTGCATGCCGAGCAGGGTGACGACGGGCGGGAGGGCGTTGGGGAGGGCGTGCCGCCACAGCAGCCGGCGCGGGGCCACCCCGGCGGCGGTGGCGGTGCGGATGTAGTCCTCCGCGAGCGCGCGTTCGATCCCGTCCTTGAGGTAGCGGCCGAGGACGGCGGCGCTCGGGAGGGCGAGGCAGAGCGCGGGCAGCAGCAGGTACTGGGCGGCGAGGTCGGGGGCCCCGAAGAACGACACCCGTCCGCCGGGCGGCAGCACCCCGAGGACCACGGCGAACAGCAGCACCAGCAGGACGCCGCTGACGAAGGGCGGCACCGCGAGGGCGGCGGTCGTCGTCACCCGGATCGCGCTGCGGACCCAGCCGCTGCGCGAGGTGGCCCCGAGGATGCCGAAGGCCGTACCGAGCACGATGACGAACAGCAGCGCGGCGGCGGTGAGTTCGGCGGTGGCGCCGAGCCCGTCCCCGATCAGGTCGGAGACCTGGCCGCCGATCGCGTACGAGGGTCCGAGGTCGCCGGTGACCAGTGAGCCGATCCAGTGCGCGTACTGGGAGAACAACGGCGCGTCCAGGCCGAGCCGTTCGCGGATCGCGGCGACGGTCGCCGCGTCCGCGTCGGGCCCGGCCAGTGAGGACGCCGGGTCGCCGGGGACCAGCCGCAGGATGGCGAAGATGAGGAAGGACGCCGCGAGCAGGATGAGGAGGGCGGAGGGCAGCCGCCTCAGCAGGTAGCCGCGCATGTCACGCCAAGTAGGCGTCGTCGAGGTTGAGATACGAGAACTTGTTCAGGGCGACGCCGTGCAGCCGGTCGGCGTTGACCTGGACCTGGCCGCGTACGACGAGGTCGATGATGAACGCCTCGTCGAGCAGGATCCCGGAGATCTTCTCGTGCAGGGCGTTGGCCTCCGCCGCGCTCGTCTCCGGCTTCGTCCACGCCTCCTGGACGACCTTCGTGTACGCGGCGGACCGGTACTTGGAGGTGTTCTTCGCCTCGTTGAACGGGTACGCGCTCACCGCGAGGGTGGAGGGCTGGACCTGGGCGAAGCCGTGGCCCATGGACCAGAGCGCGGGCATCTGCTGCGAGATCAGCTTCTTCTGCGCGGTGGCCCCGTCGGTGGGCTCCAGGGTGGTGTGGACGCCGATCTGCTTGAGGTCGTACTGGATGGACTCGGCGATGGCCGTCTCACCGGGCAACGCGATGTGCAGCAGGGGGAATTGGAGCTTGCTGTGCCCGGCGGACTTCAGCAGTTCGCGGGCCTTGCCGGGGTTGTGGCCGTAGTGGGTGCGGTGGGCCTCGCTGAAGGCGGGCGAGGACTTGGGCCACGGAGCGGCGGAGGCGAGACCGTAACCGCCGAGGGTCTGCGCGAGGAGCCGGTCGCGGTCGATGGCCCACGCGAGGGCCTGCCGGACGGTCTTGTCGTTCAGCGGGGCGATGGTGGTGTTGACGCCGAGGTAGATGGCGCCGGCCCCGGTGTCGTAGTTGGTGATCTTCAGCTTGGGGTCGCTCTTGACGACGCTGAGGCTCTTGCCGGGGACGCCGAAGGACAGCTGGGACTGGCCGGAGCGCAGGGACGAGATCAGCGCGTCGGCCTGGGCTATCACCCGCAGTTCGACGCCGTCGAGGTAGGGGCGGTCCGGCAGCCAGTAGGTGTCGTTGCGGGTCAGGCTCAGCCCGGAGCCGGGGCTCCACTTCTTCAGCTTGAAGGGGCCGGTGCCGATGAGCTTCTTGCCGGTGACGGCGTCCTCGACGGTCTTCTCATCCGTGATGATCATGAACTCGAAGAGGTCGAACAGGTTGTTCACCCGGTGCGCGAGCTTCAGCACCAGCTCATGGTCGCCGCGCTTCTCGAACCCGTTGACGGCGGCGGCCGTGCTGCGCAACTGGGCGGCGCGCACGGGGTTCTGGAGGTTCTTCACCGCGAAGATCACGTCGTCGGCGGTGAAGGGCCGGCCGTCGTGGAAGGTCACGTCGTCGCGCAGCTTCAGCGTGATGCTGCGCCCGTCCTTGGCGTACGTCCAGGAGGTGGCGAGCTCCGGCTTGGGGGTGAGGTCGTCGTCGTAACGCGTCAGGGTGTTGTAGATCAGCCGCTGCTGGAGGGACTGGCCGCTCTGCGCGAACAGCAGGGCGGGGACGAAGTCGGCGCTGACGGCGAGGTTGAGGGTGCCGCCGCGCTTGGGCTTGGCGCCCTCCTCCCGGGGAGCGGACGAGGTCTCCGAGACCGCCGAGCGGCATCCCGTCAGGCCCAGTCCGAGCAGCAGGGCGCCGCCGCCGCCGGCGAGCAGGGTGGAGCGCCGGGAGAGTCCGGCGGACGCGGGCGTGGACGGGGACGCGGACGCGGACGGGGAGGAGTGGAGCTCGGTCATCGAAGCCTGCCTGTGACAGTGAGGGACGGTGGGATGGGGCGGTGAGGTGCGGCGAAGCTGCCGCGGGCGGCGCTAATTGATTCCGCTGCGGGAGCAATTGATCGGAGACGTGGGCGTCACCGACGCACGGGTGTACGGGTGCGGAGGCGTACGGAGTCAGGTCGTACGGGTCAGGAGCGGGGCGACCGCGAGAGGTGACGCACCGAGGCGCGGGATCAGCGCTGCTCGGAGGGGTGCCGGGCACCGGGCCGGGTCCGTGGAGCGCGGAGGGGTCCGGGTCAGCCGCGGACGGCACAGACCGCGCTGGCCTGTCGACAGAGGTCGACGTGCCTGCGGGAGATGAGGCGCATGTCCGGGTTCACGGGAGCAATATGACAGTGGCTTCGCCGGGCGGTCAACCTGGTCTGTCCGGATCTTGGTACGAAAACACCTCCTGCCCCATACGCGCGGCTATCGCTGAGAGGCCGCCAAAGGGCTCCTGAACAGGGGATTCAGCGCAATGGTGCCCCCGGCGACGGGCAGCACGGTCATTCCGGCATGCGGACTGACGATGCGTTCGGGGTCCCCGCAGACATGGGAGAGGTCGACCGCGGCCCCCCTGATCTCCTCCAGGTACTCCGGATTGAGGATGCTGGAGTGCTCGGTGACCACGACCAGGTCCGGGTTGAGCACATCGAGCAGCAGGGCGGTGGCCCGGCCGACCGCCCGGGCCCGCTCCCGCAGCAGCCGGTCCGCCCGCCGGTCCCCGGCCGCCGCCGCGTCCACCAGCAGGAACACATCGGCCTCGGGCAGGATCCCGCGCCGCACGGCGGTCCGGGCGACGGCCATGTTGGACGCCGTCGCCTCCAGGCAGCCGGTCCGCCCGCACGGGCAGGTGACCGTGGAGTCCGGTACGGGGAGGTGGGCGACGTCCCCCGCGCCGGAACCCGGCCCCTGGTGGACCACCCCGGCGATGCCGAGGGCCGCGTCGACCACGTTGCCGATGAAGAGGTGGACCAGGCTGCGGCGGGCGGCGGACCGGCCGAAGAGGATCTCGGACTGGGCGATGGCGCGGGCGTGGTTGTCGATGCGTACGTCGATTCCGCCGAGGCCCCGGGAGAGTTCGGCGGCGAGCGGCCGATGGTGCCAGCCGAGCGTGTCGTGCCGCACCGCCGTCCCGAGTGCGGGGTCCACCCACCCGCCGAGCGCGGCCCCGACCCCCAGGAGGCGGTGGTCCCCGGTGGTGTCGGCGAGGAAGTCGCGCAGCCCGGCGACGACCTGGCGCGAGAGGTCCTGGGGGGCGATGCCGTCGTGCGGGAACGTGCGGCGGGCCAGCAGCCGGCCGCGTAGATCCAGCAGGCCGAACGTGGAGCCGGGCACCCCGATGTGCACCCCGCCCGCCACCGGGCCGTCGCTCTCCCCGGTGTGCAGGTCGACCGGGATCTGGGGTCTGCCGACCCCGTTGCTCTCCACCCGTTCGGGCAGTTCGCGGACCAGGCCGAGGCGGACGAGGTCGACGCACTGGCGCGATACGGCGGCGGGGCTGAGGCCGGAGAGCTGGGCGATCGACCTGCGGGCGACGGGCCCGTGGTCGAGCACCGCGCGCAGCACCGTCGCGGCGTTGGCCTCGCGCCGGCCGTCGCCGGTGGCCCGGGGCGACGGGGCGGTGATCGTCCGAGGGAGCTGGGGGGCGGCGGTCATGGAGCCTTCCTTCGGTCCTGCGCCACGGGGGCACTCGCAACGTTACGGCGGCGTGAAATCGCGCCGGGGCCCGCGCCCGGCGGCCGGGCGGGGTGGCCGAACTGTCCGGGACCGCAGGGAAAACCGCTGCTCAGAGGCGGTCTGACGGTGCGTTGCCGGACAGCGGCCGGGCCGTGCGCAAGCGCCGATTCAACCACCGTTGGACACCTCGCGGGGCACGGACGGGTGCTTGACGTACGCCGAGGGGCGCTGGAATTCTCCGGGGCATGTTCGCGACGGCCGTTTCCGACGCGCGGCCCGCCCACGCCGGCCGCGCCGCAGCAGCGCCCGGGTGTCCGCGCCGCTGTACCGCCGCCTGACCGGTCGCTTCTCCGGCCGCGCGGGCCCGCCGCCGCCCGGTGGCGCACCGATTCACCGCCGTATGACGGCTCCACCACTCCTCCCATCGGCCTCCGGCCCCTGCCGCATCCCTGGTTCTTCAGCCGGGGCTGCTTTCCGCTCGAATTAATTCCTCTCCAAGATTAATCAAGGGATTGGTCTTGGGACCCGAAAGGAACCCCACCATGTCCTCGGCAACCACCGCCCCCGCCGACACGTCCGCCGACCCCGCCGACACGTCCGCCCCTTCCACCCTCACCGTCCAGAAGGTCGGCGGCCGGCTCGGCGCCGTGATCTCCGGCGTACGTCTCGGCGGCGACCTCTCCCCCGAGACCGTCGCCGGAATCCGGGCGGCGCTCCTCGCCAACAAGGTCGTCTTCTTCCGCGGCCAGGACCACCTGGACGAGGACAGCCACGAGGCGTTCGGCAAACTGCTCGGCACCCCGGTCGCCCACCCCACCGTGCCGTCAGCGGACGGCCGTTACTCCCTCGGCATCGACTCCGACCACGGCGGCCGGGCCAACCAGTGGCACACCGACGTCACCTTCGTGCCCGCCTACCCGGCCTTCTCCATCCTGCGCGGCATCGTCATCCCGCCCTACGGCGGCAACACCCTGTGGGCCAACACCGCCACCGCCTACGACGGGCTCCCCGAGCCGCTGCGGGTGCTGGCCGACTCCCTGCGCGCCGTCCACTCCAACGACTACGACTACGCGGCGCTGCGCCCGCAGGCCCTGCCCGAGGCGCTGAAGCAGTACAAGAAGGTGTTCACCTCGACGAAGTTCCTCACCGAGCACCCGGTGGTGCGCGTGCACCCCGAGACCGGTGAGCGCACCCTGCTGCTGGGCAACTTCGTGCAGCGGATCGCGGGCCTGACGGGCCGCGACTCCCGTACGCTCCTGGATCTGTTCCAGTCGCACATCGAGCGCCCGGAGAACACCGTGCGCTGGCAGTGGCAGGTGGGCGACGTCGCGATCTGGGACAACCGCGCCACCCAGCACTACGGGGTGGACGACTCCGACGCCCATGAGCGCAAGCTCCGCCGCGTCACCATCGACGGGGACGTGCCGGTGGGCGTCGACGGCCGCTCCTCCACGCTGATCTCCCCCGAGGAGGTCCCCGACCCGTCCTTCGGCATCCCGTCCGGAGCGTCCACGACGGCCTGAGCTCGGCCGCCGGCACTTCGAGGCGGCCTGAGCGCAGTCGTCCCGCCTCCCCTGCCATGCGCACCCCGCGCCCCGGGCGGTAGCGTCCTGAACAGGACGACCGCCCGGGGTACGGGCGCGGAACAAGGGGAAAGCGGGCCGGGTACGTGGAGAGCCACAGCGGAATCACCGTGCAGCGGGCACTGGAGCTGCCGGGGCTGCGCGCGGGCCTCCCGGAGGTGGTGGCCGGCGCGGACCGGCTGAGCCGTACGGTGCGCTGGGTGCACGCGGGCGAGGTCCCCAACATCGCCTCCCTGCTCAAGGGCGGCGAGCTGCTCCTCACCACCGGTCTGGGCCTCGGCACCCGCCCCGCCGAGCAGCGCGCGTTCGTCCGCCGCCTGGCCGACCGGGGCATCTCCGCCCTGGTGGTGGAGCTCGGCCCGCGCTTCAGCAGGCTGCCCGCCTCCATCGTGGACGCCGCCCGCGCGGCCGGGCTGCCGCTGGTGCAGCTCCACCGCGAGGTGCCGTTCGTCGCGGTGACCGAGGAGGTGCACACCGAGATCGTCAACGGGCACTACGCCCTGCTCCAGCAGGCGGAGGAGGTGCACCGCCGCGCCACCCGGGCGCTGCTGGACGGCGGCGGGGTGCCGCAGGTCCTCGGCATCCTCGCCGACTTCACCGCCAACCCGGTCTTCCTGGAGACGCCGGACGGGCAGCTCCTGTACGCGGCGTCCACCGGCACGGGTCCGGTGGGCGCGGACCCGCTCCAGGTCTGGGAGGGCATGCGCGGCGACCGGGCGGCCCGGGAGTCCCCGCCGGTGGGCGCGGTCCTGGTGGACGTGCCGGGCGGCGGTCCGGACACCGGCGCCGTACGGGCCCGGCTGGTGCTGCTCGCCGTCTCGGGCCCGCTGGCGACCGTGCACCGGATGGCGGCGGAACGGGCGGCGGGCCTCCTCGCGGTGGTCCTGATGCAGGCCCGGCAGGAGGAGGAGCTGGCGGCGCGCGGCCGGGGCGACTTCCTCACCGACCTCGCGGAGGGCCGGATCACCCCGGAGGACGCCCCCGCACAGGCGCGGGTGCTCGACTTCCGGCCCGGGGACACCCCGCTGCTCCCGGTCGTGATGCGACTGGCCCCCGAGCTGTCCCCCTCGGGCAACTGGGCGCTGCTGGCCCGCGCGGTCCTGGAGGAGCTGGCCTCGGTCGGCGTGCCGGTGCTGCTGGGCGTACGGCCGGTGGAGGGGCGGGTTCCGCTGCTGCTCGGGCTGCGTTCGGAGGGCGAGCGCACGGCGGTCGCGGACCGGGTGGCGGCGGCGCTGCGGGCGGGCGTGGGGCGGGCCGGCCTCGACCGCGCAGGGTCGCAGCCGCCGGTGGTCGTGGTCGGCGTCGCCGGAAGCTGGGCGGCGGCGGGCGCGGGGCTGCGGCACGCCTCGGAGACCGCGACGGCGGCGCAGGGGCTGGACGACCGGCCCTGGTACGACGCCCGGCGGCTCGACATCGACCTGCTGCTGTGGCGGCTGCGGGACCACCCGGACCTGGCGGCGTTCGTGAACCGGGCGATCGGTCCGCTGCGCGAGCACGACCGCACCTCGCGCCCGCCGCTGCTGCCGACGCTCCAGGCGTATCTGGCGCACGCGGGCCGCAAGGCGGAGACGGCTCGCGAGCTGCACCTCAACCGCCAGACGCTCTATAATCGGCTGGCCAGGATCGGCGAGCTGCTGGGCACAGACCTGGACGACCCGCAGACGGTCCTGGCCCTCAGCCTGGCGCTGCGGGCCCGCCGCCACACGGCCTGAGAGCCGGTTTCGGCCCGCCGCACCACGGCGACTCCCGTCAGCGACCGCGCCCCGGGGCCAGCGGCTGCGCCAACTCGTCGTACACGCTGAGCACATGGGCGATGGTGTCGTCCTCGGTCGGCCAACTCGCCGCCTGCGCCCGCCCGGACCCGGCCAGCTCCGCGCACCGCTCGGGGTCGCCCAGCAGCCGGACGACCGTGCGGGCGAGCGCCTCGGCGTTGCCGTACGGCACCAGTTCGGCGGCCCTGCCCACCAGTTCGGGCATGCCGCCGGCCTCGGTCGCCACCAGCGGGACCCCCAGCCGGAGCGCCTGCTGGGCCGGCAGGGAGCGGCCCTCCCAGCGGCTGGGCAGCACGGCCAGGTCGGCGGCGGCGAGCAGGTCACCGACGTCCTCCCGGCTCCCGATCAGCCGTACGGGCAACTCCTCGGCCCTGATGCGCTGTTGCAGGGCATCGCGGTCGCGCCCCTCCCCCGCGACGACGAGCAGGGGCGCGGGGTCGAGGCCGCGCCAGTGGCGGGCCGCGTCCAGCAGGGCGCCGAAGCCGTGGTGCGGTACGAGGTTGCCGACAGCCATGAGCAACGGCCGCCCGACCGCGCCCAGTTCGGCCCGCACCTTGTCGCTGTGCACGGCGCCGGCGGACCGGGGGGCCGGCGCGGCGACCGGGGCGAGCCGCGCGTCCCGGGCCCCCCGGCCCCGCGCCCGGTCCACCAGGTCGGACGAGGGGGCGAGGACGACGGCGGCCGCCCGTACGGCTCTTCGCTCCAGCAGGTGCAGGATCTGCCGGCGGGCCCCTTCGGCGTACCGGCGGGTGTGCCAGGTCATCACCAGCGGCACGGTCCGGCCGCTGAGGGCGAGGGCGGTGCGGGCGGCGGCGTGCAGCCCGTGGGCGTGGACCACGTCGGCCCCCGCGCAGGCGGCCCGCAGCGCGGCGACGGCGGCCGGGTCGCTGCGCCGGGGCACCGGCAGGAACCGGGCCCCGGCCGCCGTGAAGTCGTAGGCGTCGTCCACCGCCGGCGGGGCGCAGACGGTGACCTGGAGTCCGCGCGCCACGAGCCCGGCGGCCAGCGAACTGACGTGCGTGCTGCTGCCCGCACTGCCGCCGCCCAGGACTTGGACCGTACGCAGCTGTGACACGTTGATTGGCTCCCGGGGTCCCCGAGTCGGCGGTAAGTACAGCGCCAAGGATGCCAGTCCGTACGCGCGTTCCGGCACTGCCGGAACGTTGCTGCCCGACACGCGGCGACAACCGACCACACGGCACCACTCTTACAGGTGAACCCAAGGGCGCGAAGTTGCCACGACCGGTGCCCCCACTCAGCCCCCGCACCGGCGTTTCCGTTCAGCTCCCGCACCGGCGTTTCCGCTCGGCTCCCCCGCACCGGCGTTTCTCCTCAGTTCCCCGCGACGGCCCCGCTCAGCACCCCGCGTCAGCGTTCCCGCCCAGCTCCCCGCACCGGCGTTGCCGCCCAACTCCCCGGAGCCCGCGCGGCCCGGGCGGGCCCCACGGCCCCGTGCGGCCCGCACGGCCCCGCGACACCCGCACGGGCCCGGGCCGGGAGACACCCCCGCCCGGACCCGTACACATCCTCATCCGCCCTTGCGGGCCGTCTCCAGCAACTCTTCGGCATGGGCGCGGGCCGTCTCGGAGTCCTCCTGGCCGGCCAGCATCCGGGACAGCTCCCGGACCCGGTCCTCGCCCTCCAGGACGGTGACCCCGGACCGGGTCACCGAGCCGTCCACGGTCTTCTCGACCAGCAGTTGCCGGTCGGCGAAGGCCGCCACCTGCGGCAGGTGCGTCACGACGACCACCTGGGCGGACCGGGCGAGCTTGGCGAGCCGCCGTCCGACCTCGACCGCCGCCTTGCCGCCGACGCCCGCGTCGACCTCGTCGAAGAGGTACGTGGGCACGGGGTCGGAGCCCGCGAAGACGACCTCCACCGCGAGCATCACCCGGGACAGCTCACCGCCCGACGCGCCCTTGGCGATCGGCCGGGGCTGGGCCCCCGGATGCGGGGCGAGCAGGAGTTCGACCTCGTCCGCGCCCGAAGGGCCGTACACGACGCTCCGTCCGCCGATGTCGATGCCGGACGCCTCGTCGGACGCCTCGGTCTGCCGGATGGCGAAGGAGACCCGGGCGTGCGGCATGGCGAGCGAGGCCAGCTCCTCCGTCACCGCCTCCGCGAACCGGGCGGCGGCCTCCGTACGGGCATCGGTCAACGCCTGTCCGAGAGCGGAGAGTTCGTCCCGCAGCGCGTCCCGCTCGGCCGTCAGCTCGCCGATCCGGTCGTCGTCGCCCTCCAGCTCGGTGAGCCGGCCCGCGCCCTCCTGGGCCCAGGCGAGCACGGCCGCGATGTCCTCGCCGTACTTCCGGGTCAGGGTGGTGAGCGCGGCCCGCCGCTCCTCCACGGCGGCCAGCCGCAGCGGATCGGCCTCCAGCTGGTCGGCGTACCCGGCCAGCTCGCCGGAGACGTCCGCGATCAGGATGGAGATCTCCCCGATCCGGTCGGCCAGCGCGGCCAGCGCCGGGTCGTGGGCCCGCACCGCCTCCAGGGCCTGCCCGGCGGCGGCGACCACCGTCGTCGCGTCGACGCTCTCCGGGTCCTCGGGGTTCCCCGCCAGCGCGGTGTGCGCGAGGGACGCGGCGGAGGCCAGGGCCTCCGCGTGCCCGAGCCGTTCCGCCTCGGCGGCCAGCTCGGCGTCCTCCCCCGGCAACGGCTCGACGGCGGCGACCTCGTTCAGCCCGAAGCGCAGCAGATCCGCCTCCTGGGCCCGCTCCCGCGCCCGGGTGGTCAGCTCCTCCAGCTCGGTGGCGACGGCGCGCAGCCGCCGGTAGGCCGCCGCGTACTTCGCGTGCGGGACCTCCACGCCGTCCCCGGCGTACCGGTCGAGCGCCTGCCGCTGTCGCGCGGGCTTCAGCAGCCCCTGCTGGTCGGTCTGCCCGTGCACGGCCACCAGCTCGTCCGCCAGCTCGGTGAGGACCCCCACCGGCACGGATCTGCCGCCGAGATGGGCCCGTGAGCGTCCCTCCGCCGAAACGGTACGGCTGATGAGCAGCGCACCGTCCTCGATCTCCGCCCCGGCCTCCTCGGCCCGCAGCGCCGCCGCGTCGCCCTCGGACACCGTGATCCTGCCCTCGACGACCGCGGCCTTGGCCCCGACCCGTACGAGGGCGGGGTCGGCGCGCCCGCCGAGCAGCAGCCCGAGACTCGTGACGACCATGGTCTTGCCCGCGCCGGTCTCACCCGTCACCGCGGTGAAACCGGGTGACAGCTCCACCACCGCGTCGTCGATGACTCCGAGCGACCGTATCCGCATCTCCTCCAGCACGGACATGACCTTACGAGGTTCCGAGGCGCACGCGCGACGGCCCCCGCCCCCGGATTCACTCTCCCGGGGATCACGGAGGCCGTGGGACGCCGTCGAGGCGGTCAGTGGGGCGCGCCCCGCCACCCCGAGACGGGCAGCGCGAACTTGGCCACCAGCCGGTCCGTGAACGATGCCTGGTGCAGCCGCGCCAGCCGTACGGGCACCGCCCCGCGCCGCACCTCGACCCGGGCGCCGGCGGGCAGCTCCACGGTCCGCCGCCCGTCGCACCACAGCACCCCGTGCGGGGTGTGCGGCTGGACCTCCACGGCGAGCACGGACGTGGGCGAGGTCACCAGCGGCTTGGCGAACAGGGCGTGGGCGCTGATCGGGACCATCAGCAGCGCCTCCACCTCCGGCCAGACCACGGGCCCGCCCGCCGAGAAGGCGTACGCGGTCGAACCGGTCGGCGTCGCGCAGACGATCCCGTCGCAGCCGAACCCGGTGACCGGCCGCCCGTCGATCTCCAGGACGACTTCGAGCATCCGCTCGGGCGACACCTTCTGCACGGCCGCCTCGTTGAGCGCCCAGTCGGTGTGGACGACGTCGCCGTTGCTGTGCACGACGACGTCGATGGTCATGCGCTCCTCGACGTCGTAGTCGCGGGTGACGACCCGGGAGACCACCTTGTCGAGGTCGTCGCGCTCGGCCTCGGCGAGGAAGCCGACGCGCCCCAGGTTGACGCCGAGCATCGGCACCCCGGAGGCGCGGGAGAACTCCGCACCCCGCAGCAGGGTCCCGTCACCGCCGAGGACGATCAGCAGCTCGCAGCCGTCCACGGCGGCGGGCGAGGTGTCGGTGACGGTCTCCACGGTGTCCGGGAGCGGCAGATCGGCCGCCTCGGTCGCCAGGACCCGCACACCGAGCCCGTTGCGCAGGAGCCCCTGGACGACGAGCTCCGCGCTGCGGATCGCGGCCGGGCGGCCGGTGTGCGCCAAAAGAAAGACTGTTCGTGCCGCATTCGTCGTCAACGAGGCCCCTCCGCCACTGCACGGTCGACATCCGCGGGATCCAGCTCAGGTGCGCCGGCCCGCAGCCACAGAAAGTATTCGACATTCCCCGAGGGTCCGGGCAGCGGACTGGCCGTGACCCCCCGCACTCCGAGGCCGAGACCCCACGCCCGGCGCGCCACTTCGCGTACCGCCTCGGCGCGCAGCTCCGTACTCCGCACCACCCCGCCGCTGCCGAGCCGCTCCTTGCCCACCTCGAACTGCGGTTTCACCATGAGGACCAGGTCCGCGTCGGGCGCGGCGCACCGGGCGAGGGCGGGCAGGACGAGCCCGAGCGGGATGAAGGACAGGTCCCCCACCACCAGGCCGACCGCCTCTCCGTCGAGGTCCGCCAAGGTCAACTCCCGTACGTTGGTACGGTCCTTGACGACGACCCGTTCATCCGACCGGAGCGACCAGGCGAGCTGCCCGTAGCCGACGTCGACGGCGACGACCTGCCGGGCTCCGGCCCGCAGCAGGACGTCGGTGAAGCCGCCGGTCGAGGCCCCGGCGTCCAGCGCCCGCCGCCCTTCGACGGCCAGCCCGAGCGGGACGAAGGCGGCGAGCGCCCCGGCCAGCTTGTGGCCGCCGCGCGAGACGTACTCGGGGTCGTCGTCGTCCTTGGTGACGACGATCGCGGCGGCCGTCTCGACCTGGGTGGCGGGTTTGGTCGCGGTCGTGCGGCCTACGGTGACCCGCCCGGCGGCGATCAGCTGACTCGCGTGCTCGCGCGAGCGGGCGAGCTTGCGGCGTACCAGCTCGGCGTCGAGGCGGCGACGTGCCACTCCTGCCACGTTCGGTTCAGCTCCTGTGGTCGTGCGTGTCGTACGAAGGGTCGTGCGGGTGGTGCGGGTGGTGCGAGGACATCGGCGTGGGTACGGGCCTGGGCCCGGGTGCGGCGGCCGGACGGGAGTCCAGCGAGGTCAGCGCGTCCTTGAGGCCGCGGTGTACATCCTCGTACACCTCGATGTGCCCGTCCGCCGCGAGGTGGTCCGCGTCGGCCAGGCGCTCCAGCGGGCCGTCGACCTCGGGCCGGCCGGTGGGGGTGCGCTCGACGCCCAGGGGCGCGGGCCCGGCGGGCTCGAAGGAGGGCGCGTCGGCGCGCGCACCGGCGCTCCCGCCGTCCGCCCCAGGCCCCTCTCCCGGCAGGTCCGGCTTCCCGGTCACCGGCTCCCCGGGCGTGCTCGCGGGGGCCGTATCCGCCTCCGGCATCCAGTCGCTCATGCCGAAACGCTACCGCGACGGGCCGGTGTACCGTCGAGCACGATGGCGACCATGGCGGAGTGCCGCAGCGCACTGAGAAGACTTTCCGACAACCTCGCGGCGGCCGAGGGCGACGTGCGCGGCGCCGCGTCCCTCGACCGCTCGCTGAGCTGTCACATCAAGGACCTCGACATCACGTTCACCGGCCGCCTGGCCGATGGCCGGATCCAGGTGCGGGACACGCTCGAGGGGCCGCCCCGCGAGAAGGCGGAGATCAGGCTGGCGATGACGAGCGACGACCTGGTGGCCCTGGTGGACGGCGACCTGAACTTCGCGAAGGCGTGGGCCTCGGGGCGCGTACGTCTGGAGGCGGGCTTCCGGGACCTGCTGAAACTGAGGTCACTGCTCTGAGGGTTCGTCCGACCCTCCCTGTTCAGGCGCCGCACGGAGTCGCCGCCGGACGCCGCCCCGCCGTGAACGCGGCCGGCGGGACGCCCATGAAGTGGCGGAACTCGGCCGTCATATGGGACTGGTCGTAGTAGCCCGCCGTCGCGGCGACGTCCGACCAGTGACCGGCGTCGGCCGCGAGCACCGTGCGGACGCGGTCGATGCGGGCGAAGTGCTTGGGCGACAGGCCGGTGCCGGCGGTGAACAGGGTGTGCAGGCGGCGCTCACTGATGTGCAACCGGGCCGCGGTCGTGGCGACGGTCGCACCGGCCAGCAGGCGCACCGCCTCTTCGAGCCGTCCCGAGGGCTCCGGCCGGTCGGCCAGCGCCTCTTCGAGAGCGGCGACCGGATCGGCGGCGAGCCGGTCGACGTCCAGACCCGGCAGCTCGCCGAGCGGCAGGACCCGGTCGGCGAGATCCCGCAGCGGACGGCCCAGTAGGACCTGGGCACGCCCCGGCCGCATACGGACCCGCACGCACGAGTGGCTGGGCACGCCGACGTGATAGGCGGCCCGGGTGCGCGGGCCCATGACGATCAACTCCCGCTTGTCGCTGCGCAGGAGAAGCGTGGTGGCGTGATCGGGCACCTCGACCACCGCCGAACCGGACGCCGTGGCGACGTCGATTCCGGCGACCCAGCGCAGAAGAGCGGGCGACACGTCGAGAGGGCTCACGCGGTTCACGATAGTGCCGAAATCTCCTATCGGGCGGCGCGCGGGCGATGCGATCTTCGGGACATGATCCTTGTCACCGGTTCCACCGGCACCATCGGCAGTCACGTCGTCCGTCTGCTCACCGAACGGGGCGTGCCGTTCCGGGCGATGTCCCGCCGTCCGCGCCCCACAGGGGTGGTGGCCGACTTCGACGACCCGGCGTCGCTGGCGCGCGCGGTGGCCGGCGTCGACACGGTCTTCCTCCTGACCGTGCCGCCCGCCCCGACCGCCGACCACGACATCGCGCTGGTCACGGCCGCGCGGGCGGCCGGCGTACGCAAGGTCGTCAAGCTGTCCGCCATCGGCAGCGGCGAGCGGTTCCAGGGGGCGACGGTCGGGCACTGGCACGTGTCCGCCGAGCAGGCGATCGAGGCGAGCGGGCTCGCGTGGACGATGCTCCGCCCGCCGAGCTTCGCCTCGAACTTCCTGTGGCACCGGGCGCTGATCCAGGCGGGGGAGCCGATCCCGAACCTGACCGGCGACTCCCGGCAGGCCGTCGTCGACCCGAGGGACGTGGCGGCGGTCGCGGTGGCCGCCATGACCAGTGACGCGCACGACGGGCAGCGGTACGACCTGACCGGACCGGAGCTGCTGACGTTCGCCGACCAGGCGGCGATCCTGGAGCGCGTGCTGGAGCGGCCGGTGGAGATCACCGATTCGCCCGCGCTCGACCGGCTGCCGGCCGGGATGGCCACCGGCGTCGGCTGGGCGCGCTCCGGCGGTGCGGCTTACGTCACCGACCACGTACCGCGGGCGCTCGGCCGACCGGCGGGCGCCTTCGAGCAGTGGGCACGGGACCACCGGGAGGCGTTCACCGCGCGGCCGTAACCCGCATTCACCCGCCGAGAACACCCACCACCGTTCCGGGCGGCGGGCGCTCGGACCCGGGGCTCAGACAGCCACCGCGCCCTTGTCCACTCCTGCCCCCGCCGCCACCTTCCGCGCCTGGCGCGCCGCCGGCACGACGAGCGGCGTACCCGTCTCCGGATCGTCGATCACCTGGCACCGCATCCCGAAGACCCGCTGCACCAGATCGGCGTCGACCACGTCGGACGGCGCGCCCTCCGCGACGATCTCCCCGTCCCGCATCGCGATCAGGTGCGTGGCGTACCGCGCGGCGTGGTTCAGGTCGTGGAGTACGGCGACGAGCGTGCGCCCCTGCGTCTCGTGCAGCTCCGCGCACAGGTCGAGGACGTCGATCTGGTGCTGGATGTCGAGGTACGTCGTCGGCTCGTCGAGGAGCAGCAGCGGCGTCTGCTGGGCCAGGGCCATGGCGATCCAGACCCGCTGGCGCTGACCGCCGGACAGTTCGTCGACGTAACGGTCGGCCAGCGTGGCCACCCCGGTCGACTCCATGGACTCCTGGACCACCCGCTCGTCCTCCGGCGACCACTGCCGCAGCAGCCCCTGGTGGGGGTAGCGGCCCCGGGCGACGAGGTCGGCGACGGTGATGCCGTCGGGGGCTATGGAGGACTGCGGCAGCAGCCCCAGCGTCCGGGCGACCTTCTTCGCGGGCAGCTGGTGGATGACCTGCCCGTCCAGCAGCACCTGCCCCCGGCTCGGCTTCAGCATCCGGGCGAGGGCGCGCAGCAGGGTCGACTTGCCGCAGGCGTTGGGCCCGACGATCACCGTGAAGGAGTTGTCGGGGATCTCGACCGAGAGATCCTCGGTGATGATCCGCTGGTCGTAGCCGAGGGTCACCGATTCTGCGGTGAGGCGCTGCATGGTGGTACTCCCGGAGTCGATGGGATGGAGCGGCGCCGGGCACGGGCAGACCACCGACCAGCACCAAGTTAGGTTAGCCTATCTTCCTGCTGAAGCCATCGTCGTGGACCGTACGGCCCCACCTCAACAAGCAACGCGCAAAGCCACGATGAGGACCACCGGCCACGGCTGCGGACGCGTCAACGGCGACCGCTGCGAACACGTCAACGGCCATCGGCGCGGACACGCCCGGAGCCACCGTCGTACGCGCTCCCACGGCCACCGCCGTACCCGCTACAGCCCGAGTCCGGCGACAGCCTTCCCCGTGTCCAGCCCGCACACCCCGTCGCCGGCGAAGGTCCACGCGGCGGCGCAGAGCGCCCGCAGCCCGTCGAGCGGGTCCCCCTCCCCGTCCAGGACCAGTTCCGCGTCGTCGCGTACGGCGGCGGTCCAGCCGCCGCACCGGAAGGCGCCCGCCGGACCGCCCTGCGACGTGACCTCGGGCTGCCCGGTCAGCAGCCCTCGCAGGTCCCGGTCCACATAGGTCGGCCGGTGCTGCGGCGGGGCGGCGAGCAGCCGGGCGGCGTCGGTCACTCCGGTCAGCACCAGCAGCGAGTCCACGCCCCCGTTGAAGGCCCCCTCGATGTCCGTGTCCAGCCGGTCCCCGACGACGAGGGGCCGCCTCGCCCCGGTCCGCAGCACGGTCTCACGGTGCATCGGCGGCAACGGCTTCCCCGCGACCTGGGGTTCGGCGCCGGTGGCGATCCGTACGACCTCCACGGCCGCGCCGTTGCCCGGTGCGATGCCCCGGGCGCCCGGGATGGTCAGGTCGGTGTTGGACGCGTACCACGGCAGGCCGCGCGCGACGGCGTAACTCGCCTCGGCGAACCGCCCCCACGCCAGGTCCGGCCCGCCGTACCCCTGGACCACGGCCACCGGATCGTCGTCCGCCGACTCCACCGGGACGAGCCCGCGCTCCCGCAGGGCGACCCGCAGCCCTTCGCCGCCGACGACCAGGACCCGGGAGCCGGAGGGCAGCTGATCGGCCATCAGCCGGGCGACGGCCTGCGCCGAGGTGATCACGTCGGCGGGCCCGGCGGGCACCCCGAGCTCCGTCAGGTGCTCCGCCACGGCGTCCGGCGTGCGCAGGGCGTTGTTGGTGACGTACGCGAGGTGCATCCCGCCGTCCCGCGCGGCGGTCAGCGACTCGACGGCGTGGACGATGGCCTCGCCGCCCGCGTACACCACCCCGTCCAGGTCGAGAAGAGCCGTGTCGTACGCCTCGCTCAGCGCCGCGCTGCTTCCCGCCGGCCGATACCTGTCCTGCTGCTGGCTCATATGGCTCTGCTCCTCGTTCGTGCCTCTCCCCCGATCATCGCGCATGTCCCGTGCACACATACGATGCTCAAATGAAGACTTCAGGTCCCGACGAGCAGGGGCTGCGGCTGATCCCGTTCCGCGGACTGCGTTACGTCCCCGAGCAGGTCGGCAGCCTGGCCGCGGTGACCTCGCCCCCGTACGACGTGGTCGTCAGGCCGGACGGTCTGCATCACCTGGAATCGGCGGACCCGCACAACATCGTGCGCCTCATCCTCCCCCAGGCGGACACCGCGGAGGACCGGCACCGGCAGGCGGCGCGGACGCTGGACCGCTGGCTCGCCGAGGGCGTCATCGCCCCGGATCCGGAGCCCGCGCTGTACGTCTACGAGCAGCGCAACGACACCATTCTCCAGCGCGGCCTGATCGGGGCCCTGGCGCTTTCCCCGGCGGCCGAAGGCATCGTGCTGCCACACGAGGACGTCATGGACGACGTGGTGGCGGACCGCGCGGAGCTGATGCGCACGATGCAGGCCCACCTGGAGCCGCTGCTGCTGACCTACCGGAGCGAGGGCGGAGCCCGGGAAGGCGCGGCGGCGGTCATCGAGCGCACGGCCGAGCGCGCCCCGCTGCTCGCCACGACGACGGAGGACGGGTTCCACCACCGCCTGTGGGCCGTCACCGACCCGGCCGAGCGCACCGAGATCGAGTCAGATCTCGCCCGGCACCAGGCCCTGATCGCGGACGGCCACCACCGCTGGGCCACCTACCTCCGGCTCCAGCGGGAACAGACCGCCCCCGGCCCGTGGGACTTCGGCCTGGTCCTCCTCGTCGACACGGCCCGCCACCCGCTCCAGGTCCGCGCGATCCACCGCCTCCTGCGCGGCCTGCCCGTCCCCCGGGCCCTCGACGCGCTGACCGGCCTCTTCCGCGTCCGCCCGGTCGACGGCCCGCTCCCCCTGGCCCTCGACGCCCTGGCCGACGCGGCGGCGGAGGGCAACGCCTTCCTCCTCGCGGGCGACGGCGGCTTCCACCTGGTGGACCGCCCGGACCCGGCCCTGCTGACCCGCACGATCCGGACGGACCGCCCCGAGGCGTGGCGCACCCTGGACGCGACGGTCCTCCACTCGGCGCTGCTCGACGACGTCTGGCAGATCCCGGACGCCCCCGAGCACATCGGGTACATCCACGACACCGCGGCAGCCGTGGAGCAGGCCGAACGCCTCGGCGGCACGGCGGTGCTGATGCACCCGGTACGCGAAGAGGTCGTCCGGGACCTGGCCAGGCAGGGCGTCACCATGCCCCGCAAGTCGACGTCCTTCGGCCCGAAGCCGGCGACGGGCCTGGTCATGCGCAGCCTCACCATCGACTGACGAAGCCCCGGAGAACAGGGCTCCGTAACAGACCCCGGACATGGAGAAGGGGCGGCACCCCGATGGAGTGCCGCCCCTTCTGCCACGTCAGCGCCTAGACCTTGGCCGCCCCGTCTTCTCCGGGACCGTCCTCGTCGACCTCGCCCTCTTCGCCGTCCTCATCGTCCGCGCGGTCCTCGTCACGGCCCTCGGCCGCGGCCTCGACGGATTCAGCGGCCGAGGACTTCACCGGCTCGTCGGCCTCGTCCTCACCGAGGGCGTCGACGAACTCGACACCGTCCAGCTCGGCCAGCCGGTCCGACGCGTCGGTCGAGCCGTCCTTGTCGGCCTCCAGGGCCTTGCCGAACCACTCACGCGCCTCGTCCTCGCGCCCCGCCTCGAGCAGCGCGTCCGCGTACGCGTAACGAAGGCGCGGCGTCCACGGCTGGATGGAGTTGGACGCGAGCTCGGGGCTCTGAAGCGTGACGATGGCGGCGTCGATCTGCCCCATGTCGCGCCGGGCCCCGGCAGCCACCAGCCGCATCTCGACCTGTCCGGCCTTGTCCAGCTTCTTCACCTCGGGCTCACCGGCCATGTCCATCGCCCGCTCGGGCCGCCCGAGCCCGCGCTCGCAGTCAGCCATGACGGGCCACAGGTCCACGGACCCGGTCATACGCCGGGACGCCCGGAACTCCGCGAGCGCCTCCGCGTACTTCTGCGTCGCGTAGGCCGCGAACCCCGCCGCTTCCCGCACCGCGGCGACCCGCGAGGCCAGTCGCAGAGCGATACGGGCGTACGCGTACGCCTCCTCCGGGTCCTCATCGATCAGCCGGGCCACCATGACGAGGTTGCGCGCGACATCCTCGGCAAGGGTCTTCGGCAGGCTCATGAGCTCCTGGCGTACGTCCTTGTCGATCTCGTGACCGGTGACGTCGTCGGGAATCGGAAGCCGCTTGATCGGCTCACGGTCCCGGTCGCGGTCGTCGCGCCCACGGAACCCGCCACGGTCCCGGTCGTCACGTTGCCCGCCCCGGTAACCACCACGGTCCCCGCCCCGGTCACGGTCCCGGTCGTCGCGGCGGAACCCGCCGCCGGTGCTGCCGCCACGGTTGTCATCACGCCGGAAGCCACCACCGGAGCCACCGCCACGGCTGTCATCGCGACGGAAGCCACCGCCGCTGGGACGGTCGTCATCACGACGCGGCCCACGCGGCCGGTCGTCACGACGCTCGAACCCGCCACCGCTCGGCCGACTGCCACGGCTGTCGTCGCGCTGCTGACCGCCGCGGTAACCACCACGGTCGTCATCACGACGCGGCCCACGGTCACGGTCCCGGTCGTCGCGGCGGAAGCCGCCGCCGGTGCTGCCGCCACGGTTGTCATCACGCCGGAAGCCACCGCCGGAGCCACCGCCCCGGTTGTCATCGCGACGGAACCCGCCGCCGCTGGGTCGGTCGTCGTCGCGACGGGGCCCACGCGGCCGGTCGTCACGACGCTCGAACCCGCCACCGCTCGGCCGGCCGCCACGGTCATCGTCACGGCGGAAGCCACCACCGGAACCGCCACCCCGGTTGTCATCACGGCGGAACCCACCACCGGAACCGCCGCCCCGGTTGTCGTCACGACGGAACCCACCGCCGGAACCGCCGCCACGATTGTCATCGCGACGGAAGCCACCACCGGCGCCACCGCCCCGGTTGTCATCACGACGGAACCCACCACCGCTGGGACGGTCGTCATCACGGCGCGGCCCACGCGGCCGATCATCACGACGCTCGAACCCACCACCAGCGGGCCGGCCTCCACGATCGTCACGGCGGAACCCGCCACCGGAGCCACCGCCGCGATTGTCATCACGACGGAACCCACCCCCGGCCTTGCCACCACGGTCGTCACGGGGGAACCCGCCACCGCTGGGACGGTCGTCGTCGCGACGGGGCCCACGCGGCCGGTCGTCACGACGCTCGAACCCTCCACCGCTCGGCCGGCCACCACGGTCATCGTCACGGCGGAAACCGCCACCGGAGCCACCGCCCCGGTTGTCGTCACGACGGAACCCTCCACCGGAACCGCCGCCACGATTGTCGTCACGCCGGAAGCCACCGCCGGAGTTACCTCCACGGTTGTCATCACGACGGAACCCACCACCGGAACTACCGCCCCGGTTGTCATCACGACGCGGCCCACGGTCCCGATCCCGGTCGTCGCGACGGAAGCCGCCACCGGTCGGCCAGCTGTCGTCACGGCGCGGGCCGCGGTCGTTGTCACGACGAGGTGCCGCGGAGCCGGACCGGTCGTCACGACCACCGCGGAAACCGCCCCGGTCACCACCGTCCCGGCGACGCGGCTCGCGCTCCGGACGATCGTCGGGAGAGTTGGTGGACATGGGTGTGACTCCTGTCTTCGGGTACCACAGACATTCTCGCGCAGCCGACCGTCCGACGCGCTTCGACGAAAAACAAAAGGACCCCTGGTCCCAGCGTGAACGCTGGGACCAGGGGTCCTTGAAAGATTGTTCGGCGGCGTCCTACTCTCCCACAGGGTCCCCCCTGCAGTACCATCGGCGCTGAAAGGCTTAGCTTCCGGGTTCGGAATGTAACCGGGCGTTTCCCTAACGCAATGACCACCGAAACCCTATCGGGTTCTAGCGAACAAGCACACTCTTCAATTAAGTAGTGAAACTGTTCAACCGGTGCGATAACTGTTCGCAACCCGGGAACAACACAGTGGACGCGAGCAACTGAGGACAAGCCCTCGGCCTATTAGTACCAGTCAGCTCCACCCGTTACCGGGCTTCCACATCTGGCCTATCAACCCAGTCGTCTACTGGGAGCCTTAACCAATCA
>NZ_JAEBEP010000013.1:0-218026 GCF_046548915.1 Streptomyces sp. cmx-18-6 | reverse complement strand
GTTCGACTTGCATGTGTTAAGCACGCCGCCAGCGTTCGTCCTGAGCCAGGATCAAACTCTCCGTGAATGTTTACCCGTCATCGGGTGCACACATCACGAGAGCGGAACAACAAGTCGGAATAAGACCTGTTGTTCACAGCGTCCTCGCTGTGTAATGCCTACCGCCACACATGGCGGCCGTAGGACTTTTCAAAGGAACCACCAACCTGCACCAGGTGCAGGCCGGGGTATCAACATATCTGGCGTTGACTTTTGGCACGCTGTTGAGTTCTCAAGGAACGGACGCTTCCTTCGGTCCCGTATCACCGGGGCCCTCCGGGCGCTTCCCTTCGTATTTTTTCTTGCTGTTTTGCTGTCTTGCGCTTCCGACTCTATCAGACTGTTTCCTGTCCGATTCCCGGTCGAAGCGGGTCAAGCGGTTTTGCTGACTTTCGCTTCCAGGTAATTCGCTTTCGCGGTTTTCCCTTTCGGCGAGTCCGACTCTATCAGGCATTTTCCGTTTCCTTGACCGTGTCCTGCGGGCATGCCGAAAGAACGTTCAGGGTTAGGATCTGGGCTTGAAGGTCGCCGCCGACCCCCGACTCAAAGTCGCGTTGGGGTCAGGCAGGAGTACGACAGTACAGGCCGCCGGGGACCGAGGCAAATCGCTTGCGGTGCACCCCTAGGGCTGTCAACCGGGCGGTCTCGGGCGGAACCGGGACTTCATATGACTTACTCTGCTGAGCAGTACGCCGTCCCCCATCAGCCGCGGCGGCGACACCTGACTCTCCACCCCCTGGGAGGCTCCCCATGACCAACGTGACGTCCCCTCTTGCCGGACGCGCCATCGGACTCACCGCGGTTCCCGACCCGGTCTTCTCCGGCGCGATGGTCGGTCCCGGTACCGCCATCGACCCCGTGCGTGAGGCGTCCGAGGCCGTGTCCCCGGTGGACGGCATCGTCGTCTCCCTCCACCCCCACGCCTTCGTCGTCGTCGACGAACACGGGCACGGGGTGCTGACGCACCTCGGCATCGACACCGTCCAGCTCAACGGCGAGGGCTTCGAGCTCCTCGTGAACAAGGGGGACACGGTGACCCGGGGCCAGAGCATCGTGCGCTGGGACCCGGCCGGCGTCGAGGCCGCCGGCAAGTCGCCCATCTGCCCCATCGTGGCCCTGGAGGCCACCGCCGAGTCGCTCTCCGACGTCCGTGAGGACGGGGACGTGAAGGTCGGCGACACACTGTTCGGCTGGCAGTGACGCCTCGGGCGCAGTGACGGGCCAGTTGCACAACCACCGCGGTGACTCGGTCGCCGCACAACCGGAGACGGGTGAAATGGAGACAACGCTGCGAGGCGTCGGCGTGAGCCACGGTGTGGCCATCGGCGAGGTTCGGCACATGGGTACGGCGGTGCTGGAGCCGCCCGCCAAATCGATTCCCGCCGAGGAGGCCGGTCGCGAACAGGGGCGCGCCCGGCAGGCGGTGGAGGCGGTCGCTGCCGATCTGATCGCGCGCGGCAATCTGGCCGGCGGCGAGGCACAGCACGTGCTCGAGGCGCAGGCCATGATGGCGCAGGACCCCGAGCTGATGGCCGATGTCGAGCGGCGGATCGCCGTGGGCAGCACCGCCGAGCGTGCCGTGTACGACGCGTTCGCCGCGTACCGGGCGCTGCTGGCCGGCGCCGGGGAGTACCTGGCGGGGCGGGTCGCCGACCTCGACGACGTACGGAACCGGATCGTGGCGCGGCTGCTCGGTGTGCCGATGCCCGGGGTTCCGGACAGCGACGAGCCGTATGTGCTGATCGCGCGCGACCTGGCTCCCGCCGACACGGCACTGCTCGACCCGACGCTGGTGCTCGGCTTCGTCACCGAGGAAGGCGGGCCGACCAGCCACAGCGCCATCCTGGCTCGGGCGCTCGGCGTTCCGGCCGTGGTGGCTCTGCCCGGCGCGGGTGAGCTGGCCGAGGGCACGGTCGTGGCGGTGGACGGCAGCACGGGCGAGATCTTCGTCGACCCGAGCGCCGAGAAGCGTGAGGAGATGGAGGCCGCGGCTGCCGCTCGTAAGGCGGCGCTGTCCTCTTCGACCGGTCCGGGCGCCACGTCGGACGGGCACAAGGTGCCGCTGCTCGCCAATGTCGGCGGTCCGGGCGATGTGCCCGCGGCGGTCGAGGCGGGGGCCGAGGGTGTCGGGCTGTTCCGCACCGAGTTCCTCTTCCTGGACGACAGCAAGCAGGCTCCTTCCGAGGAGAAGCAGGTCGCGGCCTATCGCGCGGTGCTGGAGGCGTTTCCCGAGGGGCGTGTCGTCGTACGCGTACTGGACGCGGGCGCCGACAAGCCGCTGGACTTCCTGACGCCGGCCGACGAGCCGAACCCGGCGCTCGGTGTGCGGGGGCTGCGCAGCCTGCTGGAGCACCCCGATGTGCTGCGGACCCAGCTGACCGCGCTGGCGAGGGCCGCCGAGGGGCTGCCGGTGTACCTGGAGGTCATGGCCCCCATGGTGGCCGACCGCATCGACGCCAAGGCGTTCGCGGACGCGTGCCGTGAGGCCGGGCTGCGGGCGAAGTTCGGTGCCATGGTGGAGATTCCCTCCGCCGCTCTGCGGGCGCGGTCGATCCTCCAGGAGGTCGAGTTCCTGTCGCTGGGCACCAACGACCTGGCGCAGTACACCTTCGCCGCCGACCGTCAGGTGGGTGCGGTGTCCCGGCTTCAGGACCCGTGGCAGCCGGCCTTGCTGGATCTCGTGGCACTGTCCGCCGAGGCGGCTCGTGCCGAGGGCAAGAGCTGCGGTGTGTGCGGGGAGGCCGCCGCCGATCCGCTGCTGGCCTGTGTGCTGACGGGGCTGGGCGTCACCTCGCTCTCCATGGGTGCGGCGTCCATTCCTTATGTGCGGGCCACGCTGGCCAAGTACACGCTGGCGCAGTGCGAGCGCGCGGCGAACGCCGCCCGCTCGGCCGACTCCGCCGACGAGGCGCGCAACGCCGCTCAGGCGGTGCTGTCGGGCGAGTAGCCGGGGTCGGCTGTTCATGTTCGGGAGGGGCTTTCCGCCGGGTGGCGGGAAGCCCCTCCCGCTGTGTGCCCTCTCAGTGGTGCGGCTCCGCCGGGTCGGCTCCGATGTCGAATCCGGCGCAGTACTCCACACCGGATTCCGGAGAGACGGGCTCGCCGGTCTCCGCGTCGGTGCAGTAGGCGTTGAACACCTCGCCCGCGGTGAGCGGGGCGAGCGCGCCGTAGGCCAGACGCCAGCCGTGGACGCGGTCCCGGCGGTCGGGGGTGCTGGTGCGGAGCACGACTCCGCCGCGCGCCTCCAGGGCGATGGCCACCGCGAGCACGGTGGCGAACTCCGCTCCTTCCGAGGTGTCCAGCTCGGCCGGGCCGGTGGAGTCGCGCCGGGTGTGGAGCACCGCCAGGAGCTGGTCGTTCTCCGTGGGGGTGGAGCAGACCAGGTGGTGGGTGCCGGGGCCCGCTGCTTGCAGCAGGCGCATGAGGAGGTGCGAGGCCCGGTCGAAGGCCGCGCGTCCGATGTCCTGGCCGCAGTCCACGCAGGCCCCGAGGTCGGCGAGGCGGAGGGTGGCGTACTCCCAGGTGGCCCGGCGGACCGCGCGGGAGACCAGGAGCGGGATGAGGTCGCTGAGCTGCTGGCCGGTGTAGGCGACGGTGGCTCCGGCGGCGGCGATCTCGGCGGTGAAGCGGCTGCGGCTGGCTCCGGTGTCCGCGTCGAGGCCGGAGTCGGCGCAGAATTCCGCGTAGTCCTCGGGGTCGAAGAGGGCGATGGTGGTGTGCACGCCCTGGGCCGTGAGGGATTTGAGCAGGGCCTCGACCTGCTGGAGGTAGACGGTGTGGTCGGTGAAGGCGAAGGTGCGGTAGTGCCGCATGGCCGCGAAGTCCCGCTCGTCGACGAGGAGGCCGACCGTGCTGGGAGCTTCGCGGCGCAGTGTGCGGCGCATGGTGGTGGCTTGCTGGGCGCCGCCCTGTCCGGCCCCGGGTTCGATGCGGTGCTTCGTGTTGTCGGTGGAGCTGTGGTCGGTGTTGTCGGTCTGCGCCATGTGTCCCCCTGTGCGCGGTGAATCCTTGCTCACTCAGCGTAATCAGGGGGTCTGACAACCGGCCTAGTGGCGGCGCTTCGCGGCCAGTTCGGCGTAGAAGTGGAGCAGGTCGAGGTTGTCGACGGAGCCCGGGTTGACCGCCTTGGCGAGTTCGGCTCCCTGGAGCAGGCGCTTGACCGGGACCTCGATGCGCTTGCCGGTGAGGGTGTGCGGGATCGCGGGGACCTCGATGACCTCGTCCGGTACGTGGCGCGGGGAGAGGTTCTCGCGGATGGTCGCCTTGATCGCGGCTCGCAGGTCGTCGTCCAGGGTCGCGCCTTCGGCGAGGTGCACGAAGAGCGGCATCCAGTAGCCGCCGTCGGGTTCTTCGAGGCCGATGACGAGGGACTCGCGGATCTCGGGGAGGCGTTCGACGGCCTCGTAGATGTCGGCGGAGCCCATGCGGACGCCCTGGCGGTTCAGGGTGGAGTCGGAGCGGCCGTGGATGATCACCGAGCCGCGGTCGGTGATGGTGATCCAGTCCCCGTGCCGCCAGACGCCGGGGTACATGTCGAAGTAGCTGTCGTGGTAGCGGCTGCCGTCCGGGTCGTTCCAGAAGCGGATCGGCATGGAGGGCAGGGGGTTGGTGACGACGAGTTCGCCGACCTCGTCGGTGAGGGGCTCGCCGGCCGGGTCCCAGGACTGGAGGTCGGTGCCCAGACAGGGGGCCTGGAGTTCGCCGATGTGGACGGGGAGGGTGGGGACGGCTCCGGCGAAGCAGCTGCACACGTCGGTGCCGCCGCTGACCGAGGCGATCCAGAGGTCGTCGGCCACCTCGTCGTGGAGCCAGCGGAAGCCGTCCGGCGGGAGCGGGGAGCCGGTGGTGGCGACGCACTGGACGCGGGAGAGGTCGAAGTCGCGGCCGGGGTGGATGTCGGCCTTGCGGCAGGCCATGACGTACGCGGCGGAAGTGCCGTAGAGGGTGGCCCCGGTCTGTTCGGCGATCCGCCACTGGGCGCTGACGTCCGGATAGCCGGGGCTGCCGTCGTACAGGACGACGGTGGTGCCGGTGAGGAGGCCGGAGACGAGGAAGTTCCACATCATCCAGCCGGTGGAGGTGTACCAGAAGAAGCGGTCCTCGGGGCCGAGGTCGCAGTGCAGGCCGAGCTGCTTGAAGTGTTCGAGCAGGATGCCGCCCTGGGACTGGACGATGGCCTTGGGCAGGCCGGTGGTGCCGGAGGAGTAGAGGACCCAGAGCGGGTGGTCGAAGGGGACCTGTTCGAAGACCGGCTCGGTGTCGGCGGAGGTGAGGGCGGCCCAGGCGAGCGCGCCTTCGGGGGCGTCGGTGCCGAGCAGCGGGATGTGGACGACGGCGCGCAGGGTGGGCAGTTCGCGGCGGAGTTCGGCGACGGTCTCCGTACGGTCGTGCTCCTTGCCGCCGTAGCGGTAGCCGTCGACGGTGAACAGGACGACGGGTTCGATCTGCTGGAACCGGTCCAGGACGCTGCGGGCCCCGAAGTCGGGGGCGCAGGAGGTCCAGACCCCGCCCACGGCCGCGGTGGCGAGGAAGGCGACGACGGCCTGCGGGATGTTGGGGAGGTAGCCGCTGACCCGGTCGCCGGGGGTGACGCCGAGGGCGCGGAGTTCGGCGGCGAGTGCGCCGACCTGGCGGCGGAGGTCGGCCCAGCTGACGGGGACCTGGGTGTGGGTCTCGTCGACGTAAAGGAGTGCGGGGGTCTGCGCGCGGGCCGGGTCCTCGGCGGTGCGCAGGGCGTGTTCGGCGTAGTTCAGGGTGGCGCCGGGGAACCAGGTCGCGCCGGGCATGGCGCGGTCGCCGATGACGCTCTCGTACGGGGTGGAGAAGCGGACGTCGAACCACTCGGCGACGGCCTGCCAGAAGGTGTCGAGCTCGTCGATCGACCAGCGGTGCAGGGCCGCGTACCCGCCCTCGGCCGGGGCTCCGAAGCGGCTCGCGGCCCAGCTCTGGAAGCGGGTGACGGCGGCGGCGGCGATGCGGTCGGGGCCGGGCTGCCAGAGGGGGGCGTCGGGCGTGGCTGCGGTCATGGGGCGGCTCCCTGGCTGGACGGGTACGCGGGTGGCGTGTCGGCGCGCACGGGCTGGGGTGTGCGCGTGAGCGGCTGACACGGACGATGCCATGTGATCGTCTTCGGCACCAGGGTGGCCCGGGGTGAGGGGGTGTGCGGTGACGCGGCCGGGGCGTCCGCGCGGGAGTGGCGGGCGCGTCCGCGGTGACGCGGCCGGGGCGGGTGAACGGCAGTTGAACGGGGGGTTCTGCGGGTCTGGCGGGTGGCAGGGTGTGCGCCATGGACGGTCGTGACCTGGTGCGTCGGGTGAGGTTGGTCGGTTCGGTGCGGGGGTTGCGCATGGTGCGCGCGGCCTGGCGGCGGCGGTCGGCGGATGCGCGTGCGCTGCCCGCGCGCGGTGCGGAGCGGGCCCGGGTGCCCGGGGCTCTGGTGGGGGCGGAGCCGGGTCCTGGTGGGGGTGTGGTGCGGTTCGCGCGTTCGGAGCTGCGGATCCGGGTGGCGGTGGGCGGTGCGGTGTTCTGGGCGTGGGACGGGGCGGATCCGCTGCCGTCGTACGCGTTGGCGGGCGAGGTGCCCGGGCCGGATCCGCGGGCGGTGCTGGAGCCGGACAAGGACGGCGGCTGGCAGGTGGTGTCCGAGCGGCTGACGGTGGTGGTGTCGCGTACGGGTGCGGTGGAGCTGCGGACGCCGGGCGGGGTGCTGTTGCGGCGGGAGTTGCCGCCGCGCTGGTGGGAGCCGGTGGGCGGGGGTGCGGTGCGGTGGGTGCAGCGGTCGGAGGTGCCGGCGGACGCGCGGTTCTTCGGGCTCGGCGGGCGGGCGTCGGGGCCCCGGCTGCGGGACGGGGCGTACGGGCTGTGGAACACCGATCGGGGCGGGCGGTTGGGTCCGGGGGACGATCCGCTGCATCTGACGATGCCGGTGCAGGTGGTGGTGTCGGACGCGGGCACCCATCTGGCGTTCCACGACAACACCTGGGCGGGCCGGGTGGTGGTGCGCGAGGGCGAGGAGGGCGCGGGTTCCGGGCACGACCGGCCGGGGACCTGTGAGGTGCGGATGGAGGGCGGTCCGCTGCGCTGCTGGGTGGTGTCGGGGACGCCGGCCCGGGTGCTGCGGGGGTGGACGGCGCTGACGGGTGCGCCGGCGGTGCCGCCGTCGTGGGCGCTGGGTCCGCAGCACGCCCGGTGGGGATTCGGCGATGAGCGGGAGGTGCGGCGGGTCGTCGCCGGGTACCGGGAGCGGGGGCTGCCGCTGTCCGTGCTGCATCTGGACATCGACCACTACGACGCGCACCGGGTGTTCACGGTCGACCGGGAGCGGTTCCCCGGGCTGCCCGGGCTGGCGGAGGAGTTGCGGGAGGAGGGCGTGCGGCTGGTGTCGGTGGTGGGTCCGGCGGTGAAGGCCGCGCCGGGCGACGCGGTGTTCGACGCGGGTGCGGCGCTTGGGGCGCGTGGGGCGTACGTCCGGGACGCGCGGGGGCGGGTGGTGGTGGGCGAGGTGTGGCCCGGGGCCTGCGTCTATCCGGATTTCACTGATCCGGTTGTGCGGGAATGGTGGGGATCTCTTTACGGGGAGCGGCTGGCTCAGGGCTTCTCGGGGGTCTGGCACGTCATGGACGAGCCGGTGTCCTTCGCCGCGTTCGGGGATCCGTCGCTCCCCCGTTCCGCCCGGCACGTCCTGGAGGGCCGTGGCGGCGACCACCGCGAGGCGCACAACGTGTACGCCCTGTCGATGGCGCGCGCCGGGTACGAGGGGCTGCTCCGGTTGCGTCCCGAGGAGCGGCCGTTCCTGTTCTCGCGGTCGGGGTGGGCGGGGATGCAGAGATACGGGGGCACCTGGTCCGGTGATGTGCCGACGGGGTGGGAGGGGCTGCGGTCGTCGTTGTCGCTGGTGCTGGGTCTCGGGCTGTGCGGGGTGCCGTACTCGGGGCCGGACGTGGGCGGGTCCGACGGGTTCCCGTCGCCGGAGCTGTATCTGCGGTGGTTCCAGATGGGCGCGTATCTGCCGTTGTTCCGCACCCATGCGGCGATCGACGCGGGGCGGCGGGAGCCGTGGGAGTTCGGGCCCGAGGTGCTGGAGCACGCGCGGGCCGCGCTGGTGGAGCGGGAGCGGCTGCACCCGTACTTCGTGACGCTGTCGCAGGTGGCGCGGCTGTCGGGGGCGCCCTATGTGCGGCCGGTGTGGTGGGCGGCCCCGGGCGACCGGGCGTTGCGGGGGTGCGAGGACGCGTTCCTGCTGGGCGACGCGCTGCTCGTCGCGCCGGTGATGGAGGGCGGCGCGGACCGGCGGGTGGTGCGGCTGCCCCGGGGGCGCTGGTACGACACGGCGACCGGGCGGGCGTACGAGGGGCCGGGGCCGGTGGCCATCGACGCGCCGCTGTCCCGGATCCCGGTGCTGGCCCGGGCGGGGGCGGTGATTCCGGTGCGGGACGCGGACGGTGAGCTGGAGCTCGAGGTGTGGCCGCCCGCGCCGGGGCGTACCGGGGGCGGGCTGCTGGTCCGGGACCCGGGTGACGGGTGGGGCGAGGCGGTGGTCGAGCGGTACGTGTCCCGGTGGGGCGGGGGCCGGGTGGCGGTCGAGCGGGAGGGCGGGGCGGGGGCGGAGGCGGGGGTCGGGCTTTCGGTGCGGGTGCGGGGGGTGGAGGAGGGGTAGCGGGGTTTGTGGCTGCTGGGTCCTGGCTGCTGGGTCGCGGCTTCTGGCTCCTGGCTCCTGGCTTCCGGCTCCTGGCTGCTGGCCTCAGGCTTCCGGCTGCTGGCTGCTGGCTCGTGGCTGCTGGGTCCTGGCTCGTGCCTCCTGCCGCCTTGCCGACGTCCCGTACGCCGGGGGCCTCGGTTGTCGTGGCTCGTGTCGGCTCAGCCGTAGCGGCCCGCGAACCAGGCGTTCACCGCTTCGGTGTGCAGCGGGAAGGTCAAGGGGCGCGGGGCGTACAGGATCTCGTAACCGGAGGTCTCGCGGGTGGGGACGGACGGCGGCAGGGCGGCGTGGGGTCGTCGCGGGAGGAGGCCGAAGAGCAGGAGGTGGCCTCCGCTGTCGCTGAGGGCGTCGGCGAGGCGGACGTCCTGTTCGGCGGCCTCGATCCCGGTCTCCTCGCGCAGCTCGCGGACCACCGCGTGCCGCCAGTCCTCGGCGTGATCGATGAAGCCGCCGGGCAGCGCGGTGCCGCCCTTCTGCGGCTGGATGGTGCGCGTGATGACGACCAGTCCGGTCGCACCCCGGCCGGTCACGGGCAGCAGGGCCACGGCGACCGGGAGCGGGTTGCGGTACGCGGTGGTGGAGCAGCGCGCGCAGGTGCGGGGCCAGGCGCCGGGGTCCGGGAGGGTGGTGTACGGGGCTCCGCAGGTGGAGCAGTGGGAGTCCCTGACGTACGGGGTCGGCTGCCGACCGGTCGTCGGGGCTGGGGTGTTGGAGGGCTCGGCGCGCTCGGTGCGCTCGGTGGGCTCGGACACGGGCGGACTGTATCCGATCGTCCTTTCGCCGGGGCGGCGAAGCTGATGGACGATGTGCCCATGACAGGAATGTGTACCGCTCTCCGCGCCCTGGCCACCGCGGCCGCCGCCACTGCCCTGCTCGCCACCTCGGCCGTCTCCCCCGCGCCCGCACAGGCCCGCCCCGGATCCGCGTCGGTGCGGGCCGGTACCGAACCGAAGGCGCCCGATGGGTTCGTGGCGTTGCGTTCGGTGGATCCGACGATCATCCAGGAGATGCGCTACACCACGGCGCACACCTTCCTCGGCGAGCGTGTGGACGGTTACCGGCAGCCGGTCTGCATCCTGACCCGGCCCGCCGCCCGTGCTCTGCACCTGGCGCAGAAGCGACTGCTGCGGCAGGGATATTCGCTGAAGGTGTACGACTGTTACCGGCCGCAGCGGGCGGTGGACCACTTCGTGCGGTGGGCGAAGGATCTCGACGACCAGTCCATGAAGGGGGAGTTCTATCCGCTGGTCGACAAGTCCCGTCTGTTCGAGGACGGTTACATCGCGGAGAAGTCCGGGCACAGCAGGGGCAGCACGGTGGACCTGACGCTGGTCCGGCTGCCGGCTCTGCCGACCCGGCCGTACCGTCCGGGCGAGCGGCTGACGCCCTGCTTCGCCCCGAAGGGTGAGCGGTTCCCCGACAACTCGGTGGACATGGGCACCGGTTACGACTGCTTCGACACCCTGTCGCACACGGACGACCCCCGCATTCAGGGTGCGCAGCGCGCCAACCGGCAGTTCCTGAAGCGGACGTTGACCGAGGCGGGGTTCGTGAACCTGCCCGAGGAGTGGTGGCACTTCACCTACAAGCCCGAGCCATTCCCGGATTCCTACTTCGACTTTCCGGTGGATCGCCGGTCGGTGGGCGGGCGCTGATCCGTGGGCGGGCGCTGATCGGCAGGCGGCTCTGATTCGGCAGGCGGGAGCCGAAAGGAACGGGCGACCGGGACCACCCCCGTGGGCTCCGGCCGCCCGTTCTTCCTTATCGACGCGGCACAGGCGTGTTCGGTTGCCGATCGGACGGCTACGGTGCCCGTATGTCACAGCAGACGTTCGACTCGTACGAGGAATTCTGGCCGTACTACGTGGCGATGCACTCCCGTGCCGCCACCCGCTGGGTCCATCTGACGGGCACGCTGACCGGTCTGACCATCGCCGCCTACGGGCTGGCCCGGGGCCGGAAGCGGTATCTGGCGGCGCTGCCGCTGATCGGGTACGGCACGGCCTGGCCCGCGCACTTCCTGATCGAGAAGAACAACCCGGCGACGTTCGGGCATCCGGCGTGGTCGCTGCGCGGGGACGCGCAGATGATCGGGATGATGCTCGCCGGCCGGGACGCGGAGCTGGCGGAGACCGCGGCGAAGTGGCTGGCCGAGAACGGCTGAGCCGCCGGAGGGGCAGGCCCCCGGGCCGCACCCCTCGTCGGCGACGGCTGCCCGTGGCACACTTCTGACGTCTCGTCAGATGCCGTACCGGGGAGGGGCTTTGTCGCGCACGCGTATACCGGTGGTGGCCGGCTGGTTCACCGAGGACGCCGCCGAGGAGGAGTTCCGGCTGCTGGGCACCCGCTGCTCGGGCTGCCGGACGGTCCACTTCCCCCGCGAGGACGGCCATTGCCGCAACCCGGGCTGCCCCGGCGGGGAGTTGGACGAGGCGCCGCTGTCGAAGCGGGGCACGGTGTGGTCCTGCACCGATGGGCGCTACCGGCCCCCTCCCCCGTATGTCAGCGATCCCGACGCGCCCTGGGTCCCCTGCACCCTGGTCGCCGTGGAGCTGGCGGCCGAGCGGATGGTGGTGCTGGGGCAGGGCGTGCCCGGGGCGGTGGTGGGCGACTTCCCGGTCGGCTCGGTGGTGGAGGTGGTCCCGGGCGTCCTGGACGAGGGTCCGGCGACGGACACCGTGCACACGACCTGGCACTGGCGGCCCGTCGCGGGGGCGGGGGTGGTGGCGTGACCGGCGATGTGGCCGTCCTCGGGACCGGGATGCACCCGTGGGGGAAGTGGGGGCGCGGCTTCGTCGCGTACGGGCGGGTCGCCGCGCGCGCCGCTCTCGCCGACGCGGGCGTGGACTGGCCCGAGGTGCGGTCGGTGGTGGGCGCGCAGACGGTCCGGGGCGGCTATCCGGGGTACGTGGCCGGGGCGACGTTCGCGCGGGCGCTCGGGTGGCAGGGGGCGCGGGTGACCTCGGTGTACGCCGCGTGCGCTTCGGGGGCGCAGGCGGTCGACACCGCGCGGGCGCAGATCCTGGCGGGGATGGCGGACGTGGTCCTGGTGGTGGGGGCCGACGCCGCGCCCAAGGGGTTCTTCGCCCCGGCGGGCGGGGAGCGGCCGGACGACCCGGACTGGTTGCGCTTCCGGGTGCTCGGGGCGACGAACCCGGCGTACTTCGGGCTGTACGCCCGCCGGAGGATGGCCCTGTACGGGGATACGCCCGGGGACTTCGCGCTGGTCAAGGTGAAGAACGCGGCGGCCGGGGCCTTGAACGAGTACGCCCGCTACCGGACGCCGGTGACGGCCGAGGAGGTCGCCGCTTCCGCGATGGTGGCCGATCCGCTGCGGCTGCTGGACATCTGCGCCACCTCGGACGGGGCAGCGGCTCTGGTGCTGTGCAGCATGGAGTACGCGCGGCGGCGCGGGGTGGCCGATCCGGTGCGCATCCGTGCCGTGTCCACTGTGACGCCGACCTTCCCGAGGACTGTCCTCGACCTGCCGGACATCGGCACCGACTCGGCGGTGGCCGTGGACCCGTCGCCGGAGAGCTTTCGCGCCTCGATCGCGCGGGCCGCGTACGAGGAGGCGGGCATCGGGCCGGAGGATCTGTCACTGGCCGAGGTCTACGACCTGTCCACGGCACTGGAGTTGGAGTGGTACGAGGACATCAGGCTGTGCGGTCCGGGTGAGGGCGCGAAGCTGGTGCGGGAGGGGGCGACCGGGCTGGGCGGCCGGATCCCCGTCAACGCGAGCGGCGGGCTCGCCTCGTTCGGCGAGGCGGTGCCCGCGCAGGCGATCGCTCAAGTCTGCGAATTGACCCGGCAGTTGCGCGGCCGGGGCGGAGCGCGGCAGGTGCCGGGTGCCAGGGTGGGCATCACCGCCAACCAGGGGCTGTTCGGGCACGGTTCGGCGGTGGTGGTCGTGCGTTGACAAGGGCCTTACGTGGTAGGTGTCTTGACGGTTCGTCATGGCCGCAGAACACTCACAGCCCGGTCCGCCGGACGTCGTGCGGCCCGTACCCCTGTCGGCGGGGGTACGGGTCGTACGCGTACCGCTGTCAGGTGGTGACGGGCTCGCGGGCCCGCGCCGCGCGCTCCAGCGCGTGTTCGACCACCGCGATCAGCACGTCCCGCACCGAGGAGCGGTCCCGCGCGTCGCACAGGAGCACCGGCACCTCGGGGTCGAGGTCGAGGGCGGCCCGTACCGTCTCGGTGGGGAACCGGCCCGCCCCCTCGAAGCAGTTGACGGCCACGGTGAACGGGATCTGCCGGCGCTCGAAGTAGTCGACGGCCGCGAAGCAGTCCTCGAGCCGCCGGGTGTCGGCGAGGACGACCGCGCCCAGGGAGCCCTGGGCCAGCTCGTCCCAGAGGAACCAGAAGCGGTCCTGGCCGGGTGTGCCGAAGAGGTAGAGGACCAGGTCCTCGCGGAGCGTGATCCGGCCGAAGTCCATGGCCACCGTGGTGGTGGTCTTCCCCTCGATCCCGTCCAGGTCGTCCACCGGGCGGCCCGCCTCGGTCAGCTGCTCCTCGGTGCGCAGCGGTCTGATCTCGCTGACCGCGCCCACCGCGGTCGTCTTGCCGACGCCGAATCCGCCCGCCACCAGGATCTTCAGGGTGACGGGCTCGACGGGCCGCTGATTCTTGCGGCTAGAGCGCCCGAAGGCCATTGATAACCTCGCGAAGAATGTTCACGTCCGGCAGCTCGGCCGGCGGAACGGGACGGGTGACGTGCACCAGCTCGTCCTCGACGAGATCGCCGACCAGGACGCGTACCACCCCTACCGGGAGGTCGAGTCCTGCGGCGAGCTCGGCGATCGACTGGGGCATGTCGCTGCAGAGTTCGACGATGGTGACGTGTTCGGGCGCGAGCGTCTGGTCCCGGCCCGGGTCCTCGGCGGCCGGTTCGGGCACGACGAGGGCGATCAGGTCGAGCCGGTGCCGGGAGGCGCTGCTCGTACGCCCCCGGGTCATGGCGTACGGACGGACCACCGGCCCCGCCTCGGCGTCGTACCAACGCGAGGACTGGGGGTCGGCGGGCGCGTCGGCGGGTCCGGGGTTCGTGGGCCCGGGGTCCGTGCCCCGGGGGGAGTCAGCGCTCATGCCCGCACCTCACCCTCCGGCGGGCAGACCGGTCGTCCGCGGGGCGTTGGCCAGGTGCGCGCCCACGCGCTTGACCATCAGCGTCATCTCGTACGCCACCTGTCCCACGTCGGAGTCGGCGTCGGCCAGGACCGCGAGACAGCTGCCGTCCCCGGCGGCGGTCACGAAGAGGAACGCCTCGTCCAGTTCGACGATGGTCTGGCGCACCTGGCCCGCGTCGAAGTGGCGTCCCACGCCCTTGGCGAGGCTGTGGAACCCGGAGGCGACCGCGGCCAGGTGCTCGCTGTCCTCCCTGGTCAGGTCCTGCGACGCGCCGGTGGCGAGCCCGTCGCTGGAGAGCACCAGCGCCTTGCGGATGCTGGCGACGCGCTGGACGAGTTCGTCGAGCAGCCAGTTCAGTTCGCCCGAGCCGTGGCGTGCGGGGTTGGGTGCTGCGGCGTTCGGTGCGGTCATCGACCGTCCCCTCCCGGAGTGGTTCCTGGTGCTGTTCCTTCGGAGCCGGCCGTGTCGTCGGCGTCCTCGGCGTCCTCTGCGTTCTGCCGACGACCGCGCTGCCAGCCGCGTTGGAGTGAAGCCATGCGGTTGCGTACCTCGTCCGCGTCACGCTCGACGTCGTCGACCGTGTCCACGGGCGCCCGGTGCGGAGTCCGGTCCTCGGAGTCCGCGCGGAGCTGGGGGGCGAGGCTGGCCTGCCGGACCCGCCGGGGCAGGCCGCCCACGGTGTCGGGGGCGGTCGGGCCGGCCGGTGCCGGGGTGGCGCCGTGCCGTGCCTCGGTGCTGTCGCGCTGTGCCTGAGGGGCGTCTCGCCGCGTCTCGGTGCTGTCGCGCTGTGCCGGTGCGGTGCTGGGCGGTTGGGGTGTGCGGGGTGGTTCGGGGGTGTGCGGTGGTTCTGTGGTGCCGGGTGTTTCCCGGGTGCGGAGTGGTTCGGGGGTGCGCCGTGCGGCGCGGGCGGCCCAGGGGGTGGTGGGGATGGGCCGGGTTGCGTCGGTGGCGTGGGGGGGTGTGGCGGCTCGGGGCGCTCCGGTGTGCGGTACCGGGCCGGTCGGGGTGCGGGGGGCGGCCTCGGCGGCCGTGTCCTGATCCCGGTCGTCCACGCGGCGGCCCCGGTCGGTGACCAGCGTCGGCGGGGTGCGGCGGGGCAGCGGTGTCGGGCCGGCGGGGCGCATCGGGCGGACGGACGCCGTGTGCCCGTCGCCCTGGTCGCGGGCCTGCTGATGGTCGCGGTCGGTGTCGCGGCGCGGGCGGCGGGCGTCCTCGCGGCGCGCGTCCCGGTCGGCTTCGCGGCGCAGGTCGCGGGCGCGGAAGATGCCGCCGCGCTCGCTCTCGGTGTCCTCCAGGTCGGAGACTCCGTCGAGCACGGGGCCCAGGGCCGGGTCGAGGGCCGGGTCCGGTGAGCGGTCCAGGGGGTCGCCGGCGAAGTCCAGCGGGCCGACCGGGGCTTCCAGTTCGACCGGGCCGTCGAGGGCGGCCGGTCCGGTGAGGCCGGCGGGGACCGGGGAGAGGACGGCGGATCTGCCGCCCGCCCTGCGGTCGCCGCCCGCCGTGGCCTTGTCCGCGGACGGGGTGTCGCCGTTGGCGCGGCCTCCGCCGCCGATGGCGCGCTCGGCCCGGCGGTCGAGACGGAAGCCGGTGCCGTGGGTGTCGGGGGCCTCGGTGAGGAGGGCGGCGGGGATGAAGACGACCGCGGTGGTGCCTCCGTACGGCGATTTCTGCAGGGAGACCCGGACGTTCTGCCGCTGGGCGAGCCGGCTGACCACGAAGAGGCCGAGGCGGTCGGTGTCGGAGAGCTCGAAGTCGGGGGTCTCCGCGAGCCTGAGGTTGGCGTCGAGGAGGACTTCGGGGGGCATGCCGAGGCCGCGGTCGTGGATTTCGAGGGTGAAGCCGTTGGAGACGCGTTCGCCGTGCACCTGGACCGCGGTGTGCGGGGGTGAGAAGACGGTGGCGTTCTCCAGGAGTTCGGCGATCAGGTGGGTCAGGTCGGCCACGGCGGGGCCGCCCACGCCGATCCGGGGCAGCCGCCGGACCTCGATGCGTTCGTAGTCCTCGACCTCGGCGACGGCGGCCCGGACCACGTCCATCAGCTGGATGGGCTTGCGCCACTGGCGGGAGGGGGCGGCGCCGGAGAGGATCACGAGCCCTTCGGCGTGGCGGCGCATGCGGGTGGTGAGGTGGTCGAGGCGGAACAGGTCGGCGAGCTCGTCGCTGTTCTCGGTGCGGCGCTCCATGGTGTCCAGCAGAGTCAGCTGGCGGTGCAGGAGGACCTGGTTGCGGCGGGCGAGGTTGACGAAGACCTCGGAGACGCCGCGGCGCATGTCCGCCTGCTTGACGGCGGCCTCGACGGCGGCGCGCTGGAGGGTGTTGAGCGCCTGGCCGACCTGGCCGATCTCGTCGCGCTCGTAGGTGAGGTGCGGGGCCTCGGTCTCGACGTCAACCTGTTCGCCCGCGGCCAGCCGGCGCATGACGCTGGGCAGCCGGACGCCGGAGACCTCGTGGGCGTCCTTGCGCAGCCGGGAGAGGTCGCGGACGAGCTGGCGGCCGATGCGTACGGAGACGAAGATCGAGACGATCAGGGCCAGGAAGCCGAGCACTCCGGCGACGCCGGCCTGGGCGAGGACCCGGTATCCGGCCGGTTCGGCGCGGTCCTGGAAGCGGTGGCCCATCTCCGTGGAGTCGTTTCCCAGCCGGTCCAGGACGGGCGAGGCGGCCTCCTGCCAGCGTTCGATGTCGACGGCGCCCGGGCGCTTGACGGGACCGGCGGCGATCAGCGTGTCCTCGGCGGTGCGCAGCGGTTCGGCGTCCGGGCTGCTCCAGAACTGTTCGACGCGCCGGCGTTCGGCGGCGGGAAGGTTCTCGAGGCTGACCTCGTAGAGCAGTTCGCGCTGGGCCGCCAGGCCGGATATCTGCCGCAGTTCGGCGGTGGTGAAGCGGCCCGCGATGAGCCCCGAGGCGACGAGTGCGTCCTCGCGCGACAGCATCTCGCGGGCCCTGGATATCCCGACCAGGGCTCGCATCTGCTTGTCCAGCGACGCGTCCTCCAAGGTGTGGAGGCCGTTGAGGAAGCGGTACGAGGGGTCGACGAGGCCGTTGTAGAAGTCGAGCGCCTTCGCCCGGCTGATGGTGCGCTTCTCGACCGAGTCCCGCAGGGAACCCAGGCCGTCGACGGCGCTCAGGATCGCGTCGAGACGGGTGCGGGCCTCGGCGTTCAGCGCTTCCCGGACGTCGGGCTGCCGGGCGTTGTCCCTGACCTCGGCCACGGTCCGGTCGGTGGCGGCGCGCTGTCGCAGCAGGACGGGCAGGGCGTCGGAGGCCCGGGGGTCGGCCAGGAAGACGAGGGTCTGCCGGCGCTCCGCCTGCACGGCCCGGACGGTCTCCTCCAGCGGCCCGCCGACCTTCTCCACGATGGCGCCGGCGCTCATCAGTTCGCTCGCCTGACGGCCGGTGATGTACGTGGCGAGGACCCACAGGCCCGTGAGGGAGACGAGCGGCACCAGCAGCAACGCCACGATCTTCCTGCGGATGGACTTCCCGCGAAAGCGCATGGCCTCCCCCAGCTCGGCCCCGCACCGCGGGGGTGGTCTTCTCCCGGTCGTCCCTCGGCCCCGGCCTCCGGTGTCCGCCGTCGCGTACACCGGCGCGCATCGGGCGAACGCGGGCGAGGGTCCGTCCTGCGTCAATAAACGGCGCGAGCCTACTACTGACACAGAGACAACTCGAAGACACGTCCGGATGATTTTCAGCCGTCCGGTCAAGGTTTGATCATGAATTGTCCCGGTATTCCCGGAGATGAAGTTCGCGAAAGCGACAGAGGCTACCCACCGACCCACCCGGCGCGGGCCCGTATCAGTTGGCTGGAATTATTCGTTCCGTGACGTTCCGGCCCTCCCGGTGGCTTTCAGGGGGAATCTTCGGAGCGGGTGGTTCGTCCATATGTACGGGGTAGGCGCAGGGGCGGGGCGCGCGCGGTAGTACGGAGCGCATTCGCCGCGTAGAACCGGCGCAAGCCGGGCAGCCACCCTGAAGTCGGACAGTGGCGGGGAGTTGAAGGATCTTGAGTACGCAGGAACGGGGAATCACCGGAGCACCGGTCGGCGCCGCGAGGGTGGACGCCGAGGACGAGGCACGGGTTCCGCGGCAGTTGTGGGTGGAGGAGCCGGCGTCCAAGCGACGGATGCCGGACGCGGTGCGGACGGCCGCCGTGCGCGCCGTTCTGATCATGTCGCTGACGATCGTTCAGGCGGTGGTCGCTTTTCTGTGCACGTTGGCCGGCTCCTGGCTGGCCTTCCCCATGGTGCTCAGCAGCGTGGCCAGCACGGTGGTCGCCACGTGGGCGGTGCTGGACGTCTGGGTCACCCGGCAGGTGTGGAACCAGCGGCACGGCGTGCTGTCCGAGCCGAGCAGCACCGCCCGGCAGATGCGCCGCGAGCGGCGTCAGGCCCAGCGGGCGGCACGGGCGGCCGAGCGCGACGGGGCGGCCGGCAGGATACGCGGCCGCCGGAGCACCGGCGATCTCTCCCGGGCTTGAGGCCGGTCGGCGGGACCTTCCGGGCCCGAGCGGTCGCGTCGGGCCCGCGCCGTATGTATGCCGTAGCCGACACACGGACCGGCGGCTATGCCTCCGGCGGTGATTCCGGCTGTGCTTCCGTGGCTTGGACGGCCGGGGCTTGGACAGCCGGGACCGGGGCCTCGCCGGCGGGTGCCGGAGCCGGGGTCTGCTGCCCGCTCCGCTTGAACATGCGGGTCGCCGTGATCTCGCCGTGGACCGTCTCGCCGTCCGGGTCCTGCTGGGGCAGCCCGGGGCGCAGGTGCTCCTCCACGCTGATGTACTTCAGCCCCGCCCGCAGGTCGGCGTCATTGCGCAACCGGATGACCAGCGGGAATTCGGCGAGCGCGGTCGTGTCGAAGAGGCCCGTCGTGTAGAGCAGTTGCACGCCCAACGCGTCGGAGACCGCGCGCTGGAGCTCCAGCAGATACGTGGCGTTGGCCCGGCCGATCGGGTTGTCCAGGAACAACGTGCCCGCGTGCCGGTGGCGGTCGCGGCCCCGGTCGTTGCTGCGCAGCGCCGCCATCGTGCAGTACAGGGCGATGGCGGCGGTGAGCAGCTGGCCACCGGAGAAGACGTCGCCCATCTGCCCGACCGGGACGCGCTCGGCGCGGAGCACCGCGTCCGGCTTCAGGATCTCCACCGCGATGCCCTTGGGTCGCAGGGCCGCCTCGACGCCCCGCAGCAGCAGGGACATGCCGTCCCGGCGCAGGTCGGAGTTCTTCTTGAGGGCGGCGTGCGTGGCCTCGTCGATGACCTCGCCGAGGCGTTCGGTGAGGGTGGCCTGGTCAGGCTCCTCGAAGCGGATCCGGAGGAACTCCTGCCCCGACCACTCCCCCAGCCCCTCGGGGAGCTGGGAGAGCCGCTGGGCGGAGCGCAGGGTGGCGAGGGCCGACTCGACCAGGCCGCGCAGCCGGTCGACGATGGAGTCGCGGTTGCGCTCCAGCTGGACCAGCTCGTCGGTGAGGACGCGCAGCCGGGGCGCGAAGGCGTCGGCCCACTTCTGGGCGTGGTCCGGGAGCGCCGATGCGGGCAGTTCGCGGATCTGCTGGCGGGCGGGGGTGCGGACCTGCTCGTAACGGGTGGAGTTGGCGTGCCGTACGAGAATGTCGCTCGCTTCCCGCACGGCGCTCTCGGCGGCCGAGAGGTCGGCGGTGCAGCCGCGCAGGGAGCGGCGGGCCTCGGCGGCGGACTGCCGGGCCTCCTCCAGGGTGCCGGGATACGGGTCGGGGGCCTCGGTCCCGTCCTCCGCCCCGTGGTCGCGGAGCAGGTCGCGCAGGAGGGCGGCGGTCTCGTCGAAGCCGCCCGCCGAGTCCTCGGCGGTGCGATGGGCGTGCAGCAGCTCGCTGTGGGCGGCGCGGGCGGTGTCCAGGGCGGCGGTGGCGGCGGCCAGTTCGGCGGTGGCCGTACGCAGGAGGGCCTGGGCCTGTTCGGCGTCGGCCGGGACGAGCTCGTCGGGCAGCTCGGTGTGGTGCGGCCGCTCGTCGTCGGGGGCGAGCCGCTCGGCCTCGCCACGGAACCGGCCCAGCTGCTCACTGGCGGTGGACGCCCGCGTCTCCAGGAGCTGTACGTGGGATTCGGCGCGGGCCGCCGCCGCCTGGCGGGAGGGTCCGTCGGCTCCGTCGGTGCCTTCCAGGAGCTGGGCGGCCCGGGTGCGGACCTTGTTGGTGAGACGGTCCAGCTCCGCGAGGGCGGCGCTCTCGTCGCTCTCGGCACGGGCCTGTTCGGCGCGCAGGTCCGCGCCGACGCCGACCTTCTCGTACAGCTGCGAGGCGGCCCGGTACGCCTCGCGGAGCGTGGGCAGGGCGGTGCGGGGCTTGTTCTCGTCGGGCTCCGGGAGGACTTCGGGGGCCCCGGCGATCTCGGCGCGCTCCGCACGCAGCGCGCGGGCGGTGCGGCGGGCGTCGTCCCCGGCGCGCTGGGCGGCCCTGCGGTCCTCGTCGGCGGCGCGGGCCAGGTCGAGGCAGACGGCGGCGCGGGCCTCGGACTCGGCGGCCTCGTCGACCAGTTCGCGCAGCCGGACCTGCCAGCGGGCCCGCTCCCGCAGCCGGTGGGCGAGACCGGCGAGGGCGTCGGCGACGCGTCGGGCGCGCTGGGCGGCCTCCTGGCGTTCCTCGCGGACCCGGGCGGTGTCGGCGGCGGCCTCGTCGGCCTCGGCGCGCGCGGTGCGGGCCTCCGTGAGGACGGCTTCGGCGCTCTCGGCCGCCGTACGGGCGGTGGCTGCGGCCTCGGCCAGCTCGGCGAGCATGCCGGGCGGGCAGTCGGCGCGCCAGGAGCCGATGCGGGCGGCGAGGGCGCGGTCACCGGAGAGGCGGGCGGCGAGCGTCCGGATGTCCTCGTCGCGGGCGGCGGCACGGGAGCGCAGGGCGTGGCGCTCCTCGTCGGCGGCGTGCTCGTCGTGCATGGCCGGGTTCGGCGGGACGAGGAAGACGCCGTGGTGCTGCGCGTCGGACCCGGTGCCGGGGTCCGGGACGGGGGCGAGGAGGGCGGCCGCGGTGCCCACGGCGACGGCCGAGCGGGGCAACAGGGCCGCGCTGCCGAGGACTTCGCGGGCGCGGGTATGGGCGTCGGGGTCGGTGATGACGACGCCGTCGACCAGCTCGGGCCGGGCGGCGAGCACGGCGGCGTGGTCGGCCGGGTCGACGGCCTGGGCGAGGTAGCGCCAGCCGGGCAGGGCGGGGATGCCGTGCTCGCCCAGATACTCGACGGTGGCCAGGACGTCGGGCCCCGGGGGCAGCAGCCCGCCCTCACCGAGCGCGCCGAGGATGCGGGCGTCGTCGGCTGCGGCGGTGCGCAGGTCGAAGAGGCGGCGCTCGGCGGCGGTGACGGACTGGTCGAGCAGGTCGCGCAGTTCGTCGGCGCTGCGGTCGAACTCCTGGGCGCTGAGCGGCTGATGGGCGGGCGCGGCCTGGGCGGCGAGGGCGATCGCGCTGTCCGGGGAGGACCCGGAGGCGGGGCTTGCGCCGTCGCCGTGGTGGCCGGGGGTCGTGCCGTTGGCCTGGGGGCCGGTGGCCGTGGCGTTGCCTGGGTGACCGGCGCCTGAGCCTGAGCCCGGACCTGACCCTGGACCCGTGCCTGCCCCTGAGCCCGGACCTGTGCTGTCGTCGCTCTGCGCGGCGCTGCGGGCGGCGGCGGTCCCCCGGCCCGCTCCCGGCGTCTCCTCGGCCGCTCCCCGGCGGGGGTGCGGGACGCCCGTACCGGACGGCAGGCCCAGCAGGTCCGCGAGGCGGGGGTCGGCGGCGAGGGACTCGGCGGCCCCGAGCTCGTCCTCGTAACTCTGTTCCGCAGCCGTGGCCGCGTCGGCGGCGCGGGCGGCGGCCAGCTCGGCGCGGCTCTCGGTGGCCGCCGCCTCACGGGCGTGGTCGGCGGCGGTGCGTGCGGCTTCGCGGGCGGTGTCCCAGGCGGCGACGGCGGACTGTTCGGCGTCGCTGGCGGCCAGGGCGGCGCGGGCCGGGTCGGCGTCGGGCGCGGTGTTGTCGAGCCAGCCGGCCCGCACGGCCTCGCTGGTCTCCTGCTCGACCTCGGCGAGGCGCTGGCGCAGATGGCCGGCCTCGCTGCGGGCGCGCTGGGCCTCGGTGGCGGCGACCGTGGCGTCGCGGTGGGCGCGCTCGCCGGTGGCCTGGAGGGTCTCGGAGCGCTCCTCCTCCTCGTTGGCGACGCGCTCGCCGTCCTCGGCCGCGGTGTGCAGGGCCCGTACGAGGTCGGCGGCGGCGGTGGCGCGGGCGGCGAGGGCGGGGGCGGCGTCGCGCTCGGCCTCACGGATGGCGACGGCGACCCTGGCGGAGCGGTCGGCGGCGGCGCGGTGCCGCAGGACCGCTTCGGCGGCCTGCCAGGCGGCGTGCAGAGTGCGGGCCTCGGCCAGCTCCTTGCGTCCGGCGGCGGCGCTCTTCTCCGCGCCGGCCAGGGCCAGGGAGGCGTGCCGGTAGGCGAGTTCGGAGGCGATCAGCGAGCGGTGGCCACGGGTGGACTCGGCCTCGGTGACCGTATGGGCGGCGGCGGTGACGCGCTCGGCCAGCTCGGCGGTCCGGCCGCGCTCCTCGGCGGCGCGGGCGGCCAGGCGGCGGGCCAGGGTGCGGCTGCGGCGCTCGGCGGCGGTGTGGATGTCGCGGCTGCGGGCGCGGGTTTCGGTGGCTTCGACGATCCGGCCGAGCAGATCGGCGGAGCCGGCGGTGAAGTCGCGTTCGGCGGTGAGCTCGGCGCGGCGGCCCAGCTTGTTGCCGAAGCCGCTGACCAGGTCGGCGAGGCCGTCGGTGTCGCGGGTGTCGGTGACGGCGCGGAGCAGCAGGTCGGTGAAGTCGGAGTCCTTCTTGACCGCGAAGAGGCCGGCGGCCTCGCCCTCGTCGGCGTTCATCTCGCGCTGGTAGCGGAAGAGTTCGGGGTCGAGTCCGAGGTCCCCGAGGTGTTCGTTCCAGCGGTCGTGGATCTCTTCCCAGTGCACGTCGAGGTGCTGGTAGAACTTGCCCGCGTCCACCAGGGCGTCGCGGAAGCCCTTCATCGTGCGGCGCCTGCCCCGGGCTCCGGAGACCCCTTCGGCGGGGCGGCCCACCGCGGTGGCCTCCGCGACGGGCAGGCTGTCCAGGCTGAGCCCGGGACCGGGCCGGAACGAGTACCAGGCTTCCGCGAACTTCCGCGGGTCGTTGGAGACCTGCCGCCCCCGCCACTCGCTGACCTTGCCGACGACGACGCACTCGCCGGTGAGGGTGTGCTGCCACTCCAGGGCGACATGCCCGCAGTCGTCCGCGAGCAGGAACTTGCGGAGCACGCCGGAGCTCGCGCCGCCCAGGGTGTTGCGGTGGCCCGGGAGCATCACCGAGAAGATCAGCTTGAGCAGGACGGACTTGCCGCCGCCGTTCTCCAGGAAGAGGACGCCCGCCGGGGCGGGCCGGCGCGGTGGGCCGACCGGCTCGTCCTCGAAGAACTCCGCCTGGGCGGGTGCGGGGGTGGGGACGGGCTCACCGACGCCGCGCAGGTCGAGGACGGTGTCGGCGTAGCGCGCACCGGCAGGCCCGATGGAGTAGAGGCGGACCCGGGACAACTCGTACATGGCGGCGGACTCTCGTCGTTCGGAGAAGCGGTGGCGGAGCTGGGCGGTGCGGGCTGGGTATGGCGGGTGGTGGAGCTGGGCGGTGCGGTGCGGACGGGTGTGGCAGGTGGTGGAGCTGGGCGGTAGGGGCGGGGTCAGGAGGAGTGGAAGGGCAGGCCCGCGTCGGCGGCCAGCTCCAGGTCGTCGGGGTCGGCCGGCGGCAGCAGGGTGGCGGAGCCGTCGGTGACGGGGACGACGCCCAGCTCCAGCAGCTCGGCCATGGCGGCGCTGCCCGCCATGTCGCGGACCTGGAGCTGGTAGCGGGCGGTGGTGCGGTAGGCGCCGCCCGCGTCGTCGCCGGTGCGCTGGAGGAAACCGGAGTCGGTGAGGAAGGCGACGGCCTTGCCGATGATGCCGGTGGTGGATCCGGCGAGCCGGCGGGCGTCCTTGGTGGCGCCGGTGGAGCTGCGGCGGGCGTAGATCCGCCAGCCGGATTCGAGGCCGGGGGCGTCGGTGGCGGGGTCGGTGTTGTCGCCCTGCTCCTCGGCGCGCTCCTCCAGCCGCTTGCACGCCTGGCGTACGAAGGCGTCGACGCCGTTGACCGTGATGCGGCCGATGTACGCGTCGTCGGCGAGGTCCTCGGGGCGCGGGAAGGCGAGGGCGGCGACGGCGAGGTGGGCGAGGCCGTGGAGGAAGCGGTCGGCGGCGTCGGAGGAGGCGCGGCGGGCGTAGTCGCCCATGCGGACGGCGAACACGGAGTCCTCGCCCGCCGTGACGGCCATCCCGGCGCGCGGGGAGACCTCCAGGACGATGAGGCCGAGCCCGGTGGCGACGGCGTCGGCGAGCCGGGCGAAGGCGCTCTCCTCCCGGTAGCGGCGGAGCAGGTCGGCGTATTCGGCGTCGCGGGCGGGCAGCAGCTTGGGCTGGAGCCCGAAGGAGACCAGGCGGGCGGCGTCGGCGGCGTCGGCCGGGGTGACGGCCGGCTGGCCGGTGGGCCCGGCGGGGTGCGGGTGCGCGGAGTCGCCCGCGTACGTCGTCGGGGAGGCGGCGTGGGCGGTGGAGGGGCTCGCGTACGGGCCGGTGGCGGAGCCCGCGTACTGCGCGGTGGAGGGGCCCGCGTACGCGGAGGGCTCGGTCCACGCGTCGGGGTGCTCGGCGTCGTGGTCGCTCACGGCTGGGACTCCTCGGTACGGAAGGGGTGGGGGTGCGCGGAACGTACGGGACCGGAACCAGGACCAGGACCGGGGCCGGTCACGACGCCTCCTTGCGGTCCGCGGCCATTCCGGCGGCGTCCAGCAGGGCGGTGCCCACGATCAGGTCCGCGCCGCCGAACTCCGGGTCGTCCAGCTCCGTACCGTCGTCCACCGCGAACAGCAGGCGGCGCTCACCCTGGCGGTAGGCGGTGCCGACCGGCGGGCTGGCCGCGTGGACGGCGAGCAGGGCGACCAGATAGGGCAGCTCGGGGTCGCCGCGGCGGGCCTCGGCGAGCAGCCCGGAGAGTCTGCGCGGCGCGTCGTGCTCCAGGTCGAGGAGGGCCATGGCGCTGGTGAGCTGGGCATCGCTGAACCGGCTGTCGTCGGGCGTCGCGATCAGGTCCGGCTCCGGCATCTCTATGCCGAGGTGCTCCCGCTCCAGCGGCGGGGTGAGGAGCATCTCGACCAGGTCGCCCACGCGCACGGAGGTGGGGGTGCGCAGTCCGGTGCCGTGCGCGAAGAACGCGTCGGTCGCCCGGAGGGACTGCTCGACGGGGAGCGGCAGGAGCGGGGCCAGGAGCTGCCCGTACAGATCGAGGCCCGCGTGGGCGGCGGGGGTGGCGAACGCCTGCCGGTCCTGCTCGGCGCGGAACAGCGGTCCGGCCTCCAGCAGCCGGGACTGGAGCTGGGTGTGGCGGCGGATGCAGTCCTTGACGATGTCGACGAGCTCGGCGGCCCGGCGCTTGTGCTCCGGCTCCTCGGCCTCGTCGCGCGCCTTGCGGATGTTGGTGAGGATCGCGTTCTCGTGGCGGTAGCGGTCGGCCACGTGGTCCAGGGCTTCCGCGATCATGTCGGGGACGGTGGTGAGCCAGTCGACCGCGCGGACGTTGCGCCGGGTGGCCTCCAGCGTGCGGCGCAGCGTCTCCGCGTACTGCACGGTGCGGTAGCGGGCCTGTTCGGCGGCGAGCTGGGCGTCGGCCAGGCGGCCCCGGCTGATCAGGACCTCCAGCTTGACCTCCGCGGCGATCTGGGCGCTGGTGACATCGGTGTCCAGCGCCCCGACCAGGACGTTGACGGCCTCGTCGGTGGCGCGGAGATAGACCGTGCCGCCGTATCCCGGGACCTCCTCGATCAGCTTGAAGTCGTAGTCCCGGCGGACGTAGACGCCGTCCGGGCCGAAGGTGCCGTAGACCGCGCGGAACCCCCGGTCGACGCTGCCGACGTTGATCAGGTTGTCCAGGACCCAGCGCGCGACCCGTTCGTGCTCGGCGACGGGGCGGTCCGGGGCCTGGGCTCCGACGCGGGGCAGCAGTCTGGCCACTATCTGGTCGTGGTCGGCCCCGGTGTCGAAGTCCATGTTGAGCGTGACGTGGTCGATCGCCGCGAGGGCGACCTCGGCCATGGCGTAGACCGTGTACTCGCCGGCCAGATTCGCCTTGCGCACGTCGAGGTCGTGCAGCGGCGCGGTGCACGCGAGCGCGCGCAGCCGCCGGGAGAGCCCCTCGTCGGCGGCGGGGCCCGGCGCGGGCCTCGGCCCCGCGCTGAGCTGCGGCGCAGCGTTTTCCGTGTCGGCAGGCGAAGTCACGTGGGACAGATTAGGTCCTCGCACTGACAACGGTCGAAACGGCGCTAATGCGACCGGGGCCGGGCGGCTTCCGGGCGGGCCGGGGGCCCGTATCCCCCGCCGCCCGGCGTACGCACCACCAGCACGTCACCGGCCTCCAGTTCGGCGGTGTCGCACCCCTCCAGCCGGTCGACGCCGCCCCCCGCCCGTTCGATGTGCTGGCTCCCGAGCGCCCCCGACTCCCCTCCCTCCGCTCCGTACGGCGGGACCCGCCGGTGCCCCGAGAGCAGCGCCACCGTGACCGGCTCCAGGAAGCGGATCCGGCGCTCCACGCCCCGGCCGCCGTGCCACCGCCCCGCTCCTCCGCCGTCCTCCCGGACGGCGAAGCTCTCCAGGAGGACGGGCAGCCGCCACTCCAGGATCTCGGGGTCGGTGAGCCGGGAGTTGGTCATATGGGTCTGGACGGCGTCGGTTCCGTCGAAGCCGTCGCCCGCCCCGGAGCCGCTGGCGACCGTCTCGTAGTACTGGACGCGGTCGTTGCCGAAGGTGAGGTTGTTCATCGTGCCGGACCCCTCGGCCTGGCCGCCGAGCGCTCCGTACAGGGCTCCGGTGACGGCCTGGGACGTCTCCACATTGCCCGCTACGGTCGCCGCCGGGTAGGTGGGATCGAGCATCGAACCGGGCGGAATCCTCACCTCCAGCGGTTTCAGACAGCCGCTGTTGAGGGGGATGTCCTCGCCGACGAGGGTGCGGAAGACGTAGAGGACGGCGGCCATCACCACCGAGCGGGGCGCGTTGGCGTTGCCGGGTCGCTGCGGCGAGGTGCCGGCGAAGTCGATCACGGCGCCGCGCGCGTCGCGGTCCACGGTCAGCGTCACCTGGATCACGGCCCCGTCGTCGGTCTCGTAACGGAAGCCGCCGTCGTGCAGCCGGGCGACGATCCGGCGTACGGACTCCTCGGCGTTGTCCTGGACGTGCCCCATGTACGCCTGCACGACGTCGGCCCCGAACTGGTCGACCATGCGGCCGAGTTCCGCGATGCCCTTCTCGTTGGCGGCGATCTGGGCGCGGAGGTCCGCGAGGTTGGTGTCCGGGGAGCGGGAGGGGTACGGGGCGGAGGCGAGCAGTTCGCGGGTCTCGGCCTCACGGAGGCGGCCGTCGCGGACCAGGAGCCAGTTGTCGAAGAGCACGCCCTCCTCGTGGATCGTCCGGCTGAAGGCGGGCATGGAGCCGGGGGTGATGCCGCCGATCTCGGCGTGATGACCGCGCGAGGCCACGAGGAACCGCAACTCCCCCTCGTCGAACACGGGCGTGATCACCGTGACGTCGGGGAGGTGGGTGCCCCCGTGGTACGGGTCGTTGACGGCGTACACGTCTCCGGGGCGCATGCTCCCCTCGTTGCGCCGGAGCACCTCCTTGATGGACTCCCCCATCGAGCCGAGGTGCACCGGGATGTGCGGGGCGTTGGCGATCAGGTCGCCCCGGGCGTCGAACAGGGCGCAGGAGAAATCGAGGCGCTCCTTGATGTTGACGGAGTGGGCGGTGTTCTCCAGGCGGACGCCCATCTGCTCGGCGATCGACATGAAGAGGCTGTTGAAGACCTCCAGCAGCACCGGATCCACCCGGGTGCCGACCGCCGTCCGGTCGGGCCGGGGGCGGACCCGGGTCAGCACCAGGTGCCCGGTGGCGCTGCCCGCCGCCTGCCAGCCGGGGTCGACGACGGTGGTGGCGGCGTCCTCCGCGACGACGGCGGGCCCCGTGACGGTGTCGGTGGGGCGCAGGTCCTCGCGGCGGTGGAGGGGGGCCCGCTGCTCCCGCCCCTCGGCGTACACGGTGACGGTGTCGAACGGCTGGAGCGGGCCCTCGCGGGGTGCGGGGTCGCGCGGGCCCTCGCGGGAGGCGGGGCCGTGGGGATGGAGCGCGTGCTCCCCGGTGGTTCCCGTGGCCTCGACCGAGACGGTTTCGACGACCACCGGCTTGTCCATCGTGAAGCCGAACCGGGTGCGGTGCCCGGCCGCGAACTCCTCGCTCATCGCGGCCACGGAGGCCGGCGCCACCGCGAGCGCCGCGTCCGTCCCCGCGTACCGCAGCAGGATGCGGGCGCGCGTGCTGATCGCGGAATCGGGCACTCCATCGGCCCGCAGGGCGTCCCGGGTACGGTCGGCCAGCTCATCGCAGAGCCAATCGACCCTCCCCCGTACGGTCTCGTCGAGCTCCGCCTCCACGGACTGTTCGCGCATGGCGGTGGCGTCGGCCAGGCCGATGCCGTACGCGGAGAGCACCCCGGCGAGCGGGGGTACGAGGACGGTGTCGATGCCCAGCGCGTCCGCGACGGCGCAGACGTGCTGGCCGCCCGCGCCGCCGAAGCCGGTGAGGGCGTAGCGGGTGATGTCGTGGCCGCGCTGCACGGAGATCTTCTTGACGGCGTTGGCCATGTTGAGCACGGCGATCTCCAGGAAGCCCGCGGCCACTTCGGCCTCGGCCGGCCTGCGTCCGGTGGCGCGCCCGATCTCGTCGGCGAGGTCCGCGAACTGCCGGCGGACGGTGTCGGCGTCGATCGGAAGGTCGCCGTCCGGTCCGAAGACGGCCGGGAAGTGGGCGGGCTGGACGCGGCCCAGCATGACGTTGGCGTCGGTGACGGTGAGGGGGCCGCCCCGGCGGTAGCAGGCGGGGCCGGGGACGGCGCCGGCGGAGTCGGGACCGACGCGGTAGCGGCGGCCGTCGAAGTGGAGCAGGGAGCCGCCGCCCGCCGCGACGGTGTGGATGCTCATCATCGGGGCGCGCATCCGCACCCCGGCGACCTGGGTGCCGAGCTCGCGTTCGAACTCTCCGGCGTAGTGGGACACGTCGGTGGAGGTGCCGCCCATGTCGAAGCCGATGACCCGGTCGTGTCCGGCCTGCCGCGACGTACGGACCATGCCGACCACGCCCCCGGCCGGTCCGGAGAGCACGGCGTCCTTGCCGCGGAACCGGGCGGCCTCGCGCAGTCCGCCGTTGGACTGCATGAACAGGAGCCGGATGCCCTCCAGGCGGGCGGCGACCTCGTCGACGTACCGGCGCAGCACGGGTGAGAGGTAGGCGTCGACGACGGTGGTGTCGCCGCGCGGGACGAGCCTGATCAGGGGGCTGACCTCGTGGGAGGCGCTGACCTGGGTGAATCCCGCCTCACGGGCCGCGTCCGCGACGGCCCTCTCGTGCGCCGGGTGGCGGTAGCCGTGCATCAGGACGACGGCGGCGCTGCGCAGCCCGTCCGCGTGGGCGGCGCGCAACTGCTCGCGTACGGGGTCGAGTTCGAGGGCCCGCACGGTGCGGCCTTCGGCGTCGATACGTTCGGGGACCTCGATCACGCGCTCGTGGACGGCCTCCGGGAGGACGATGTGCCGGTCGAAGAGGCGGGGGCGGTTCTGGTACGCGATCCGCAGCGCGTCCCGGAAGCCCTCGGTGACGAGCAGCACGGTCGGCTCGCCGCGCCGCTCCAGCAGGGCGTTGGTGGCGACCGTCGTGCCCATCCGGACGGCGGCGACCCGGTCGGCGGGCACGGGCTCGCCGTCGTCGAGACCCAGGCCGAGGAGCAGACGGATCCCGGCCACGGCCGCGTCGTCGTAGCGGTCCGGGTCGTGCGAGAGGAGCTTGCGGGTGACCAGCCGCCCGTCCGGGCGGCGGCCCACCACGTCGGTGAAGGTGCCGCCCCGGTCGATCCAGAACTCCCAGCGTCCGGTCATGGCGCCATTCTGGGCCCGCGCGCGCGAACTCGCAGAGCTCCGGCGCACGGACTGGCGGATGGCCGCCGGCACGAACTCGCGGACGCCCACGTGCGCGAATCCGCGGGCGGAGAAGACCCGGCCCGCCCTGATCCGAACGAGAGGCGCTAGTCCAGGAAGAGCGCTGCCAGCCGGGGCAGGTTCCGGCGCGTGGCCTCGGCGTCCTCCGCGTCCCAGCTCTCCCCGCCCGGCTCCCTGAGCCGTATTCGGTCCTGGTCGGCCGCCGCCACGGCCGCGTAGAACTCGTCGCCCGATCCCCCGGCGCGCGCGTACGCCTCCCGCGCCGGGCCGTCCAGGGACTCGTAGCCGATCCAGCCGCCCTTCCCACGGCTCATCCGGACCACGACGGGCAGGGCGGCCAGGGAGTCGGGGTCGGCCACGGCCCGGGTGAAGACCTCGCGCCCGAGCAGGACCAGCCCGTCGCGGAAGTCCATGAACCCGTCGTCGCCGCAACCGCCCTCGATGAGATACGCCGCGTTCCACAGAGGCCGGCGGTAGGCGGACTGGGTCACCTCGTCCGCCGTCGCCGCGAAGTCGACGATCTCCGCGGGCTCCAGGGCCGCGAGCACGCCGGTCAGTGCGTCCGGCAAGGGGTCCTCGGGCAGGTCCCGGTCGTCCGCCCGGTCCCCGGCCGCCTCACGCGCCCGGTGGACCAGCCCCCACCACTCGTTGATGTCCATGGTGAGAAGCGTAGGAGGGGGGTCTGACAACGCCCCCCTCCCACGGACCGGCAGCGGTTCAGAGCGCCGGTGCGTCCGGTCCGATCCGGCTCCGCACCGCCGTCTGCACCTCGGCCTCCTCGGCCGGGTCGGCGGCGAGGCGGCGCAGGCGTTCCTCGACGCGGATGTCTCCGGTCTCGGCGTGCAGGGCGGCCACCTCGCGGGTGGTCTCCTCGCAGTCCCACAGGCACTCCACCGCGAAGCCGGTCGCGAAGGAGGGGTCGGTGGCGGCGAGGGCGCGGGCGGCCCGGCCGCGCAGGTGGGAGGAGGACGTCTCGCGGTAGACGTGGCGCAGTACGGGTGCGGCGCAGGCGATGCCGAGGCGGCCGGCGCCGTCCACGAGGGTCCACAGCCGGGGGGCGTCGGGGCCTTCGCCGCGTACGGCTTCGCGCAGCGCGCCGAGGACTTGGGGAGCGTCCTGGGCGGTGCCGCGGCAGGCGAGGATCCCGGCGGCGGAGGTCCCGAGGGCGTCGGGCCGCCTGGCCCAGCGCCGGGCGCGTTCCACGGCGTCGTCCCCGCACATCCGCTCGAAGGCGGCGACGGCCGCGTCCGCGACGGTGCGGGCGGGGCTGAGGGCGGCGGCCTCGATGAGGTCGAGGACGGCGGGGTCGGCCGCCTCGGCGAGGTAGTGCAGGGCGGCGCAGCGGGCGCCTTCGGAGCCGTCGCGGGCGGCCTCGATGATCTGGGGGCGGTCGTCGGGGCCGGCGACGGCGGAGAGGCAGCGTGCCGCGGGGACGTGCAGTTCGCTGCCGCGCTCCAGGGCCTGCTGGGCCCAGTCGAAGACGGCCTGGACGCTCCAGCCGGGGCGCGGGCCGCCGGGGCGCATCTGGCGCTGCCAGCGGTCGAAGGAGCCCTGCTCGGTGGCGGCCCTCACCCGGGCGCCGACCGCTTCGCGCGGGTCGTCGGCCCAGAGCCGCCAGGGGCGCGGTTCGAAGGAGTCCCGTACGGCGGCGGCGAGCTCGGCGGCGCCTTCCTCGGTGGCCGGAAAGCGACTGAGGACGGGCAGCGCGAGGGAGCGCAGAGCCGCGTCGTCGTCGCGGAGGGCGAGCTCGTCCAGGGCCCAGGCCCAGTTGGCGCCGGTGGCCGCGTAGCGCCTCAGGAGCGCCAGGGCGTCGTCGCGTCCGTAGGAGGCGAGGTGGCCGAGTACGGAGAGCGCGAGGCCCGTTCGGCAGTCGTCGGTTTCGGTGTGGTCGTCCGGGTCGCCGAGGTGGCGCGCGATCTCTTCGACGCCGCCGTCGAGGTCCAGGTACAGACGGGCGTAGTAGAGGGAGCGGTTCTCCACCTGCCAGTCGTGACGGGGGTCGCTCACGACGCAGTGGTTGAGGGCCGCGAGGGCCTCGGGGCGCGGTGCGGCGAGCGCGTGGAGCGTGCCGTCGCCGCGGCCCCTCTGCAGCAGGCCGAGCAGGGTGCCGCTCGGCGCTATGAACGGATCGAACATGGGAGAAAGCCTCACATCAAGCTGTCGACGCAACCGGGACTGTGCAGTGCCCCGTGCCCGTGGGCACGAGGGGGTGTCCGGGGGACACTCCTACGCCGCGCAGCGACATGATCGGCCGACCGCCGTCTTGTGCTTGGTGTAAAGCATCTTCCTCTGCCTCTCGTCGGTGGCCCGAAATGGACCCGCGACGTCATGATGACCCAGCCATTTCGCCACCGCGACCACATTTACGACGGACCGGTCAGCAGAGCCCTCGGCGGACACACCCGCACGTGCGGCCGCCGCCGTCTCAGCGGGCACCGAAGCGTTCCAGCAGGTCGGCCTTGCCGAACATCTGGGCCGTGTCCCGCGCGGACGGCGTACCGGCGGCGGGGTCGGCGCCCGCGGCGAGCAGGGCGTCGATGACGGCGTCCTCGCTCTTGAAGACGGCTCCGGCCAGCGGTGTCTGGCCGCGGTCGTTGGCCCGGTCCGGGTCGGCGCCGCGGGCGACGAGGGCGGTGACCGCCTCGGCGTGCCCGTGGTAGGCGGCGAGCATCAGCAGCGAGTCGCCCCGGTCGTTGGTGAGGTTGACGGGGACTCCGGCGTCGACGTACGCGGCGAGCGTCCCGGTCTCGCCGGTGCGGGCCAGGTCGAAGACCTTGGTCGCCAGCTCGACCACCTCGGGATCGGGGGTTTCGCTCATCGCGCGGGCCGCCTTCCTTGACCGTCGCCGCGGCTGTTCGCCGCTGCTGACCGGTTGTCCGTGGGGCGTACGGCCGGGGCCGTACGAGTGAATCGACAGGGTACTGCTCCGGGCCGGACATGACCGGGCCCGGATACGGCAAAGGATCACCGAGGGTCATACATGCCCGGCACGGGCGGCGAAATTCCGCGCGCGGGCCACGGGTTCCTTGGACCGGTCAAGTGAAAATGCGTTTTATTCACTCGATTGCACCTTTTATCACATAGATACTTCGCGTGATCCTGGAAGGACTCATGGTGACTGTCCCCTCAACCAGGAGATCCGCTCATGATCCTTTCCATCTCGGGCGTGGTACTGCTCGCCATCGTCGTCTTCCTGTTCTTCAAAAAGGACGGGCTCAAGGCGTCCCACGCCATCGTCTGCGCGCTGTTCGGCTTCTACCTGGCCGGCACCGCGATCGCGCCGAGCATCACGGCGGGCGGGGCGAGCCTCGCCGGCCTGCTGGGCGGGATCAAGTTCTGACGCTCCGCGACCGCTCCCACCCCTTCAGGAGACAGCTGTGGCCCGGCGACCACTCCCCCGCATTCTCAGCAGCGGCAGCGCTTCGATCACTCGCGGCAGAGAGATCGCGCGCACGGCCGCCGACGGCGCCACCGATGTGCTCCATCCGCTGATCACGATCATCCGTGGTCTGCGGCTGCTGGCCGTGTCCGGCCGGCAGAAGTGGGCCGCGACCCCCAAGGAACGGCGTGGTCCCAAGCTGTTCCTCGCCGCGGCCTGCGTCCTCGCGGTGGCGCTCGTCCCCTACGGGCCGATCCTGGCCCTGATCACGGTGATGGGCGCCGCCGCGTGGAAGGGGCGGGAGCGGACCCCCGTGAAGACCGGCCCGGACGAGGCGGAGACCGCACGTCTGCGCGCCCTGTACGAGGCGCTCGTGCCGTACTTCTCGGTGGCCGACGACCCCAGCCCGCTCTTCGCCCACGGCGGCGACTGGGAGAAGACCTTCGAGGGTTACGCCTTCGACGGCGACGGGCGGCTCACCCGCCTCCAGGTCTCCTACCCCGCGTACTTCCCCGATGGCGAGGCCGCCGCCCGGTCCCGGATCGAGCAGCTGCTGCACACCAAGTCGGGCCGCGGCCGCGAGTACCGCTTCGCGTGGGACGAGGAGGCCAACCGCCTCGTGATGACCGTGCCGGCCCCGCTCTCCACCTCGATCGCCGCCCAGCGCTTCGTCACCGCCCCCGGCGAGACGGTCCTCGGATTCACCGACCCCGACGCGGTGCGGCGCACCGTCCCGGTGCGCGACGGCGACACGACCGTGGACGCCTCCCCCGTCGTCTGGCGGACCGGCGGCCGCTCCACCGAGCCCCACCTCCTGGCCGTCGGACAGCCCGGCAGCGGCACCACGACCCTGATCCGCTCCATCGCCCTCCAGGCCCTCCAGCAGGGCGACGTCCTCGTGATCGACGGCGGCGGGACCGGTGAGTACGGCGCGCTCACCGGGCGCACCGGCGTCCTCGCCGTGGAGTCCGGACTCGGCGGGGCGCTGGCCACCCTGGAGTGGGCGGCGCACGAGACGGAGCGGCGGCTGATCTTCGCCAACCGGGCCCGGCAGGGCGGACACCCCGTCCCCGAGGACGTCAAGCGCCCGCTCTGGATCCTGCTGGACCGCCCCGGCGTCCTCGGCCATCTCGCGGCGGCCGATGGCAGGCCCGACCCCCAGGAGCTGCTCCAGGTGCCGCTGCGGCACGGGCGGGCGGCCGGGGTGACGGTCGTGCTGGCCGACCAGATCGACGCTCTGGAGACCCTCACCGAGACCGTGCGGACCCACACCCGGGCCCGCGTCGTCCTCGGCCCGGCCTCGCGCGAGCAGATCACCGCCGTGCTGGGCGCGGAGCCGAACACCTTCCCGCCGCCGGAGGTCCCGGCCGGCCGGGGGTACGTACGCCTGGGCGCCGGGCCGGTGCTGCGCCTCCAGGTGCCGGCGACGCCCGACCCGTACGACGACGCCGCCGAGGACAAGCACCGGCAGGCGGTGCTCGACGTACTGCCGGAGCTGCCGGGCGCGTCCCCGCAGCCGGACCCGGCGGCCGACGCACCGGCCGACGCCACCCGCGACGACCGTGATGCCTACGACGACCAGGACACGGCTCAGGTCCCGGTCGCCGCGGAGGGCGGGCCGGCCGGGCAGCCGGCCAGGGCCCCGGCGGCCATCGCGGAAGGGTGAGCCGGGACGCCGAAGCGTGAGGCGGGCGGGGAGACGGGCCGGGCGGCCCGTCTCCCCGCCCGCAGGCGTCCCGCGCCCCCTCAGGCCACGAAGCTGCGCGGCGCGTCCGCCCCCGCGCCCGCCCCCGACCGCACCAGCTCCACCGCCGCCGCGAGCCGCACCGCCGCCTCGTCGGCGACCGGGCCGCCCACCGTGAAGGGCAGCCGCACATAGCCCTCGAACGCCCCGTCGACCCCGAACCGCGGGCCCGAGGGCACCCGCACCCCGACGCGCTCGCCGGCCACCGCCAGCCGGGAGCCGGAGAGGCCGCCCGTGCGCACCCAGAGGGTGAGGCCGCCGCGCGGCACCGCGAACTCCCATTCCGGCAGCTCCCGCCGCACCGCCGCGACCAGCTCGTCGCGGTTGACCCGCGCCTGGTCCCGCCGGATCTCGACCGCCTGCTCCCAGCCCCCCGTACGCATCAGCCAGTTGATGGCGAGCTGTTCCAGGACCGGGGTGCCCATGTCCGCGTAGGCGCGGGCGGAGACCAGGGAGCGGATGACGTCGGGGGCCGCCCGCACCCAGCCGATCCGCATCCCGGCCCAGAACGCCTTGCTGGCCGAGCCGACCGTCAGCACCGTGCTGCCGGCCGGGTCGAAGGCGCAGACCCGGCGCGGCATGGCGGTGCCGGCGTCGAGGCGGAGTTCGGTCATCGTCTCGTCGACGACCAGCACCGTCCCGGCGGAGCGGGCCGCGTCGACCAGCTCCCGCCGCTGCTGCTCGTCCGCGAGCGCGCCGGTCGGGTTGTGGAAGTCGGCCACCACGTAGGCGAGCCGGGGCGCGGAGTCCCGCAGCACCTGACGCCACCGGTTCATGTCCCAGCCGCCGAGCCCCTCCTCCATCGCGACCGGGACGAGACGGGCGCCCGTCTCCCGCATCAGCTGGAGGATGTTGGCGTAACTGGGGGACTCGACCGCGATCCGTTCGCCGCGGCCCGCGAAGAGGTGGCAGATGGCGTCGATGGCGCCCATCGCCCCGGTGGTGACCATGACCTGTTCGGGCATCGTGGGGATGCCGAGCGCGGTGTAGCGGTCGGCGATCATCTGCCGCAGCACGGGCAGCCCGGCCGGGTAGTCGCCGTGCGTGTGGGCGTACGGCGGCAGTTCCTCCACCGCCCCCTGGAAGGCCCGGGTCAGCCAGGGTTCGGGGGCGGGCAGGGCGGCGCAGCCCAGGTCGATCATCGAGCCGAGCGACTCCGGGGGCAGCGGTTCGAGGCCCCGGGCGGGCAGCGGGTTCCCGGCCGGGACGGCGGTCCAGCTGCCCGCGCCGCGCCGCGACTCCAAGAACCCCTCCGCCCGCAGCGCCTCGTAGGCGGCGGCGACGGTGGTGCGGCTGACGGCGAGGGCGAGGGCGAGCTCGCGTTCGGCGGGCAGCCGGGCGGCGACCGGGACCCGGCCCTCCAGCACGAGGAGCCGTACCCCGTCGGCGAGTGCGCGGTAGGCGGGCGGCTTGCGGCCGGCCGGGCCGGTGGGCCTGGGCTGCTGGGCCTGGAGCTGCCGGGCCAGCTGGGCCGCCCCTACGGTCGAAGTCCACTGAGCCATCGAAATCAGTCCACCTTCCTCGAATTGGCCATGGTTGGTGGCCGATCCCCTGCCACAGAGTGACACGCAGCAGTCCACTACCACCACACCAGGGGGAAATTCGTGTCCAGGACCACCGCCCGGAGCACCACCCGCCTCACCCGGCGGCTGGTCCAGCTGTACGTCGGTCTGACGCTGTACGGGGCGAGTTCGGCGCTCCTGGTCCGCGCCGAACTCGGTCTGGAGCCGTGGGGCGTCCTGCACCAGGGCCTCACGGAGCTGACCGGCATCTCGATCGGCGTCGTCTCGATCATCGTCGGGGCGATCGTGCTGCTGCTGTGGATCCCGATGCGGCAGCGCCCGGGGCTCGGCACCGTGTCGAACGTCTTCGTGGTCGGCCTGGCGATGGACGGCACGCTCGCCCTGGTGGGCGACGTCGACGGCTTCGGCCTGCGGATCCCGGTGATGGTCCTGGGCATCGTGCTGAACGGGGTGGCCACCGGCCTCTACATAGCGGCCCGCTTCGGCCCGGGCCCGCGCGACGGGCTGATGACCGGGCTGAACCGGGTCACGGGCCGCTCCATCCGGCTGGTCCGCACCGCGATCGAGGTGGCCGTCGTCGTCACCGGCTTCCTGCTGGGCGGCTCGCTGGGGGCCGGTACGGTCCTGTACGCCCTGGCGATCGGCCCACTGGCCCAGCTGTTCCTGCGGATGTTCGAGCTCCCCAAGGCTCCCGCCGGCGGATCGTCGACCGCCGAGCCCGCCGAGCCCGCCGAGCCCGCCAAGCCGGCCGAGCCCGCAGCGCCCGGTTCCGCCGGACCGGCCACCACCACGCCTCCCGCCGGACCCGACCCCGTTGACGCCACTCCATCCGGGCAGGCCATACTGCCGCAGTGAAACCGAGCCGCCACCCTTATCTCGACCATCCGACGCCGCTCGCCTTCGCCCATCGGGGCGGGGCGGCGGACGGCGTGGAGAACACCGCGGCCGCCTTCCGCCGGGCGGCCGCCGTGGGCTACCGCTACTTCGAGACCGACGTCCACACCACGGCGGACGGCCGGCTGGTCGCCTTCCACGACCCGACCCTGGACCGGGTCACCGACGCCCGGGGCCGGATCTCCGCGCTGCCCTGGAGCGAGGTCCGCCGGGCCAGGGTCGGGGGCGCCGAACCCCTCCCCCTCTTCGAAGAGCTGCTGGAGGAGTTCCCCGACGCCCGCTGGAACGTGGACGTCAAGGCGGAACCGGCCCTCGACCCCCTCCTGGAGCTGATCCGCAGGACCGACGCCTGGGACCGGGTCTGCGTCGGCTCCTTCTCCGAAGCCAGGGTGGCCCGCGCGCACCGCCTGGCGGGCCCGCGCCTGGCGACCTCGTACGGGGTGCGCGGCGTCCTGGGGCTGCGGCTGCGCTCGTACGGGATCGGCGCGGCACTGCGCGCGGGGGCCGTCTGCGCGCAGGTTCCGGAGCGCCAGGGCGGCATCCCGGTGGTCGACGCCCGGTTCGTCCGCACCGCGCACGCGCTGGGGCTCCAGGTGCACGTCTGGACGGTCAATGAGCCGGAGAGGATGGCGGCGCTCCTGGACCTCGGGGTGGATGGCATCATGACCGATCACATCGAGACGCTGCGTACGGTGCTGAGCGAGCGGGGGGCATGGTCCTGACGCCCGGTCCGTCCACGTCCACAGGGGACGACCGAGGGGACGCGGCGTGAGCACCGGGACCACAGGAACGGCCGAGCCGGCCGGACAGCCACCGCGCGACGGGTCGCCCGCCGCCCGCAAGCGTGAACAGCACGGCTGGTACTTCTACGACTTCGCGTGCTCCGTCTACTCCACCAGCGTGCTGACCGTCTTCCTCGGTCCGTATCTGACGTCGATCGCCAAGGCGGCGGCCGACCCCGAGGGCTTCGTGCGCCCGCTGGGCATACCCGTGCGCGCGGGCTCGCTGTTCGCGTACTCCGTCTCGGCGTCCATCGTCGTGGCCGTGATCCTGATGCCGATCGTGGGCGCGGCGGCGGACCGTACGGGACGTAAGAAGCCGCTGCTGGCGGCGGCGGCCTATACGGGCGCTGCCGCGACGGCCGGGATGTTCTTCCTGGACGGCCACCGCTATCTGCTGGGCGCGTTCCTGCTGATCGTGGCGAACGCGTCGATCTCCGTGTCGATGGTCCTGTACAACGCCTATCTGCCGCAGATCGCCGAACCGGAGGAGCGGGACGCGGTCTCCTCGCGCGGCTGGGCCTTCGGTTACACCTCGGGCGCCCTGGTCCTGGTCCTCAACCTGATCCTCTACACCAACCACGCGTCCTTCGGCCTTGCGGAGTCCGACGCGGTGCGGATCTGCCTCGCGTCGGCGGGCGTGTGGTGGGGCGCGTTCACCCTCGTACCGCTGCGCCGGCTGCGCGACCGGCGGGTGGCGTCGGACGGCGAGGGGGCGGTCGGCTCCGGCTGGAAGCAACTGCGGGCGACACTGAAGGACATGCGCCGCCACCCGCTGACGCTCTCGTTCCTGCTCGCCTATCTCGTCTACAACGACGGCATCCAGACGGTGATCTCCCAGGCGTCGCTGTACGGCTCCGAGGAGCTGGGCCTCGACCAGACGACCCTGATCATCGCCGTCCTGCTGGTGCAGATCCTCGCGGTGGCGGGGGCGCTCGGCATGGGCCGGCTGGCCCGGGTGTACGGGGCCAAGCGCACGATCCTCTGCTCGCTGGTCGTGTGGACCGCGATCCTGATCGCCGCCTATCTGCTGCCCGCCGACGCGCCCGTCTTCTTCTTCGTTCTCGCGGCGGCCATCGGACTGGTGCTGGGCGGCAGCCAGGCCCTGTCGCGCTCGCTGTTCTCGCACCTCGTGCCGCGCGGCAAGGAGGCGGAGTACTTCTCGGCGTACGAGATGAGCGACCGCGGTCTGAGCTGGCTGGGGCCCCTGGTGTTCGGTGTGGCGTACCAGCTGACCGGCAGCTACCGGGAGGCGATCATCTCGCTGATCGTGTTCTTCGCGCTCGGCGCGGCACTGCTCGCGCGGGTCCCGGTGGAGCGGGCGATCCGGGCCGCGGGCAATCCCGTACCGGAGCGGATTTAGACGTTGAAGTGAAAGGCCGGTAGTGTACGCCTTTGGCCTGCCCGGAGGACCGTTACTGCGAGTGGAAGCAGCTCAACCGTTGGGTGACAACGTCCACCAGAGGTGACAAACCGGGCAACGGCGGGTACTCAACCCAGATAAAGCAGCGGCACGACGGGCGACGCATGACCGGCAACGGGAATCTTTACCGCCGACCGGACGTTGACCGGATGACGACGACAGCGACATTTTGTCCTGTGGGCGACAAGCCCGGGAGGCACGATTCATGAGTGAGCGAGCTCTCCGCGGCACACGACTTGTGGTGACCAGCTACGAGACGGACCGCGGCATCGATCTGGCCCCGCGCCAGGCGGTGGAGTACGCATGCCAGAACGGACATCGATTCGAGATGCCGTTCTCGGTGGAGGCGGAGATTCCGCCGGAGTGGGAGTGCAAGGCGTGCGGCGCCCAGGCACTCCTGGTGGACGGGGACGGCCCCGAGGAGAAGAAGGGCAAGCCTGCGCGCACGCACTGGGACATGCTCATGGAGCGGCGCACCCGCGAGGAGCTGGAGGAGGTGCTGGCCGAGAGGCTGGCGGTTCTGCGCTCCGGAGCCATGAACATCGCCGTGCACCCGCGGGACAGCAGGAAGTCTGCTTGACCGCGACGCACCACCGCTCCGCGTGACACCGCACCGAGCGCGACAACAGCACAGCACAAGAGCCGCGGGCCGTGACACAGAACATGTGTCACGGCCCGCGGCTCTTCGCGCGTGTCCCGGCTGTCCGGCACCCGCAGGTCCGGCGCCCCGACTGCTGCGACCTGCCGGGACGCCGGGGGCGCTCCGGTGGCGCGCCCCGGCCGGTGCGCCGGCGTCAGGGGGTGAGCGGCGGGCGCGGGCCCCGGGGATCTTCGTCGTCGGGACGCGAGGGGGGCTGTGGGCCCTCCTCGCGGATGACCTCGCCCTGGACGACCTTTCCGTCCGGCCGGTGCATACGGGCCTGCTGGAAGGCGTCCGAGAGGCTGCCGGGGGAAGCGGCCCGCATCCGGCGCTCCAGGGACCGCTCCGCCCGGCGGCTGATCAGGGTGCGGACGGGCGGCACCAGCAGGAGCAGACCGGCCGCGTCCGAGATCAGGCCGGGGATCAGGAGCAGCAGCCCGCCGAGCATCAGCAGCCCGTTGCCCCTGCTGCCCTTGCCGCCGGTGACCTGCGGGGCCTCGGTGGCGCCGGGGTGCCCCGGCATCTGCTGGAGGGTCTCGGTGAGGTTCTTGAAGGCGCGGCGGCCGGCGCGCTTGATCACCGCGGCGCCGAGCACCGCCCCGGCGATCAGGAGCAGCAGGACGGTGAGCCCGCCCGCGGCCGACGCGACCACGGTCAGGAGCCAGATCTCCAGGACCAGCCAGGCGGCGAGGGCCAGCGGCAGGAATCTACGGGCGCGCGAGCGCCGGGGACGGGTCGGGGGCGGAGTGCCGGTCGTCATGCAACCAGTGTGCCCGTACGGAGGGGGAAGCGGCGCAAGGGGGTGATCATGGGCCGGCCGGGCCCGTACGCGCCGGGGTCAGGGTTTCCCGCGGCCCAGGACCTTGTTGGCGCGGGAGGTGATGCCCCAGCCGGTGACCCGCCACAGCGCCTCGACGAGGATGTCCCGGCTCATCTTGGAGTCGCCGACCTCGCGGTCCACGAAGGTGATGGGCACCTCGACCACGTGGTAGCCGGCCTCCACGGAGCGGCGGGCCAGGTCGACCTGGAAGCAGTAGCCCTGGGAGGCGACCTCGTCGAGGCCGAGGCCCTGGAGGGTCTCGGTCCTGAAGGCGCGGTAGCCGCCGGTGACGTCGCGGACCGAGAGGCCGAGGGCGAGCCGGGAGTAGAGGCTGCCGCCGCGGGAGATCACCTCGCGGCTCTTGGGCCAGTTGACCACCCGGCCGCCGGGCACCCAGCGGGAGCCGAGGACCAGGTCCGCGCCCTTGAGCGCGGTGAGCAGCCGGGGCAGCTCCTCGGGCTGGTGGGAGCCGTCCGCGTCCATCTCGACGAGTACGCCGTAGCCATGCTCGGCGCCCCAGGCGAAGCCCGCGAGGTAGGCCGCGCCGAGTCCTTCCTTGCCCTTGCGGTGCAGGACGTGGACCTGGTCGTCGGCGGCGGCGATCTCGTCGACCGCCTTCCCGGTGCCGTCGGGGCTGTTGTCGTCGGCCACCAGGATGTCGGCATCCGGCACGGCCGTGCGCACCCGGTCGACGATCGGCCTGATGTTCTCGACCTCGTTGTAGGTCGGGATGATCACCAAGACCTTGCCGAGCGGGCCGAACTGCCTCTGACCGCCGTCGTTCACTACTGCCCCTTAAAGTCCGTACACAGAGGGACACCATATCCAGCGCGCGGCCCCCGGGGTCCGACGCGGTCGGACGGGCGTGTGGCACAGGCCGGGCAGATGGACGGAACTGCGGACAGAACCACGGACGGAATCGCGGACGGAACTGCGGATCGGGGCCCGGCGCCCTTCGGGCCGACCTGGGACCCGCTGGCTGCGGGTCGACCGAAAGCCGTTGTCTACTGAACGTCCGGGCCCCACCCGGGTCGCACCCTCCGTCCGGCTGAAACCTTCCCTCGCCCCCGAGGCGCGGGCGCTGAACCTGGCTGTCAGTGACGGTGCGCCGGTGCGGCACACCGCCCCATGACCCAGCGGCGTTCGACGACTGCGTGGAGGTTTAACCGGTCGGACGTCCTGTGGTGGACCCGGCCGAACCTACCGGCCCGTGGGCGCGTTCTGTCAACACCCGCGCGACCTGCGGCTTTTGCCCAAATTGCCTGGTCAGTGCCGAAGATCCGCAGGTCGTGGAGAAGCGCGCGGGCCATCGATCGGCGGTATCGGATGTCCCGACATCACTCGTTCGGTCGCACGTAGACCGTTTGTCCGAAGACCACGGTCCGCAGGCAGACCGGAAGTTCGGCCCCGGGCGTCAGATCCGGCAGGCCGGGCGTGCCGGAGCGGGGGTCGGTGGACCACCGGGCGACCCGGTCGTCGGGTGCCTGGACCAGGAGTTCGGCGGTCCGCCAGACGGCGTAGTCGGCCGGTGCGCCCGGCACCAGGAGCCCCGCGTCGTCGCGGCCGATGGCCCGCCAGCCGCCCCGGGTGTGGGCGGTGAAGCCGGCCCGGACGGAGATGCGGTGCTCCGGGGTGCGGTGGTGGGCGGCCGCCCGGACGGTCCCCCAGGGGTCGAGCGGGGTGACCGGGCTGTCGGAGCCGAAGGCGAGCGGCACTCCGGCGCGCAGGAGGGCGGCGTACGGGTTCAGGGTCGCGGCCCGCTCCGCGCCGAGGCGCTGGGCGTACATGCCGTCGGGTCCGCCCCAGGCGGCGTCGAAGGCGGGCTGGACGGAGGCGGTGAGGCCCAGCTCCGCGAAGGCGGCGACGGTCTCGGGGGTGAGCATCTCGGCGTGCTCGACGCGGTGGCGGGCGGCGCGGACCCTGGCCGGGCCCAGCGTCTCGGCGGCGGCCCGGACGCCTTCCACGACGGCGGTGACGGCCGCGTCGCCGATGGCGTGGAAGCCCGCCTGGAGGCCGGCCTCGGTGCAGGCGGTGACATGGGCGGCGATCCGGGCGGCGTCCAGGTGGGCGGCGCCGGTCTGCGGGGCGTCGGCGTACGGCTCGTGCAGGCAGGCGGTGTGCGAGCCGAGGGAGCCGTCCACGAAGAGGTCGCCGGCCGCGCCGACCGCGCCGAGCTCCCGGATGCGGCGCGCGCCCTTCTCGTCGGCGATCTCCTCGGCCCAGAGCCCGAAGACCCGGGGGCCCGGCCGCTCGGCCGCGAGGGCCAGGAGGGAGATGAAGTCCTCCTCGTCGGAGATCTCCGGTCCGCCGCACTCGTGAAGCGTGCCGATGCCGAGGGAGGCTGCGTGGTCGAGTGCGGCGCGCTGGGCGGCGGCCCGCTGCCCGGACGTCAACGCGTTGTGCGCGGCGGCCCGTACGGCGTGGTGGGCGTCGCCGGTCAGCGGCGCGTCGGGGTGATATCCGGTCATCGCCCTGACGCCGGGGACCAGGTCCAGCAGGGCGGTCGTGACGACGGCGGAGTGCACGTCGATCCGGGGCAGGTAGAGGGCCCGGCCGCCAGCCGCCTCGTCGAGCTCGGCGCGCGAGGGGTGGCGCTGTCCGGGCCACCGCGCGGCGTCCCAGCCGTGGCCGAGCAGGACGTCCCCGGCTCCGTGGCGGTTCGCGAACGCACGGACGAGGCCGAGGGCTTCGGGGAGCGTACGGGCTCCGGAGAGGTCGAGCCCGGTCAGGGCCAGGCCGGTCGCGGTGGTGTGGACGTGGGCGTCGGTGAACGCCGGGGTGACCAGGGCGCCCTCCAGGTCGACCACTTCGTCGACACCGCTCGCGAAGGCGTCGGCGGCCCCTTCGGAGCCCACCCAGGCGACCTGCCCGCGTTCGACGACCATCGCGGTGGCGAACGGGTCGGCGGGGCTGTGGACGTCTCCGCCGCGCAGCAGCACGGTGCGGTGTTCGGGGGCGCTCTGGGGGGCGGTGCTCTCGGTCATGGGACCAGTCTCGCGCCTGCCGCGAGCCGTGGGGCCCCCGCCCCCCTCAGACGCGCGGGGGCCGGGCCTCGTACGGGGTGGACAGGACGACGGTCGTCCGGGTCGAGACGCCCGCCAGCGAGCGGATCCTCGTGAGCAGGTGCTCCAGCTCCAGCGGGGTCGCCACGCGCACCTTGAGGATGTAGTTCTCGTCCCCGGCGACGCTGTGGCACGCCTCCAGTTCGGGCACCCCGGCGAGCCGCTCCGCGATGTCGTCGGGCGCGCTGGGGTCGAACGGCTTCACCGAGATGAACGCGGTGAGGGGCAGCCCGACCGCCTCGGGGTCGACGACCGCCGCATAGCCGCGGATGACCCCGCGCTGCTCGAGCCGGCGGACGCGCTGATGAACGGCCGAGGTGGACAGGCCGGTGGCCTTGCCCAGGTCGGTGTAGCTCATCCGCCCGTCCTTGACGAGCAACTCCACAATCTGACGGTCCAGCTCCTCCATGCGGATCAACCTATGGCCCCGGGAGCCTGTCGGCACAGTCGCGCGAGGTCACGGAACGGCACCTGCGGGGGGCATGTGACGAATGCCACATGTTTACGGGTCAGTAGCGGGCGGGCTCGCGATTATCGGCGTCACGCGACGGGAAGTGCTTGCTGTGGCCGAGGCCGTGGCGCCTGGCCGGCCCACCCGAGGGGGGAATTCCCATGCAGAGCCTGAAGCTCACCGGACGTACCGAACCGGAGCCTGTCGATCCCGACGAGGACGACAGCGCCGACGCGTACGACATGTTCGAGATGTTCCGGGTGATCTGCCCGGACTGCGCCCAGCCGATCGCGCTGCTGGCCGACGAGGACGTCCTGCCGGAGCACGCCCGTTGCCCCACCCCGTGGAACCCGTTCGTGCTCACCGTCTGCTCCGGCACCGGCCGTGTCGCGGCGGACGCCCGGCCCGCCGACGAGACGCTGGAGCCCCAGGAGCAGGAGGCGGCGCTGCTGCTGACGCTCCCCCAGGGACTCGACTGGCGGATGCAGCCGTTCTCCCACGCCGGAGGCCCCGGCTCCCGCCCGCTGCGTGTGCCCCGGATGCGGCGCGAGGCCGCCTGAGCCGCCGCTCGCGACGGTCGGCGGGTTCCCCGGGCCGGCGCACGGCGCACCCGGCACCCGCCGAACTGGCACTCGGATCGGGGCGGCAGTGACCCGGGGCCGCCCCGACGCGTTGACCCCGTATGACGACGCTGCATTCACCGGTCGGCTCGGGCCGCCGCCGTCTCGCCCCTCCGGCCCCCGAAGAATCGGTTCCGCAACCGCAGCCGCTGCCGCAGCCCCGGTCGACGCCCCAGCCGCCGCCCCGGTCGACGGGGACCTCGCCCATGGCCTCCCCGGTCGATCCGCCCATCTACAGCGCGCTGCTGCGGCACTGGCAGAGCAGCGGCCGGACCGTGCCGGGGATCCGGGACCAGGGATGGAACCGGGCCGTCGCCCTGCCCGTCTGGTCGGACCGGCCGCCGCGGCGCGTCTGAACCGTCCCGCGTGGGCGGGACGGCTCGGACGCGCCCCTGGGGGTCAGCGGGTCTCGGGGCCCGCGAGGTGGCGTGCGATGACCATGCGCTGGATCTGATTGGTGCCTTCGACGATCTGGAGCACCTTGGCCTCGCGCATCAGCCGCTCGACCGGGAAGTCGAGCGTGTAGCCGTAGCCGCCGAGCACCTGGACGGCGTCGGTGGTCACCCGCATGGCCGCGTCGGTGCAGAACAGCTTCGCCATGGCCGCCTGGCGGGAAAAGGGCTGCCCCGCGTCGCGCAGCCGTGCCGCCTCCAGGTAGAGCGCGCGGCCGGCCTCGATCTGGGTGGCCATGTCGGCGAGCATGAAGCGCAGCCCCTGGAAGTCGGCGATGGGGCGGCCGAACTGGCGTCGGTCGGTGGCGTACCGGACGGCCTCGTCCAGGGCGGCCTGGGCGACCCCGACCGCGCAGGCGGCGATGCCGAGGCGGCCGGAGTCGAGCGCGGACAGGGCGATGGCGAAGCCCTGGCCCTCGTCCCCGATGCGGCGGTCGTCGGCGACCCGTACGCCGTCGAAGTTGAGCTGGGCCGTGGGCGAGCCCTTCATGCCCATCTTCTTCTCGGGAAGCGCGGCGTTCAGCCCTTCGGCGTCGCCGGGGACGAGGAAGGCCGTGATGCCCCGGGGGCCCTCGACGCCGGTGCGGGCGAGCACGGTGTAGAAGTCCGCGATGCCGCCGTGGGTGATCCACGCCTTGGTGCCCGTGATGACCCAGTCCTCGCCGTCGCGTACGGCCTTGGTGCGCAGGGACGCGGCGTCGGAGCCGGAGGCGGGCTCGGAGAGGCAGTACGCGCCCAGCAGGCCGCCGGCGAGCATCGCCGGCAGGTGCGCGGCCCGCTGCTCCTCGGTGCCGTATCCGGCGAGGGCGTGGCAGGCCAGGGAGTGGACGCTGACGCCGAGGCCGATGGTGAGGCGGGCCGCGGCGAGCTCCTCCAGCACCTGGAGGTAGACCTCGTAGGGCTGGTCGCCGCCGCCGTGGGCGGAGCCGTAGGGGAGTCCGAGGAGGCCGGAGTCGGAGAGGAGGGTGAACACCTCGCGCGGGAAGTGGCCCGCGTCCTCCTCCTCGGCCGCCCGGGGAGCGATCTCCTTGGACACGATGTCGCGGACGAGCGCGACGAGCTGCCGGGACTCCTCGGTGGGCAGACGGCGTTCCACCGGCTGCGGGGCACGGTCGGACATGACGGCGCTCTCCTCCCTGTCGGGCGTTGCGACGGTCGCGCGCTCGGGGTGTGAGTGGCGCCGCCGGGTGATCTCCCGGAACGGAGCCGGGAAGAACAGACTGCCCAGCCGATCCTGCCCTCCCGGGTCTCGGGGGGCGCGGGTCAGCGGCTGTGGCGGGTTGAGTATGCCCGATCGGATGCCTTCCGTCACGGGGCGACGGGCTGGTCGGACGGGCTGCGGGGCCGCGCGAAGATCGGGAAATTGGTCCGAACCATTGACCCAACTGGTCTAGTCCTTCTACGGTTCCCATCGAACGCTTTACCGCGTTCATGCCAAACCGGGCGCGTACGGCCCGGAGTTCGACCCGCACCCCCCACGCACCAGCCCTCCCCCACGAGGAGCCACGATGCTCACATCGCACCGCCCCCGCGCCCGGCTCAGGGCGTTCGCCGCGGCCGCCTGTACGGCGGCGCTCGGCGCCACCCTGCTCGGCGTCGCGGGCACGTCCCCGGCCGGCGCCACGCCGGCGGCCCAGCCCGCCGCGGCCCCTGCGGCCGCCGACGCCGCCCCCACAGCGGCCGGCGACAAGGTGATCGGATACTTCACCAACTGGGGCACGTACGACCGGAATTACCACGTCAAGAACATCGTGACGTCGGGTTCCGCCGACAAGCTGACCCACATCAACTACGCCTTCGGCAACGTGCAGAACGGCAAGTGCACCATCGGCGACGCGTACGCCGACCACGAGAGGGCCTACACCGCCGAGGACTCGGTCGACGGGGTCGCCGACACCTGGGACCAGGAACTGCGCGGCAACTTCAACCAGTTGCGCAAGCTCAAGGAACTCCACCCGGACATCAAGGTCCTCTGGTCCTTCGGCGGCTGGAGCTGGTCGGGCGGGTTCGGTGAGGCCGCGCAGAACCCCGCCGCGTTCGCCAAGTCCTGCTACGACCTGGTGGAGGACCCCCGTTGGGCCGATGTCTTCGACGGCATCGACATCGACTGGGAGTACCCCAACGCCTGCGGTCTGACCTGTGACACCAGCGGCCGCGACGCCTACGGCGAGCTGCTCGGCGAGCTGCGCAAGTCCTTCGGGGCCGACAACCTGATCACTTCGGCGATCACCGCGGACGGCTCGGACGGCGGCAAGATCGACGCGGTGGACTACGCGGGAGCGGCGAAGCACCTGGACTGGTACCTCCCGATGACGTACGACTTCTTCGGCGCGTTCGCGGCGCAGGGCCCCACGGCCCCGCACTCCCCGCTGACCTCCTACCCGGGCATCCCGACCGAGGGCTTCAACTCCGACGCCGCGATCTCCAAGCTGACGTCGCTGGGCATCCCCTCGGAGAAGCTGCTGCTGGGCATCGGCTTCTACGGCCGCGGCTGGACCGGTGTCACCCAGCCCGAGCCCGGCGGCAGCGCGACCGGCGCGGCGGCGGGCAGCTACGAGCCGGGCATCGAGGACTACAAGATCCTCAAGAACAGCTGCCCCGCGACGGGCGCCGTGGCCGGTACGGCGTACGCCCACTGCGGCAACGACTGGTGGAGCTACGACACTCCGGAGACCATCGGCTCCAAGATGGAGTACAAGAACCAGCAGGGCCTGGGAGGCACCTTCTTCTGGGAGTTGAGCGGTGACACCGCGAACGGCGAGTTGATCAAGGCGATCGACTAGGCGGACCGTAGGGGGGCGGGGCGCCGGACGGGCTCCCCGCCCCCTTTCGGCGTTCCCGGGGGCCGGGGCAGGGGTGCGTATGAAGGTTGCGTTGCCAGGCCGGAGAAGTGATTGACGCGCTTTCGGCGGCCTCCGTACGTTACGGCCAGACCGGCCCCGTACCGCTGCCTCTCGCTCCCCAGGGAACCTCATCGTGGCAACCGCTCACACGCCTCTCGCCGTGCTGGACCTCGTGCCGGTCACCACCGGATCGAACGCGGGACAGGCGTTGCGCAACAGTCTCGACCTCGTCCGCAGAGCCGAGCAACTGGGCTACAGCCGCTACTGGTTCGCCGAGCACCACTTCAACCCCGGTGTCGCCGGCACCTCGCCCGCCGTACTCCTGGCGCTCGCCGCAACGGCGACGTCGGCCATCCGGCTCGGCTCCGGGGCCCTGCAACTCGGCCACCGTACGGCCCTGTCGGCGGTGGAGGAGTTCGGGCTGCTGGACGCGGTGCACCCGGGCCGCTTCGACCTCGGCCTCGGCCGCTCCGGCGGCTCGGCCGAGCGGGGTGCGCCGCCGGAGCGCGGGGGGCCGGGGACGGTCGCCGTCGTCGAGGGGCTGACGCCCAACGGGCTGCGCATACCGGCCCGTTACTCCAACGCGCACTTGCAGAGTTCGCCGCGCGCCGCGCTCTACCAGGGGCTGCTCCAGCAGTCGGGCGCGCAGTCGCAGGCGTACGACGATCAAGTGGCGGACATCCTGGCCCTGTTGGCGGGCGACTACGCACCCGACGCCGGGTTCGAGACGCATGTGGTGCCCGGGGAGGGCGCGGAGCTCCAGCTGTGGATCCTGGGCAGCAGCGCCGGCGTCAGCGCGCGGACGGCCGGTGCCAACGGGCTGCGGTTCGCGGCGAATTACCACGTGAGCCCCGGTACGGTGCTGGAGGCCGTCGAGGGCTATCGCGAGGCGTTCAAGCCCTCGGCCGAGCTGGACCGGCCCTACGTCAGCGTCTCCGCCGACGTCGTGGTCGCCGACGACGAGGGCGCGGCCCGTGAACTGGCCGCGGGGTACGGGCTGTGGGTGCGCAGCATCCGCAGCGGCGAAGGGGCCATCGCGTACCCCAGCCCGCAGGAGGCCCGCCGCCACATCTGGAGCGAGGAGGACCGGGCGCTGGTCGCGGACCGCACCGAGACCCAGTTCGTCGGGACCGCCCCGCAGGTCGCCGAGCGGTTGCGGACCCTGCGGGACGCCACGGGGGCCGACGAGCTGATCGTCACGACGATCACGCACGACCACGCCGACCGCGTCCGCAGTTTCGAACTCCTGGCCGCCGAATGGGGTTTGAGGGCCGCCGCCTGACGCGCCCGAGGCCGCCGGCAGGTCTCCGGGCCGGAGACCTGCCGTGCGGGTCACCGGCTCAGTGCCGGCCCCAGCCGGGGCGGGAGGTCGTCCCGTCCAGGGTCAGTTCGAACTGGTCGTAGCGGGCCATGAGGTCCAGCAGTTCGTCCTCCGTGGGGCGGTTCCCGTCCGCGTACAGCTCGGCCAGTCCCCTGAAGTACTCCTCGCGGTTGATGGCGGGAGTGAAGATGATGAGCATGGTCGCCTGGTCCTGGTAGGGATTGCGGAACCCGTGCGACATGTTCTCGGGGACATTCACATAGGTGCCCGGTGGCGCGGCGAAGGTCTCCCCGTCCAGGTGCAGTTCGACGACCCCGTCCAGGACGTAGAAAGCCTCCAGCTGTTCACGGTGGATGTGCGGCGAGGCGCCGGGGGCGCCGGGCTCCATGCGGTGCTCGAACAGGCCCAGGCGGTCGTCGGTCTCCCCTCCCACGGCCTTGAACGTCGTCTTGGTGGTCGTGCCTATCTGCACCGCTTCGCCTTCACCGGGAAGCAGTATGCGCGGAAGCATGGTCATCAGGACTCACTCCTCAATCTTCGCGACGGATTCGGTGCGCTGCTGTCCGCCGGCCTGCTCCTCGTCGGCGGCGGCCTCGAGCCAGGACAGATACCTCTCGCCGGTGTCGGGGAAGACCGTGACGATGGTCTTGCCGGCGTATGCGGGCCGCTCGACGAGGAGACGACAGGCGTGGGCGGCGGCTCCGGAGGAGACGCCCACCAGAAGGCCGAACGTGCGGGCCAGGAAGCGCGCGGTGGCGAACGCCTCGTCGTCGGAGACGGTGACCACCTCGTCGATCACCTCGACGTCGGTGGTGTCCGCGACGAACCCGCCGTTGAGCCCCGGGATGCGGTGCAGGCCGCCCCAGCCCTCGCTGAGGACGGGAGAGCGCACCGGCTCGACCGCGACCACGCGCAGGTCCGGGTTGCGTTCCCTGAGATAGCGGGCGGTGCCGCTCAGGGTGCCTCCGGTGCCGACGCCGCAGACCAGGACGTCCACCCTGCCCTCGGTGTCGTTCCAGATCTCCGGGCCGGTGGTGGCGTAGTGCGCTTGCACGTTGTCGGGGTTCTCGTGCTGGCAGGCGAACCACGAGCCTGGCCGCTCGCGGTGGATCTCCTGGGCCTTCTCGATCGCCGCCGCGTATCCCTGCTCGTGCGGGGTCCGGACGACCTCCGCGCCGAACGCGCGGAGCAGCTGCACCCGTTCGTTGGTCGCGTTGTCCGGGAGCACGATGACGCAGGTGTAGCCGCGGGCTGCGCACAGGGCGGCCAGCGAGATGCCGGTGTTCCCGGAGGTGGCCTCCACGACGGTGCTGCCGGGAGTCAGTTCGCCGCGCTTCTCGGCCGCCTCGATCATGTACAGCCCGGTGCGGTCCTTCACGCTGGACAGCGGGTTCGCCATCTCCAGCTTGGCGTAGACGGTGGTCTGGGGGTCGGCCCCGCCCAGGTCCAGCCGGATGGTGGGGGTGCCGCCGATCAGATCGTCGAGCGACGACGCGAGCCCGCGTCGGTCCGAGACAAGCATGTGCTTCTCCGTTTCGGTGGATCGGGTCACCAGGGAGCGGGCCGCCGGGGCGGGTCGCCGGGCGGGGGAGGTCACCAGGCGGGGAAGAGCAGGGACACCTCCCTCCCGGGCGACGGGGACGGGAGGGGCCGGTGGGCGGCGCGCGGCCCGGACCCGGGGGTGCGGCGCGGCAGGGCGGCCACCGGCGCGAGCACCCGGGAGTGGCTGGGCACGTCGCGGATGACCAGGGCCTGCGCGCCGATCACCGTGTCGTGCCCCACGGTGATCGGCCCGAGCAGGGTGGCGCCCGCGCCGATCACCACCCGGTCCCCCACCTCGGGGTGGCGGCGCGCGCCCCGGGGCCGGGCGTCGTCGTGCCACCAGCCGACCGACCCCAGCGTCACCTGGTGGAAGACCGTGACGTCGTCGCCGACGACGGCGGTCTCACCGATCACCACTCCCGTGCCGTGATCGACGAAGAAGCCGCGGCCGATCCTCGCGCCGGGGTGGATCTCGATGCCGCCCGACGCCAGCCGCGCGGCGACCGAGAGGAGCCGCGCGGTACGGCGCAGCCCCCGCCGGTGCAGCCGGTGCGCCACGCGGTAGCCCCAGACGGCCGGCACGGCGGGGTGCAGCAGGGCCTCGGTCCGCGAGTGCACCGAGGGGTCCCGCGACCGGATCAGGTCCAGGTCCCCGACCGCCCGGCGGTAGAGGCCGGGCGGGCTCACCGCGGTTCCTCCGTGCCGCCGGGGCGGCTGCCCGCGACCGGTTCGGCCTCTTCCCCGGCCGGGGGTGCGGGGGTGGTCGCCGCGGCCGGTGCGGCCGGTTCCTTGTCGCCGCCCCGGAGCTGCCGCAGGCGGTTCTCCGCGTACGCCACGCCCGCGAGCACGACGAGTCCGCCGACCAGCAGGTTCCAGGTGACGGACTCGCCGAGCGCCACCACGCCGATGAGGACGGAGGCGACCGGGACCACGTAGTTCACGGCCGACGCGGTGGTGGCGCCGACGTCGCCGATGAGCCGGAAGTACAGCACGTACGCCAGACCGGTGCTGAACAGGCCGAGCGCGACGATGCTGAGCGTCACCTTGAGGGTGAACTCCGGGGTGTGCCAGGTGAGGAAGGGGGTGACGGCGGCCTGGAGGACGGTGGCGGCGAGGAGTTGGGAGGCCGCTGCGGCCATGGGGGCGAGACCGAGCGGGGAGAGGTACTTGCGTACGTAGACGAAGCCGCACGCGTAACTCAGTGCCGCGCCGAGGCAGGCGAGCTGTCCGCCGAACGAGCCGAGGGCGTCGGTCCACGGGCCGATCAGGAGCACCACGCCCGCGAACCCGATGACGAGCCCGATCACCTTGCGCCGGGTCGCCCGCTCGGACGGCAGTGCCGCCGCCGCGATCGTCAGGGTCAGCAGCGGCGTCGCGCCGATGAGGACGCCCGCGATGCCGGCTCCGGTGGTCTGTTCGCCGTAGGAGAGCAGCAGGAACGGGATGACGTTGCCGAAGAGGGCCGCGGCGGCGATATGCCCCCAGACGGCCGCGGACCGGGGAAGGCCGATCTTGCGGAACGCGACGATCGCGAGCAGTACGGCCGCGCCCAGCACCAGGCGGCTGAGCACGAGCTGACCGGGGGTCAGCCCGTCCAGTGACACCTTGATGAAGGTGAAGCTGCCTCCCCACAGGAATGCCAGCAGCAGAAATCGTCCAACGGTTGCGTTCTTCATGCACCCTCCCTTTGTGTTACGGATCTTCTTCGTGCGCCGCCGAACATCTCAGTAGTTCGGCGTCTTGTGCAGCAGGTCCCTTCTCTGCACGATCTCCGGTATGTAGACGCGTTCGTTCCAGACCTCTTTCTCCACCGGTTCGAGGGCGACCGATATCACTCCCTCGTCGCAGCTGAACGCGCTCTTGACCGCCTGGGTGACAGCCGCGACGAGTTTCGACTGCTGGTCCTCGCTGAGCGAGACGGGAAAGTGTTTGATGTTGACGTGAGGCACGACGGTCTCCTCTTTCCTCTCGGTGAGACGGCGGCGGGTCTGCTGTACGAGCTCATGGAGGTCGGGGTTCTTGAGCATGGCGTAGTGCCCGCTCGACAGGTCGATCACGGTCGGGGCCGTCTCGGAGTATCCGCTGCTGTTCTCGATGAACGAGTAGTCGTCGCCGCGCGCCTTGAAGATGGTGATGGGCGCTGTGATCTTCCGTTCCCGAAGTTCCCTGAAGGTGTAGCGCAGTTCGAAGGTCCGGCGGACGACGTGGATGATGCGTTTGACCAGTTCGGTGTCGAGGTTCGACCATTTCTCGCGGATGTACGCGGCGAAGGTCTCGTCGTCCCCGGCGTATTCCACGCAGGCGTCCGCCTCCTCCCCGGTGATGGTCCCGGCGAATACGGAGTAGAGGAGGCGCACATACGCTTTGTTGGTGTAGACGGGGCCGTCGCCGTGCGGGAGTGCGCCGTCGTCGTCCGCGCGCGGGATGACGGGCGACCCGGGGGCCAGGAGGAAGAGGTTCTCGACCGTGCCGCCGGACCGCTCGATCTGATGGGCCGCCTCGAAGGCCACGCGGGCGCCGAAGGAGTAGCCCCATAAGGTGTACGGGCCGGTCTTCTGGAGCCGCTGGATGGCCCGCACGTCCGCGGCGGCCATCTCCTGGATGGTGGCGTACGGGGTCTCGCCCGGGTTGATCCCGTACGCCTGCACGCCGTAGAACGGGCGGTCGATGCCGAGTTCGCCGGCCAGCAGCCGCAGGTTCATGGTGTAGCCGCCGAGACCGGGCCAGCAGAACACGGGGCTGTCGGCGCCTTCGTTGTGCAGGCGCACCAGCCGGGAAGCGGGTTCGGTGTCGGTGCTTTCGAGGGCGAGGGCGAGTTTCTCGATGGTCGGGGACTCGAAGAGGATCTGCAACGGCAGTGAGCTGCGGAACTCCCGGTTGATGCGGTTGACGAGCCCGACCGCGAGCAGGGAGTTTCCGCCGGCTTCGAAGAAGTCGTCCTGCACGGAGGAGCCGTCCCGCTTCATCACCTTCTCCCAGATGTCGCGGATTCTCTCCTCGGTCTTCGTCCTGGGCGCGACGAACACCCGGTCGGTGGTGACCGCGGCCATCCGGTCCGAAGCCTCCAGAGCCTTGACGTCGATCTTTCCGTTCGCGGAAAGCGGGAGCGAGTCCAGGACCACGACCCGGTTCGGCATCATGTAGTCGGGGAGAAAGCGGCTCAGGTCCTCCCGGATGATCTCCGCCGGGCCCTTCATGTGCACGATGTCCTCGCGCATTCCCTCGCTGCGCAGCTGGCCTTCACTGATGCGGCCGCCCACGGAGAAGTACGACGCTCCGGTGTGCTCGCCGCGTGCGCCGAGGATGTCCGCGATTCTTTTCGCGGAGGGCAGGTCGTGTCCGGTCTTCGAGCTGTATCCCGAGGACATCAGCCCGATGCGGAGGCCGTTCATCTGAAGATGCTGGAGTTCTCTTCCGAGATCGATGTACTCGCGCCATGCCTCCCGTGCGCGGCTGATGATGGTGATGCCGAAAGCGGCCTTCTCGTAGACCTGCTGGTTGATGGCGATGACATGTCGCTTGAGGACCAGCGCGTCGGAGATCCGCTCCAGGACGCCGTCCCGGTACCGGTACTGTCCCCCGGCCAGCCCGGCGACCTTCCCGGGGTGCGCCTGCACATAGAGATCGGCGGCGGCCGCGGCGCGTACGGCGTCGAGCGGACGCACCTCGAACGTCCCGAGGTAGAAGTCCTCCTCGGCGCAGTCCAGCCGGTCCTTCACGGCCGGCTCGTACGCCGCGGCCTCCAGTCCCAGTCCGTGGGCGGGCAGGATCCGCTCGAACAGACCGGCCATATGGCCCGCTTCGATCTCCAGGACCTCAAGGATGTTGTTCCGGTAGACGGGCTCGATGGCCCGGCGCTTGCCGGCGAAGTGCACCCTGATGCGCGCGGGCGACCCGGAGGGCTCTTCGTTCGGGCTGATGAGGACGAGCCGGTGCTCCACCGGGTGGTAGTAGTGGAATCCGGGCCTCAGGAACGGGACCCCGGCGACTTCGAGGTAGAGCTGCGTCGCGTAGAGGGCGCCCGGCGAGGCATAGGCGTACTTCGGCAGCAGGCGCTCCTCACTGAGGAACTGCCCGAAGTTGCGCAGGAGTCCGCCGAGCTCGGCGAGTGTCAGGGCGCTGAGGTCCCGGGAGTGTGCGGTGGGGCCTTCGGGGCCTGCGAGCAGGGCGAGGAGGTCGGCCTCGGTGACGCCGCCGCCCTCGAACGACCGGTAGGTCTTCCGTCCGAACGCCAGTTGTCGCTGCCGGGGGGTGGCGGCGGCGCCGGGCAGATCGATCGCGGGCCTGCCGCTGATCTCCCGGTCGTCCCGCATACCCGGATTCGCGAGCTGCGCTTTTACCTGGAGTTTGCTTTCTTTTGACTGATGGTGGGCTCCGTGATTGCCCTGGTCCATCAGTGCCGCTTCTTTGGGGCTCAGCTCGATGCAGGCGATCAGGTTCTGGAATCCGGTGGCGGTGTCCTCCTTCACGAGGACCGCGGCGTTCTTGACCCAGTCGTGGGTCTCGATCGCGAGCCGTATCTCGTCCAGCTCGACCCGGAAACCGCGCAGCTTGATCTGGTTGTCCGCACGGCCGGCGAAACGGACCGTGCCGTCGTCGCCCCGGTGGGCGAGGTCGCCCGTGCGGTACAGCCGCACGGGAGCGCCCTCGCCGTCGAACACATGGGAGATGAACCTCTCCGCGGTCAGTTCGGGCCGGTTGAGATATCCCCGGGCGAGCTGAACGCCTTCGATGTAGAGCTCGCCGTTTTCCCCGGCCCGCACCGGCGACCGGTTCTCGTCGAGAATGTGGAACCGCGTTCCGGGAACGGGTCTGCCGATGGAGATCACCTGCGGGTCATCGGCGAGAGTGCGGCGGTCCACGGTGAACGCCGACGCGTTGACCGTCGTCTCGGTCGGCCCGTACAGATTGGTCAGGGTGCTCCGGGGCAGCGTTTGAAGGAATTTCCGCGCGAGATTCCCGGAGAGCGCCTCGCCGCCGCTGAAGACCTGGGTGAGCGACGTGCAGGCGGAGAAGTCCTCGGTGTCCACGAGCGCCTGGAGCAGGGTGGGCACGCATTGCAGCGCGGTGACCCGGTGGGCGGTGACGGCCGCGATGATCCTCTCCGGATCGCGGTGCAGGCCGGGGCCGTCGACGACCACGGTGCTCCCGCAGGCGGGGGCCAGGATCTCCCACTGGGCCGCGTCGAAGCTCATGGGCGTCTTCTGGAGCACGACGGTCGTCCGGTCCAGTGCGCCGGACTCCGCCAGCCAGCGCATCTGATGCACGATGCTGCGCTGCTCGATCATGACGCCCTTGGGCTTCCCCGTGCTGCCGGAGGTGTAGATGACGTACGCCAGGTGAGCCGGCGTGAGCGCGGCGGGGGCGGACCGCCCGAGCCGCGATCCACCCCGGGCCCGGTCCCCCGGCACGCCGTCCGGGCCGATGATCCTGGTGCCGTGCGGGGCCAGCTGGGACAGTCTCGGCCGGAGCTCCTCCGACGCGACGATGACGCGCACCCCGGAGTCCTCGATCATGTAGCGGAGGCGTTCTTCCGGGTATTCGGGCGAGAGCGGAAGGTAGGCGCCCCCTGCGAGGAGTACACCCCAGACGCTCGTCATCAATTCGATCGACGGTTCGACGAAGATCCCGACGGAATCGTCGGGACCGACGCCGAGATTTCGGAGATAATCCGCGGTCTCCGAGCATCGGCCGACGAAGTCGCGGTAGCTGAGACGCTCGTCCCCACGGATGACTGCCGTGCGTTCGGGATGATCCCGCACCTGCTCCAGCAGAAGGTGGGGGAGGCACTGTTCTCCGGCAGTATCACGTTCCGTCTGATCGAAGTCATTGATGGCCATGGTCTTCTTTCATCTCGAAAGAAAAATGGGCTCGGGAGCCAGAATTGGTTGGCTGAATCATGCCCATGTAAGGGTCGCCCACGGCGAGCCTTGCATTCAACCACCCATGGGGACATGATGCTGCAAACAGCAACCTGCAGGGGGTAAAAATGGACAGAAGCGACCTTATCGACGACGCACCCATCGGGCCTCGCCTTAATGCGACCGCCATTCGGGTTTACACATGGGCAGTTTCTCGCGGTTATGTTTCGATTGCCGAAACAATTGACCTCCTGGGGTTGACACAACGAGAGGCGAGAGACGCGTTGGACGGCCTGGTTTCCGTGCGTCTGATGGACTTACATACGGACCCCGGAAAAGAGCGGGACGCCGAGGGCATGCGGTGGCGCGCGCTCAATCCGCAGATCGCCGCGGCGGGTCTCGCTGCGGCCGAGTCCCGGCTGCGACGGCTGACGGCCGAACTGAGCTGCGACCGGCAGGACCTCGACGAACTGTTCGGGGTCTACTCGGCCCTCTCCACCGCCAGCCGCAGCAGGGACGCGATCGAGGTCTTCGCATCGCCCACGGACACCGCCCTGCTCATCGAGGAGGCCATGACCCGGTGCCGATCCGAGGTGATCAGCGCGCAGCCGGGCGAAGGGCGGCCCGCGGAAGAGGCGCAGCGGGCCGCGGCGAGGGATGTGGAGCTGCTCGGCCGAGGGGTCCGGATCCGGGCCCTCTTCCAGGAGTCGTCCCTGCACCATCCGCCCACGCGTTCGTACGTCGCCAGGGTCACGGCGGCCGGCGCGGACGTGCGGTCGAGCGCCGAACTGTTCGGCCGGCTCATCGTCTTCGACCGGTCCGTGGCCTTCGTACCGCATCACCGCGCGGCGGGCGGCGCGGCGGTCGTCCGGGACCGGTCGGTGGTCGCCCTGCTGTGCGAGGCGTTCGACCACGCCTGGGGCCGGGCGAGTCCGGCCGAGGACGGCCGGGCGAAGTGCGCGGAGCTGAGCGATCTGCACCGGACGGTCCTCCGGCTGCTCAGCGAGGGCGCACGGGACGAGACGATCGCCCGGCGGCTGGGGGTGTCGCTGCGCACCTGCCGGAAGTACGTGGCGGAGATCTTCGAGGCGATCGGTGCGGAGAGCAGGTTCCAGGCGGGGTATCTCGCCGCACACCGGGGGCTGCTCAAGTGAACGTCTCCCGGTCCGGGAGCCGGGCGGCGGCAGCGGATCGCTGTTCGCCGGCCGCCGCGTGCTCCTTGCCCGCCCGCCGGTCGCGCCAGGCGGGGCCGAGGACGGCCAGCAGGAGCGCGGCGGTGAGGGCGAACCCCCAGGGGTAGCCGGTCCGGTCGATCAGCAGGCCGAAGCCGACCGCACCCAGCCCCATGCCCGCGTCGAAGGCGAGGTTCCAGACCACGCTGACCCGGCCGAACTCGGAGCGCGGGACGCGTTCGAACATCGAGGCGAGGGTGATGTTCTGCACCGCGCCGAACCCCGCGCCGAACAGGACCATGCTCACGATGACCACGGCCGGGCTCTCCAGCCGTACGAGCCCCGCCGTGCCGAGGGCCACGGCCAGCACCGAGGGGAGGAGCAGCGACGACGTCCCGTGGCGGTCGCCCCACCACCCGGCCCCCCAGCGGGCGACCGGAGCGATCGACGACTGCACCAGCAGGGCCGCCACCGCCAGGTGTCCCGGCCCGCCCAGCAGGGCGAGCGGCAGGAAGGTGACGAGCACCCCGGCGGCGAACGTCGCGGCCGCCAGGATCAGCGTGGGCCTGCCGAGCGAGCCGTTCCCCACACCGCGCAGGAGGCCGCGCACCGTGCCGCCGGTGGGCTCGGACGGGGCCTCGGTCCGCCGGCCGGGGAGCCCCGCGACGGCGGGGAGGGCCAGCAGGGTCAGGGCGGCGGTCATGAGGAAGACCGGCTCGAAGGCGAAGCGATCGCTGAGCCAGACCCCGGCGGGCAGGCCCAGCACCGAGGGGACGCCCAGGCTCACTCCGTACAGGCCGAGGTTCTCGGACCGCCGGCCGGGCGGCGCGAGTTCGGCCGCCAGCTTCGTGCCCGCGACGACGACGATGCCCAGGCCCACGCCGCGCAGCAGACAGACGGCCAGCGTCAGCGGGAACGAGGACCACAGGCACAGGGCCGCCGCCGGGACCCCGAGCAGGAGCAGGCCCGCGCCCACGACCGCACGGTGGCCGAAGCGCGCGAGGAACCACGGCACCGCCGGTTCCGCCAGGACGGTGGCCAGCATCATGACTCCGGTGGTCAGCCCGGCCCCCACGCCGCCGCCACCGGCCGTGGCCGCGTACAGGGGGATCACCGACAGCAGGAGGTAGAAGCCGCCCATCCCGCCGACCGACGCCACCAGCAGCATGACCATCGGCCGGTTCAGCAGGGACGGCCGGGCGTCGCTGGCCGTCGCCGCGCCTTCTCGCCCGCTCACGCCGCGGACCACGCGGACCTCGGCATGGGGCGGTCCTCCGATGACCTGTCAGGGGCCGGTGGCCGTATGTGCGCACCGCGGTCGGAGCGTAGGGCACGCGCCTCGGCGCGGAGGCCCCTTCGGGGGCGGGGCAACACGGTGTTCGTAAAGCGGCAATGTTCGCCGCCCCGCCCCGGACGCGTCCGGACACGGCCCGGCTCCCCGCCTGCGTATCCACGGGAACTTTTTCGGCCACCCGGCCGACTACTGCCCCATGGGAAGAGACCCTGACCGAGGACCCCCGAGCGAATCACGCCAAGGGGATGGCTACTTTGTGTCCATGCGTGCACCGGGCGGTCGGCCGACACGAGCGGCCAAGGGCCTGCTCTGCGGTTCGGCATGCCTGTTCCTGGGCGCGGTGAGCCATGTCGCGGCGGGCGGACGGCTGCCGGGTGCGGGGATCCTCGCCCTCCTTCTCCTCGCCCTGTCCGCGCAGGGGGCTCTGCTCCTCGGCGGCCGGCGACGCCGCTTCGACGTCGTGACGCTGGTGATGGGCGGAACGCAGTTCGGCCTGCACACGGCCTTCCACTACCTCCCGGCCCCCGGCTCTGCCGGGCGCCCGGCAGCGGCGGCCGGGCACGGCGGCCACCTCGCCGGGCACGGCGGCCATGGCGTGGGCGGGGACGCCGGGCACCTCATGGACGCCCGCATGACCCTGGCCCACGCGGCGGCCACACTCGGCACGGCCCTGTGCGTGATCCACGGGGAGCGGGTGCTGCGACGACTCGCGGCCCTGGTCGCCCCCCGCCTCGCGCTCCGGCGCGCGCCGTCGCTCCCCTGTCTCCCCCGGCTGCGCCCGGTGCCGCCGGTGGTCGGGCGGATCCGGTTCGGGGCGCTCCTCGCCCGGTCCCGGCACCGGCGTGGGCCGCCGGCGGCGGCTTCGGCCTGACGAGCCCGCCCGCCCCAGCCACGGCCGCCGGATGTGATCCGGCGGCCATGAGCCGTGCGGGCGGGAGCCCTCGGGTCGCCCACGCCATCGCTTCCCACCGCCCCGGGCAGGACCCGGTCCCACCCGGCAGGTCCACGGAGTCTCCCCGCGGCCTGCCATCCGAGGAGCACCCATGTCTCGCACCACCGAAGAAATACCGCAGAACGACCACGATCCCACCGACGCCGACACCGCCGGTCCCGCATCCGGCAGACCCGAGGGCCCCGCGGAACCCGCGACGGGCCGGCCGGGGACGGGCCGCTCCTGGGAGGCGGTACGGCACCTCCTGGTCCGGCTGCACTTCTACGCCGGTGTGCTCATCGCGCCCTTCCTGCTGGTGGCCGCGCTGACCGGACTGGCCTACACCCTCACGCCCCAGCTCGACCAGCTCGTGTACGGCGACCAGCTGCGGGTCGAGCGGGTCGGCGAGGAGCCGCGCCCGCTGGCGGAGCAGATAGCCGCCGCGCGGGCGGCGTACCCCGAGGGCTCCACGGCCTCGGTGATCACCCCGCCGGGACCCGAGGACACCACCCGGGTGGTGCTCGCGGTGCCGGAGCTGGGCGAGAAACAGCGCACGGTCTTCGTCGACCCGTACACCGCCGAGGTACGCGGAGAGCTGACGACCTGGTTCGGGTCGACGCCCCTCACCACCTGGCTCGACGACCTCCACCGCAACCTCAACCTCGGTGAGACCGGCCGCCTGTACTCCGAGGTCGCCGCGAGCTGGCTGTGGGTGACCGTCGCGGGCGGCCTCGTCCTGTGGCTCGGGCGCAGCCGGGGACGGCGGGCGAAGTCGGCGCGGGGCGTGCTGCTCCCCGACCGCACGGCCAAGGGGGTGCGCCGCACGCGCAGCTGGCACGCCGCCACCGGCGTATGGCTGGCGCTGGGGCTGCTGTTCCTGAGCGCCACCGGGCTGACCTGGTCGAACTACGCCGGTGAGCGGTTCGGGCGGCTGCTGGACGCGGCGAGCGGAAACGCCCCGGCGCTCGACACGGCGCTCCCGGGGGCGAAGGCCCCCGCAGAGGACCACTCGGAGCACGCCGGGCACGGCGGTTCCGGGGAGGCGGCGGGCGACGCCGACCCGGCGGACTTCGACGCGGCCCTCGCGGCGGCCCGGGGCGCGGGGCTCGGCGGCACCGTCGTGGTCTCGCCCCCGGCGGACGCGGCGAGCGCGTGGGTCGTGGCGCAGAACGACAACGTCTGGCCGGTGCACTACGACCGGGTCGCCGTGGACGCCGAAAGCGGCGAGATCACCTCGCGCACCCGCTGGGCCGACCACCCGGTCCTGTCCAAGCTGAGCAAGCTGGGCGTCCAGGGGCACATGGGCGTGCTGTTCGGGGTCGTCAACCAGATCGTGCTGGCGCTCCTCGCGATCGGTCTGACCGCCGTGATCGTCTGGGGATACCGCATGTGGTGGCAGCGGCGTCCCACGCGCGGTGACCGCGCGGCGCGCGTGGGCAGGGCCCCCGAGCGCGGGGCGTGGCGGCGGCTGCCGCTGCCGGTCCTGATCGTGGGCGTCCCCGCCGTGGTCGCGCTGGGGTGGGCGCTGCCGGTCCTGGGGGTGACGCTGGCCGGGTTCCTGGTGGTCGACGTGGTGGTGGGGGCCGTCCAGCGACGGCGTACCGCCTGACGGTCCGGATCGAGGCGCTCGGCCGGGGTCACCCGGCCGAGCGCCTCCCCCGGCCCGGCAGCGCCTTCACTTGCGGCCGACGCCCGCGTACATCGCGACGTCAGGAGTCGGGTTCTCCGGCCGCCAGGCGGAGCAGGACACCACGCCGGGCTCCAGCAGCTCCAGGCCGTCGAAGTAGCGCCGGACGGCGGCGGGGGTCCGCTGGGTGAGTTTCGGGGTGCCGTGCTCGTTCCAGAACGCCACCGCCGCGTCGACGTCCGGCATGTCGGGGTGCGTGACCGTGTGGGAGAGGACGAGGTGGCTGCCGGGGGCGAGGGCGTCCATGAGCCGGCGGACGAGCGCGTACGACTCCTCGTCGTCCTCGATGAAGATGACGACGCCGAGCAGCATCAGCCCGACCGGCCGCGAGAGGTCGAGCGTCTTCGCCGCGGCGGCCAGGACCGTGTCGACGTCCCGCAGATCGGCGTCCAGGTAGTCGGTGCGCCCCTCGGGCGTCCCGACCAGCAGGGCACGGGCGTGGGCCAGCACGAGCGGGTCGTTGTCCACATACACGACCCGCGCGTCGGGGGCGACGCGCTGGGCGACCTCGTGCGTGTTGTCGGCGCTCGGCAGCCCCGTCCCGATGTCCAGGAACTGCCGGATGCCCTCCCGCTCGGCCAGGTGGCGGACCGCCCGCCCCAGGAACAGCCGGTCCGCCTTCGCGTACTCCCCGATCCCGGGGTGCAGCGCCCGGATCCGGTCGCCGGCCTCGCGGTCGACCGGGTAGTTGTCCTTGCCGCCGGTCCAGTAGTTCCAGATCCGGGCGGTGTGCGGCCGGGTCGTGTCGATGCGCGATTCGATGTCGGTCACCCGGTCAACCTAGCGCACCGCCTTGGCAACTCCCCTGCGGGGATGATGTGTTGGCCCTTCGGGCGTGATGCCCGCCGGACCCGCCCCGGTCGGGCTCACACCAGGCCCAGCGACCGCAGCACGCGGCGCTGCCCCGGTGTCGGACCCGAGGGCCAGAACACGTAGCAGACCCCGCCCGTACCGCTCCGGACCCGCCCGTTCGCGTCGTAGCGCTTGGTGCGCAGCCAGATGTTCTCCCACTCGCGCCGCCGGTAGACCCGGCGCACCGCCGCGTTGTCCGGGGAGGCGGGGTCGTTGGCGATCACATCGCCCTCGGGGGTGAAGCCGACCACCGTCATCAGGTGGCCCGCCGTCCCGTAGCCCGCCCCGGTCAGCTCCTCCTGGAGGAAGGACTGCGAGGTGATGACGGGGATCCCGGCCCGGACCAGCCGCTCCAGGTCGGTGAGCGAGCCGAGGCGGGTGACGACCGCGTTCAGGTCGCGGTAGGTCGCGGCGTAGGCGGCGTTGAAGGGCCAGTTGCCGCAGCCGCCGTACTGGTAGTCGTACGTGTACCGGGCGGCGTGGCAGACCTGGGGGTCGGGCAGGCCGGGGCGGACCCAGGCGAGGTCCTCGGGGGTGGGCTTGCGACCCCAATACTCGACGATCATCTGGGAGGAGGTGGGGCTGCACCACGCCTCGCCCCCGTTGTCGTACTCGGGGTACTGGCCGATGTGCACGTTCTGCGAGTAGCGCGGGACCCGCAGTTCACGGGCGTGGACCGGGGTGCTGGCCGGGACGGTGAAGCGGTCGGGGACGTCGGAGGCCATCGCGCCGACCCGCCACACGGTCGGGGTGAGGCGGCTGCCCGGAGTGCGGTACAGGGTGAGCCGCAGCCGGTAGGAGGTGAACCGTACGCCGCTCGCCGCGTCGTCCACGGCGAGCGTGTCGGTCCAGACGGAGCTGTGCGGGTCCCCCTGGTCGTCCACCGAGGTGCGCCGGATGTCGCCGTCGCCCGAGGCCCAGCGGCCCATCGTGAACCAGGGGGTCGCGGTGCCGTCCGCGTAGGTCGCGCGCAGCTCGATGCCGATCCAGGTGCCCGCGGGCGTACGGGCGTTCCAGGAGGTGATCAGTTCGGTGGCGGGGACGGCGGAGCGGTGGACGGGCGAGGTCCAGGTGGCGTACTCCCAGGCGGCCGTCGTCCCGGTGTGCGGGTCGGTGTAGTCGGTGCGGCCGGCCGGGGTGGCGATCGCCAGGCCGGGGCGGCTGCCCGCGAGGACCCGGGCGCCGTCGCCGGAGCCCTGGCGCCAGTCGGTGTAGGTGTGCCAGAAACGGTTGTCCACGGGACGGGCTGCCGCCTGGGGTGCGGAGGGCTCGGCTGAGGGCTCGGCGCTGGGCGTCGCCGCGGGCACGGCCGCCGCGGGGCCCGCGGATGCGGCGGTGCCCGCCGCTGCCGCGAGCGCGGCGGTCAGGACGGTCCTGCGTGAGGTGGGACTGGTCATGGGCGAGACCCCCGGTCATGGGTGGGAGTGGGGCTGCGGATGCCGATCGGTGCGTCAACTATCCCGGCTCCCGACCCGGTCAGGCCAGTGATTCGGCCTGTGCCGCGCCACCAATATCGGTCTGGACCACTGGCGTGACCTGCGGCGGGCCCGGGCGGCCGGGGCGGGGCGGCCGAGCCCGGGCGGCCGGGGCGGGGCCCGTACGCTGGGGCCATGAACGACCTGGCCCGCCACGCCGACGCCCTGCGCGCGCTCCCCCCTTCCTGCGGGCCGGTCCGGCTGGTCGCGGTGGACGGGCACGCGGGGTCGGGCAAGAGCACGTTCGCCGCCCGGCTCGCGGCGGCGCTGGGCGGTGCGCCGGCGGTACGCGGTGGCGCGCCGGAGTCCGAGAGCGCACCGGAGTCCGAGAGCGCGGCGCTGCCCGAGGGGGCGCGGGTGCCCGAGAGGGCGCCGGCGCCCGGGGTCGCGCCGGTGCTCCATCTGGACGATCTCGCGACCCATGAGGAGTTGTTCGGCTGGGTGGAGCGGCTGCGGGAGCAGGTGCTCCTGCCGCTCTCGCGCGGCGGGAGCGCGCGGTACGCGCCGTACGACTGGACCGAGCGGCGCTTCGGACCGGCGCGGACCCTGGAGCCGGCCCCGGTGGTGCTGATCGAGGGCGTCGGCGCGGGCCGCCGGGAGGTGCGGCCGTGGCTGGCGGCCCTGTGCTGGATGGAGCTGGGGCGAAGCGCCTCCTGGGAGCGCGGCAGAGCGCGGGACGGCGCGGGCCTGACGGAGTTCTGGGACGGCTGGACCGCCGCCGAGGAGCGGCATTTCGCCGATGACCCCTCGCGCCCCCACGCCGACGCGCTGGTACGGCAGTTGCCCGAGGGGTACGAGTGGCGGGAGGGGCCTGGTGCGACGGCCGGAGGGAACCGCTTCGTGACCCACGGTAGGCGGGTGGGTCCGCCATACTGAGCAGTCGGAAATCAGCCGGGAAGTGCCGCAACTCGGCTTGACCGAGGGGCCTTACTGGTCTTACGTTCTCATTGTGCGGCTTTTCGGAGCCCCCGCAGACGCGAAGCCCCCGGTTGTTCCCCCGTGATCGGGGGCTTCGTTCTGTGCGCGCACCGCCGCCCGGCGACCACGCAGAGCGATCCCCTCACTGTGGGTCACCGCCCGCCCTGGTCCGCCGTTCACCGGCCGTCCGCCCTCTGCGCAGGTACGATGCAGCCCGGTGCGGTCAATTCCCTTCCTCCGTGCAGTGATTCGGCGCGCTCCGGTGGGCATGATGTGCGGGCGGGACATCCTGGGGAACGGTTGTGTGGGGGACCTGATGGACATCGGCACACAGGGCGCACACGCCCCCGCCGACCTCGCCTGGCTGCGTGGCATGGACGCCTACACGATGGGCGCCTACCCGCAGGCCGAGGACGAGTTCAGGGCTGCGGTACGGATCGATCCCGGCATGGCGGACGGCTGGCTCGGCCTCCACGCGCTGCGCGTCGACACCGCCACCGCGCTCTTACGCATGCACCGGCACCGCGACCGCTTCGGCGAACAGCGCTCCCGCCATCGCCGCCCGCTCAACTCCTGGTACTGGCTGGGCTGGTGGGTGCAACCGCTGCTGGAGAGTCCGCGCGATCTGCTGCTCGCCCACGCCTCGCACTGGCTGGACGGCCGCCATGTCCCGGAGCTGGACCGGGCGTTGGCGGGGCTGCCGCCGGTGGACACGGACCCGCAGGTGCGGTTCCTGCACGCCTGCCGCTCGTATCTGGTCAAGGACTGGGAGCAGTTGGTGCGCTACACCGAGCAGCTCGTGGACGATCCGATGCTGGGCATCGAGGCGGGTCTCTTCGGCGGCATGGCCCGGGTCCGGCTGGAGATGTACGGGCAGGCCGAACCCCTGCTGTCGGCGGCCCTGATGCGCTGCCGCAGCGAGCAGCCGCAGCGCAAGGAGCTGCGCTACTGGCTGGCCCGGGCCCACGAGGGCACCGGGCGCAGTGCGGCCGCCCTGCCGCTCTACCGCGCGGTGCACCGGGTCGACCCGGCCTTCATGGACACCTCGGCCCGGCTGGCCGCGATCTCCGAGGGCGACGGGTACGACGAGTCGGCGGACCTGGCCGCCGTGCTGCTGACCGGTTTCGGCGCGGGGGGCGCACAGGGAGCGGTGAGCGAGGCGCAGCCGGAGGGCGACCTGCCGTTCTCCACGGATCTGGTGGACGGCCGCGAGCCGTGGGTCGGCGGTGACTCCGGGCTCCTCGGCGACGATCCGGCCCCCGTCCCGCCCGCGCCCGTCGCGGGCGTCCGGCGCGAGAAGGTCCGCAACCCGCCGCCCTTCCCGGCCGGGCCGAGCGACCCCGTCCTGCTGGCCGAGGCGCTGGCCCAGCTGGAGCGCATGGTCGGCCTGGAGCCGGTCAAGCGGCAGGTGAAGGCACTGTCGGCGCAGTTGAACATGGCGCGGCTGCGGGCGGAGCAGGGGCTCCCGGTCCAGCCGCCGAAGCGGCATTTCGTCTTCTCCGGCCCCTCCGGCACCGGCAAGACGACGGTCGCCCGCATCCTGGGCCGGATCTTCTACGCGCTCGGGCTGCTCGGCGGCGACCATCTGATCGAGGCCCAACGCGCCGATCTGGTGGGTGAGTTCCTGGGCCAGACAGCGGTCAAGGCCAACGAGCTGATCGACTCGGCGCTCGGCGGGGTGCTCTTCGTCGACGAGGCGTACAGCCTGGCCAACTCCGGTTACAGCAAGGGCGATGCGTACGGCGACGAGGCCCTTCAGGTCCTCCTCAAACGGGCCGAGGACAACCGGGACCATCTCGTCGTCATCCTCGCGGGCTACCCGGAGGGCATGGACCGGCTGCTCGGCGCCAACCCGGGGCTCTCCTCCCGCTTCACCAGCCGGGTCGACTTCCCCAGCTACCGCCCGCTCGAACTCACCGCCATAGGAACGGTGCTGGCCGCCGAGAACGACGACGTGTGGGACGAGGAGGCGGTGGACGAGCTGCGCTCCATCAGCGGCCATGTGGTGGACCAGGGCTGGATCGACGAGCTGGGCAACGGCCGTTTCCTGCGCACGCTGTACGAGAAGAGCTGCGCCTACCGCGATCTGCGGCTCTCCGGGTACCCGGGGACGCTGACCCGTGAGGACCTGTCCACGCTGCGGCTGCCGGACCTGATGCAGGCGTACGGCGAAGTGCTGTCCGGGCGCGGTCCGGTGGGCCGGGGGAAGCAGGAGCCGGGCGGGTCGGCCTGAGGTTTCGGAGCGCGGGTGCTCGGCGGTCAGGGGGTGTCGTCGGCTCCGGCGGACCGGGACTCGGCGAGGGCGCGCAGGGCGCGGGCGTCGCGGATGGCCTGCTGCTTGGCCATGCCCGGCTGGATGCCGAGGGCGGGCAGGCTGGTGCCGTCGCTGAGGTCGAGGAAGACCCAGGGGTCGCCGGACCGCAGGTTGACCCGGAGGATCTCCTCCCAGGCCAGCCTGCGGGTGCGGGTGAGGTTGACGACGGTGACCCCGTCGTCGTCGGCGGTGACCTTGGGCCTGCTGAGCAGGGCCAGGACGCCGAGGAAGAGCGCGGCGACGAAGACGAAGCTGGCTCGCTCCCCCGCGTTCAGCCGCTCCAGCATCAGCGCGACGACCGTGATGACGAGGAACATCGCCAGCCCCACGCTCAGCAGGACCACCCGGGTGAGGGTGGGCCGGAAGGTGACCGGGAGGGCGGGGAGTTCGGGCCGGGGCGCGGACATGGGGCGTTCTCCGTCGAGAGGGTGTGCGGTGGCCGTGGACGGCCCCGGGGGGCCGGGGCCCGTCAGAGGCGGCAGGCGTGGATGGCCGTGGTGAGGATGGCGCGGGCCCCGAGCTCGTACAGGTCGTCCATGATCCGCTGGGCCTCCTTGGCGGCGACCATCGAGCGGACGGCGACCCAGCCCTCGTGGTGCAGCGGGGAGATGGTCGGGGACTCCAGGCCGGGGGTGAGGGCGACGGCGCGCTCCAGGTGCTCGACGCGGCAGTCGTAGTCCATCATCACGTAGGACCGGGCGACCAGGACGCCCTGGAGGCGGCGGAGGAACTGCTGCACCTTCGGGTCGTCGGCGGGAGCGCCGTTGCGGCGGATGACGACGGCCTCGGAGGTCATGATCGGCTCACCGATCACTTCCAGGCCCGCGTTGCGCATGCTGGTGCCGGTCTCCACCACGTCGGCGATGACCTGGGCGACGCCGAGCTCGATGGCGGTCTCCACCGCACCGTCGAGGTGGACGATGGACGCCTTGACCCCGGCCTGCGCGAGGTGGGCGGCGACGATGCCCTCGTACGAGGTGGCGATCGTCATGCCGTCGAAGTCCTGCGGGCCCGTGGCGGTGCCGGGCTTGGTGGCGTAACGGAAGGTGGAGCGGGCGAAGCCGAGCTGGAGGATCTCCTCGGCGTCGGCGCCCGAGTCCTGGAGCAGGTCGCGGCCGGTGATGCCGATGTCGAGCTTGCCGGAGCTGACGTAGATCGCGATGTCGCGGGGGCGGAGGTAGAAGAACTCGACCTCGTTGCCCGGGTCGACCAGGACCAGCTCCTTGGACTCCTTGCGCTGCTGGTAGCCCGCCTCATGGAGCATCGCCATCGCAGAGCCGGAGAGTGCACCCTTGTTGGGGACGGCGATGCGCAGCATGAGGTCGGGTTCCTTTGTGCGGAGGGAGCGGAGGGGGAACGGGGAGGTGCGGTGCCCGGGGCGGGCTCAGAGATGGGCGTAGACGTCGTCGAGCGAGATCCCGCGCGCGACCATCATCACCTGGACGTGGTACAGCAGCTGGGAGATCTCCTCGGCGGCGGCTTCCTTGCCCTCGTACTCGGCGGCCATCCAGACCTCGGCGGCCTCCTCGACGACCTTCTTGCCGATGGCATGGACGCCCTTGTCGACCAGTTCGGCGGTGCGCGAGGTGGAGGGGTCGCCTTCGGCGGCCTTGAGCTGGAGCTCCGCGAAGAGCTCTTCGAAGGTTTTGTGTCCCATGATGGTCCTCAGAATACGGGGTCGCCGGGGCGCACTCAGCGCCAGGGTTCGCTGACGGTCCGCAGCGTGGCCGCGGTGGCCACGGCGGCGGTGACCGCTTCGTGCCCCTTGTCCTCGTTGGACCCCTCGATGCCCGCCCGGTCGAGCGCCTGCTCCTCGGTGTCGCACGTCAGTACGCCGAAGCCGACGGGGACGCCGGTGTCGACGGTGACCTGGGTGAGGCCGAGGGTGACGCCCTGGGACACGTATTCAAAGTGGGGGGTGCCGCCCCGGATGATCACGCCGAGGGCGACGATCGCGTCGTAGCCGCGGCCGGCGAGCACCTTGGCGACGACGGGCAGCTCGAAGGAGCCGGGGACACGGAGGAGAGTCGGCTCGTCGATGCCCAGCTCGTGCAGGGCGCGCAGGGCTCCGTCGACGAGACCGTCCATGACCTTCTCGTGCCACTGGGCCGCGACGACGGCCACCCGCAGGTCGGAGCAGTTGCGTACGGACAGTTCGGGTGCACCCTTGCCGCTCATGGTTCTCCTGAAGATCGTGATGTGGTGACGGTCGGTCGGTCGTTACTGGTTGGCGCACGTCGACGCGGGCGCGCCGTCGAGCCAGGGCAGGTCGTGGCCCATGCGGTCGCGCTTGGTGCGCAGATAGCGCAGATTGTGCTCACCGGCCTGGACGGGCATGGGCTCGCGGCCGGTGACGGCGAGACCGTGGCGCAGGACGGCGGCGGTCTTGTCGGGGTTGTTGGTCATCAGCCGCAGGCTGCGTACGCCGAGGTCCTTGAGGATCTGCGCGCCGGCCGCGTAGTCGCGGGCGTCGGCGGGCAGGCCGAGCTCCAGGTTGGCGTCGAGGGTGTCGACGCCGCGCTCCTGGAGTTCGTACGCGCGCAGCTTGGAGAGCAGGCCGATGCCCCGCCCCTCGTGGCCCCGGAGGTAGACGACGACGCCCCGGCCCTCTTCGGTGATCCGCCGCATGGAGGCGTGCAGCTGGGGGCCGCAGTCGCAGCGCTGGGACTGGAAGATGTCGCCGGTGAGGCACTCGGAGTGGATCCGGACGAGGACGTCCTCGCCGCCGCCCTCGGTGAGGTCGCCGTGGACGAGGGCGACATGCTCGACGCCGTCGACGGTGGAGCGGTAGCCGTAGGCGGTGAAGTCGCCGAACGCGGTGGGCAGCCGGGTCCGCGCCTCCCGGCGGACGGTCGGCTCGCTGCTGCGGCGGTAGGCGATCAGGTCCTCGATGGAGATGATCGTCAGGCCGTGCTTGCGGGCGAAGGGGATCAGCTCGGGCAGCCGCAGCATGGTGCCGTCCTCCCCCGCGATCTCGACGATCGCCCCGGCGGGGCGCAGGCCCGCGAGCCGGGCGAGGTCGACGGCGGCCTCGGTGTGGCCGTTGCGGACGAGGACGCCGCCGGAGCGGGCGCGCAGCGGGAAGATGTGGCCGGGGCGGACGAAGTCGCCGGGGCCGGCGACGCCGCCCGCGAGCATCCGCAGGGTGGTGGCGCGGTCGGCGGCGGAGATGCCGGTGGTGACGCCGTGGGCGGCGGAGGCGTCGACGGAGACGGTGAAGGCGGTCTGCATCGACTCGGTGTTGTCCGCGACCATCTGCGGGAGTTCGAGGCGTTCCAGCTCGTCGCTCTCCATGGGGGCGCAGATCAGGCCGCGGCACTCGCTCATCATGAAGGCGACGATCTCCGGGGTCGCCATCTCGGCGGCGATGACGAGGTCGCCCTCGTTCTCGCGGTCCTCGTCGTCGACGACCACGACGGGCCGGCCGGCGGCGATGTCACGGATGGCCTGCTCGACGGGGTCCAGGGAGAGGTCCTCGGCGAGCGGGTCGTGGCCGGGGTGCAGCCAGGTGGGCTGAGCAGTCATGCCGTGGCTCCTTCCAGAGCGGGTGTCCGCGTACGCAGCCACCAGTCGCGCATGCCCCACAGGACGAGGGCGCCGTACATGATGTAGACGAAGCCGGAGAAGGCGAAGCCGTTGGCGAAGTTCAGGGGGACGCCGACGAGGTCGACCAGGAGCCAGGCGAACCAGAACTCGACCATGCCCTTGGCCTGGGCGTACATCGCGACGATCGTGCCGACGAAGATGTACGCGTCCGGCCACGGGTCCCAGGAGAGCGACGGGAACAGCGTGAACAGGCCGCCGACGGCGAGGGTGCCGAGCGCCGCCGCGCCGATCAGCACACCGCGCTCGCGCCAGGTGGCGAAGCGGACGGCGAGGGAGCCGTCCTGGGCCTGCTGCTTGCCCCGGTTCCAGGACTGCCAGCCCCACAGGGCCACGACGATGACGACGAGCTGCTTGCCCGCGCTGCCGGAAAGGTGCGCGGAGGCGAAGGCGGTGAAGAGGATGGCCCCGGCGAGCAGCTGGGCGGGCCAGGTCCAGATGGAGCGCCGCCAGCCGAGGGCCAGGGCGGTGAGGCCGATGAGGTTGCCGATCATGTCGGCCCACTTGATGTGCTGGCCGAACGCGGTGAACGCCTCGGAGTTCAGCCAGGAGACGGCGCTCATCGCGGGTCCCGCGCGGAAGGGTCGCCCGGCAGCGGGCCCGGTGCGGAACGGTCGCCGAGCAGCCGCTCGACGTACTTGGCGAGGACGTCCACCTCCAGGTTGACCGGGTCGCCGGGCTGCTTGCGGCCGAGCGTGGTCAGGGCGAGGGTGGTGGGGATGAGGCTGATGGTGAAGAAGTCGGCCCCCGCGTCGACGACGGTGAGGCTGACGCCGTCGACGGTGATGGAGCCCTTCTCGACGACGTACCGGGTCAGCTCGGGCGGCAGGGAGACCTTGACGATCTCCCAGTGCTCGGAGGGGACGCGCTCGACGATGGCGCCGGTGCCGTCCACGTGGCCCTGGACGATGTGTCCGCCGAGCCGCCCGCCGAGGGCCATCGGGCGCTCCAGGTTGACCCGGGAGCCGGTGGTGAGCGCGCCCAGGCTGGAGCGCTTGAGGGTCTCGGCCATCACGTCGGCGGTGAACTCGCCCTCGCCGGTCTCCACGACGGTGAGGCAGACGCCGTTCACCGCGATGGAGTCGCCGTGCTTCGCGCCCTCGGTGACGACGGGGCCGCGCAGCCGGAAGCGGGAGGCGTCGGCGAGCTGCTCGACGGCGGTGACCTCACCCAGTTCTTCGATGATTCCGGTGAACACTCAGTTTCCCTTCCGAGCAGGGGCGGGGGCGGCGGTGATGCGCAGATCGGGGCCGATACGGACCGTCTCGGTCACATCGAGGCGCAACGCCCGGGAGATGGTGGTGATTCCGGCGTCGCCGAGGGCCGCGGGGCCCGCGCCGAGCAGGACCGGGGCGAGATAGCCGACGACCTTGTCGACCTTGCGCGCGGCGACGAAGGCGCCGGCGAGGGTGGGGCCGCCTTCGAGGAGTACGGAGCGGACGCCGCGGGCGTGCAGAGCGGCGAGGAGGGCGTCGAGGTCCAGGCCGGGGCCGGTGGCGGCGCGGGGCAGCCGCAGGACGGCGGCCTCGGGGAGGTGGCCGGCCGGGGCGTCGGCGGCGACCGCGATCAGGGTGGGCGCGGTGGCGTCGAGGACGCGGGCGCCGGGCTTGACGGCGGTGGCCTCGGTGTCGACGACGACCCGCAGGGGCTGGGTCGCGCCGTCGACGCCGCGTACGGCCAGCTGGGGGTCGTCGGCGCGGGCGGTGCCGGAGCCCACGATCACCGCGTCGGCCTCGGCACGGAGCCGGTGGACGTCGGCGCGGGCCTCGGGGGAGGTGATCCAGCGGCTGGTGGCGTCGGCGGCGGCGATACGGCCGTCCAGGGTGGCGGCGTACTTCCACAGGACGTGCGGGCGGCCCTGGCGCACCGAGGTGAGCCAGGCGGCGTTGCCCGCCTCGGCCTCGTCGGCCAGGAGCCCCTGCCCGATCTGGACGCCGGCCGCGCGCAGGGTGTCGGCGCCCCCGGTGGCCTGCGGGTTCGGGTCGCCGACCGCATACACGACGCGGCTGATCCCGGCGTCCAGGAGGGCCTGGGCGCAGGGGCCGGTGCGGCCGGTGTGGTTACAGGGTTCGAGGGTGACGTAGGCGGTGCCGCCCCGGGCCCGCTCGCCGGCCGCGCGCAGGGCGTGGACCTCGGCGTGCGGCCCTCCGGCGCGCTGGTGGAAGCCTTCACCGGCCAGGGCTCCGGAGGCGTCGGTGATCACGCATCCGACGACCGGGTTGGGGCTGGTGGAGCCGAGACCGCGCGCTGCGAGCGCGATGGCTCGGCGCATGGCGGTGATGTCGGCTGCGGTGGCCACCGGGTCCTCCTGCCTCTTCGGGCACGGACTCCGGGGCCTGTCGATGACGACAGATGAAGCGGCTCACCAGGGCAAACGCCGAAAACCGAAGAAGGGACGCAGGGGTCCGGGACATCCCGGCCATGCGTCCGCCCACGGCGGCGTACCGATGAAGAACCGCCGCGCACTGCCTCCCATCCGGACTTTCACCGTCGGTCCAGGAATCTCACCTGGTCAACCGGCCGCTGGCTGCGGACGGGTCGCGGACTATAACCGCCGGTTCGGAATTGCACCGACCCCGGAGTGCGCTGCTACTGGTACGGAACCAGTCTGCCACGGACGCTCCTCGGCCATGCGGGTGAGCACTGTGGGCTGGGTCACAGGGGGACCGGCGAGATCCCGCCATGTAGGGCCGATGAGCGGCCGACAACGTAGTCGTTTCGACCCGACAACGTAGTCATTCAGAAAGTTGAGCGCTAAAGGTCCAGACCTATTGACGCACTGGTCTAGTCCTCTTAATCTCTGCGTCACCTCCGAGGTTCGGTCCCACGGTGTGCGCACACCGGGACCCCGACACGACCCACCCCCTTGCCAGTTGTGTTCTGCCGACCTCCCCAGGAGGAACGTCCACATGCTGTCCCCCACCAGAGCGAGAGCCACGCTGCTCGCCGCCGGCGCCGCGATCGCCGGCCTCCTGATGACCTCCCTCGCCGCCACCCCGTCCGCCGCCGCCACCGACCACGAGTCCTGTCGCCCGGACGGGCTGTACAAGACCCCCGGCGTCGACGTCCCCTACTGCTCCGTCTACGACGGTGAGGGCCGCGAGAAGATGGGCGACGACCACAAGCGCCGCGTCATCGGCTACTTCACCAACTGGCGCACCGGCAAGGACGGCAAGGACGCCTACCTGGTCCCGAACATCCCCTGGGGCAAGGTCACGCACCTCAACTACGCCTTCGCGCACGTCGACAGCTCCAACAAGCTCTCGGTCGGCCCCGACAGCGCCGACAACGCCTCCACCGGAATGACCTGGCCCGGTGTCGCAGGCGCCGAGATGGACCCGACGCTCCCCTACAAGGGGCACTTCAACCTCCTGACCAAGTACAAGAAGCAGTACCCGGACGTGAAGACCCTGGTCTCCGTGGGCGGCTGGGCCGAGACCGGCGGCTACTTCGGCCCGGACGGCAAGCGCGTCAACTCCGGCGGCTTCTACTCGATGGCGACCAACGCGGACGGCTCGGTCAACCAGAACGGCATCAACACCTTCGCCGACTCGGCCGTGGCCTTCATCAAGAAGTACGGCTTCAACGGCGTCGACATCGACTACGAGTACGCCACGTCCATGAAGGACGCGGGCAACCCGATGGACCACACGCTGGCCAACGGCCGCCGCGCCGGTCTGGTCAAGGGCTACGACGCCCTGATGAAGACCCTGCGCGAGAAGCTCGACCGCGCGGGCGCCACGGACGGCAAGCACTACCTGCTGACCGTCGCCGCCCCCTCCTCCGGCTACCTGCTGCGGGGCATGGAGACGTACCAGATGCAGAAGTACCTGGACTACGTCAACATCATGTCCTACGACCTGCACGGCGCCTGGAACGAGTACGTCGGCCCGAACGCTACCCTGTTCGACGACGGCAAGGACGCCGAACTGGCCCAGGCGAGTGTGTACTCCACCTCGCAGTACGGCGGCATCGGCTACCTCAACACCGACTGGGCCTACCACTACTTCCGCGGCTCCATGCCGGCCGGCCGCATCAACATCGGCCTGCCCTACTACACCCGCGGCTTCCAGAACGTCCAGGGCGGCACGGACGGCCTGTGGGGCAAGGCGGCCACGACCAACTGCCCGGCGGGCGCGGGGCTGACCAAGTGCGGTGACGGCGCGGTCGGCATCGACAACCTGTGGCACGACAAGGACGACAACGGCAAGGAATCGCCCGCCGGTTCCAACCCGATGTGGCACGCGAAGAACCTGGAGAAGGGCATCGTCGGCGACTACCTCACCGACTACGGCTTCCCCGCGAACACCAAGCTGACCGGTACCTACGCCCGTAAGTACGACTCCACGCTGGTCGCCCCGTGGCTGTGGAACGCCCAGAAGAAGGTCTTCCTGTCCACGGAGGACGAGCAGTCGGTGAAGGCCAAGGCCGACTACGTCGTCGACAAGGGCATCGGCGGCACGATGATCTGGGAGCTGGCGGGCGACTACCAGTGGAACGCGGCGAAGGGCCAGTACGAGACCGGCAACACGCTGACCAGCGCGATGTACGACGCGTTCAAGTCGGCCACCCCGTACGGCGCGAAGCGCTCCACCATCGCCCTGCCCACCGAGGCCGTGAACATCGACGTCTCCTTCGGCCAGTTCGCGCTGGGCGACTCCAACTACCCGATCAGCCCCAAGCTGAAGATCACCAACCGGACCCAGGCCACGCTGCCCGGCGGCACGGAGTTCCAGTTCGACTACTCCACCTCCGCTCCGGCCAACGCCAAGGACCAGTCCGGCTTCGGTACGACGATCATCCGCAGCGACCACACGGCGGCCAACAACATCGGCGGCCTCAAGGGCGACTACAACCGGGTCTCCCTGAAGCTCCCGGCCTGGCAGACCCTGGCCCCCGGCGCGTCGGTGGAGCTGGACTTCGTCTACTACCTGCCGACGTCCACGCCGTCCAACTGGACCGTGACCTTCGGCGGCAAGTCCTACTCCCTGGCCGGTGACCTGGCACGCGGTACGAAGGTGGTCGAGCCCGGCACCGGCACGAACCCGACCCCGACTCCCACCCCGACCCCGGACCCGACCGGCCCCACCCCGACGCCGACGCCCACCCCGACGCAGCCGGGCGGCACGTGCACGGCCCCGGCGTGGAACGCGGCCACCGAGTACGGCGGCGGCTCCACCGTCAGCCAGGACGGCCGCCAGTGGAAAGCCTCGTGGTGGACGAAGGGCGAGAAGCCCGGGACCACCGGCGAGTGGGGCGTCTGGAAGAACCTCGGCGCCTGCTAGCGGTCGTACGGAGGTGAGCGGGCCCCCGCTCACCTCCGGCCACTCCACCGAAGCCCCGGCGGTCCACCGCCGGGGCTTCCCGCGCTTCCGGTCCCGGGGGGGGCTCCCGGTCCGTGGGCCCCTGGTCCCGTGCGCTCCCGGTCCGTGGGCTCCCGTTCCCGTGCGCTCCCGCATGACTGTGGGGCCGATCAGCCGCCCGGTGCGAACAGCGCGTCCTGGGCCGCGTCCCGGGCCGCGATCAGCGCCCCGCGCAGCACGGCCCCGTCCCCCAGCGAACCGGCGCGGACCTCGGTGCTCAGCGGCGACAGCGCGTTCAGCCGCTCCTGGACCCGGGCGGCGAGCGGGGCCCCGCCGGCCTCGCCCACCGCGCCCGCCAGGAGTACGCAGCCGGGGTCCAGGACCGAGACCACGGCGGCGGCCCCGAGGGCGAGGCGGTCGGCCAGCTCGTCCAGGAACGGCTCCCCCCGCTCCCCCGCCTCCAGCGCGGCGCGCACGGCGGCCACGGCGGTCGCCTCCTCCCGGCCCTCTGTCCCGGGCGCCTCCGCCCGGCCCGCCGTCCCGGGCGCCTCGACGCCGTGCCGGGCGGCGAGTTCGCAGAGGGCCGCCGAGCCGGCCAGGGAGTAGAACCCGCCCTCGCAGTCGACGGCCGAGGGCAGCCCGGCCACCCCGGGCACCGGCAGGAAGCCGATCTCCCCCGCGCCGCCGGACGCCCCCTGCCGCAGCTTGCCGTCCAGCATCACGGCGGCCCCGATGCCCTGGCCCAGCCAGATCAGGACGAAGGTCTCACGGTCGCGGGCGGCCCCGGCCCGGTGCTCCGCGACGGCGGCGAGGTTGGTCTCGTTCTCGACCAGTACGGTCGCGGGCAGCCGCTCCTGGAGCACCCGGACCAGGTCCCGGTGCCAGGCGGGCAGCCCGGAGCTGTCGCGCAGTTCGCCGGTGGCCGGATCGATCAGGCCCGGGGCCCCGATGCCGACGCTGTGCAGGGCGACGGCCCCCGCCTCGCGGGCGGTGCGCTCCAGCAGCGCGAAGGACTGCTCGACGGCGGGCCCGGTCCCGGCGTCGCCCGCGATGGGCAGGGTGGCTTCCGCGAGCGTGGTCCCCAGCAGGTCGGCGACGACCACGGAGACGCTGCCGGTGCGCACGTCGAGGGCGGCGAGATGCGCCCGGTCGGCGACGATCCCGTACAGCTTCGCGTTGGGACCCCGGCGGACCGCCCCGGACTCGCCGACGACATGGATCAGCCCGGCGTCCCGGAGCCGTTCCACCAGATCGGCCACGGTGGGGCGGGAGAGTCCGGTCAGGGTCTTGAGCTGCGTGGCCGTCAACGGGCCGTCCCGCTGGAGCAGTCGCAGGGCGAGCCGGTCGTTGATGGCCCGAGCGGTGCTCGGTGATGCGGGCATACCGGGATCCTTCCAGATCACTGCGGAGCCCCTTCCCCGGGTCGACGGCGGGAGCAGTCCGAAAGAACTATTTATCAGGCAGGGTTCCTGATAGTTTACGCGACGCAGTGGGAGCGGGAGCGCCGGGAGAAGTCCCCCGCACCGGAATCCAGGGGAGGACAGCACCGCATGACGAAGGAACAGACCGCCACGGTCTACAGCGTGGAGCAGGTGAAGCGGGCCAGGATCGCCGTCGCCGCCGTCTTCACTGTGCACGGGGCGGTGACCGGCAGCTTCGCGACCCGGGTGCCCTGGATCCAGGACCACGCGGACGTGAGCGCGGGCCAGTTGGGCCTGGCGCTGGCCTTCCCGGCGATCGGCGCGTCGATCGCGATGCCGCTGGCGGGCCGGATCAGCCACCGCTTCGGCGCGCGGACCGCCCTGCGCGGGCTGCTCGCACTGTGGACGCTCGCCCTGATCCTGCCCGCGCTCGCGCCGAACCTGCTGACGCTCTGCGCCGTCCTGTTCGTCTACGGGGCCACCGCCGGCATGTCCGATGTGGCGATGAACGCCCTGGGGGTGGAGGTGGAGAACCGTCTCGACAAGTCGATCATGTCGGGGCTGCACGGGATGTGGAGCGTGGGTGCGCTGATCGGTTCGGCGGCGGGCACGGTCGCCGCCCATGTCGGCGCGGACGCCCGTCTCCACCACACGCTGGCCGCCCTGGTGCTGACGGTGCTGGGCCTGGCCGCCTGCCGGAACGTGCTGGACCTGCGCAGCGAACCGGACGAGGAGCCGCCGCCGCGCTTCACCCTGCCGCCGAAGTCGGCGCTGATCATCGGCGCGGTGGGGTTCTGCGCGGTGTTCGCGGAGGGCGCCAGCCTGGACTGGTCGGCGGTCTATCTGCGGGACGTCCTGGGCGGCTCGGACGGGGTCGCGGCCGCCTCCACCACGGCCTTCGCCCTGATGATGGCGGTGGCGCGGCTCGCCGGGGACCGGATCGTGGACCGGTTCGGCGCGGTCAGGACCGTACGGACGGGAGGGCTGCTGGCCACCGCGGGCGGCCTGCTGGTGGTGTTCTCGCCCGCTCCGGCACCGGCGATGTGCGGTTTCGGGCTGCTGGGCCTGGGCGTGGCGGTCGTGGTGCCGCTGGCCTTCGCGGCCGCCGGGCGCAGCGGGCCGAACGCGAGCCAGGCCATCGCGGGCGTCGCCACCATCACGTACACCTCGGGCCTGATCGCCCCGTCCGCGATCGGCTCGCTGGCGGAGGCGACCTCGCTGGTGGTGTCCTTCGGCGTGGTGACGGTGCTGGCCTTCGGCCTGGTGCTGGGGGCCGGCGTGCTGCGGGCGGGCGACCGGAAGGCCACGGGCGCGGCGGTGGGCGGCACGGCGGCGAAGAGCCCGACCGGGAGCTGAGCCCGGCCGCGATGGTACGGGGACGGGACGCGGCGGGGCGGGGACGGGACGCGGGCGGGGCGGCGGCGCGGCCCGCGACCGCCCTCGGCGCGGCCGCCGTCCGCCCCGCCACTACCATGGCGCTGATCTTTTCCGCAGGTGAACACCGCACACCGGACCGCGGACGCGGACCGGCCGGCACACCGAGCAGACCTTCAGGGAGCAACCATGAGCCTCGGCGTGCGCTGGACCTTGCACGGCGACGGGAAGACCCTCGCGCCGGGCGAGGTCGTCCGACCGGATGAACGGCTCACCTGGGGGCGCACCGCCGGCCTCGGCGGACAGCATGTGGTCTCGATGATCGGGGCCTGCTTCGTGGCCCCGATCCTGATGGGGCTGGACGCCAACCTCGCCGTCATGGCGTCGGGTGCGGCCACCATCCTCTTCCTGCTCATCACCCGGGGCCGTATCCCCAGCTATCTCGGCAGCAGCCTGTCGTTCATCGGCGTGGCCGCCGTCATCAAGACGCAGGGCGGCGACGCGGCGACGCTCACCGGCGCGCTGCTGGTCGTCGGCGCGGTCCTCTTCCTGTGCGGGGCGGTCGTCCGCGCCCTCGGGGCCCGTGTCATCCACGCCGTCCTGCCGCCGGTGGTCACGGGCGCGGTGGTCATGCTGATCGGGTTCAACCTGGCTCCCGTCACCGCCGGCACCTACTGGCCCCAGGACCAGTGGACCGCGCTGCTCACCATGCTCTTCACGGGTTTCGCCCTCGTCGTGCTGCGCGGCTTCTGGTCGCGTATCGCGATCTTCCTCGGCCTGGCCTTCGGCTACCTGGTCTCCTGGGTCTTCGACCGCGTCTTCGGCAAGATCCACTCCCCGGCCGGAGGCGCCGAAGCGGTCGACCACTGGCGTCTCGACCTCTCAGGGGTGGCTCAGGCCGACTGGGTCGGCCTTCCCGCCTTCCACGCGCCGAGCTTCTCGCTCTCCGCCGTTCTCGTGGCCCTGCCCGTGGTCATCGCGCTCATCGCCGAGAACGCCGGACACGTCAAAGCCGTGGGCGAGATGACCGGCGACCCCCTCGACGACAAGCTCGGCACGGCGATCATGGCCGATGGTGCGGCCACCGTGATGGCGACATCGGTCGGCGGCCCGGCCACGACCACGTACGCCGAGAACATCGGCGTCATGGCCGCCACCCGCGTCTACTCGACCGCCGCCTACTGGTGCGCCGCCGGCTTCGCGATCCTGTTCGGGCTGTGCCCCAAGTTCGGCGCTGTCGTGGCCGCCATCCCCGGCGGCGTCCTCGGCGGCATCACCGTCATCCTCTACGGCATGATCGGCCTGCTGGGCGCCCAGATCTGGATCCGCTCCCGCGTCGACCTCTCCAACCCGCTCCACCTCGTGCCCGTGGCCGCGGGACTCATCGTGGGGATCGGCAACGTCAGCCTGTCGTTCACCGACAACTTCGAGCTCAGCGGCATCGCGCTGGGCACGTTGATCGTCGTCGTGGGCTACCACGCCCTCCGGGCCCTGGCCCCCGACCACATGAAGGCCGAGCCGCCGCTCACCGAGTCGGCCGACCCGGGCCCGGCGCACGGCGCGTAGCGCAGGTCCACGGGTCCAGGAGTCCGCGCGGGCAGGAGCCGGCCGCTCAGGCACGGCAACGGCATCGGCTCCCGGGGCCCATCCGCACCGCCGAGAACCCCACGCCGTCCGCCCCGAGCGCCGACACCCCCGTGCCTGCGCCTGCCTACTTCTTCGTGCTGCCGGTCACCGACACGACGAACCGTCCATCGACCTCGATGACGGCGAGGTCGGCGACCGGCGCCGCCGAAGGTCCGAGGACGAACCGATGCTCGGCCCCCATCCGGTCGCCGCGCACCTCGCGGACCTCCAGCGCGTCGACATCCCCGGCGTCGAGCCCGGCGACCCACTCCACCGCCTCATCGACGCTCTCGCCTTCCTGGAGGTAGCGGCAGACAGCCTCGTCGGACTCGTCCCGGGCCGCCGCGTCCAGGAACCGGCTCACCGCGTCCTTGCCGGACCCCGCGCCACTGCCGCAGCCGGTCTCCTCACCGCAGGCCGTCGCCAGCAGGCTCACCGACGCCACGAGGGCGAGCCATGCCGGCAGACGGCCTACGGTCCTGCTCACACCTTGTGTGCCCACGCTGTCCTGCCCCCGGGTGTTGATCGCGGTGAACGACTTGTCCACCACCTGATGTCATGAGATCGGGAAATCCCACAGGCGTCTCCGCACGAATCGCGAGACCGCGCTCCGGGAGCGTTCACGGGGCCGGCAGGGCGAACACCCGTGCATGGTCGCCTTGTTACGCTGCCAACGGGAGGAACGCATCCCTGAGCGCGGCCCTCATCAGCCCGATGCGTCGACGAACGCGCCGTGGGAGGTGTCGGGGTGGGGGACGCCTTCTACGCGGAGTTCTTCGCAGACATGCTTCCGAAGGTGCACCGCTTCATCCGGGCGAGATTCCCTTCCGGGCTCGCCGAGGACCTGGCCAGCGAGACGATGCTCACCGTGTGGCGCAAACAGGTGCCCGCCCCCACCGACGACGTGGGGTTACGGCAGTTGCGCAGCCTGACCTACAGGATCGCCGCAGGTCACATCTCCAACGCGGCGAGGAAGGCGGCCCGGGAATCGGACGCGCTCCGACAGGGAGTGCTCCCCGTCGCTCCTGGAGTCGACCCCACGTACGAGGCGGTCGTGCCGGTGGTGCTGGCCGGGGCGATCGCCCAGCTCGACCTCGACGACCGTCAGGTACTGAACCTGATGATCGCCGGGTTCCGCACCGCGGAGATCGCGGACGCCCTCGGGATCACCGCGAAAGCGGCATCCATGCGCCTGGCGCGTGCACGCCGACGACTCGACCGGAGGCTCACCACCGGCGCGGAGGAGGCGGCCACCGAAGAGCCGGCGTGAAGGGCCTCCCGTACGGCCGGGGCGTGAGAGCCTCCTGTACGGCGGAGGCGTGAAGGGCCTCCCTCCGTACGAGCCGGATGTCAGCGTCGCAGGATCGGCCGGCCGCAGGATCACCCCGTGGCCAGTTCGTAGGCGTACTCCGGGGTGAACGAGCCCGCCGCACCCGAGCAGCCGTCCGACTCCCCCGGCAGCTTCACCCACAGGTACGCGTCGATGCCGCTCTCGCCGGTCCGGGTCGTCGGGGTCTGCCCCAGGGCCCGGCCCGCCGGGTCGCACCACTGGCCCGCCGGGGGCGCGCCGTTGCCGTTGCGGCTGGTGTCGACGACCGCGCCGAGGCGGGCGGGGCCGTCGAGGGCGGCGAGCACGCGGCGGGCGTAGGCGGTCTCGTCGGCGGTGCGGTGGAAGTTGGCCACGTTGGTGAAGATGCCGTCGCCGCTGGTGGCCGCCCCGGCCGCCCGGAGCGCGGCCGCCTGCTTCGCGGGGGCGTGCCAGCCGGAGTGGCCGCCGTCGAAGTAGACCCTGGCCCGGGGGTTCGCGGCGCGCAGGGTGTCTCCGGCGCGGGCCAGCGAGGCGAAGCGGGCCGCGCGTTCGGGGGCGGTGAGGCAGTCGGAGAGGGCGATGGCGTCGGGTTCCAGGATCACGATGGCCGGGCCCTTGCCGAGCCCCTGGGCGAACTCCCGTATCCAGGCGTCGTACGCCGCGAGATCCGGCGCCCCGCCCTGCGAGGCCCCGCCGCAGTCCCGGTCGGGGATGGCGTACGGCACGAGCACCGGGGTCCGCCCGGCGGCGGCCGCGCCCCGGGTGACCCCGCGGACCTGCCCGGCGATCTCCCCCGGGTTGTGGGCCGCGAACCAGACCGCCGCGGGCTGCGCCGCGATCCGGGACTCGATGAGCGGGCGGCGCGGGTCGTCGGGGTTGGCCCGCACCCAGTCCAGGACCTGGGACCCGGGGTGCCGGAAGAGGCGGTTCCGGGGGGCCGGGGCCGGTGCGGCCGGGCCGGCGGAGGTCGCGGAGGGGGCGGCGCTCGTACGGGGAGCGGTGGGCGACGGTGACGCGGGAGGCGGTGTCGGCGCGGGGCGTGTCGAGGGCGGCGCGGCAGGCGGCGGCGGGGCGCTCGGGGTCGGAACCGCCGGGAGCGGCTGGAGGACCGGCCCGGGCGTCGGCTCCGGGGCGGCCGTGGTGCGCCGTTCGTCCTGTCCGGCGTCGATCAGCCCGGCCGTGGCGCCGATCGCCACGACCGCCGTCGCGACGGCCAGCAGGGCGTGCCGGCGGGCGGCGCGTCGGCGCTCCCGGTGTGCGATGCGGCGTCGTGCGTGTGTGCCCGGCACTCCTCGATCCCCTTTTCCGGCACCGTTGTTCGCCCGTTCCGATGAACCTCCGGCCGGGCGGCGCCGTGGCGAGCCTATGGCTGGGACGCTCCGCACATGGTGCAGATCGAGCAGTCCGCAGAACCGGCCGGCCCCGGGATTCCGGTGGCGCAGACGCTCGCGGGGATCGAGCGGATGCGTGCGTGGGGCGGCCGGTGGCCGGGCGGGGACGGTGTCGGGGTCTTCAACGAGGCGTATCTCGCCGTCGCCCAGACGGTGCGCGGGCAGGCCGGGCGGGGCGTCCCCCGCGACGGGGAAACCGCCGACACCCTGGAGGAACGGCTCATGGAGCGCTATCTGTGGGCCGTCGACACGGCGGAGGCGGGCGGGCGTCTGCCGGAGTGCTGGCGTCCGCTCCTCCCCCGCCGTCGCCATCCCGGCGTACGGCCGGTGCAGTTCGCCCTGGGCGGTCTCCATGCGCACGTCGCGCACGACCTCGCCCTGGCCGTGGTGGACGCCTGTCGTACGCGGGACTGCGCCCCGGCGGAGCTGGAGGGGGAGTTCGAGCGGGTGGGTGATCTCCTCGCGTTGCTGGAGGAGCGGATCCGCGACGATCTGACGCCGGGCCCCGATCTTCTGCGGATCGCGGATCCGCTGACCCATCTGGTGAGTTCCTGGAGCCTGGAGCGGGCCCGGGAGGCCGCCTGGTCGGCGGCCCGGGTGCTCTGGCAGCTGCGTGGACTCCCCTCGCTGGCCGAGGAGTTCCGGCAGCGGACCGACGCGGGGGCCGGGCTGGTGGTGCGCCTCTGGCTCACCCCCTGCCGCTGACGCCCGCGTACGGCCCCCGGCTTCGGCTCAGTCCTCCGGAAGCTCCACCGGTGCGATCTCGTCGAACACGTCGCCGGGGCCGGGGTTGGTCGGGTCGGTGGCCCCGCCGAACTGGTGCATGACGCCCCACACCGCGTTCAGCGCGGTCTGCACCGCGCCCTCGGCCCAGCCGGCCGTCCAGGAGATGTCGTCGCCCGCCAGGAACAGGCCCCGCTTGTCGGCGGGCAGCCGGTCCTGCATGAAGTGGGTGAACAGCCGCCGCTGGTAGCGGTAGTGGCCGGGCAGGTTCGCCTTGAACGCGCCCATGAAGTAGGGCTCGTTCTCCCAGGAGACGGTGACCGGGTTGCCGATGATGTGACTGCGGACGTCGACGTTCGGGTAGATCTCCCCGAGCGACTTGAGCATGACCTCCATGCGCTCCTTCGGGGAGAGCGGCAGCCACTTGAGGCTGTCGTCGCACCACGTGTAGGAGAGGCAGATGACGGCGGGCTTGTCCGGCCCGTCGTCCAGCAGGTAGGTGCCCCGGGTCATCCGGTCGGTGAGCGTCATCGACATGGTGTCGCGGCCGGTGGTCTCGTCCTTGTCCAGCCAGAACGGCCGGTCCACCGGCACGAACAGCTTGGACGACTCCATGTAGTGGGTGCGCTCCATCGCCGTCCAGTGGTCGATCGGGAAGAGCGCGTCATCGCAGTCGATCTTGGAGAGCAGCAGCCAGGACTGCCCGGTGAAGACGGCGGCCCGGAAGGTGCGGATGTCGCCGGTGGCGTCGGTGACGGTGATGCGGTTGCCCGCCGTACGGGTCAGCCGGGTCACGGCGCCGCGCGGCTCGCCGCCGTGCAGGGAGGCCAGCGAGGTGCCCAGCGGCCAGTGGACGATCTTCTGCGGCTCGCGGTCCCACAGGCGCAGCGGGAGCTGCTGGCTGCCGCCGACGATGCCCCGGTGGTGGTCGTCGGCCTCGGTGTAGACGACTCGCAGGATCTCCAGGATGGAGTTGGGGAAGTCGGTGTCCCAGCCGCCGGTGCCGAAGCCGACCTGGCCGAAGATCTCGCGGTGCCGGAAGGACTTGAAGGCGTCGGAGGCGCAGAGGAAGCCGTAGAAGGTCTGGTTGTCGAGCTGCTCGACGAGCTTGGCCCAGATCTCCCGGATGCGCGGTACGTCGCGCTCGCGCAGCGCCCGGTTCATGTCGGAGAAGTCCGCGCCCTGCTCCAGGCAGGCGTTCCAGGCGTCGGCCACATCGCGGTAGACCTGCGGCAGGTCGTCGATGGTCTCGGCGTAGTGCGACTCGCCCTTGAGGTCCACGACGGTCGAGGGGGTGGCCGGGGAGAGCGGGTTGGGGAAGTCCCGGGTCTCCAGGTCCACCAGGTCGATGTAGTGCTGGAGCGCCGTGGAGGACGGCGGGAAGCGCATCGCGCCCATCTCGGCGGTGAGCGAGGGGTCGCAGCCGTCGAAGCCGACGGTGCGCAGCCGGCCGCCGATCCGGTCCGCCTCGTAGACGACGGGCTTCAGCCCCATCTTCATCAGCTCGTACGCGGCGATGATCCCGGAGAGCCCGCCGCCGATGACGGCGACCTCCTGGCCGTGCTCGGTCGCCGGTATCTGGCCGAGACCGGCCGGGTGGGCGAGGAAGTCGTCGTACGCGTACGGGAAGTCCGGCCCGAACATGGTGATCGGCGGGGCGGCCGCGTCGGTGTGCTGGATGGCGTTGGGCACCGTGGACGTCATGGGGTGCGGACTCCTTGCGCGATGACTCTGGGGAGAAGGTTTCTTCGGGGAGGGGGCGGGCTCAGCCGAGGGAGCCGTACAGACCGGGGCGGCGGTCGTGCAGATACGGGTTGGCGGCGCGGGACGCGGCCAGGAACTCCGGGTCCACCTCGCCGACGACGAGCTCCTCGCCACGGCCGGCGCGGGTGCGCACCGTGCCGTCAGGGCCGGCCAGGCAGCTCAGCCCGACGAACTCGAACTCGCCTTCCGGGCCGGTGCGGTTGACGTACGCCACGTACATCTGGCTCTCGAAGGCCCGTACGGGGACGACGGATTCCGCGACGAACTGGAACGGGTGCATCTGCGCGGTGGGCACCAGCAGCAGGTCGGTGCCGGCCAGGGCGTGCGCCCGGACGTTCTCCGGGAATTCGACGTCGTAGCAGATCAGCAGCCCGATCCGGACGCCGTCCAGGTCCGCCTGGACGACGGGCTGGTCGCCGGGGGTGAACCACTCCTGCTCGAAGCAGCCGAAGAGGTGGGTCTTGCGGTAGTTCGCCTGCCGCGCGCCCTCGGGGCCGATGAGCTGGGAGGCGTTGAAGATCCGCTCGCCGTCGCGCTCCGGGTAGCCGTAGAGGACGGCGAGGCCGTGGCGTACGGCGATGTCGGCGACGGCCTGGGCGCCGGGGCCGTCGACGGGCTCGGCCAGCTCGGGGACGGCGTCGCCGATCGCGTACCCGGTGAGGAACAGCTCGGGGGCGACCAGCAGCCGGGCGCCCGAAGCGGCGGCGCGCGCGGCGGCCTCGTCCAGGGTCTTCAGGTTCTGGGCGACGTCGCCGGGCCGGCCGGAACTCTGGAGCAGGGCGGTGCGCAACGACGGCATGGCTGACCTCGGACGGTGCGGGCGGAGTGGGGAGACGTATCGAAGGTACGTGGCGTCTCTCGCCCCGGACAAGGCGCGAGCGTTGCGCGTCGACCGTCGATTCGTTGCGCGCGCGGGCGCTGTGGCGGCGATACGTTGCGTGGAGGATCACCGCAGGTCAGGGGGGTGATGTGGGCCACTGTTCCGGGGCCCTGGCCCGGGCCTGCGGGGGCTGCCTCCGAGGGCGGCCCCTCAGGCCGGCGGGGCCTCCGCCGAGTACCTGCGCAGCAGCGGTGAGAGCACCAGCACCGACTTCGTGCGCTCCACGTACGGCTCGCCCGCGATCCGCTCCAGGACCTGCTCGAAGTGGCGCATGTCGGCGGCGAACACCTGGACCACCGCGTCCGCGTCGCCCGTGACGGTGGAGGCCGAGGCGATCTCCGGGTAGCGGGCGAGGCCCTGCTTGATCGCTTCCGGGGAGGTGTTGCGGCTGCAGTAGATCTCGATGAACCCCTCGGTCTCCCAGCCGAGCGCCGCCGGGTCGACGCGCACGGTGAAGCCGGTGATCGCGCCCTCGGCCCGCAGCCGGTCGACGCGGCGTTTCACGGCGGGGGCGGAGAGGCCGACGATCGCGCCGATGTCGGCGTACGAGCGCCGGGCGTCTTCGGCGAGGGCGTGGACGATGCGTTCGTCGAGGTCGTTCAGGCGCACGTCGGGCGGTTCACTTCTCTGCGGTGGGGTCTCCTGCGGGAGGCGGCGGGCGCCGCCTCCCGCAGTAGACCATGAGCCGCCGTCGCGGGCGCGCTCGGCGCAGGGGGCGGCCGGCCGGCGAGGAAGACGCCGACCGGCCGAAGGGCAGGTGGCCCGGAAGGTCAGAAGGGGAACTGCGAGCGGCCGTGCTGCACGGAGATCCACTTCTGGGTGGTGAAGGCGTCGATCATCGACTCGCCGTTCAGCCGGCCGAGGCCCGAGCTCTTCTCGCCGCCGAAGGGGACGATGGGCTCGTCGTGGACGGTGCCGTCGTTGATGTGGATCATGCCGGTGCGGATGCGCTGCCCGATCCGCACGCCGCGCTCGATGTTGCCGGTGTGGACGGCGCCGCTGAGCCCGTACGGGGTGTCGTTGGCGATGCGGACGGCCTCGTCCTCGCCGTCGAAGGGGACGAGGAGGGCGACGGGGCCGAAGATCTCCTGCTGGAGGACCGGCGAGTCGGCGGCGAGGCCGGTGAGGACGGAGGGGCTGACCAGGTTGCCGTCCGCGCGGCCGTGCAGGAGGGCGGTGGCGCCGGCCTCGACGGTCTGGTCGACGAGCCGGGAGATGGACTCGGCCTGCGAGGAGTTGATCAGCGGGCCGATCTGGGTGGCGGGGTCGGCGGGGTCGCCCACGGTGAGGGAGGCGACCTTGGCGACGAACTTCTCGGTGAACTCCTGCTCGATCGAGCGGTCGACCAGGATCCGGTTGGCGGCCATGCAGACCTGGCCCTGGTGGACGTAACGGCTGAAGACCGCGGCGTCGACCGCGTAGTCGACGTCGGCGTCGTCGAGCACGATCAGGGCGCTGTTGCCGCCGAGTTCGAGGACGACCCGCTTGAGGTTGGCGGCGCAGACGGTCGCGACGTGGCGGCCGACCTTGTCGGAGCCGGTGAAGGAGATGACCTGCGGCACGGGGTGCTCCAGCAGGGTGTCGCCGATCTCCGCGATGTCGGTGATCACGACGTTGAGCAGTCCGGCGGGCAGCCCGGCGTCCTCGAAGATCCTGGCCAGCAGGGTGCCGCCGCAGATCGGGGTGTTCTGGTGCGGCTTGAGGACGACGGCGTTGCCGAGGGCGAGGGCGGGGGCCACGGACTTGAGGGAGAGCAGGAAGGGGAAGTTGAAGGGGCTGATGACCCCGACGACCCCGGCCGGCACCCGGTAGACCCGGTTCTCCTTGCCCTCGGTCGGCGAGGGGAGGATCTGCCCGGACGGGCGCAGGGCGAGATGGATGGCCTCGCGGAGGAACTCCTTGGCGAGATGCAGCTCGAAGCCCGCCTTCAGGCGGGTGCCGCCGAGCTCGGCGACGATCGCCTCGCCGATCTCCGGCTCGCGCTCCTCGACGAGGCGCAGCGCCTTCTCCAGGACCGTGCGCCGGGTGTACGGGTTGGTGTCGGCCCACGCCTGCTGGGCCCGCTCGGCGGCGCGGTATGCCTGGTCGACCTCTTCGGCGGTGGCGACGGCGATCGAGGCGAGCTTCTCCCCGTCGAAGGGGTTGAAGTCGATGATGTCCCAGGACCCCTTCCCCGGCCGCCACTCGCCGTCGATGTACTGATGGGCCAGGTCAGTGAAGAAGGACATGAGATCCCTTACCGCAGAGAGGCAGGCAGCTGATTGGGCTTCATATTACTTATATTCGGCCCGAGTTGAAGCGGCCTCCCGGCCACCTCCGGGGCGCCCGTGAACGACTCCGCCCCTCCCGGCGTGAAGCACCGGAAGGGGCGGGGATGTCGGGGTTTCGCGGGATCAACTCCAGCTGGCGTGCAGCGGCTTGCCCTCGGCGTATCCGGCGGCGCTCTGGACGCCGACGACCGCCTTGTCGGCGAACTCCTCCAGGGACGCGGCACCGGCGTAGGTGCAGGAGGAGCGGACGCCCGCGATGATCGAGTCGATCAGGTCCTCGACGCCCGGACGGGTCGGGTCGAGGAACATCCGCGAGGTGGAGATGCCCTCCTCGAAGAGCGCCTTCCGGGCCCGGTCGTACGCGGACTCGTCCGACGTGCGGTTCTTCACGGCGCGCGCCGAGGCCATCCCGAAGGACTCCTTGTAGTAGCGGCCGTCCGCGGACTGCTGGAGGTCGCCGGGCGACTCGTACGTCCCCGCGAACCAGGAGCCGATCATCACGTTGGACGCGCCGGCGGCGAGCGCCATGGCGACATCGCGCGGGTGGCGGACGCCGCCGTCCGCCCAGACGTGCTTGCCGTGCTTCCTCGCCTCGGCGGCGCACTCCAGGACGGCGGAGAACTGCGGCCGGCCGACGCCGGTCATCATCCGGGTGGTGCACATGGCGCCGGGGCCGACGCCGACCTTGATGATGTCCGCGCCCGCCTCGATCAGGTCGCGCACGCCCTCGGCGGCGACGATGTTGCCCGCGACGATCGGGACCCGCGGGTCCAGGGCCCGTACGGCGCGGACCGCGCTGATCATGGATTCCTGGTGGCCGTGGGCGGTGTCCACCACGAGGGTGTCGACGCCAGCGTCCAGGAGCTGCTTGGCCTTGCCCGCCACGTCGCCGTTGATGCCCACGGCCGCCGCGATGCGCAGCCTGCCGTGGTCGTCGGTGGCGGGGGTGTAGAGGGTGGCGCGCAGGGCGGCCTTGCGGGTGAGGATGCCGACGAGCCGGCCGTCCTCGTCCACGGCGGGGGCGAGCTTGCGGTTGGCGCCGTCGAGCTTGTTGAACGCGTCGCGCGGGTCGATGTCCGCGTCCAAGAGCACCAGGTCCCGGGACATGACCTCGGAGAGCTGGGTGAAGCGGTCGACGCCGGTCAGGTCGTGGTCGGTGACGACGCCCACGGGACGCCGGTCCTCGTCCACGACGACGCCCGCGCCGTGCGCCCGCTTGGGCAGCAGGGACAGGGCGTCGGCGACGGTCTGGCCGGGGGCCAGCTCGATCGGGGTATCCAGGACGAGGTGACGCGTCTTGACCCAGGTGATGACGTCGGTGACGACGTCGATCGGGATGTCCTGGGGGATGACGACGAGACCACCGCGGCGGGCGATGGTTTCGGCCATCCGCCGGCCCGCGATGGCGGTCATGTTGGCCACCACGAGCGGGATGGTCGTGCCGGTGCCGTCCGGCGAGGAGAGGTCCACCGCCTGGCGGGATCCGACGGCCGAGCGGCCCGGGACCATGAAGACGTCGTCGTACGTCAGGTCGTACGGGACGACGGAGGAGTCTGTGTAGCGACCGGTGCCCGGCTCAAGAAAGCGCATAACACTCATTTTTTCATACGAAACGGTGCAGGTCGTTTCCACGAAGACACAGCAAAAGACCCCCGCATTCGTCTGTTCCTCCAAAGGATTCCTGGAGGTCTCCTGGGAGGTGGTTGGGGGGTCCCGGGCAAGTGGAACCTGCCTTACCCACGGACTCTACCCGAACGGGTTTCGAATCATTCGCGATCACCATCCCTGGACCCGGTGACAAGGGGTCAGGTAGCTTCAAATCCGCAGGTCTCGGGGGTGTCCGAGGTGCCGCTCCGGCACATCGGAGACCTCGGCACACCCTTTGACCGGAGAGGACCCCAATCCGCCTGTGGACAGCGAACTGCCGGACATCTACTGCCCGTTCCCCCAGCGGACCAACCCGCACGTCGGGCACACGCGCGGCCACCTGGGCGCCTGGATCAGACAGACGGGCCTGGTGCACCGCGAGTCCGCGATGAACCGCTTCGAACAAGCCGATTTCGGCGCGTTCGTCGGCATGGTCTATCCCACGGCCGATGAGCAGCACCTCGATCTGGTGGCCGACTGGTTCGTCTGGCTGTTCCTGGTCGACGACCAGCTCGACGACGGCCATCTGGGGCGCTCCCCCGAGCGGGTGCGCGATGTGGTCGAGCGGATGCGCGCCGTGGTGGACGGCTCAGCCCCCGCCCCGCTGCCGGGCGAGGAGCCGCCGGCCGCCGTGATCGCCCTGATGGACCTGTGGGAACGTACGACGCCGGACGCGGCCCCCCACTGGCGGACCCGGTTCGCCTGGCACCTGGTCACCTACCTCACCACCGCCACCACCTGGGAGGCGGGGAACCGGGCGGACGGCGTGGTGCCGTCCGAGGAGACGTACATCGCCAAGCGCCGGCACACCGGCGCCATCTACGTCTGCATGGACCTCATAGAGATCGTGACCGGCATCGAGGCCCCGGAGTCGATCCACAACGACCCCCGGTTCATCACGGCCCTGGAAGCCTCCTGCAACCACGTGTGCTGGGCCAACGACGTGTACTCCTTCGAGAAGGAGCAGGTGCTCGGCGAGATCCACAACCTCGTCCACCTGGTCAGCCACCACCGTGGCCTCGGCGAGCAGCAGGCCCTGGACCACGTGGCGGAGCGGCTGGCCCTGGAGACCGAGCGCTTCCTCGCCGCCGAGGACGAGCTGCTGGAGATGCATCCGCAGCTGGCCGGCCTGCTGGTGCCCTATCTCGACGGGATGCGCAGCTGGATGCGCGGGAATCTGGACTGGTCGCGCCAGACCCCGCGCTACAACCCGGCGAACGTCGGCCAGTACGAGGAGCCCCAGGAGTATCTGGAGGAGACCGTGCTGGGCGTCGCCCCCGACCACGCGGAAGCGACGCCGAGCGCGGCGCAGGTTCCGCGCCAGGGGCAGGGCCGCCGGTACGAGCCGCGTCAGGGATAGGGGCACCGGGTCCGAACCGGCCTAGGGGTGGGGGCTCCCGTACGAACCGGCCAGGGCCGGGGAGTCCCGCACGAAGCGCGTCGGGGCGGCACCCAGGTGTCGCGGGTCAGGAGGTTGTTGACGCGACCGGGGCTGTGTACACGTGCCCTCGTTCTGCTGAGCGCAGCGTGATTCTGGTGATCTCCTTGCCGGTGGTGACGATTTCGAGGGTCGCGAGCGGGTGTCCGCCGGGCGCGATGAGGTACATGCTTCGCCTGTCGACCGTGATGCTGCACGCGGCTCGAATCCGGTCGCGGAAGAGTCTTGTCTCGTTCGCGATCGCGGTCGACCCGGCGACGTGGGTGCGGGCGCCACGCGGCAGCAGCGCAGCGTCGGCGTCACGGACACTGTCCGGAGCAAGTATCTGGATCATCGCGCGCGTGTTTCCCGTCTCGGCCGCTGCCAGAAATGCTTCGACGATCCGATGGGCCCCGCGATCCACGTGCTCGACCGACGGGGCGCCTGCGATGCGCTGCCGGGCCCGGCTGGCGTGCTTCTTCGCCGCCGGCACGGTTCCGCCGAGCACATGCGCGATGTGATCGAACGGCACCGAGAACAGGTCGTGCAGGACATACGCCACCCGTTGCGGCGGCGTCAGCTGGTTCAGCAAGACCATCAGCGCCCGAGAGACGCCCTCTTTCCGCAGGAATGCCTCGTCCGCCGTGAGCTGTTCGGCGGGAATGGCTGCCGCCAGCAGAGGCGCTTCGTTACGGCGGCGTCGCATCCGCAGTTCATCGAGGCACACGCTGGCGGTCACTGTCCGCAGCCACGCGGCGGGGTTCTCGATCTCAGCGTCGGATCGCGTGGTCGTGGCCCTCAGCCACGCCGTCTGGACTGCGTCCTGCGCATCATGCGACGAGCCGAGCATTCGGTAGGCGAATGACAGCAGCTGCGGCCTGGCGGCCTCGAATTCTCCGACCGTGATGGGCATCGGGTGTCACCTTCTTGATCTGGCGAACGTCAGGACGGTCGGTTCAGAACCATGCCCGTTCACATCCCAAGGAGATGACAGCACGATGAGCCTACAGATGGTGCGCTTCAGCGCCGCCGTGGACTCCGCCGCCGAGCCGCCTGACTGCCTGACCCGTGTCCTCGCGGCCCTCTGCTCAGCGCCAACGACCGGCCTGGCCCGTACGGCATACGCGAGCGAGTCGGGAACCGACTTCATCCTCGCGCTCGAACTCGCCGAACCGACGACGAACCCGCTCCTGACGCTGACCGGAGCACAGCGGCTACGAGACGCGATCAGCCGGGCAGCCAGTGGCCCGCTCGCGCCCACGCCCGAGCCGTTCACGATCGTGGGGTCGTACACATCATGAACCTCTTCCTGGTGATCGCCACGGTCGCGTGCATCGCAGCCAACCTGGGCATCGCCGTCGCGGACTACGGCCGAGCCCCGTTCGTGCTGGCCAACTCAGCAGAAGTGCGGCTCCCCTCAGCGATGCTGCCGTACCTCGCGACGCTCAAGCTCGCAGGAGCCGCAGGTCTTGTCATCGGCCTGCTCGGGGCTCATCCGCTCGGCCTGGCGGCCGGAGTCGGACTCGTCGTCTTCTTCATCGGAGCAGTCATCGCCCACATCCGTGCTCGAGTGTTCTCCACCATCGCGTTCCCCGGAGTGTTCCTGGCGCTCGCGGCAGCGAGCACCGCGTTCTTCGCGAGCAAGATATGACGCACGCCGACGCGCCACTCGTCAGTCGAAGGCCGCCGACGCCTGATCGAGCGGTGCACGACCCGCCCGACTGCGCACGTCGCCCCAGGGACGGGCATCTCGCGGGTGTGCGCCTCGAAGTGGAAGAACCGGTGGCCAAGACACGGAGAGGCGGTGCTGCCGGACCGGTCTTCACCACCACACCGGCAGCCGACCGCGACAGATGCCGATGCCGCGCAACGGATCGAGGCGATGCGCCGGGAACAGAGATGGTCGGCGTCGCGAATCGCGTTCGAACTCCATGACGTCGGGGTGGTGATCAGCCGTCGCACGGTGACCCGGCTGTTGCCGTGTGGACGTCCGCGACGAGTACCACCGACCGCACGGAGCCACAGCGGGGAGACCACCTGTATCGCCGGCTCTGGCGAGCGTGACGAACGTTATGGCCTCATACGACTAGGGCCTCCCGTACGAGAAAGGGCCGGGCGCCCCGCGAGGGCGCCCGGCCTTCGTCAGTTCCCGCTCCGGGTCACTCCCCGTCCGGGTCGGCCCGCTCCAGCGCTGGGCGCACGCCGGCGGCCGACTCGGTGAGCAGGAAGTCCGCCGCCGCGGTGTCCGTCACCAGGCTGGTGACCAGGCCCGACCGCAGCACGGCCCCGATCGCCGCCGCCTTGCGCAGGCCGCCCGCGATCGCCACCACCTCGGGGATCCGGCGCAACCGGTCCGCCTCGACGGTGATGCAGCGCTCGCCCAGGTCGCGGCCGACTCTGCGGCCGTCCGAGTCGAAGAGGTGCGCGGACATCTCGGCGGCGACGCCGAGCGAGGCGTAGTGGGCGCGCTCCGCGTCGGAGAGCATGTCGTGGACCGTGGAGATCCCCGGCTCCCAGGAGCCGATCGAGACGGCCGCGACGGTGACCTTGTCGAAGTACTCGAAGGCGCGGGCGATGCCCGTCTGTTCGCGCAGCGCGGCGGCCGTCGCCGGGTCGGGCAGCAGCATCGGGGCGTAGATGGGGTGCGCCTCGCCGCCGGAGACCTGGGCGGCCCGGCGCACCGCCTCGACGGAGCCGCGCTCGGCGGTGCCCGCGTCGTAGACGCCGGTCAGCTGGACGACGGTGCAGGGCGGGAGCCGGTCGAGCGCCGCCGCCATGTGGATGGTGGAGCGGCCCCAGGCCAGGCCGAGCACATCACCCTCGGCCACCAGCTCGCCGAGGAGGTCGGCCGCGACCTCGCCCAGGTTCTCCGGGTCGGGGGCGTCCTCCTGCTCCTCGGCCGGGGACTCGACGACGACCGCGTGGCGCAGCCCGTAACGGGCCCGGAGCGCGTCGGAGCGTTCGGCGTCCAGCTCGGCCGGCACCCGGATCTCGATCCGTACGAGATCACGCTCCAGGGCCGTCTCCAGGACCCGGGCCACCTTGAAGCGGCTGACGCCGAACTCCTCGGCGATCTGGATCTTGGACTTGCCCTCCAGGTAGAACCGGCGGGCCATGGCCGCCGCCTGCACCAGCTCCGCGGGTCCCATCCGCATGGCTGACCGACCCGCCGAGATGCCAGACACCGCGATCTCCTCACTGCTGTTCACACGCCCGATACGCCTTCATCCTGTCAGATCCGGCGATCCTTGATCGGCCCTGTCGGGCCGCGTTCATCTGCCCTTTGTTCAGTGGCCGCACGCCCAGGGCGCGGCGGCCGTGACCGCCTCCGCCTGGGCCCGCAGACCCCGCACCGCCGCCGCCGGGTCCGTCGCCCCGTACACCGCGGAACCCGCGACGAAGACGTCCGCGCCCGCCTCGGCGCACCGCTCGATCGTGTCGGCGGAGACCCCGCCGTCGACCTGGAGCCAGAGTTCGAGGCCGTGCTTGCTGATCAGCTCCCGGGTGCGGCGGATCTTCGGCAGCATGATGTCCAGGAACGCCTGCCCGCCGAAGCCCGGCTCGACCGTCATGATCAGCAGCATGTCGAGCTCGGGGAGCAGGTCCTCGTACGGCTCGATCGGCGTCGCGGGCTTGAGCGCCATCGACGCCCGCGCGCCCTTCGCCCGGATCTCCCGCGCCAGGCGCACCGGCGCGGCCGCGGCCTCCGCGTGGAAGGTGACCGAGCCCGCGCCCGCCTCCACGTAGAGCGGAGCCCAGCGGTCGGGGTCCTCGATCATGAGGTGGCAGTCCAGCGGGGTGTCCGTGGCCTTGCCCAGCGCCTCGACGATCGGCACGCCGAGGGTCAGGTTCGGGACGAAGTGGTTGTCCATGACATCGACATGGAGCCAGTCCGCGCCTTCGACGGCCTTCGCCTCCTCAGCGAGACGCGCGAAATCGGCGGACAGGATGCTGGGGTTGATCTGCGCCATGCCCCAAGCCTGCCACGTTCCGCGCCGGTTGCCCGCCCCGGCGGTCGCCAAAGCCTCACCCGGCCATCACAGTTCGCACATTCTGGGCATTTTGCCTGCGCTTTACTGTTCTTTTGCTGTACGGGGAGGCTCACTGTCGGGGCTGTATTCAGCCGGTCCTGCGCAGCACAGCGAGATACATGGCGTCGGTCCCGTGCAGATGCGGCCACAGCTGGACGTCGGGGCCGTCGCCCAGCGCGGGCACGCCCGGCATCAGCGGACGGGCGTCCACCCACTCGGCCTCCACCGGCTCGCCGCCGCGCCCCTTGAGCACGTCCTCGACGACCACCCGGGTCTCCGCGAGATGCGGCGAGCAGGTCGCGTAACCGACGACGCCCCCGACCCGTACGGCCTTCAACGCCTCGCGCAGCAGGCCGCGTTGGAGCGGCGCGAAGCTCTCCAGGTCCTCGGCGCGCCGCCGCCAGCGGGCCTCCGGGCGGCGGCGCAGCGCGCCCAGGCCGGAGCAGGGCACGTCCATCAGGATGCGGTCGAAGGCGCCGGGCAGCCACGGCGGCCGGGTGCCGTCCGCGGTGACCACCTGGTACGGGCCCGGGTTGCCGGCGAGCGCCCGCTCCACCAGCCGGGCCCGGTGCGGCTGCTTCTCGGCGGCCAGCAGGGCGGCGCCCCGCTCGGCGGCGAGGGCGGCCAGCAGGGCGGCCTTGCCGCCGGGGCCCGCGCAGCCGTCCAGCCAGCGGGTGTCGCGGCCCTCCACGGGGGCGGCGGCGAGGGCGGCGGCGACCAGCTGGCTGCCCTCGTCCTGGACGCCCGCCCGGCCCTCCTGGACCGCCGTGAGCGCCCCGGGCTCGCCGCCCTCGGCCATCCGGACGGCGTAGGGCGACCAGCGGCCCGGCAGGGAGTTGTCGTCGCCGAGCGCCTTGACCAGCTCGTCGGTGGTGGAGCGGCCGGGGCGGGCGACCAGGGTCACCTCGGGCCGCTCGTTGTCGGCCTCCAGCAGGTCCTCGATGCCGGCGCGGCCCCCGCCGAGCGCGTCCCAGAGCGCGGAGACGATCCAGCGCGGGTGCGAGTGGACGATGGAGAGGTGGTCCTCGGCGTCCTCCTCGTACGAGGGCGCGACCTTCTCCACCCAGCCGTCCAGGTCGTGCGCGGTGACCTTGCGCAGCACCGCGTTGACGAACTTCGCCCGCCCCTCGCCCAGCACCACCCGGGCCAGCTCCACGCTGGCGGAGACCGCCGCGTGGGTGGGGATGCGGGTGCCGAGCAGCTGGTGGACGCCCATGTTGAGGACGTCCAGGACCGGCGGGTCGACCTCGCGGAGCGGCCGGTCGACGCAGGCCGCGACGATCGCGTCGTACGTGCCCTGGCGGCGCAGCGTCCCATAGACCAGCTCGGTCGCCAGCGCCGCGTCCCGGCCGTCGAAGTCGCCCTTGGCGCGGGCCTTCTTCAGCAGCGGGGGCAGCACGAGGTTGGCGTACGCGTCCCGCTCGTCGACGGCCCGCAGCGCCTCGAAGGCGAGGAACCGGACAGGGTCCTTCTGGGGGCGGCGGTGGGGCTTGGCGGGACGGCGACGCGGCTGGTCGTTCACGTGAAAGGTGCTCCGCAGATGGTGAGAGGGCGAACTCTCCCAGCGTACGTCGCCGTCCCCGGGCTCTCGTACGGGAGGTTCTACGGGCCCAGCAGCTCGCCGTGGACGATCCGGACGCCGCGCGCCCAGTCGGCGGCCTTCATCGGCTTCTTGCCCTGCGGCTGGACCCAGAGCAGCTCCACCGCGTGCGAGCCGGTGCCCGCGTACACGTTGTTCTTCGCCGCCGACAGCTCGCCGGGCGCCAGGTCGGCGCGGTCCAGGACGGGCGTCGCCTGGATGAGCTTGAGCCGCTCGCCCCGGAACAGGGTCCACGCGCCGGGCGCGGGGGTGCAGCCCCTGACCACCCGGTCGACCCGCAGCGCGGGGGCCGACCAGTCGATCTGGGCGTCCTCCACGGTGATCTTCGGGGCCAGGGTCACGCCGTCGTGGGGCTGCGGGACGGCGTGCAGGGCGCCGTCCTCGATGCCGTCCATGGTGGCCGCGAGCAGCCCGGCCCCGGCGAACGCGAGCCGGGTGAGCAGGTCGCCGCTGGTGTCGGTGGGGCGGATCTCCTCGGTGAGGACCCCGTACACGGGACCGGAGTCGAGCCCCTCCTCGATCAGGAAGGTCGAAGCGCCGGTCACCTCGTCCCCGGCCATCACCGAGTGCTGCACGGGCGCGGCGCCCCGCCAGGCGGGCAGCAGCGAGAAGTGCAGGTTGACCCAGCCTCGGGCGGGCACGTCCAGGGCGACCTTGGGCAGCAGGGCCCCGTAGGCGACGACCGGGCAGCAGTCCGGAGCGATCTCCCGCAGCCGTGCGAGGAACGCCTCGTCCCGGGGCCGCGCGGGCTTCAGCACCTCGATCCCGGCCTCCTGTGCCCGCTCGGCCACCGGGCTGGCGACCAGTCGGCGGCCGCGCCCGGCGGGGGCGTCGGGCCGGGTCACGACGGCGGCCACCTCATGGCGGTCGGAGGCGATCAGGGCGTCCAGGGCGGGAACGGCGACCTCGGGGGTGCCGGCGAAGACGAGCTTCATGGGTGGCTGACTGCCTCTCGGGCTTCTCGGTCTCTCGGGCCCGGCGGGTCTCTCGGACCCTGTGGGCCAGGACGTGCGGTGACGAGCAGCACATCAGTCTAGTGGTGCCCGGTCGTGCACGCCGGGCTCGCCCCCGGGGCACACCCGGCTCGCCCGCTGCGACGGCACGGCGGCCAGGGGGCGCACGTGCGCCGTGCACGCCCCGTGCATATGCACATACGCCCCGATAGCGTGACCACATACCCGGCTCGGGCGTTGGTCAAAAGAGATTGACCGAAGCGGGCCGCCCCGATGCGGCCCGATCCCTTTCAACGCCGGTTCGAGAGGCTTCTTCATGGCCGACCACGCAACCCACGACGCCCAAGCGCGGGCCAGCCTGCACCTCCTGGTGCGGGACATCGAGCGGGTCCGGCGGCAGGTGGACGCGCTGCGCACCCTCACCGCCCAGCTGGGCAACGTCTACCGCCCGCGCCGCTCCGGCCCCTCCGCGGGCTTCGTCGTCTACGGCAGGGCCCCGGCCCCCACCGTCCGCCTCGCCCAGGAACTGCGGGACAGCGTCGAGACCCTCGTCACCGCCGCGGTGGACTTCGACCGCTCGCTCGGCTTCTCCTGGGACGCGGTGGGTTCGGCGCTGGGGGTCACCAAGCAGGCGGTGCACCGCCGTTACGGCTCACGCCGGGCCACCGCGCAGTCCGCGGCCGCCGACACGAGCGCCGAGACGGCGGCGACGCCCCGTCCCGTCTCCGTGGCGACCGGGCTGCCGGGGTCGCCCTCCGGCGGGACCGTCTCCCCCGCGACCTCCGTGCCCGCGGCGCGCTCGATGCCGCCGCAGCCGTCGATGAGCAAGCAGCCGGTCCGCGAGGAGCTGCGCCCCGGAGCCTTCCCGGGCCCGCGCAACGGCTGACCCTCCCCGCGCCTCCTCGGTACGAATCCGGAGCGGCGGTCTCCCCGGCCCGCCGCCCCACACCCCGCCCCGACCGCCGCTCGTGCCGGACCGGCCGTCAGCCGATGTCCGGCGGGTCGATCCTGATCCGCACCTGCTGCTCGCCCCCGCCCTTGGCCATGCGGGCCGCCTGCGCCGTCTTCAGAGCCCCCGCGAGCGCCGCCCCGCGTCCCGGCACCACCCGGATCAGGACCCGTTCCCAGCTCGCGCCGGGCGGAGCGTCCGTCGGTCGGCGCGGGCGTCCCGGCTCGGCCGCCGGGACCGGCACCGGGCCCAGGATCTCGGCCTCCGGCGGCAGTCCGGCAGCCGCGAGGAAGGCCGCCAGGGCCTCGGCGGGACCGGTCACCGACGCCATCCGGGAGACCGGCGGGAAACGCAGCTCGGCCCGGTCCGCCAGCTCCCGCCGGGCGAACCCCGCCGGGTCCCAGCGCACCAGCGCCTGCACCGGCCGGAGCGTCGGCTCGGCGACGACGACCACCGTGCCGCCCTCGTCCTGGCCCCGGACGAGTGCGCCCGCCGCCGTCCACCGGCGCAGCGCCTCCTCCCCCGCGCGCAGGTCGGGCCTGCCGAGCATGGCCCAGCCGTCCAGGAGCAGCGCCGCCGCGTACCCGCCCTCGGCGACGGGCTCCGCGCCGGGGGTGGAGACGACCAGGGCGGGGGCGGCCGGGACGGCGTCCAGGATGTGGTCCCGGCCCGAGGTGCGGACCGGGACGGCGGGGAAGGCCCGGCCCAGCTCCTCGGCGGTACGGCGCGCGCCGACGATCTGGGCGCGCAGCCGGTTGGAGCCGCACTCCGCGCACTGCCAGGCCCGCTCGGCCTGCCCGCACCAGGCGCAGTCCAGGTCCTGCTGGTCCGGCGCTTCCAACGGGCCCGCGCAGTGGCGGCAGCGGGCCGGGGTGCGGCAGCGCTCGCAGGCGAGGCGGGGCGCGTAACCCCGGCGGGGCACCTGGATCAGCACCGGGCCGCTGCGCAGGCCCTCGCGCACGGTCTGCCAGGCGAGGCTGGGCAGCCGGGCCGAGCGGGCGGCCCCGTCCCGGGCCAGCTCGCCGTCGCCGATCGTACGGATGAGGGGCGCGGCCCGCCGCAGCTGCTCCCGGTCCGCGAGAAGGGGCAGGGCCCAGCCGCTCTCCACGAGCTGGGCGGCCTCGACCGTGCAGCTCGTCCCGCCGAGCAGGAAGGCGCACCGGCCCTGCGCGGCCCGCAGCTCCAGGACCTCGCGGACGTGCGGGAAGGGGGCGTTGGTGTCGCTGTGGCTGGAGTCCCCGTCGTCCCAGACGGCGACCAGACCGAGGTCCTGGACGGGGGCGAACATGGCGGCGCGGGTCCCGACGACCGCCCGCACCGAGCCCCGGCGCACCGCGAGCCACTGGCGGTAGCGCTTCTCGGGCCCGGAGTCGGCGGTGAGCAGGGCGTGCCGGCCCGCGCCGAGCACCTCGGTCAGGGCGGCGTCGACCCGTCCGGCGGCCCGCCCGTCCGGGACGACGACGAGCGCGCCCCGCCCCGAGGACAGGGTCGCCGCGACGGCGCGGGCGATCTCGGCGGGCCAGTGGGGCCCCGGCAGCGCGGTCCAGACGGCCCGGGGCGCACCGCCCTCGGCCAGGGCGCGCAGGAAGGCGGGGCCCTGCCCGTACCGCTCCCAGGCGCCCGGCCGCGGGGGCGGGGGCGGCGGCAGCGGGTCCGGGGACGGCTTGGACTCGGCGCGGCCGTTGCGGGGCGGGACGGCGAGCTGGAGGACGTCGGCCAGGCTGCCCGCGTACCGGTCGGCCACCGCGCGGGACAGGGCGAGCAGCTCGGGCCCGAGGACCGGCTCCGGGGAGACCACATAGGCGAGCGCGGCCAGGGTGCCCGGGTAGTCGGACTCGGCGCGGCGCTCGACGACGAACCCGTCGATCAGGCCGCCCCCCTCGCGCCGGCCGCCCTGCACGTTGTGCCGTCCCGCGCCGAACCGCACCCGCACCCGCACACCGGGCTGGGCGTCGGCGTCCAGCTCCTCGGGGACCGCGTAGTCGAAGTACTGGTCGAGGTGGAGGACCCCCTTGTTGACCAGCACCCGGGCCACGGGCAGCTCCTTCGCCAGCGCGGCCCCCCGCCAGGTGCGCGGCTTGGCGCGGGGGGCCTTGGCCCGGCGCACGGTCTCCCTGATCAGCGCGAGCTGCTCCGGCGCCCCGGCACCGGGCTCGGACGCCCCGGCGCCGGGTGCGGCGGACTGCTCGTTCTCGCTGCTCACAGCTGAATTCCTACCAGACGGCACTGACAGCGGCGGCAGCGCGCACAGCGGCCCCGACAGCGGGGGCCGCGCACGGCAGCGGGGCCCGGCCACCGCGTTCGGTGTCCGGGCCCCGCCGTCATGAGCTGTGCGGTGCTGCCAGGGCCTGTCCGGCGGATCAGGGCCTAGAGACCGGCGGCCGCGCGCAGAGCGTCCACGCGGTCGGTGCGCTCCCAGGTGAAGTCGGGGAGCTCGCGGCCGAAGTGACCGTACGCGGCGGTCTGGGCGTAGATCGGGCGGAGCAGGTCGAGGTCGCGGATGATCGCGGCCGGGCGCAGGTCGAAGACCTCGCCGATGGCGTTCTCGATCTTCTCCGTGTCGACCGTGGCGGTGCCGAAGGTCTCGACGAAGAGACCGACCGGCTCGGCCTTGCCGATCGCGTACGCGACCTGGACCTCGCAGCGTGCCGCGAGGCCCGCGGCGACGACGTTCTTGGCGACCCAGCGCATCGCGTACGCCGCCGAGCGGTCGACCTTGGAGGGGTCCTTGCCGGAGAACGCGCCGCCGCCGTGGCGGGCCATGCCGCCGTACGTGTCGATGATGATCTTGCGGCCGGTCAGGCCGGCGTCGCCCATCGGGCCGCCGATCTCGAAGCGCCCGGTCGGGTTCACCAGCAGCCGGTAGCCCTCGGTGTCCAGCTTGATGCCGTCCTCGACGAGCTGCGCGAGCACGTGCTCGACGACGAACTCACGGATGTCGGGGGCGAGCAGCGAGTCCAGGTCGATGTCCGAGGCGTGCTGCGAGGAGACGACCACCGTGTCCAGACGGACCGCCTTGTCACCGTCGTACTCGATGGTGACCTGGGTCTTGCCGTCCGGGCGGAGGTAGGGGATGGTCCCGTTCTTCCGGACCTCCGACAGCCGCCGGGAGAGGCGGTGCGCGAGGTGGATCGGGAGCGGCATCAGCTCGGGGGTCTCGTCGCAGGCGTAGCCGAACATCAGGCCCTGGTCGCCCGCGCCCTGCTTGTCGAGCTCGTCGTCCTCCTCACCCGCGGCGGCGCCCTCGACCCGCTTCTCGTACGCGGTGTCGACGCCCTGGGCGATGTCCGCCGACTGCGCGCCGATGGAGACCGAGACACCGCAGGAGGCGCCGTCGAAGCCCTTTTTGGAGGAGTCGTAGCCGATCTCCAGCACCTTGTTGCGCACGAGGTTGGGGATGTCGGCGTAAGCCTTGGTCGTGACCTCGCCCGCGACGTGCACCAGACCGGTGGTGATCAAGGTCTCGACGGCGACGCGCGAGGCGGGGTCGTCGCGCAGGAGCGCGTCGAGAATCGTGTCGCTGATCTGGTCAGCGATCTTGTCGGGGTGACCCTCGGTGACAGATTCCGAGGTGAACAGACGGCGGGACACATCGCTCCCTGGGGTTGCAGCGGCTGCTGGCTGATCATGGGCGGCACGTCCGAGAGCTGCGCTCGGCGTGTGCCGTCGACCAGTTTATCGGTCGCATCCGCCGGCTGGGCCATGCGTCTCGCCCTTTGGAGCGCGACGGCAGGCGGCACAGGGGATGCCTGGATGATAATTCGCCCGCGAGGGCGGTGGTTATCCCCGTTATGCGCCATTTCGGCTCACCCGGGAGGTTGATTGTTACATCGGCTGGAACCTTCCCGAAACCAGATTCCAGACCGTGTCGGCGAGGGCTTCCTTGGGACCGTACGGCACCGGGGTCTCCGTTCCGTCCGAGCCGAGGACGACCGCCTCGTTCTCCTCGGAGCCGAAGGTCTTGCGCTCCCCCACCTCGTTGACCACGAGCAGATCGCAGCCTTTGCGGCGGAGCTTGGCCCGGCCGTTGGCCAGGACGTCGTCGGTCTCGGCGGCGAAGCCCACCACGATCTGGTCCGGCCGGGCCCGCTCGGCGGCGACCTCGGCGAGGATGTCGGGGTTGCGGACGAGGGTGACGACGGGCGCTTCCTCGCCGTCCTTCTTCTTGATCTTCCCCTGGGCGTACTCGGCGGGCCGGAAGTCGGCGACCGCCGCCGCCATCACCACGACGTCCGCGCCGTGGGCCGCCTTCAGGACGGCTTCCCGCAGCTGGACGGCCGTGCCGACCCGGACGACGTCGGCGCCGGCCGGGTCGGGCAGCCCGGTGTTCGCCTCGATCAGGGTGACGCGCGCGCCTCGCGCCACGGCGGTGCGCGCCAGCGCGTACCCCTGCTTGCCGGAGGAGCGGTTGCCGAGGTAGCGCACCGGGTCCAGGGGCTCGCGGGTGCCGCCCGCGCTGATCACCACATGGCGGCCCGCGAGGTCGGGCGCGGTGACGCCGCGTGCCAGCACCCCGCGGCAGACCTCGAAGATCTCGCCCGGGTCGGGCAGCCGGCCCTTGCCGGTGTCGACGCCGGTCAGCCGTCCCACGGCGGGCTCGATGACGACGGCCCCCCGGCGGCGCAGGGTCGCGACGTTCTCCTGGGTGGCCGGGTGCTCCCACATCTCGGTGTGCATGGCGGGGGCGAAGACCACCGGACAGCGGGCGGTCAGCAGCGTGTTGGTGAGCAGGTCGTCGGCGAGCCCGTGGGCGGCCTTGGCCAGCATGTCCGCGGTGGCCGGGGCGACGACGACGAGGTCGGCGCCCTGTCCGATCCGCACGTGCGGGACCTCGTGCACGTCCTCCCAGACCTGCTCGGAGACGGGGTGGCCGGAGAGCGCCGACCAGGTGGCGGCGCCCACGAAGTGCAGCGAGGCGGCGGTCGGGACGACCCGTACATCGTGCCCGGACTCGGTCAGCCGGCGCAGCAGCTCGCACGCCTTGTAGGCGGCGATGCCCCCGCTGACCCCCAGGACGACCTTCGGCTTGTCCACTGCGTCTCCCCGCACTCGGCAACGTAAGAACGTGGCTCCCATGCTGCCTCACCGCGCGGAACGCGCGTTCACCCGGCCCCGGACACGCCTCAGGCCCGGCGGACGGGCCGCCGGGCCTGAGAACGAGGTGCTGCTCTGCTTACTGCGCGGGGCCCTCGATGGCCTCGGAGGTCAGCAGGCCCGCGTTGATCTCGCGGAGCGCGATCGACAGCGGCTTCTCGTGCACGTGGGTGTCGACGAGCGGACCGACGTACTCGAGGAGACCTTCGCCGAGCTGCGAGTAGTACGCGTTGATCTGACGCGCGCGCTTGGCGGCGTAGATGACCAGGCTGTACTTCGAGTCGGTGGCCTCGAGGAGCTCATCAATCGGCGGGTTGATGATGCCCTCGGGCGTGGTGATGGAAGAGGACACTCTCTGCCTTCCGAAGGGGGTAGAGATCAAAGAGATCTTTGATCGTGCGGATTCCGGTGAGTCGGACGCCTGGTCGGACTCCGGGCCAGCCGCGGCGTAGCGTTCAGCCGCTGCTGTCAGGGTGGTCGGAAGCCTGCAGCATCAACGTTAGCAGCTCACGGGCCACATCCTCGACGGAGGTGTTGACGAGCGTCGTATCGAACTCCGCCTCGGCGGCCAGTTCGACCTTCGCGGCCGTGAGCCGGCGCTCGATCACCTCGGGGGCCTCGGTGCCCCGCCCGGTGAGCCGGCGCACCAGCTCGTCCCAGCTCGGCGGCGCGAGGAAGACCAGACGCGCGTCGGACATCGACTGGCGGACCAGCCGGGCGCCCTGGAGGTCGATCTCCAGCAGGACCGGCTCACCGGCCTCCAGGCGGTCCAGCACGGCGCGGCGCGGCGTGCCGTACCGGTTGCCCGCGAACTCGGCCCACTCCAGCAGTTCGCCGTTGGCGACGAGCTTGTCGAACTCCTCGTCGTCCACGAAGAAGTAGTGGACGCCGTTGCGCTCCCCGGGGCGGGGCTTGCGGGTCGTCGCCGACACGGAGAGCCAGACCTCGGGGTGCACAGTGCGCATATGAGCGACGACCGTGCTCTTGCCGACCCCTGAGGGGCCGGAGAGCACGGTCAGCCGCGGACGTACGTCCGGGGGTACGGGGGACGTCCCCCGGGATGTTGCAGCCATGGGGCGATTATCCAGGTTCTCAGGGGTGCCTGAGAACGTCAGGCGGCGCTGCCGCCGAACTCACGCTCCAGGGACGCGATCTGGTTGGAGCCGAGACCCCGGACCCGGCGGCTTTCGGAGATGCCGAGACGCTCCATGATCTGCTTGGCGCGGACCTTGCCGACGCCGGGCAGGGACTCCAGGAGGGCGGAGACCTTCATCTTCCCGATGACGTCGTTCTCCTGGCCCTGCTTGATGACCTCGTGGAGGGAGGCGCCGGAGTGCTTGAGTCGATTCTTGACCTCGGCCCGCTCCCGGCGAGCCGCGGCGGCCTTTTCGAGCGCGGCTGCGCGCTGTTCAGGGGTAAGGGGCGGAAGAGCCACGCCTACGTCACCTCGGATGTCGATCTGTCGGATACGGACCGGTGGGAGGGCCGGACGCCCTCCACCAGGTGAGTGACGAACACAACGTGCTCGTCCGCTCTCGACGGAGACTAGCGGCCAAGGCCGCCGTAGTCAGCGAGAACAGACGAAAAGTCCTGGTCAGCTGTGGCCGACCAGGACATTTACCGCATAACAACCGGGATTTCTGTCAGTAATTTCGTCAACAGGCTGTAAACGTGTCAGGGTCAGCTGCCGGACACGGCCTCGCGGACCTCGTCCGCGAACCGCTCGGCCGCTTCGCGCAGCCCTGACGCGTCCGGTCCGTGGCGCAGCACGCCCCGGCTCACGCTGGGCACCACGTTGCCCACCGCGTCCCCGAAGACCGCCGGGAGATCCGCCGGAGTCGCCCCCTGCGCGCCGATGCCGGGGGCCAGCAGCGGTCCGTTGATCGCCAGGTCCGCTCCCGCGTCGCCGAGCGTCGCGCCGACGACCGCGCCGACCGAGCCGAGCGGAGCCGCGCCCGCGTTCTCCGCGGCCATGTGGTCCAGCATCAGCTGGGCCAGCGAGCGGCCGTCCGCCGCGGTGGCGCGCTGGACCTCCGCGCCCTCCGGGTTGGAGGTGAGGGCGAGGACGAAGACGCCCGCGCCGGAGACGGCGGCCGCGTCGAGGGCCGGGCGCAGCGAGCCGAACCCGAGGTACGGGGAGAGCGTGACCGCGTCGGAGAAGAGCGGGGAGTCCTCGTCCAGGTAGGTCGCCGCGTAGGCGCCCATGGTGGAGCCGATGTCGCCGCGCTTGGCGTCCATCAGGACCAGCGCCCCGGCGGCCCGTGCCTCCGCGACGGCCTTCTCCAGGACGGCGACGCCGCGCGAGCCGAACCGCTCGAAGAACGCCGACTGCGGCTTGAGGACGGCGACCCGGTCGGCCAGCGCCTCCACGACGGTCCGGGTGAAGCGCTCCAGGCCCGCGATGTCGTCGTTCAGCCCCCAGGAGGTGAGCAGGGAGGCGTGCGGGTCGATGCCGACGCAGAGCGGCCCGCGGGTGTCCATGGCGTGGCGCAGGCGCGCGCCGAAGGGTTCGGGGGTCACAGGGCGGCCTTCTTCCGGGTCTCGGCGCCGACGGCCTCGGCGAGGGTGGCGTACGGGGACGCGGCCAGCCGGGCGGCGAGGCCCTTGTGGATCGCGCGGGCGTAGCAGGGGCCCTCGTAGATGAAGGCGCTGTAGCCCTGTACGAGGGTGGCCCCGGCCAGGATGCGCTGCCAGGCGTCCTCGGCGCTCTCCACGCCCCCGACGCCCACCAGGGTGATCCGGTCCCCCACACGGGCGTACAGGCGGCTCAGGACCTCCAGGGAGCGTTCCTTGAGGGGTGCGCCGGAGAGTCCGCCGGTCTCGCCCGCCAGTTCCGGGGAGGATTTCAGGCCGAGCCCGTCGCGGGCGATGGTGGTGTTGGTCGCGATGACGCCGTCGAGGCCCAGCTCCACGGCGAGGTCGGCGACCGCGTCCACGTCCTCGTCCGCGAGGTCCGGGGCGATCTTGACGAGCAGCGGTACGCGGCGGGTGGTGACGGTGCGGTCGGCGGCCTCGCGTACGGCGGTGAGCAGCGGGCGCAGCGACTCGGTGGCCTGGAGGTTGCGCAGGCCGGGGGTGTTGGGCGAGGAGACGTTGACGACCAGGTAGTCCGCGTGGGCGGCGAGGGCCTCGGTGGACTTCACGTAGTCGGCGGCGGCATCGGCCTCCGGGACGACCTTGGTCTTGCCGATGTTGACGCCGACCGTGGTGCGGAAGACGGGGTTGCGGGCGGCGAGGCGGGCGGCGACGGCGGCGGAGCCCTCGTTGTTGAAGCCCATGCGGTTGATCAGCGCGCGGTCCGCGACGAGCCGGAAGAGGCGCTGCTTGGGGTTGCCGGGCTGCGGCTCGCCGGTGACGGTGCCGATCTCGACGTGGTCGAAGCCGAGCATCGCCATGCCGTCGATCGCGACGGCGTTCTTGTCGAAGCCGGCGGCCAGCCCGAACGGGCCGTGCATCCGCAGGCCCAGGGCCTCGGTGCGCAGCTCCTTGTGGCGGGGGGCGAGGGCGGCGGCGACGAAGGTGCGCAGGACGGGGATGCGGGCGGCGAGGCGGATCCAGCGGAAGGCGGCGTGGTGGGCCCGCTCGGGGTCCATCCGCTTGAAGACCAGCCGGAAGAAGAACTCGTACATGGGGAGGTGTCCTCGGGTGCTCGGTGTGCGCGGGGTGCGGGGTGCGCTCGCAGAGAGGGGGGACACCGTTTCCGGTGTCCCCCCTCTCTGCGGCCGCTAGTCGCGGGCCGCTGTCAGGTGTTCGGCGTGTTCCTGGAGGGAGCGGACGCCGACGTCGCCGTGGGTGAGGGCGTCGATGCCCTGGACCGCCGCGGCGAGGGCCTGGACCGTGGTCAGGCAGGGCACCGAGCGGGCGACCGCAGCGGTGCGGATCTCGTAGCCGTCGAGGCGGCCGCCGGTGCCGTAGGGGGTGTTGACGATGAGGTCGACCTCCCCGTCGTGGATGAGCTGGACGATGGTCTTCTCGCCGTTCGGCCCGGCGCCCTCGGACTGCTTGCGCACGACGGTGGCGTTGATGCCGTTGCGCTTGAGGACCTCGGCGGTGCCGGAGGTGGCCATCAGCTCGAAGCCGTGGGCGACCAGCTCGCGGGCCGGGAAGATCATCGAGCGCTTGTCCCGGTTGGCGACCGAGATGAACGCCCGGCCCGAGGTGGGCAGCGGGCCGTACGCGCCCGCCTGCGACTTCGCGTACGCGGTGCCGAAGACGGAGTCGATGCCCATGACCTCGCCGGTGGAGCGCATCTCCGGGCCCAGGACCGTGTCGACGCCCCGGCCGTGGATGTCGCGGAAGCGCGACCACGGCATGACGGCCTCCTTGACGGAGATCGGCGCGTCCAGCGGCAGGGTGCCGCCGTCGCCGGTCTTCGGCAGCAGGCCCTCCGCGCGGAGTTCGGCGACGGTCGCGCCGAGCGAGATGCGGGCGGCGGCCTTGGCCAGCGGCACGGCGGTCGCCTTGGAGGTGAAGGGGACCGTGCGCGAGGCGCGCGGGTTGGCCTCCAGGACGTACAGGATGTCGCCGGACAGGGCGAACTGGATGTTGATCAGTCCGCGCACCCCGACGCCGTGGGCGATGGCCTCGGTGGAGGCGCGCAGCCGCTTGACGTCGAAGCCGCCGAGGGTGATGGGGGGCAGGGCGCAGGCGGAGTCGCCGGAGTGGATGCCGGCCTCCTCGATGTGCTCCATGACGCCGCCGAGGTAGAGCTCGCTCCCGTCGTAGAGGGCGTCGACGTCGATCTCGATGGCGTCGTCGAGGAAGCGGTCGACCAGGACCGGCCGGGTGGGGCTGATCTCGGTGGACTCGGAGATGTAGGAGGAGAGCCGGGTCTCGTCGTAGACGATCTCCATGCCGCGCCCGCCGAGGACGTAGCTCGGGCGGACCAGGACCGGGTAGCCGATCTCGTCCGCGATGGCCTTGGCGCCGGCGAACGTGGTGGCCGTCCCGTGCTTGGGCGCGGGCAGTCCGGCCTCCGCCAGCACCTGGCCGAAGGCTCCGCGGTCCTCGGCGGCGTGGATCGCCTCCGGGGGCGTGCCGACGACGGGGACGCCGTTGTCCTTGAGCGCCTGGGCCAGGCCCAGGGGGGTCTGGCCGCCGAGCTGCACGATCACGCCGGCGATCGGGCCCGCCAGCGATTCGGCGTGCACGATCTCCAGGACGTCCTCCAGGGTGAGCGGCTCGAAGTAGAGCCGGTCGGAGGTGTCGTAGTCCGTGGAGACGGTCTCGGGGTTGCAGTTGACCATGACGGTCTCGTAGCCCGCGTCGCTCAGCGCGAAGGAGGCGTGCACGCAGGAGTAGTCGAACTCGATGCCCTGGCCGATGCGGTTGGGGCCCGAGCCGAGGATGATCACCGCCGGCTTGGTGCGCGGGGCGACCTCGGACTCCTCGTCGTAGGAGGAGTAGAAGTACGGCGTCTTCGCCGCGAACTCCGCCGCACAGGTGTCGACCGTCTTGTAGACCGGGCGGATGCCGAGCGCGTGGCGGACCTCGCGGACGACGTCCTCGCGCAGGCCCCGGATCTCGCCGATCTGGGCGTCGGAGAAGCCGTGCCGCTTGGCCTCGGCGATCAGGTCGGCGTCCAGCCGCTCGGCGGCGGCCAGCTCGTCGGCGTACTCCTTGATCAGGAACAGCTGGTCGACGAACCACGGGTCGATCTTCGTCGCGTCGAAGACCTCCTCCTGGGTGGCTCCGGCGCGGATCGCCTGCATGACGGTGTTGATCCGGCCGTCCGTGGGGCGCACCGCCTCGGCCAGCAGCTCGGCCTTGTCGCCGACCGGACCGGTGAAGGCGAACTGCGAGCCCTTCTTCTCCAGGGAGCGCAGCGCCTTCTGGAGGGCTTCGGTGAAGTTCCGGCCGATGGCCATGGCCTCGCCCACCGACTTCATGGTGGTGGTGAGGGTGGAGTCGGCCGAGGGGAACTTCTCGAAGGCGAAGCGCGGGGCCTTCACGACGACGTAGTCGAGGGTCGGCTCGAAGGAGGCCGGGGTCTTCTCGGTGATGTCGTTGGGGATCTCGTCCAGCGTGTAGCCCACGGCGAGCTTCGCGGCGATCTTCGCGATCGGGAAACCGGTCGCCTTCGACGCGAGCGCCGAGGAGCGGGAGACGCGGGGGTTCATCTCGATGACGATGACCCGGCCGTCAGCAGGGTCGATGGCGAACTGGATGTTGCAGCCGCCGGTGTCGACGCCGACCTCGCGGATGATCGCGATGCCGACGTCCCGCAGCCGCTGGTACTCGCGGTCGGTGAGCGTCATCGCCGGGGCGACGGTGATCGAGTCGCCGGTGTGGACGCCCATGGGGTCGAAGTTCTCGATGGAGCAGACGACCACGACGTTGTCGTTGCGGTCGCGCATCAGCTCCAGCTCGTACTCCTTCCAGCCGAGGATCGACTCCTCCAGGAGCACTTCGGTGGTCGGGGAGAGCGTGAGGCCCTGGCCGGCGATGCGGCGCAGCTCCTCCTCGTCGTGGGCGAAGCCGGAGCCGGCGCCGCCCATGGTGAAGGAGGGGCGCACGACGACCGGGTAGCCGCCGAGGGTGTCGACGCCCTTGAGGACGTCGTCCATGGAGTGGCAGATGACGGAGCGGGCGGACTCGCCGTAGCCGATCTTCTGCTTGACGGCCTCGACGACGCCCTTGAACAGGTCGCGGTCCTCGCCCTTGTTGATCGCCTCGACGTTGGCGCCGATGAGCTCGACGCCGTACTTCTCCAGTACGCCCTGGTCGTGCATGGAGATCGCGGTGTTCAGCGCGGTCTGGCCGCCGAGGGTGGGCAGGAGGGCGTCGGGGCGCTCCTTGGCGATGATCTTCTCGACGAACTCGGGGGTGATCGGCTCGACGTAGGTGGCGTCGGCGATCTCCGGGTCGGTCATGATCGTCGCCGGGTTGGAGTTCACCAGGATGACGCGCAGGCCCTCGGCCTTGAGGACGCGGCACGCCTGGGTGCCGGAGTAGTCGAACTCGGCTGCCTGGCCGATGACGATCGGGCCGGAGCCGATGACCAGGACGGACTGGATATCGGAGCGCTTAGGCACGCTGGCCCTCCATCAGGGAGACGAAACGGTCGAAGAGGTACGCGGCGTCGTGCGGGCCGGCGGCCGCCTCGGGGTGGTACTGGACGCTGAAGGCGGGCCGGTCCAGGAGCTGGAGCCCCTCGACGACCTGGTCGTTCAGGCAGACGTGGGAGACCTCGGCCCGGCCGAACTCCGTCTCCGACGCCTTGTCCAGGGGGGCGTCCACGGCGAACCCGTGGTTGTGCGCGGTGACCTCCACCTTGCCGGTGGTGCGGTCCTGCACCGGCTGGTTGATCCCGCGGTGGCCGTACTTCAGCTTGTACGTTCCGAAGCCGAGGGCCCGGCCGAGGATCTGGTTGCCGAAGCAGATGCCGAAGAGGGGGGTGGACCGCTCCAGGACGCCCCGCATGAGGGCGACGGGGTGGTCGGCGGTGGACGGGTCGCCGGGGCCGTTGGAGAAGAAGACGCCGTCCGGCCCGACCGCGTACACCTCCTCCAGGGAGGCGGTGGCGGGCAGTACGTGGACCTCGATGCCGCGCTCGGCCATCCGGTGCGGGGTCATGCCCTTGATGCCGAGGTCGATCGCGGCGACGGTGAACTTCTTCGTGCCGATCGCGGGGACGACGTACGCCTCCTTGGTCGCCACCTCGGCGGAGAGGTCGGCGCCGGTCATCTCGGGGGCCTGGCGGACCTTCGCTAGGAGGACGCCCTCGTCGGCGACCGCGTTGCCGGAGAAGATCCCCACCCGCATCGCGCCCCGCTCGCGCAGGTGGCGGGTGAGGGCGCGGGTGTCGACGCCGCTGATGCCGACGACGCCCTGGGCCTGGAGCTCCTCGTCCAGCGAGCGCCGGGAGCGCCAGTTGGAGGGCTTGCGGGCGGGGTCGCGGACCACGTAGCCGGAGACCCAGATGCGCGCCGACTCCGCGTCCTCGTCGTTCACACCGGTGTTGCCGACGTGCGGGGCCGTCATGACGACGACCTGGCGGTGGTACGAGGGGTCGGTCAGGGTTTCCTGGTAGCCGGTCATGCCGGTGGAGAACACCGCCTCGCCGAAGGTCTCCCCCACGGCCCCGTAGGCACGGCCGCGGAACACGCGGCCGTCCTCCAGGACGAGTACGGCGGGAGCCTGGGCTCCCCGGGTGGAGATCGTCATCGTGCGGTGCCTTCCGTAGTGCTGGTGAGGTGGTTGACGGCCTCGACCCACGCCGGGTGCTCGGCGGCGTGGTCGGAGCGGAAGCCGGAGTCGATCAGCGTCCCGCCGTGCGCCCAGGTGATGATCAGGAGGCCGCCCTCGGGGAGGACCTTGCCCGCGAGCGCCTTGTCGAGCCGGGCCTCGCGCAGGGCGTCGGCCGGGATGAAGAAGTCCGCCGCTCCGGGACGCTGGACGTCCAGGCCGCTCGCGGTGAGGGTGAGCTCGGCCCGGCTGCGGGCGCCGAGGCCGTGCGCGACGATCCGGTCGAGCCACTGCCCGGCGGTGGTGGAGGCGTGGTAGCGCCCGGTGAGCGTCAGGACCGCCTCCTCGCGGTCGAAGCCCTCGGGGGCGGCCGCGAGCTCCGGCAGGCCGGACTGGAGGCTGCCGCGCCATTTCCAGCCCTGGCGCATCAGCCAGTAGACGAGGGCGACCAGGACGGCCAGGCCGACCACCCACGCGATGCGGGCGGACCAGTCCGTCACCTCCGCCGACTTCTTCTCGGCGGCCAGTAGGTACAGGGGGGTCAGTGTTGTCACGCGAGCTTCCCGTCGACGACCGTGGCACGGCCCCGCAGGAAGGTATGGGTGACGCGGCCCGGCAGCTCACGCCCCTCGTAGGGGGTGTTACGGCTGCGGGACGCGAAGCCCGCGGGGTCCACGGCTCCACGGTATGCCGGATCGACCAGGGTGAGGTTGGCGGGCTCACCCGCCGAGACGGGACGGCCGTGTCCTTCGAGACGGCCGATGGCCGCGGGGCGGAACGACATGCGGTCGGCGACGCCCGCCCAGTCGATCAGGCCGGTGTCCACCATCGTCTGCTGGACGACGGAGAGCGCGGTCTCCAGGCCCACCATGCCCATGGCGGCCGCCGCCCACTCGCAGTCCTTGTCCTCGTGCGGGTGCGGGGCGTGGTCGGTGGCGACGCAGTCGATGGTGCCGTCCGCGAGGGCCTCGCGCAGGGCCATGACGTCGGCCTCGGTGCGCAGCGGCGGGTTCACCTTGTAGACCGGGTTGTAGGAGCGGACCAGCTCGTCGGTGAGGAGGAGGTGGTGCGGGGTGACCTCGGCGGTGACGTTCCAGCCCTTGGACTTGGCCCAGCGGACGATCTCCACGGATCCGGCGGTGGAGAGGTGGCAGATGTGGACGCGGGAGCCGACGTGGGCGGCGAGGAGGACGTCGCGGGCGATGATCGACTCCTCGGCGACGGCGGGCCAGCCGCCGAGGCCGAGTTCGGCGGAGACGACGCCCTCGTTCATCTGGGCGCCCTCGGTGAGGCGGGGCTCCTGGGCGTGCTGGGCGACGACGCCGTCGAACGCCTTCACGTACTCCAGGGCGCGGCGCATGATCACCGCGTCGTCGACGCACTTGCCGTCGTCGGAGAAGACCTTCACCCCGGCGGCCGAGTCGTGCATCGCGCCGAGCTCGGCGAGCTGCTTGCCCTCCAGGCCCACGGTGACCGCGCCGACCGGCTGCACGTCGCAGTAGCCGGACTCCTTGCCGAGCCGCCAGACCTGCTCGACGACGCCGGCGGTGTCGGCGACGGGGAAGGTGTTGGCCATGGCGTGGACGGCGGTGAAGCCGCCCGACGCCGCGGCCCGGGTGCCGGTGAGGACGGTCTCGGAGTCCTCGCGGCCGGGCTCGCGCAGATGGGTGTGGAGGTCGACGAGGCCGGGCAGCAGGACCTGGCCCGCCGCCTCGATGACGGCGGCGTCGGGGGCGTCGATGCCCGTGCCCACCTCGGCGACGGTCTCGCCGTCGATCAGGACGTCCTGCGGTTCGCCGCCGAGGACGCGCGCACCGCGGATAAGGATCTTGCTCATGGTTACTTGGTCTCCTCGGTACGGGCGGGGGCCTCGGTACGGGCGGGGCTCTCGGTACGGGCAGGGGCCGACAGGGCGGTGTCGGAGCCGCCGAGCAGCAGGTAGAGCACGGCCATCCGGATGGAGACGCCGTTGGCGACCTGCTCGACGACCGTGCACCGGTCCGAGTCGGCCACCTCGGCGGTGATCTCCATGCCGCGGACCATCGGGCCGGGGTGCATGACGATGGCGTGCTCGGGCATCTTCGCCATCCGCAGGCCGTCCAGGCCGTAGCGGCGGGAGTACTCGCGCTCGGTCGGGAAGTACGCGGCGTTCATCCGTTCGCGCTGCACCCGCAGCATCATCACCGCGTCGGACTTCGCCAGCACGTCGTCCAGGCTGTAGCTGACGTCGCAGGGCCACCGCTCGACGCCCACGGGCACCAGGGTGGGCGGGGCCACCAGGGTGACGTGCGCGCCCAGGGTGGTGAGCAGGTGGACGTTGGAGCGGGCGACCCGGCTGTGCAGGATGTCCCCGACGATCGTGATCCGGCGGCCGTCCAGGTCCCGGCCGAGCCCGGCGTCGGGGCCGACGAGCCGGCGGCGCATGGTGAAGGCGTCCAGCAGGGCCTGGGTGGGGTGCTCGTGGGTGCCGTCGCCGGCGTTGACCACGGCCCCGTCGATCCAGCCGGAGGTGGCGAGCCGGTAGGGGGCGCCGGACGCGCCGTGCCGGATGACGACGGCGTCCGCGCCCATCGCCTCCAGGGTCAGCGCGGTGTCCTTCAGGGACTCGCCCTTGGAGACCGAGGAGCCCTTGGCGGAGAAGTTGATGACGTCGGCGGAGAGCCGCTTGGCGGCGGCCTCGAAGGAGATGCGGGTCCGGGTCGAGTCCTCGAAGAAGAGGTTGACGACGGTACGGCCGCGCAGGGTCGGGAGCTTCTTGATCGGCCGGTCCGCGACCCGGGCCATCTCCTCGGCGGTGTCGAGGATCAGGACGGCGTCGTCGCGGGTGAGATCGGCGGCCGAGATGAGGTGGCGCATCATCTGGGGGGTCTCCGGGTGGCTGGAGGGAGTTTCGAGGCATGCGGGCGCGCGGAGGCGGCCGTACGGCCCCGGAAGGGCGTACGGGAGGGCTCGGGTTACTGAGCGTCCGCCGGGGCGGCCTGCTGGACGCCGAGCAGCACGGCGTCGCGGCCGTCCTCCTCGGCGAGCTGGACCCTGACCGTCTCCCGCAGCGACGTGGGGAGGTTCTTGCCGACGTAGTCGGCGCGGATCGGGAGTTCGCGGTGACCGCGGTCGACGAGGACCGCGAGCTGCACGGCGCGCGGGCGGCCGATGTCGCCCAGCGCGTCGAGTGCGGCGCGGATCGTGCGGCCGGAGAAGAGCACGTCGTCGACCAGGACGACCAGCTTCCCCTCGATCCCCTCGCCGGGGATGTCGGTGCGGGCCAGGGCGCGCGCCGGGCGCAGCCGCAGGTCGTCGCGGTACATGGTGATGTCGAGGGAGCCGACCGGCATCTTCCGGCCGGTGATCTCCTCGAGCTTGTCGGCGAGCCGGCGGGCGAGGAAGACGCCCCGCGTCGGGATGCCGAGCAGCACCACGTCGTCGGCGCCCTTGGCGCGTTCGACGATCTCGTGGGCGATACGGGTCAGTACACGGGCGATGTCGGGGGCCTCGAGAACGGGGCGCGCCGCGTTGCCGGTGTCGTCGTGCTGTGCGTCCATAAGAAACGGACCTCCTTCTCCGCCTCACGGGACGGACCTTAAAGGACGTCGAAATTACGTCATCCACGGTACCAGGGCTTGCGCGAGGCCCGGCACCGCCCCTGGGAGACGCCGGTCCGGACCATCCGGCTTGACGCATCCAAGTAACGCTGCGTAACCTCACAGTGAGTTACCAGCCACGCGGCGGAGCCGCACACTGTTCCAGCGTCCGGGGAGCCATATGTCCAGCGAATACGCAAAGCAGCTCGGGGCCAAACTCCGTGCCATCCGCACCCAGCAGGGGCTCTCGCTCCACGGCGTGGAAGAGAAGTCGCAGGGTCGCTGGAAGGCCGTCGTGGTCGGTTCGTACGAGCGCGGCGACCGCGCCGTGACCGTACAGCGCCTGGCCGAGCTGGCGGATTTCTACGGGGTCCCGGTGCAGGAGCTGCTGCCCGGCACGACGCCGGGCGGGGCCGCCGAGCCGCCGCCGAAGCTCGTCCTGGACCTGGAGCGCCTGGCCCACGTCCCGCCGGAGAAGGCCGGTCCGCTGCAGCGCTACGCGGCGACCATCCAGAGCCAGCGCGGTGACTACAACGGCAAGGTGCTCTCGATCCGCCAGGACGACCTGCGCACGCTGGCCGTGATCTACGACCAGTCGCCGTCCGTGCTGACGGAGCAGCTGATCAGCTGGGGCGTGCTGGACGCGGACGCGCGGCGCGCGGTCGCCCACGACGAGGGCTGAGAGCCCAGCGGGTCCGGGCCGCCCTCACGGCCCGCGGCGGACCCGCCGCAGAAACGTGCCGCCGGGTCGGCGGGAGCCTTCGGGCCCCCGCCGGCCCGGCGTTTTTCGTGCCCCGGACACACCCTAGCGGCGTGCCGGGGTGCGCCGAAGGGTCCACGGTCGGCTGACCGTGGACCCTTCGTGGCGTGCGTGGCCGAGCGGCCCCGCCCGGGGCTACTGCTCCCGGCGGAGGTTCGGCTTGAGGTCCTTGAACCGGGCCAGCATGCCGTTCACGAACGACGGGGAGTCGTCGGTGGAGAATTCCTTGGCGAGCTGGACCGCCTCGTCGATCACCACGGCGTCCGGGGTCTCGTCCATCCAGATCAGCTCGTACGCGCCGAGCCGGATGATGCTGCGGTCGACGACCGGCATGCGGTCGATCTCCCAGTCCACGGAGTAGGTGACGATGAGGTCGTCGATGCGGTCCGCGTACTGCGCGTACCCCTCGACGAGCTCCATCGTGAATTCGCCGACCGGCGGCTGACGGTCGTCGGTCCGCGAGTGCCGGACCCAGTCCGCGAGGACGCTCCGCACGGGCTCACCGCGCTGGTCGGCCTCGAAGAGGATCTGGAAGGCGCGCTTGCGGGCCTTGTTCCGGGCAGCCACGGTTAGCTGTTCACCCGGCCGAGGTAGTCGCCCGAGCGGGTGTCGACCTTGATCTTCTCGCCGGTGGAGATGAAGAGCGGCACGCCGATCTCGTAACCGGTCTCCAGGGTGGCGGGCTTGGAGCCACCGGTGGAGCGGTCGCCCTGGACGCCCGGGTCGGTGTGCTGGATGGTCAGCTCGACCGCGGCGGGCAGCTCGACGTAGAGCACCTCGCCCTCGTGCTGGGCGACGGAGGCGGTGAAGCCCTCGATGAGGAAGTTGGCGGCGTCGCCGACGGCCTTGCGGTCGACCATGAGCTGGTCGTACGTGTTCATGTCCATGAACACGAAGTACTCGCCGTCCATGTACGAGAACTGCATGTCGCGGCGGTCGATGGTGGCCGTCTCGACCTTCACACCGGCGTTGAACGTCTTGTCGACGACCTTGCCGGAGAGCACGTTCTTGAGCTTGGTGCGCACGAAGGCGGGGCCCTTGCCGGGCTTGACGTGCTGGAACTCGACGACGGACCAGAGCTGGCCTCCGTCGAGCTTGAGCACCAGGCCGTTCTTGAGGTCGTTCGTGGAAGCCACGGTTGCGGAATCTCCTGGACTGAAGCTGGTGGAACGACCGGGAACGCGCGCTAGAGCGCGAGCAGCTCCTTGGTCGTCATGGTGAGTAGCTCGGGTCCGCCGTCCGCCTCGGGGCGCACGACGAGCGTGTCATCGATCCGGACACCGCCCCGGCCCGGGAGGTGGACCCCCGGTTCGACGGTGACCGGCACACAAGCGTCCAGTTTACCCATGGCTGTCGGTGCCAGTTGCGGGTCCTCCTCGATTTCGAGCCCCACCCCGTGCCCGGTCCTCGGCTGAAGGCCCTCCCCGTGCCCCGCGGACTCCAGCGGATGCCGGGCCGCACGGTCCACGTCCCGGTAGGCGGCGCCCGGCGCGAGCGCCTCCCGGCCGGCCCGCTGAGCGGCGAAAACAAGGTCGTAGAGCTCGATCTGCCACTGGGCGGGAGCCGTCCCGATGACGAAGGTCCGGCCGATCTCGCACCGGTAGCCGTGATAGCTCGCGCCCAGCCGGACGGAGAGGAAATCCCCCTCCTCCACCCGGCGGTCGGAGGGCCGGTGGCGTCCCTGGCCGGAGTTGGGGCCGGTGGCCACGGAGGTCGCGAAGGCGGGGCCGTCCGCCCCGTGGTCCACGAGGCGGCGCTCCAGCTCCAGCGCGAGGTGGCGCTCGGTGCGGCCGACCAGGATCGATTCGAGGAGTTCGCCCAGGGCCTGGTCGGTGATCTCGGCGGCGATCCGCAGACAGCCGATCTCCTCCTCGTCCTTGACGATCCGCTGCTGCTCCACGGTGAAGCCCAGATCGGCCAGGAGCAGGCGCGGGGCGGCCTTCCCCATGGCGCGGTGCCGGGCCACCGTCAGGTCGTGCTCCTCCACGGCGAGCGAGTCCGCCCCGGAGGCGGCGGCGAGAGCTGCGGCCTCCACCACCGGGTCCCCGTCCGGGACGGTCAGCACATCGAGCCGGAGCGCCTCGTCGGGCCGCCCGTGGGCGGGCTCGCCGGTCGGGGCGCGGGGACAGAGCAGAACGTCCTCACCGGGGCCGAGCAGCAGCACGGCCCCGGGCGGCGCTCCGCCCGCGAGATAGCGGACGTTGGCGGGGCGGGAGACCAGGGCGGCCGCGGACCCCGCGGCGGCGCACCGGTCGCGGAGCAGCCCGCGTCGGACGGCGTGCACCTCAGACATGCTCCGAGCGTACGAGCGGGGGCGGATCCCCGCCCGGTCGGCGCATCCGACCGGGGGGCGGGGCGTACGACCCGGGGGACATTCGGCCCGGGGGGGAGGCGCGGCCGGGGGCCGGGGCGCGACCCGGGGGGCGTACGACCCGAGGGTGGGACATCCGGCCGAGGGCAGGGCGTACGACCCGGGGTCGGGGCGGCCGGCCGAAGGGCGAGGCGGCACCCGGCCCCGGGCGTCCGGGACCGGCGGCTACCAGGCCGGCGGGCTCGCGATCGACCGCGCGAGTACGTCGTCCAGGACCCGGGCGGTCGTCTCGACGTCGTACGTGGAGTTGTCGATGATCGGCAGCCCGGACCCGTACCAGCCGGCCATCCGTCCGTGGATGCGGGCGACCTCCTCGTCGGAGAGCCTGCGGTTCCCGCTGCGGGCGGCGTTGCGCTCCAGGACGATCTCCAGGCCGGGCAGCAGCACGACGGGCAGCAGGCCGGGGCCCACATGGCGCTTCCAGCCGCCGAGGCCGACGACCGGGCGGTCGGGGAAGACCGCGTCGTCGAGGATGCAGGAGATGCCGTTGGCGAGGAAGTTACGGGCGGCGAAGCCGCAGGTGCGGCGGGCCAGGCGGTACTGGGCCTCGGAGTGGTCGTTCCAGCCGGCCTGCGGGTCGGCGAAGCCGGAGCAGACCCACTCGCGGACGTCGTCCAGGGAGACATGGGCGGTGGGCACCCGGCGGCGGGCCGCCCAGAGCCGGGCCACGGTCGTCTTGCCCGCACCGGCCGGGCCGATCAGCAGCACGGCGAGCGTCGCGCCGCCGGTGCCGGGCTCGGCGGGGGGCGCGGGCAGCGGCACGGGGCCGCCCGGGGGCAGTTGGACGTGCCCGGTGGCGTGGCCGCCCGAGGGCGGCGGGGTGGGCCCGGTGCCGCTCCAGTCGGGCTGCGGCGGTGCCTGGCCGGGCGCGGGGAGCTGCGGGGCCCGGCCCGGGGCCGGGGGCTGGTGGGCCTGGCCGGGGCCGGGAGGCTGGTGGGCCCGCCCCGGAGCGGGAGCGTGCGGGACCTGTCCCCGGCCCGGGGGCGGCGGGGGTATCGGGGGCGGGCCCGGCGGTCCGGGGTGACCGGGGTGCTGGGCCTGGTGCGACCAGCCCGCAGGCCCGTTGCCGGGTCCCTGGGGCGGCGGCAGCGGGGCCCCCACTGCGTGCTGCATCCGGTGCCACTCCGTCTCGTAACCGCGACTGACGCTGATGGGACGGCTACCGTACCTTCCCCGGCCGCATCGGGGTGAACGGCCCGGGAGGGTGCGGAGTGCCCGCACGCCCCCCGGGGCTGTCAGTCCGTCAGTTCGCCGGCCAGGGCGCGCAGGGCGAGCCGGTAGGAGCCGATGCCGAACCCGGCGACGGTGCCGGTGGCCACCGGGGCGACCACGGAGGTGTGCCGGAACTCCTCGCGGGCGTACGGGTTGGAGATGTGCACCTCGATCAGCGGGGCGGTGCGCTGGGCCGCCGCGTCCCGCATGGCGTACGAGTAGTGCGTGAACGCGCCCGGGTTGAGGACGACCGGAATCGAGCCGTCCGCCGCCTCGTGGAGCCAGCGGATGAGTTCGCCCTCGTCGTTGGTCTCGCGTACGTCGACGTCGAAGCCGAGCTCCTTGCCGAGCGCGGCGCAGGTCTCGACGAGTCCGGCGTAGGAGGTGGCCCCGTAGACGTCGGGTTCGCGGGAGCCGAGGCGGCCGAGGTTGGGGCCGTTGAGGACGAGGACCCTGCGGGTCACGCGGAGACCTCCCCGTAGGCGGCGAGCAGCACGGCCGGGTCGGGGCCCTCCAGGACGGTGGGCTTGCCGAGGGCGTCCAGGACGATGAAGCGCAGCAGGTCGCCGCGGGACTTCTTGTCGACCTTCATGTTCTCCAGGAGCTTGGGCCACTGGTCGCCGCGGTAGGCGAGCGGCAGGCCCACGGACTGAAGGATGCTGCGGTGCCGGTCGGCGGTGGCGTCGTCGAGGCGTCCGGCGAGCCGGCCCAGCTCGGCGGCGAAGACCATGCCGATGGAGACGGCGGCCCCGTGACGCCACTTGTAGCGCTCGTTCTTCTCGATGGCGTGGCCGAGGGTGTGGCCGTAGTTCAGGATCTCCCGGAGCCCGGACTCCTTGAGGTCGCAGGAGACGACCTCGGCCTTGACCCGGATGGACCGCTCGATCAGCTCGGCGGTGTGCGGTCCGGCCGGCGTGCGGGCGGCCTCGGGGTCGGACTCGATCAGGTCGAGGATGACCGGGTCGGCGATGAAGCCGGCCTTGATGATCTCGGCCATGCCGGAGACGTAGTCGTTGACCGGCAGCGAGTCGAGCGCGGCGAGGTCGCAGAGGACTCCGGCGGGCGGGTGGAACGCGCCGACGAGGTTCTTGCCCTCGGCGGTGTTGATGCCGGTCTTGCCGCCCACGGCCGCGTCGACCATGCCGAGCACGGTGGTGGGGATCGCGATCCAGCGCACCCCGCGCAGCCAGCTGGCCGCGACGAACCCGGCGACGTCCGTGGTGGCCCCGCCGCCGATGCCGACGATGACGTCGGTGCGGGTGAAGCCGGTCTGGCCCAGCGCCTTCCAGCAGTAGGCGGCGACCTCGACGGTCTTGGCCTCCTCCGCGTTCGGCAGCTGGATCGCGATGGCCTCGTACCCCTGGTCGGCGAGGTCCTGGCGGACCGCCTCTCCGGTCTCGTCGAGCGCCTCGGGGTGCAGGACGGCGACCCGCCGGGCGCGGTCCCCGATCAGCTGGGGCAGCTCGCCGAGGAGCTGGTGGCCGACGAGGACCTCGTACGGGGCGGAGCCCTCGGCGCCTGCGACCTGGATGCGGGTGGGGCCCTGCTGCGTCATGCCGGTGTTCTCCACGCCGGGGGCCGCGTCGCCCTCCGGCAGTTCCAGTGCGTCGATGATCGCCTGGGCGACCTCTTCGGGGGTGCGTTCGTCGGTGGCGACGACCGCGGCGGCCACTTCTTCGTACAGGGGGCGGCGGGCGTCCATCAGCTCGCGCCACTGCCGGCGCGGGTTGACCGCGAGCAGCGGGCGGGCGGCGCCCAGCCCGACGCGGCGGACGGCCTCGTCCACGTCCATGGAGAGGTAGACGACCGGGCGGCCGGCCAGCAGTTCCCTGGTCGCCCCGTCCAGGACGGCCCCGCCACCGAGGGAGAGGATGCCCGTGTGCCCGGCGACGGCCGCTTGGACGGCCCGGCGCTCCAGGGCGCGGAAGTGCTCCTCGCCCTCGTCGTAGAAGATCTCCGCGATCGGCTTGCCGGCCTCGGCGACGACGTCCGCGTCGGTGTCCCGGTAGACGGCGCCCAGCCGGGCGGCGAGCAGTTCGCCCACGGTGGACTTGCCGACGCCCATCGGGCCGACGAGGACGACCAGGGGGCCGCTCATCGGATCTGGAGGTGGTCGAGGTACGACCGCACGTTGCGGTGCGTTTCGGCCACGCTGTCGCCGCCGAACTTCTCCGCGACCGCGTCGGCCAGGACCAGGGCGACCATCGCCTCCGCGACGATGCCGGCGGCCGGGACGGCGCAGACGTCGGAGCGCTGGTGGTGGGCCTTGGCGGCCTCGCCGGTGACGACGTCCACGGTGGCCAGGGCGCGCGGCACGGTCGCGATGGGCTTCATCGCGGCGCGGACCCGCAGCAGCTCGCCGGTGGTGAGCCCGCCCTCGGTGCCGCCGGAGCGGCCGGAGGTGCGCCTGATGCCGTCCTCGGTGGCGACGATCTCGTCGTGCGCCTGCGAGCCGGGGACCCGGGCGAGGTCGAAGCCGTCGCCGACCTCGACGCCCTTGATGGCCTGGATGCCCATGAGCGCGGCGGCGAGCCGGGCGTCGAGGCGGCGGTCCCAGTGGACGTGCGAGCCGAGCCCGACGGGGACGCCGTACGCCAGCACCTCGACGACCCCGCCGAGGGTGTCGCCGTCCTTGTGGGCCTGGTCGATCTCGGCCACCATCGCCTTGGACGCGTCGGCGTCCAGACAGCGGACCGGGTCGGCGTCCAGCTTCTCCACGTCGGCGGGAACCGGGTACACGCCGTAGGGGGCCTTGGCCGCGGCCAGCTCCACGACATGACTGACGATCTCGATGCCCGCGGTCTCCTTGAGGTAGGAGCGGGCGACGGCCCCGAGGGCGACGCGTGCGGCGGTCTCCCGGGCGCTGGCGCGCTCCAGGACCGGCCGGGCCTCGTCGAAGCCGTACTTCTGCATCCCTGCCAGGTCGGCGTGGCCGGGGCGGGGCCGGGTCAGCGGGGCGTTACGGGCCAGCTGGGCCAGCTCGTCGGGGTCGACCGGGTCGGCCGACATGACCTGCTCCCACTTGGGCCACTCGGTGTTGCCGACCATCACGGCGACCGGGGAGCCCATGGTGAGGCCGTGCCGCACCCCGCCGAGGAAGGTGACCTCGTCCTGCTCGAACTTCATCCGCGCACCGCGGCCGTAACCGAGCCGTCGCCGGGCGAGCGCCTCCGCCACCATCTCCGTGGTGACCGGGATACCGGCGGGAAGACCCTCCAGCGTCGCCACCAGTGCGGGGCCGTGCGACTCCCCCGCCGTCAGCCAGCGCAACCTGCTCAACGGTGCTCCTCATGCTCGCGCCTGAAAATCGGGCGGCGCGACCGGGTGCGCGGCCCTGGCCCGCCGCCTTTGATCCTCCCACGACTGGGCGCGCCCTCCGGCCGCCGGTCCAGCAGACGGACGCCCGTGCCACCTGCCGGGACGGCTCAGCGGGCCGCGAGCGCCGCTTCGCCGGCCCGGCGCATCGCGCCGAGGGGCGCGGGAACCCGGCCGGTCATCTGCTCGACCTGGAGCAGCGCCTGATGGACGAGGAGGTCGAGCCCTCCGACCACCGCGCCGCCGCGCGCCTCCCAGGCCGAGGCCAGCGGGGTCGGCCAGGGGTCGTACAGCACGTCGAAGAGGATGCCCGGCTGCTCCGGTACGTCGGTGGCCACGGCGTCGGTCGTGCCCGCCGGGGTGGTGGCGATGACGAGCGGCGCGTCGAGCGCCCGCGCCCCTTCCGCCCAGTCCGCGACCCGGACGTCCACGCCGAGGCGCCGTCCCCAGCCGCGCATCTCGTCGCCGCGCTCCCGGCTGCGCACATAGGCGGTGACCGGTCCGGCGCAGATCACCGCGAGCGCGGCGAGGGCGGAGGAGGCGGTGGCCCCGGCGCCCAGGATCGCGGCGGACTCGACCTTGTCGACCCCCCGTTCCCGCAGGGCGGCGACCATCCCGGGGATGTCGGTGTTGTCGCCGACCCGCCGGCCGTCCTCGGTGAACACGAGTGTGTTGACGGCCTCCACCGAGGCGGCCGTCGCGCTGATCTCGTCCAGCAGCGGGATGACCGCCCGCTTGAGCGGCATGGTCAGGGAGAGCCCCGCCCAGGAGGAGTCCAGCCCCTCGATGAAGCCCGGCAGCGCCGCCTCGTCGACCTCGAACCGGTCGTAGGACCAGTCGTCGAGGCCGAGTCCGGCGTACGCGGCGCGGTGCAGCACCGGGGAGAGCGAGTGGGCGATGGGCGAACCGAGGACGGCGGCCCGGCGGCGAATGTCAGCCAAGTCCCTGCTGCTCCTTGAACTTGTCGTTCAGCCTCTCGTGCTCGTCGACGGTCTTGGTGAAGTCGGTCTTCTTGCCGTCGAGCGAGATGAAGAACATCCAGCCGTTCGACGTCGGGTTGAGCGATGCCTTGAGGGCATCGACGCCCGGGTTCCCGATCGGCCCCGGCGGAAGACCCGCGTGGTAATACGTGTTGTAGGGATCGGGGTTGGTCCGGATCTCCCTGAGATTGATCTTGATCTTGCTCTGGTTGTTGAGGTAGTTGAACGCCGAGTCGAACTCGAGCTTACGGTTGGTGATGGTGTTGTCGGGCTCGAGCCGGTTGTAGACGACTTCGGCCATCTTGCGGAAGTCGTCGTGCGTGAGGCCCTCGGCCTGCACCAGGCTCGCCACCGTGAGCACCTGCCACGGCCCGTCGAGGTTGTATTTCTTGGCGGTGGCCGCGAGGTCGAGCTTGTCGTACTCCTTGTTGGCCCGCGTGACCATCCGCTTCAGCGCGTCCTCGGGCTTGGACCCCTTGGCGACCGGGTACGCCGCCGGGTACAGGAAGCCCTCCAGCGGGTCCTTCAGGTCCGGGTCGTCGTCCGCCCAGTCGGGCAGGCCCAGCGATTCCGCCTTGGTCTTGGCGATCTTCGCCGTGGTGCCCTTCTTGAGGTCGAGCCGCTCGTCGATCTCCGCGTAGATCGCGACGTTGCGGGTGCCCTCGGGGATGACGAAGGCGTTCTGGCTCTTGGGGTCGAGCATCAGCTCCAGTGCGCTGGCCCCCGACATCTGCTTGTTCAGGAGATAGACGCCCGCCTGGATCGTCTTCCCCTTGGGGTTGCGGTTCTGCGCCGTGACGAAGGCGTCGGAGGACTTGATGACGCCCTTCTTGCGCAGGATGTTGGCGATGTCGTAGCCGAACGAGCCCTCGGGGATCTCGACCTCGACCTGCTCGCCGGTGCCCGATCCCGCGAAGTCCGCCGGGGCGCCGAACTCCTTCTGCCAGTAGTTGTAGCCGACGTACGTCACGCCCACGGCGCCACCGACCAGGACGAGGGAGACGACCAGGCAGGCGCAGCCGTTGCGGCTCTTCTTCTTGCCCTTTCCGCCCCTGCGGTCGCTGCCGCCGCGGTCCCGGCGCGAGGAGCGCGATCCGTCGTCGTCCGGTTCGTCGTCGCCGTCGCGCGGCTCGCGGCCGGCGGGTTCGTCCGCGCCGGTGAAGAAGGGGTGCGTCTCCTCCTGCGGCTCGTCCGGGTCCCAGTCCGTCGACGGCTTCTGCTGCTGCTCGGGCGCGGCGTCGCGGCGGCCCGGCGGCTGCGGCGGCGGGTACGCCTCGGGCGTTCCGTAGGGGTCGTGCGCTTCGGCGTAGGCGGCGGGCTGCTGCGCGTACGGGTCCTGGGGCTCGGCCCCGTACGGCACGGCGGCCTGCTGACCGGGGTCCCAGCCGCCGTCGTACTGCGGCTGGGCGGGAGGCTGCTGACCGTACGGGTCCTGCTGCGGCGTGCCGTACTGCGGCTGCTGCTGGTGGTGCTGCGGCTGCTGGTGCTGCGGCTGCTGCTCGTACTGCTGATGCTGCTGGTCGTACGGCTGCTGCTGGTACTGCTGGTGGCCCTGGTGCTGCTGGGTGTACGGGTCCTGCTGGGCGTACGGGTCCTGCGGATAGGACTGCTGCTGGTCGCCGTACTGGCTCTGACCGTGGGCGGCCTGCGGGCCTCCCCATCCCTGGTCCCCGTACAGGGGGTCCTCGGGATGCCACGGTTCGGAGCCGGGGCCCCGGCCATACTCAGTCATCGATCCCCTAGAGCCGCGAGACGACGTTCCGTCTCTTCGCTTCGCTGTGCAGTGTTTGTTCGAACCACCGCCGCATCGCGCGGAACGTTACCGTATCGCGATCAGACAACCACTTCGACGCCCTCGCCAGGAGGGTTGCCTGACGCCCGTTCGGACTCCAGAGCGTTCTGGAGGATCACCACAGCGGCAGCCTGGTCGATGACAGACCGGCCCTTCCTGGACTTCACGCCCGAGGCGCGCAGCCCCTGAGCAGCCGTCACTGTGGTCATCCTCTCGTCCATCAGCCGCACCGGAACGGGTGCGATCGAACGGGCGAGCGCCTGGGCGAAGTCGCGGACCTTGGCTGCCGCCGGGCCTTCGCCGCCCTTGAGGGAGCGCGGCAGGCCGAGGATCACCTCGATCGGCTCGTACTCCTCGACGATCTGGCGGAGCCGCCGGTGGGCGGCCGGGACGTCGCGTCCCGGCACAGTCTCCACCGGCGTGGCCAGGATCCCGTCGGGGTCGCACGAGGCGACCCCGATCCGGGCGTCCCCGACGTCGACGGCGAGCCGTCGTCCGCGGCGCATCCGCGTCATCCCGCCCGTCACGCCGTCTCGGTGACGAGGCGTTCGACGGCTGCGACGGCGTCCCCGATGGCGGCCGGGTTCGTGCCGCCGCCCTGGGCGACGTCCGGCTTGCCGCCGCCACCGCCGCCGAGCGTCTTGGCCGCCGTACGCACCAGGTCACCGGCCTTGAGACCGCGCTCGCGGGCGGCCTCGTTGGTGGCGATGACCGTGAGCGGGCGGCCGTTGGCCGTGGTGAACAGGGCCACGACGGCCGGGCGGCCGCCCTGGATGCGTCCGCGTACGTCCAGGACCAGCTTGCGCAGGTCATCGGCGGAGGTGCCGTCCGGGACCTGGCCGGTGACCAGGGCGACGCCCCGGACGTCCTTGGCGGACTCGACGAGTCCAGCGGCGGCGGCCAGGACCTTCTCCGCGCGGAACTTCTCGATCTCCTTCTCGGCGTCCTTCAGCTTGCCGAGCATGCCCGCGATCTTCTCCGGGAGCTCCTCGGGGCGGCCCTTGACCAGCTCCTGGAGCTGGGCGACGACCGTGTGCTCCCGGGCGAGGAAGTTGTACGCGTCCACGCCGACGAGGGCCTCGATGCGGCGCACGCCGGAGCCGATGGAGGACTCGCCGAGCAGCTTGACCAGGCCGAGCTGGGCGGTGTTGTGGACGTGGGTGCCGCCGCACAGCTCCTTGGAGAAGTCCCCGATGGTGACGACCCGGACCCGCTCGCCGTACTTCTCGCCGAACTCCGCGATGGCCCCCTGCTTCTTGGCCTCGTCGATCGACATGACCTCGGCCTGGACGTCGAGTTCGCGCGAGAGGACCTCGTTGATCTTCTGCTCGACGTCGGTGAGGACCGTGCCGGGAACGGCGGCGGGCGAACCGAAGTCGAAGCGGAAGCGGCCCGGGGAGTTCTCCGAACCGGCCTGGGCGGCGGTCGGGCCGAGCGCGTCGCGCAGCGCCTGGTGGGTGAGGTGGGTGGCGCTGTGGGCGCGGGCGATGGCCCGGCGGCGGGTGGAGTCGATGGAGGCGAAGGCGGAGGCCCCGACCGTCACCTCGCCGACCTGGACGACGCCCTTGTGGACGTGGACGCCGGGGACCGGCTTCTGGACGTCGCGGACCTCGATCACGGCACCGGTGTCGAGCCGGATGCGGCCGGTGTCGGCGAGCTGGCCGCCGCCCTCGGCGTAGAAGGGGGTGCGGTCGAGGACGACCTCGACGTCGTCGCCCTCCAGGGCGGCGGGCGAGGGCACTCCGTCGACCAGCAGGCCCACGATGGTGGACTCGCCGGCGGTGGCGGTGTAGCCGGTGAACTCGGTGGCCCCGGAGGCGTCCGCGACCTCGCGGTAGGCGGACAGGTCGGCGTGACCGGTCTTCTTGGCGCGGGCGTCGGCCTTGGCCTTGTCGCGCTGCTCCTGCATGAGGCGGCGGAAGCCGTCCTCGTCCACGGAGAGGCCCTGCTCGGCGGCCATCTCCAGGGTCAGGTCGATCGGGAAGCCCCAGGTGTCGTGGAGCAGGAACGCCTTGTCGCCGGCGATGACCTGGCCGCCGGCGGCCTTGGTCTCGGTGACGGCGGTCTCCAGGATGTTGGTGCCGCCCTTGAGGGCCTTGAGGAAGGCGGCCTCCTCCGCGAGCGCGACCGTCTCGATGCGCTTGCGGTCGGTGACCAGCTCCGGGTACTGGAGGCCCATCGTGTCGATCACGACGTCGACCAGGTCCTTGACGACCGAGCCGGTCGCGCCCATCAGACGCATGTTGCGGATGGCGCGGCGCATGATGCGGCGCAGCACATAGCCGCGGCCCTCGTTGCCGGGGGTGACGCCGTCGCCGATGAGCATCACCGACGTACGGATGTGGTCGGCGACGACGCGGAGCGAGACGTCCGTGCCCTGCTCCGCCCCGTAGCGGACGCCGGTGAGCTCGGTGGCCTTGTCCATGACGACGCGCAGGGTGTCGGTCTCGTACATGTTCTGTACGCCCTGGAGGATCATGGCGAGGCGTTCGAGGCCGAGACCGGTGTCGATGTTCTTCGACGGCAGGTCCCCGAGGATCGGGAAGTCCTCCTTGCCGTCGCCGGCGCCGCGCTCGTACTGCATGAAGACCAGGTTCCAGATCTCCACGTAGCGCTCGTCGTTGACGGCCGGGCCGCCCTCGACGCCGAACTCGGGGCCGCGGTCGTAGTTGATCTCCGAACAGGGGCCGCAGGGTCCGGGGACGCCCATGGACCAGAAGTTGTCCTTCTTGCCCAGGCGCTGGATGCGCTCGGCGGGGACGCCGATCCTGTCGCGCCAGATGGCCTCGGCCTCGTCGTCGTCGAGGTAGACCGTGATCCAGAGCTTCTCCGGGTCGAGGCCGTAGCCGCCGTCCTCGACGGAGTTGGTCAGGGCCTCCCAGGCGAGCTGGATGGCGCCTTCCTTGAAGTAGTCCCCGAAGGAGAAGTTGCCGCACATCTGGAAGAACGTGCCGTGCCGGGTGGTCTTGCCGACCTCTTCGATGTCCGGCGTACGGACGCACTTCTGCACGCTGGTGACGCGCGGGGCGGGCGGCTTGACCTCGCCGAGGAAGTACGGCTTGAAGGGGACCATGCCCGCGGGGACCAGCAGCAGAGTCGGGTCGTCCGCGATGAGCGACGCCGAAGGCACGGCGGTGTGACCGCGCTCCTCGAAGAAGCTCAGCCAGCGGCGGCGGATTTCAGCCGACTCCATCAGTGGTCCTCATTCCGGTTGTTCGGGTTGTAGGGGAGCTTGCGGTACGTGTTCGGGTGCGCGGCCGGCTCGGCCGCCTCGACGGCGAAGTGCCGCTGTACGGGGAGGTCGGGGTCGACCGGCGCCTGAAGGCCCAGGGCGCCGCCCAGTTCGGCTTCGCGCCGGACCATGCCCTCGCGGACGTCGAGGGCGAAGTCCTTGAGCTTGTGGCCGGTCTCGATCGCCTTGTCGGCGGCCTGCGCCGCGAGGCTCTCGGGCGTCAGCTGCTTGATCTTGCGGTTGACCTTGGTGGTGGCCCAGACACCGGCGGCTGCGCCGGCGGTGAACCAGAAGGTGCGGCGGAACATCGCTGGATCAGTCCTTCTGTCCGCGGGGGTTTCGGCGCTCGCGCTTGCGCCCGCGCGCCGAAGGGACGGTCCGGCCGACGATCACGGTGCGGCGGGTGGCGGAGCGGGCCCGTGCCGGTTCGGGCTCGGGCTCGGGTGCGGTGCGGCGGCCCAGGGCCTGCCGTACGCCGTAGCCGAAGGCCGCGACCTTGACGAGCGGGCCGCCGAAGGTGGAGGCGACGGTGGTGGAGAGCGCGGAGGCGTTGGAGGTGACCTCCTGGACGTCGCTCGCGATGGCGTCGACCTTGTCCAGCTGGGTCTGCGCGGACCGTACCGTCGCCGAGGCGTCGGCCAGCAGCGGAACGGCCTGCTCGGTCACGTCCGCGACGAGTTTGGTGGTCGCCTTGAGCGTCTGCGCGAGCCTCGCCAGCACCACGGCGAGGAACGAGACCAGGATCGCCCAGAAGACGGCCACGAGGATCCCGGCCACCTCTCCACCGGACACTGTGCACCGCTCTCTGCTCGTCACTCGGCCCCTGTGGGGCTTGTCTGCGCCGGGGCGGGGCCGGCTCTCCTGCCCGTGCGCCCGATCGTCGTCCCACGAGCCTATCGCGCCGGACATCTCCTCCCCTACCGCATTCCCCGCGGGCAGGGCGGCAGTTGTCACAGCGGGACGGCCCGCTCCGGCGCGCCCCGGGGGAACGCGAAGGCCCGCCGCCTCCCGGATGGACGAGGAGGGGCGGGCCGGAGCGCTGGTGGGAGCGGCTACGCCTGGATCAGCGGGCGTAGTACTCGACGACGAGCTGCTCGTCGCAGATCACCGGGATCTCCTTGCGGTTCGGGTCCCGGTCCAGGCGGAAGGCCAGGGCCTTCAGGTTCACCTGGAGGTAGCGCGGGGTCTCGCCGTCGGTGTCGTAGCCACCCTCGCGGGCCACCTGGAAGGGGACCTTGGTGCGGCTGCGCTCGCGGACCTGGACGACGTCGTCCGGGCGCACGCGGAAGGACGGCTTGTCGACCTTGCCGCCGTTGACCTCGATGTGGCCGTGGACGACCATCTGACGGGCCTGGTAGATGGTGCGGGCGATGCCCGAACGCAGGACCAGGGCGTCGAGGCGGCGCTCGAGCTCGACGACCAGCGCCTCGCCCGTCTTGCCTTCGGCCTTCTTGGCGCGGTCGTAGGCGCGCGCCATCTGGCGCTCGCTGATGTCGTACTGCGCACGCAGGCGCTGCTTCTCCAGCAGACGGACCTTGTAGTCCGAGTTCTGCTTGCGGCCACGGCCGTGCTCGCCCGGCGGGTACGGACGCGCTTCGAAGTACTTGACAGCCTTGGGCGTCAGAGCGATGCCGAGGGCACGCGACTTCTTGACCTTGGGACGCGACTGGTTAGGCACGTTCTCCAGACCTCCGTTGTAGGTTAGGTTAGACTTACCTTACTCAAGGAGATCGCATGTCTCGCCCTGGGAACACCACTCACGTCACGGACAGCACAGACAGCGGCAGCACCTCGGAGGGTGCTGCTACGACGGAAGGCCGATCTGATCGTGGTCAGCCGCGTCCCAGCGGGCTTGATACCACTCGGATGCCGTCAGCAGCCGAGCGCACACGAACTCTCGTACAGAGTACCTGCTCCGCGCTGCTCGTCGTACCGGGGCTCGATCTGGCCCGCGCCGAACCCCTGGTCCCGGACAGCAGGAGCGTGGGGCCCGAGGGCGATCTCTTCCTCGAATTCCCCGCGGACTCCCCGGCGGTCCGGGCCGCCACGCACGCGCAGGGCGACGACCTGACGGCCGTGCTGGAGATCACGGACGTCGCCCCGGTCTCCGTCCCGCACCGCATCCGCGGCCGCGCCTGGGTCTCCGGCTGGCTCACCTCCGTACCGGGACTCGCGGAGCCGGGCCGGATGATGCTGCGGCTGGAGTTCGGAGAGGCGTACGTGGACGACCTCTGGGGCGCCGAGGACATCGAGGCCGAGGACTTCCGGGACGCAGCCCCCGATCCGCTGGCCGGCCACGAGGCGGAGCTCCTCCAGCACCTGCACTCCGCCCACGACGAGCAGATGCGCACCCTGTGCGGGCTGCTCGGCGAGCGCACGGCGCGGGCCTGCTCCTCCCACCAGCCCACCGCCGTGCCCGTCGCGCTCGACCGCTTCGGGCTGCGGGTCCGCTTCGTGGAGGACAAGGGCTCGTGCTTCGACGCCCGCTTCGAGTTCCCGGAGCCGGTACGGGACGTCACCGAGCTGCGCCGGGCGATGCACACGCTCTTCGAGGCGGCCGCGTCTTGACCCCGGAGCCACCGCCCGTACGTCAGGACGGGTCCGTACCGCCGCCGCCACGGCCCAGGCGCTCGCGGACCCGCTCCACCACATCCGCGTACCGCGCCTCGGCGCCGTGTCGGGTGGGCGTGTAGTACAGCCGGTCGCGGACCGCGTCCGGGGCGTACTGCTGGGCGGCGATGCCGCCCTGGACGTCGTGCGGATAGACATAGCCCTGGGCGTGGCCGAGCTTGGCCGCGCCCTTGTAGTGGCCGTCGCGCAGATGGGCCGGGACGGGGCCCGCGAGCCCCTTCCGGACATCCTCCTGCGCGGCGGAGATCGCCAGCGTCGCCGCGTTGGACTTGGGCGCGAGCGCCAGGGCGATCGTGGCGTGGCTCAGGGTGAGCGCCGCCTCCGGGAAGCCGATCATCGCCACCGCCTGGGCGGCCGCCACCGCGATCGGCAGCGCGGTGGGGTCGGCGAGGCCGATGTCCTCGCTGGCGGAGATCATCAGCCGCCGGGCGATGAACCGGGGATCCTCCCCCGCCTCGATCATCCGGGCCAGATAGTGCAGGGCGGCGTCCACGTCGGAGCCGCGGATGGACTTGATGAGCGCGCTGGCCACGTCGTAGTGCTGGTCGCCGTCGCGGTCGTACTTCACGGCGGCCCGGTCGACGGTCGCCTCGACCGTCTCCAGCGTGATCTCCGCCTCGTGCGTGGCGAGGGCGGCGCCGGCCGCCGCCTCCAGGGCGGTCAGCGCCCGGCGCGCGTCGCCGCCCGCGATGCGCAGGAGATGCGCCTCCGCGTCCTGCGGCAGGGTGACGGCCCCGCCGAGTCCGCGCTCGTCGGTGAGCGCCCGGCGCAGCAGATCGCGCAGGTCGTCGTCGGTCAGCGGCTCCAGGGTGAGCAGCAGGGAGCGCGAGAGCAGCGGCGAGATGATCGAGAAGTACGGATTCTCCGTGGTGGCGGCGATCAGGGTCACCCAGCGGTTCTCCACGGCGGGGAGCAGTGAGTCCTGCTGGGCCTTGGAGAAGCGGTGGATCTCGTCCAGGAAGAGGACGGTCTCCTTGCCGAAGCCGCCGGTGGCGCGGCGCGCGCTCTCGATGACGGCCCGGACCTCCTTGACGCCGGCGGTGATCGCGGAGAGCTCGACGAAGCGCTTGTTGGTGGCCTTGCTGACCACGTACGCCAGAGTCGTCTTCCCGGTGCCGGGCGGGCCCCACAGGATCACCGACGAGGCGCCGGCCGGACCGCCGCTCCCCTCGACAAGCCGGCGCAGCGGCGAGCCCGGCTTGAGCAGATGCTGCTGGCCGACGACCTCGTCGAGGACACGGGGACGCATCCGGACAGCGAGGGGGCTGCTGGACGGGTCCTTCTCCTGGCGGTCTTCGGCGGCTGCGGTAAAGAGGTCGGGCTCCACGTGATGAAGCCTATGCGACCCCACTGACAACGCCCCGGCCGCCTGCCGAAAGGGCGGCAGGCGCTCAGCTGGTCCAGAAGTCCCACCAGCGGGTCAGGATCAGCATGCCGATGATCCCGATCCACAGCACCGGGGGCACCCAGTGGAACTCGGTGAGCCCGCTGCGCAGCCACGCCGGGGCGGGCAGGATGCGGTGCTTGACGTTGTGCGTGGTCACGTAGCAGAACATGACGATCGTGGCGACCCAGGCCAGGCAGCACCACAGGCAGAGCGAGTTGATGTTGTAGAGCGACTGGTACTGGAGCCAGGTGCAGAAGCCGACGCCGAACAGGGTGCCCGCGTTGAGGCCGAGCCAGAACCAGCCGCGGTAGCGGGCTCCGGCGAGCAGGCCCATCCCGATGGCGATGACCATGCCGAACGTGACCAGGCCGAGCATCGGGTTGGGGAACCCGAACGCGGACGCCTGCTCGCTCTTCATGATGTTGCCGCACGCGACGACCGGGTTGAGGCTGCACCCGGGCGTGAAGGAGGGGTCCTCCAGCAGCTTGAACTTGTCGATCGTGATGACCCAGGAGGCCAGCAGTCCGGCCGCGCCGGTGATCACCAGGAGCAGGGCGAGACCGCGTCCGGCCCCGAAGGTGCGCTTGCCGCCGTCCTCGTCCTGATCGGATGCGGGGTGGTGGTCTACCGCTGCAGTCGTCATATCGCCGTTCCATCACTGAGTGGTCAGCCGGGCACGGTCATTGTGCCGCACCCCTGGACGGGTGATCCGTTCGATGGACATAAAGGCGTACGGGCGGTGGCCGGGAACCCGGCCCCTCGCCGGGCGATCGGCCCGGTCCGGACTCCCCGGGTCGCAAACGGTTCGGCGGGATGAACCGGGACGCTCGGTGTTGACGTACGGGGACCGGGCCCGCGACGACGAAGGGGGGCGCGGCGGAAGAAGGCTGGAAACCTTCCTCCACCGCGCCCCCCTTCCCGACCGGGCGGCTCAGCCGAGCCGCGTCGTCAGCTCCGCGACGACCTCGGCCAGCGGTACCGCGCTCTGCCCGCCGGACTCCATGTCCTTGAGCTGGACGACGCCCTCGGCCAGATCGCGTTCGCCCGCCACCAGGGTGTAGCGCGCGCCCGAGCGGTTGGCGCTCTTCATCGCACCCTTCAGGCCCCGGCCGCCGAACGCGAAGTCGGCGGCGACGCCCGAGCGGCGCAGCTCGGTGACGACGCCGAACAGGGCGCGGCGGGCCTCCTCGCCGAGCGGGACCGCGTACACGCTGGTCGTGGCGGGGAGGTCCAGCTCGATCCCCTCGGCCTCCAGCGCGAGGACCGTGCGGTCCACGCCCAGCGCCCAGCCGACCGAGGGGAGGGCGGGGCCGCCGATCATCTCGGAGAGGCCGTCGTAGCGCCCGCCGCCGCCCACCGCGGACTGCGAGCCGAGACCGTCGTGGACGAACTCGAAGGTGGTGCGGGTGTAGTAGTCGAGGCCGCGGACGAGCTTCTCGTCGTCCTCGTACGCGACTCCGGCCGCCGTCAGCAGCGCGCGGACCTCCTCGTGGTACGCCTTGCAGGCGTCGCAGAGGTAGTCGCGGAGCTTCGGGGCGTCGGTGAGCTGCTTCTGTACGTCGGCCCGCTTGTCGTCCAGGACGCGCAGCGGGTTGATCTCGATGCGGCGGCGGGTCTCGTCGTCGAGGTCGAGGTCGCGCAGGAAGGTCTGGAGCGCGTCGCGGTAGACCGGGCGGCACTCCTTGTCGCCGAGCGAGTTCAGCAGGATGCGGAACCCGCGCAGGCCCAGCGAGCGGTACGCCTGGTCGGCGAGGATGATCAGCTCGGCGTCCAGGACCGGGTCCTCGGTGCCGATGGCCTCGGCTCCGACCTGCGAGAAGTGGCGGTAGCGGCCCTTCTGCGGGCGCTCGTAGCGGTAGTACGAGCCGGAGTACCAGAGCTTGACGGGGAGGTTGCCCGCCTTGTGGAGGTTGGCCTCCAGGGCGGCGCGCAGGACGGACGCGGTGCCCTCGGGGCGCAGCGCCAGCTCCGCGCCGCCCTTGGTGGTGAGGGTGTACATCTCCTTGGTGACGATGTCGGTGGACTCCCCGACACCGCGCGCGAAGAGCTCGACGTCCTCGAAGCCGGGGGTCTCGATGTAGCCGTAGCCGGAGTCGCGCAGCGGGGCCGCGATGGCCTCGCGCACCGCCAGGAACTTCGCGGAGTCCGGCGGGGTCAGGTCGTACGTGCCCTTGGGGGCCTGAAAGGTGCTCACGAATACGTCTCTCGTCTACATTCCTCGGCGCGGCGGCGCGTCCAGACCGTTCAGGAACGGGTTGGAGGCGCGCTCGCGGCCGATGGTCGTCTGGGGGCCGTGGCCGGACAGCACCACGGTCGAGTCGTCGAGCGGCAGGCACACGCGGGCCAGCGACTCGAGGAGCTCGGCGTGGTCGCCGCCGGGCAGGTCGGTGCGTCCGACGGAGCCGGCGAAGAGCAGATCGCCCGAGAAGAGGACCGGCGGTACGTCCGCGGCCTCGGGCATCCCGAACGTCACCGACCCCTTGGTATGGCCAGGCGCGTGCGAGACGCCGAACTCCAGCCCGGCCAGGGTCAGCTTCGAGCCGTCCGTCAGCTCCTTGACGTCGTCCGGCTCCCCCACGGTCAGCTCGCCCATGAGCGGCATCCCGATGGAGCGGCCGAGCGCCTTCTCCGGGTCGCTCATCATGTAGCGGTCCTCGGGGTGGATCCAGGCGGGGACGTCATGGGCGCCGCAGACGGGGACGACCGAGGCGACATGGTCGATGTGGCCGTGGGTGAGCACGACGGCGACGGGCTTCAGCCGATGCTTCCTGAGCGCTTCCTCGACGCCTTGGGCGGCCTGGTGGCCCGGGTCGATGATCACGCACTCCTCACCGGCGGCGGGGGCGACCAGATAGCAGTTGGTCCCCCAGGCCCCGGCGGGGAACCCGGCAATGAGCACGATCGTCCTTAATGTTCGTCCGGAGGATGCGGCCGCTGCGAAGGGTGCGGCGGATCAGAGCCTACCGGCGCTCCTCATGACACAGGTAACCCATATACGGTACGGGCAGCCCAGCCCCGTTCCCACGACGTAACAAGGAGCCCAACCGGTGTCCAGCAGCGAACAGCGGCGACGGCAGCTCGCCCGGGAGAAGTTCGAGCGCCAGCAGAGTCGCCGGGAGGAGGCGCGCCGCAGGACCACGCGCATCACGGCGATCGTTGTCGCGGCGGTGGCCGTGACCGCGGTCGCGGGCGTCAGCGCGTTCGTGCTTGCGGACAAGATCGGCGACGACGACAAGAAGAAGAACGACACGGCCGCGAGTCAGAGCCCGGAGCCGACGCCCTCGGAGGCCCAGAGCGAGAGCAAGGCCCCCGAGCCGCCGATGAAGATCGACAAGAAGGCCGCGTACACGATGTCGCTCGCCACGAGCCAGGGCGACCTGACGTTCTCGATGGACGCGGCGAAGACCCCGCACACGACCAACTCCTTCAAGGCGCTGGCCGACAAGGGCTACTTCGACGGGACGAAGTGCCACCGGCTCACCATGGAGGGCACGGGCATCTTCGTCCTCCAGTGCGGCGACCCGAAGGGCGACGGCTCGGGCGGCCCCGGCTACAACATCCCCGACGAGAACCTGGACGCGCACGGCAAGACGGACAAGGACGGGTACGCGACGTTCCCCGCGGGCATGGTGGCGATGGCCAATACCGGCCAGCCGGGGTCCGGCGGCAGCCAGTTCTTCATGGTCTACAAGGAGACGAAGCTCCCGCCCACCTACACCCCGTTCGGCACGCTGGACGACGCCTCGCTCAAGGCCGTGCAGAAGGTCGCGGCGGCGGGCGTCGAGGGCGGTGCGGACCAGGGCGAGCCGAAGAAGGCCGTGAAGATCGAGAAGGCGACCGTGAAGAAGGACTGATCCGCCTCCGCTCCCGCCCGGGCGGGCTCCGCCCCGGAGCGGCCGGGCGGGAGCGGATAATTTCGGCCGCGCTGAGTGCGGACAGCCGGGCGGCCGGTCGCCTAGATTGACGTTGTGCAGGGCGGGCGAGGCCCGCCCGAGGAAACTGTGGACGATGCCCGGGGGGTGAACCCCCTCGCAGGCATCAGGTGGAGGAGGCGCTGTGAGCAGCGACCCGTGGGGCCGCGTCGACGAGACGGGCACCGTGTACGTGCGTACAGCCGATGGCGAGCAGGTCGTCGGATCGTGGCAGGCCGGTTCCCCCGAGGAGGCTCTGGCCTATTTCGAGCGCAAGTACGACGGCATTGTGGTCGAGATCGGCCTCCTCGAACGGCGGGTGAAGACCACCGACCTGTCGGCGAAGGACGCGACCGCCGCGATCGACCATCTGCGGCAGCAGGTCGACGAGCACCACGCGGTGGGCGACCTGGACGCGCTCCGCAAGCGGCTGGACGCGCTCGTGGCGACGGTCGAGGCGCGCCGCGAGGAGCGCAAGCTCCTCAAGGCCAAGCAGACCGACGAGGCCAAGCACGCCAAGGAGGCGCTGGTCGCCGAGGCGGAGGAGCTGGCGCAGAGCGAGCAGTGGCGGTCGGCCGGTGAGCGGCTGCGGGCGCTGGTGGACACCTGGAAGGGTCTCCCCCGCCTGGACCGCAAGTCGGACGACGAGCTGTGGCACCGCTTCTCGCACGCGCGCTCGGCGTTCTCCAAGCGGCGCAAGGCCCACTTCGCCGCGCTGGACGCCCAGCGCGAGGACGCCCGCAAGGCCAAGGAGAAGCTGGTCACCGAGGCCGAGGCGCTGTCCGGCTCCACGGACTGGGTGCCCACGGCCGCGCGTTACCGCGACCTGATGACCGAGTGGAAGGCGGCGGGCCGCGCCCAGCGCGAGGCCGAGGACGACCTCTGGAACCGTTTCCGCGGCGCCCAGGACGTCTTCTTCGCCGCCCGCAGCGAGGTCTTCGCCGAGCGCGACGCCGAGCAGGGCGAGAACCTCAAGCTCAAGGAGGAGCTCGCAGCCGAGGCCGAGAAGCTGGTGCCGGTGAAGGACCTGAAGGCGGCCCGTGCCGCGTTCCGGTCCCTCAACGAGCGCTGGGAGGCCATCGGCCACGTACCGCGTGACGCCCGCCCGAAGGTCGAGGGCCGGATGCAGGCGGTGGAGCGGGCGCTCCAGGAGTCCGAGGAGTCCGAGTGGCGCCGGACGAACCCGGAGGCGCGGGCCCGCGCCGAGGGCCTGACCGGTCAGCTCCAGGCGGCCGTGGACAAGCTGCGCGGCCAGATCGACACCGCGCGCGCCCAGGGCAACAACGCCCGCGCGGACAAGCTGGCCAAGGAGCTGGAGGGCCGTCAGGCGCTGCTGGACCAGGCGCTCAAGGGCCTGGAGGAGTTCGGCGGCTGACCGAGCGTGTGGGAGGGGGCCCGGTGCGCATCGCGTGACCGGGCCCCCTTTTTCGTTGCTTTCTTACGACTTTCGTTGCTTTCCTACGACCGTTCAGCTGCCTTTACAGCCTTTCATCGCCCATACGGTCTTTTCGCCGCTCTTGCCGTCTCTTCATCGTTCCTACGGCCTGCGGGCCGAGGTGACCCGGTAGACGTCGTAGACGCCCTCCACCCCGCGTACGGCCTTCAGGACGTGGCCCAGGTGCTTGGGGTCGCCCATCTCGAAGGTGAAGCGCGAGATGGCCACCCGGTCGCGGGAGGTCTGCACGGCCGCCGACAGGATGTTGACGTGCTGGTCGGAGAGGATCCGGGTGACGTCGGAGAGCAGCCGGGAGCGGTCCAGCGCCTCGACCTGGATGGCGACCAGGAAGACCGAGGACTGGGTGGGGGCCCACTCCACTTCGAGGATCCGCTCGGGCTGCTGCGAGAGCGACTCCACGTTGACGCAGTCGGCGCGGTGCACGGAGACGCCGCTGCCCCGGGTGACGAAGCCGATGATCGGGTCGCCGGGGACGGGCGTACAACAGCGGGCCAGCTTGACCCAGACGTCCTCGACGCCCTTGACGACGACGCCGGGGTCCGCGTTGGCGCGGCGCTTGCTGCGGCCGTGCGAGGGCGGGGTGGACTCGGCCAGGTCCTCGTTGGCCTCGTCGTGGCCGCCGAGGGCCTGCACCAGCTTCTGCACGACGCCGGCCGCCGCGACATGGCCCTCGCCGATCGCCGCGTACAGCGAGGAGATGTCGGGGTAGCGCATCTCGTGGGCGAGGGTGACCAGGGAGTCGCCGGTCAGGATGCGCTGGATCGGCAGGTTCTGCTTGCGCATGGCCCGCGCGATGGCGTCCTTGCCCTGCTCGATGGCCTCGTCGCGGCGCTCCTTGGAGAACCAGGCGCGGATCTTGTTGCGGGCGCGCGGCGACTTGACGAAGCCGAGCCAGTCGCGGGAGGGCCCGGCGCCGGCCGCCTTGGAGGTGAAGACCTCCACCAGGTCGCCGTTGTCGAGCGTCGATTCGAGCGGGACGAGCCGCCCGTTGACCCGTGCCCCTATGGTCCGGTGGCCGACCTCGGTGTGGACGGCGTACGCGAAGTCGACGGGCGTCGCACCGGCGGGCAGCGCTATCACGTCGCCCTTCGGCGTGAAGACGAAGACCTCGTTGCGCGAGAGGTCGAAGCGCAGGGACTCCAGGAACTCGCTGGGGTCCTCGGTCTCCTTCTGCCAGTCCAGGAGCTGGCGCAGCCACGCCATGTCGTTGACGGTGTCCTGGCCGCGCCCGGTGTTCTTGGGGACGTCGGTGCGCACCTTGGAGGCGCCCGCGACGGCCTCCTGCTTGTACTTCCAGTGCGCGGCGATGCCGTACTCGGCGCGGCGGTGCATGTCGAACGTACGGATCTGGAGCTCGACGGGCTTGCCGCTGGGACCGATCACCGTGGTGTGCAGCGACTGGTACATGTTGAACTTGGGCATCGCGATGTAGTCCTTGAACCGCCCGGGCACCGGGTTCCACCGGGCGTGGACGGTGCCGAGCGCCGCGTAGCAGTCGCGGACCGTATCGACGAGGACGCGAATGCCCACCAGGTCGTAGATCTCCGCGAAGTCGCGGCCTCGTACGATCATCTTCTGGTAGACGCTGTAGTAGTGCTTGGGCCGGCCGGTGACGGTGGCCTTGATGCGGGCGGCGCGCAGGTCGGACTGGACCTCGTCGGTCACTATGGCGAGGTATTCGTCGCGCTTGGGGGCCCGCTCCGCGACGAGCCGGACGATCTCGTCGTACATCTTGGGGTAGAGGATCGCGAAGGCGAGGTCCTCCAGCTCCCACTTGATGGTGTTCATGCCCAGCCGGTGCGCCAGCGGGGCGTAGATCTCCAGCGTCTCGCGGGCCTTCTTCTCCTGCTTCTCCCGCTTCAGGTAGCGCATGGTGCGCATGTTGTGGAGCCGGTCCGCGAGCTTGATGACCAGGACCCGGGGGTCCTTGGCCATGGCGACGACCATCTTGCGTACGGTCTCGGCCTGCGCGGCCTCGCCGAACTTGACCTTGTCCAGCTTGGTGACGCCGTCGACGAGCAGCGCGACCTGGTCGCCGAACTCGCGGCGCAGGGTGTCGAGCCCGTACTCGGTGTCCTCGACGGTGTCGTGCAGCAGCCCGGCCATCAGGGTGGCCGGGTCCATGCCCAGCTCGGCCAGGATGGTGGTGACGGCGAGCGGGTGCGTGATGTAGGGGTCGCCGCTCTTGCGCTTCTGGCCGCGGTGCCAGCGCTCGGCCACCTGGTAGGCGCGCTCGATCTGGCGGAGCGTGGCCGTCTCGATCTTGGGGTCGTTGCCCCGGACCGTACGCAGCAGGGGTTCGAGCACCGGGTTGTACGGGCTGGAGCGCTGGACGCCCAGACGCGCGAGGCGGGCCCGCACCCGGTTGGAGGAGCCGCCGGAACGGGGCGCGGAACCGGCCGGGACGGCGGGCTTCACGGGGGCCGGGGGCGTGGGGGCAGGCGGTGTCGGGGCCGGGGGCTTCGGCGGCGGGGCGTCCGTCGAGGGCTTGGGCTTCTCCGGGGCCTTGGCGGGCGGGCTCGCGGGCGTGGCCGGTTTCGTGGGCTCGGCGGGCTTCGCAGCGGGCGCGTCGGCCGGGGGGCGCGCGGAGCCGGCGGCGGGGTCCGGGGGCGCGGGCTCCGGCGCGTTCGAGGGCGCGGCCTTCCGGGGCGTGGCGGGGGCCGCCGCGGGCTTGTCGGGCTGCGGGGCGGCGGCTGACTGGGCCTCGTCTGGCAAGAGCGCTCCTCGTGCGGATCCGGGGTACCCGGAGAGCCCATGGTAACGATCCCCGTGCCCGCCTCGCGCTCCGGTGACGGGGAACGGGAAAGCGGGCGCCGGAACAGGTCCGGCGCCCGCTTTCGTGATCGTCCCCCTGTACGCCGTCCCGGTCCCGGTCCCGGCGGAAGCTGGTCAGGCCCCTCGGGTCACCGGGACGGCACGTGGGGTCCTAGCGCCACTCGATGAGCGAGGCGCCCTTGATCTTGATGGTCTTGTTGGCGGCCACGTTGCCCCACGGCACCTTGATGGCGCCCTTCGCGCCGCAACCGGCCTTGTGCCACTTGTCGCGGCCCTTGCTGTCGAAGCCGAGGACCATGATGCACGGCTTCCCGCGAACGGCGCTCCACTGGTACACCGCCTTGTAGCCCGGGCGGCCGAAGATGGAGCACTGCTTGTCCTTGGCGGTGCTCCACTTGCGCGGGATGCCACCGGCCTTCTTCCACTTGCCGGGACAGGCAGCCGCGAGCTCGACCGTCGTCTCCTTGGCCGTCGTCGGCGTCGCGCTCTGCGGGGCCTTGGTCTGCGGCGTCGCGATCGCCGGGGCGGTCGCCCCCGACAGTGCCGCGGCGGACATGAGGGCGACGGCCCCCGTGGCGATCTTGTGCGAGATCTTCATAGGCTTTCCCCTTTTGGTACACGTACGCCCCCTCGCGGGGGTGGTCGCCTCAGATTTAACAACCGTCACTTCGTTCCCACCAGCAACATCCCAGCCAATCGAACGAACGTTTAGAGCAAGGGCTCACCGTGCCGCGTCCGACATGGAAAGCAGCAGCTCAGAGGGGTGGAGAACACGGAAGAGGGCTGCGGGTCCAAGACCCGCAGCCCTCTTCTCGCCTACTCATTGCATCTGCTACGGCTTACGGCCGCGGCCTTCGGTCGATGGCCGGAACCGGACGTCAGAGCGAGATCAACGCCTCCAGCGGCGCGCCCGCGAGCTTCGGCTCCACCCGCCCCCGGCCGCCGAGGAAGCCCAGCTCCATCAGCACGGCCAGACCGGCCGGCTCCGCACCGGCCCGGCGGACGAGGTCCAGCGACGCCCCGGCGGTGCCGCCGGTGGCCAGCACGTCGTCGATGAGCATCACCCGGTCGCCCGGACCGACGTCCTCGGCGTGCACCTCGATCTCGGCGACGCCGTACTCCAGCTCGTAGCTCTGGGACAGCGTTGCGCCGGGGAGCTTGCCGGCCTTGCGGAACGGGATGAAGCCGAGACCGGCCCGGACGGCGACCGGCGCGGCCAGGATGAAGCCGCGCGCCTCCAGGCCCGCGACCTTCGTCGCCCCGTGCCTGAGGCACAGCTCGGTCAGGGTGTCCGTCAGCGCGGCGAAGGCGACCGGGTCCGCGAGCAGCGGGGTGATGTCCTTGAACAGCACCCCGGGCTTCGGGTAGTCGGCGACGTCCCGGATGCGGCTCAGCAGGAGGTCCCTGGAAACCTCGACCGTCATCGGCGCTTGTCCGATCCCTGGCCCCGGTGACGGCCCGGAGAGCCGACACCCGCCTCGCGGGGTTCGTCGTCCTGGTCGTCCCGTCCGGAGCCCTCTCCGGACCCGGCCGACTCGTCCCTGGCGCCGGCTGCCGCACGCTTGGCGAGCACCCGCTGCCGCAGCGCCTTTATCTGCGGGTCGCGCTCCTTGAGGTCGGCGACGAGCGGAGTGGCGATGAAGATGGACGAGTAGGCGCCGGCGGCGAGGCCGACGAACAGCGACAGCGAGATGTCGTTCAGCATGCCCGCGCCCAGGAAGCCGCCGCCGATGAAGAGCAGGCCGGCGACCGGCAGCAGGGCGACGACCGTGGTGTTGATGGAACGCACCAGCGTGCTGTTGATGCTGCGGTTCGCGATCTCGCTGTAGGTGAAGCGCGTCTGCTTGGTGACGCCCTTCTGCCCCTCCTTGAGCGAGTCGAAGACCACCACCGTGTCGTAGAGCGAGTATCCGAGAATGGTCAGCAGACCGATCACCGTCCCCACGGTGACCTCGAAGCCGACCAGGACGTAGATCCCCACCGTGATGGTGATGTCGTGGATCAGGGCGATCAGGGCCGCCACGGCCATGCGCCACTCGAAGGCGATGGCCAGATAGATCACCACCAGGATCATGAAGATCCCTAGGCCCGTCCACGCCTTGTTGGCGATCTGGGCACCCCAACTGGGGCCCACCAGGTCGGCGTTGATCTGGGAGGCGGGGATGTCCAGGGCCTCGGCGAGGCCCTTCTGGACCTCGTTGGCCTCCTGGGTGCCCACGCCGCTGATCTGGATGCGCACACCGCCGTTGCCCAGTCCCTGGACCAGCGGGATGTGCTCGGAGACCGATTCGGCGGCGGCCGTCGCGTCGGCGACGGACACGTCCACCTTCTGGGTGGTGAAGACCGCACCGCCCTTGAACTCGATGCCCATGTTGAGGCCCTGGACGGCCAGGCCGATGACGGCCGTGATCGTGATCAGGATGGAGACGCCGTACCAGATCATCCGCTTGCCGATGAAGTCGTAGCCGACTTCACCGTTGTAGAGCCTGGCACCGAGGTTGCCGAGTCGCGACATCTCACGCCTCCTTAGTGTCGAGAGGAGCAGGGGCGGCACGGCGGGTGCGCCGCAGCGGCGGCTGGACGCCCAGACGCTGCGGGTCGAGACCGGACCAGGGGTGGCCGCCCGAGAAGAACTTCGTACGCGCCATGAGCGTCATCACCGGCTTGGTGAAGAGGAAGACCACGACGACGTCCAGCAGCGTGGTCAGGCCCAGGGTGAAGGCGAAGCCCTGCACCTTGCCGACCGTGACCAGGAAGAGCACGGCGGCGGCGAGGAAGGAGACGAAGTCCGACACCAGGATCGTGCGGCGGGCACGCGGCCAGGCGCGCTCGACCGCCGGGCGGAGCGTGCGCCCCTCGCGGATCTCGTCACGGATGCGTTCGAAGTAGACGATGAACGAGTCCGCTGTGATGCCGATGGCCACGATCGCCCCGCAGACCGCGGGCAGGTTGAGCGCGAAGTTGATGGCCTCGCCCAGCAACACCATGATCGTGTAGGTGAGGATTCCGGAGACCAGCAGGCTGACCAGGGCGATCAGAGCCAGACCGCGGTAGTAGGCCACCAGGTAGATGATGACCAGGGCGAGACCGATGGCGCCGGCGATCAGACCGGCCTTCAGCTGCTCGCTGCCGAGCGCGGCGGTGACGGTGGTGACGCTGTCCTCCGAGAAGGCCAGCGGCAGGGCTCCGTAGGAGAGGATGTTCGCCAGGTCCTGGGCGCTCTCCCGGTTGAAGCTGCCGGAGATCTCCGCGCTGCCGTTCGCGATGGTGGTGCTGACCGAGGGCGCGGACTGGACCCGGCCGTCGAGCGTGATCGCGAACTGGTTCTGCGGGGCCTGCTGGGTGGCGAGCTTGCCCGTGGTGGTGGCGAACTTCTTCGCACCCTTGTCCGTGAAGCCCAGCTGGACGATCCAGATCCCGCGCTGGGGGTCGAACACGCCCTTGGCGTCCTTGACGTCCGTGCCCTCCACCTCGGCCGGGCCGAGAATGTACTTGGCGTCGCCCTCGACACTACAGGCGACCGTGGGCTCGTCCGGCTTGGCGGCCGGTTCGTCGGACTGCTCCTCGCCCGGCTTGCACTCGAGCGCGGCGAACTTCTTCTCCAGCTCGGAGGTAGCGGCCGAGGCCGAGGGGTCGGGGCTCGGGGAGGCGTCGGGCTTGCCGGACGCCGATGCGGAGGGCGAGGGGGTCTCGTCCTTCGTGACGGCGCCGGGCACCGCACGGCCCTGCGTGGTGGCGGAGGCCGAAGGGGTCGGCTCAGCGGTCGCGGACGGGGTGGCGGAGCCGGACGGCTTGTCCCCCTCACCGCTCTTGCCGCTCGGAGCGGGGGTCGGGGAACCGCTGCCGGTCCCCGGCTCCGGCGTCGCGCCGGCCACGGCCAGCACCTGCCGGAAGTAGAGCTGCGCCGTGGTGCCGACCTGCTCCCGCGCCTGCTCATCGTTGGTCCCCTTGGGGATGTTCACGATGATGTGCTCGCGGCCCTGCGTCTGCACCTCCGCCTCGGAGACGCCCAGACCGTTGACGCGCCGCTCGATGATGCTGACGGCGGTGTTCATGTTGGTCGGGTTGATCGCGTCGGGCTTGCCCGCCTCGCTCTTGGCCTTGAGCGTGATGCTCGTACCGCCCGCGAGGTCGATCCCCAGGCGGGGGGTCGTCTTGCCGGAGAGGAACATTCCCCCGGTCAGCGCCACCATGACGATGACGATCAGTGCCAGAGCGCGCCAGGGCCTGCCCTGTGACGCCGTAGGCTTCCGGCCCTTCTTAGCTGCCACCTTCTCGTTTCTCCCTGTCCAACCGCCGGCACGCAGTGTGCACCAAGGCGGCCACGAAGTGTTGTGGGGAGCGGCCCCCCGTAAAGTCGGCACGGCCGGGGACTGCCGGAGCCGACAAGCGGCCGGCAGTCCCCGGTGCGGCTACTTCGCGTCGCCGCCGTCTGCCTTGCGGTCCTTGGTCTGCGCGTCCTCGGCGTCCGCGGCGTCCTTGACGTCGGTGGCGTCCGTGGACCCGGCCTCGTCGGCCGTGTCGCTCTTGGAGAGGTTGAGCTTGCCGTCGTCCGGGGTGTCGTCCGCGGCCGTCAGCGAGGAGGCGTCGTCGGGGACGACCGGCGTGTCGGTCTCCAACTCGTCGTCGCCGTGCACGATGCGGTTGTACTCGGCGTCGTCGAGGACGGCGCCGATCGCGTTCTTCGCGTAGATGGCGTGCACGCCGGGGGCGACCTCGAGGAGAACGGTGTCGTCGTGGACTTCCTTGACGGTCGCGTACATGCCCCCGATCGTCCGGACACCGGTGCCGGGCTGCATGTCGTTGCGCATCTGCGCGGCCGCCGCCTGCTTCTTCTTGGCGGAGCGGGTCATCAGGAACATGGCCCCGATGAGCACGATGAAGGGGAGAAGAGTCAAGATATCCACGGGACGGGAATTCCTTCGCACGACCGCGCTGGAATGCGGCCTGTTATATACGGGGGTGGGTACACCGACCGTTAAGGGCGGCATCGGCGGAGTCTAAGCGAGTCCGCATCGATGGAACAACGCCCAGCATGGCACCCCGGTTCCGCAGGTGGCCAACCTGTGACGCATCACGCCCCGAACAGGCCCTGTTGTCCCTTTGCGCCGTGCTGCGGCGGGATCAGTCCCAGATGGGCCCAGGCGGCGGGGGTGGCCACACGGCCGCGCGGCGTCCTGGCCAGCAGTCCTTCCCGTACGAGGAAGGGTTCGGCGACCTCCTCGACGGTCTCGCGCTCCTCCCCCACGGCGACCGCGAGGGTGGACAGGCCGACCGGGCCGCCGCCGAACAGTTTCAGCAGCGCGCCGAGCACCGCGCGGTCCAGCCGATCGAGTCCGCGCGCGTCAACCTCGTACACCTTGAGGGCCGCCGCCGCGATGGTCCGGTCGATCGTGCCCTCCGCCTTGACCTGGGCGTAGTCCCGGACGCGGCGCAGCAGGCGGTTGGCGATACGGGGGGTGCCCCGGGAGCGTCCGGCGATCTCGGCGGCGCCCTCCACGTCGATGCCGACGTCCAGGAGGCGGGCGGAGCGGTGGATGACGCGCTCCAGCTCGGTGGGGGCGTAGAACTCCATGTGGCCGGTGAAGCCGAAGCGGTCGCGCAGCGGGGGCGGCAGGAGTCCGGCCCTCGTGGTGGCCCCGACCAGGGTGAACGGCGGCAGTTCGAGCGGGATAGCGGTGGCGCCGGGGCCCTTGCCGACGATCACGTCGACGCGGAAGTCCTCCATCGCCATGTAGAGCATCTCCTCGGCGGGCCGCGACATGCGGTGGATCTCGTCGAGGAAGAGGACCTCGCCCTCCTGGAGGGAGGAGAGGATCGCCGCGAGGTCGCCGGCGTGCTGGATGGCGGGGCCCGAGGTGATGCGGATCGGGGCGTTCATCTCCGCCGCGATGATCATCGAGAGGGTCGTCTTGCCGAGGCCGGGGGCCCCGGAGAGCAGCACGTGGTCGGCGGTGGCGCCCCGGGCGCGGGCCGCCTTGAGGACCAGGTCGAGCTGTTCGCGGACCTTCTCCTGGCCGACGAACTCGTCCAGGTCCTTGGGGCGCAGCGCCGCCTCGACGGCGGTGTCCTCGCCGTCGAGGTGGCCGGCGTCGACCAGCCGGTCGTCGAGGACCGGGCCGGTCGGCTCGTCGGTCTCGGGTCCGGTCGCGTCCGGGTTCATCAAGGGCCTCTTCGGTGGTTCGGCGCCGGTCAGCGTGCGCGGTTGAGGGTCTGGAGGGCGGCCCGCAGCAACTGCGGCACGGGGGGTGCGACGCCCTCGGCGACGGCCGCCTCGGCCTGCGGGGCGACGGCGCCGACCGCCTCGTCGGCCTCGCGGGTGGCGTAGCCGAGGCCGATGAGCGCGGCCTGGAGCTGGTCGCGCCAGCCGGAGGTGACGGGCGTGCCGATGCCCTGCTGGCCGATGTGCGCGCCGACCGGTTCGCCGAGCCGGTCCTTGAGCTCCAGGAGCAGCTTCTGCGCGCCCTTCTTCCCGATGCCGGAGACGGCCGTGAGGGCCTTCTCGTCACCGGTGGAGACGGCCAGGCGCAGTGCGTCGGGACTGTGGGTGGCCAGCATCGCCTGGGCGAGGCGGGGGCCGACGCCGCTGGCGGTCTGGAGCAGTTCGAAGACCTGTCGCTCGTCGTCGTCGGCGAAGCCGTACAGCGTGAGGGAGTCCTCCCGGACGACGAGGGAGGCGGCGAGCTTGGCCTCCTGGCCGATGCGCAGGCCGGCCAGGGTCTGCGGGGTGCACTGGAGGGCCATGCCGATGCCGCCGACCTCGATGACGGCCGTGGTCGGGGCGAGCGCGGCCACCGGGCCGGAGACGAAGGCGATCATGCGGCGGGGCCTTTCAGCGTGCGGGACGTGCGGGGCGTGCGCGATGCGCCGGGCGTACGGGAGATGCCGGGCGGCGGCTGCGTACGGGACGCGCCCGGTGTGCGGTGGGCGGCGACCGCCTGCTGGAGCCGGTTCTGCGCGGGGGCGCGCCAGATGTGGCAGATGGCGAGCGCGAGGGCGTCGGCGGCGTCGGCGGGCTTGGGGGGCGCGTCCAGCCTGAGCAGCCGGGTCACCATGGCTCCGACCTGTGCCTTCTCCGCGCGGCCCGATCCGGTGACGGCGGCCTTGACCTCGCTGGGCGTGTGCAGGGCGACCGGGATGCCGCGGCGGGCGGCGCAGAGCATGGCCACCGCGCTGGCCTGGGCGGTGCCCATCACCGTACGGACGTTGTGCTGGGCGAAGACCCGCTCCACCGCCACGTAACCCGGGGAGTGCTCGTCGAGCCACTGCTCTATGCCGCGCTCGATGGCGACGAGCCGGTCGCCGAGCTCCGCGTCGGACGGGGTGCGCACGACGCCGACGCCGATCATGGTCAGCGGGCGGCCCGCGACCCCTTCGACCACGCCGACGCCGCACCGGGTCAGCCCCGGGTCGATGCCCAGAACCCGCATGGAGCCCCCTGTCCTCGCTGCTCGCCCTGCCCACTCGTTCATCTGTTCCCGCAGGCTATCGGCTCGCACTGACAAACCGTCGCAACCGACAGGACGACGGGCCGACGGGGTGTGTCCCCGTCGGCCCGTCGTCACGTCGTACCGGGCTGTGCCGGCCGCGCCTCAGGCGTCGACCTTCTCCATGACCTCGTCGGACACGTCGAAGTTGGCGAAGACGTTCTGCACGTCGTCGCTGTCCTCCAGCGCGTCGATGAGCTTGAAGATCTTGCGCGCGCCCTCTTCGTCCAGCTCGACCTGCATGGTCGGCAGGAAGTTGGCCTCGGCGGAGTCGTAGTCGATGCCCGCCTCCTGGAGCGCCGTGCGCACCGCGACCATGTCGGTGGCCTCGCTGACCACCTCGAAGGTCTCGCCGAGGTCGTTGACCTCCTCGGCGCCCGCGTCGAGGACCGCGCCGAGGACGTCGTCCTCGCCCAGCTCGCCCTTGGGGACGATGACGACGCCCTTGCGGTTGAAGAGGTACGAGACGGAGCCCGGGTCGGCCATCGAGCCGCCGTTCCGGGTCATCGCCACGCGTACGTCGGAGGCGGCGCGGTTGCGGTTGTCGGTGAGGCACTCGATGAGCACCGCGACACCGTTGGGGCCGTAACCCTCGTACATGATCGTCTCGTAGTCGGCGCCGCCCGCTTCGAGACCGCCGCCGCGCTTGACCGCGGAGTCGATGTTCTTGTTCGGGACGGAGCTCTTCTTCGCCTTCTGGATGGCGTCGACGAGGGTCGGGTTTCCATCGGGGTCCACGCCGCCGGAGCGCGCGGCGACCTCGATGTTCTTGATCAGCTTCGCGAAGAGCTTGCCGCGCTTGGCGTCAATCACGGCCTTCTTGTGCTTCGTCGTAGCCCATTTAGAGTGGCCGGACATCTGCCTTCTCCTTCGCGTCACCAAAATCGAGTCGAACCCGAGAGATCCTACCGGGGTCCACTCACTTCACCGCGCGCACCATGTCCACGAACAGAGCGTGCACGCGATGGTCGCCGGTCAGTTCGGGATGGAACGACGTGGCGAGGGCATTGCGCTGCCGAACGGCCACGATGTGGCCGCCGTGCTCGGCGATGACCTCGGCCTCGGCCCCGACCGACTCCACCCAGGGGGCGCGGATGAACACGCCCTCCACCGGGCCGCCGTCGATCCCGTCGACCTCGACCGCGGCCTCGAAGGACTCGTTCTGCCGGCCGAAGGCGTTGCGGCGGACGATCATGTCGATGCCGCCGACGGTCTCCTGGCCCGAGCGCGGGTCGAGGATCTTCTCGGCCAGCAGGATCATCCCGGCGCAGGTGCCGTAGACCGGCATCCCGGCCCGCACCCGCTCGCGCAGCGGCTCCATCATGCCGAAGAGGACCGCCAGTTTGGATATGGTGGTGGATTCGCCGCCCGGGATGACCAGGCCGTCGACCTCGGCGAGCTCCTCGGGACGCCGGACCGGCCTGGCCAGGGCGTCCGCCGAGGCCAGGGCGATCAGGTGTTCCCGTACGTCGCCCTGGAGTGCGAGGACGCCGATCACAGGGGTGTCGCTCATCAGTGGTTACCAGCCGCGGTTGGCGTAGCGCTCGGACTCGGGCAGGGTGTCGCAGTTGATGCCGACCATGGCCTCGCCCAGGTTGCGGGAGGCGTCCGCGATGACCTTCGGGTCGTCGTAGAAGGTGGTGGCCTTCACGATGGCGGCGGCGCGCTTGGCCGGGTCGCCGGACTTGAAGATGCCGGAGCCGACGAAGACGCCCTCGGCGCCGAGCTGGCGCATCAGCGCGGCGTCGGCCGGGGTGGCCACGCCACCGGCGGAGAACAGCACGACCGGCAGCTTGCCGAGCTCGGCGACCTCCTTGACCAGCTCGTAGGGGGCGCGCAGGTCCTTGGCGGCGGCGTACAGCTCGTTGTTGTCGAAGCCGCGCAGACGGGCGATCTCGTTCTTGATCTGGCGCAGGTGGCGGACGGCCTCGACGACGTTGCCGGTGCCGGCCTCGCCCTTCGAGCGGATCATGGCCGCGCCCTCGGCGATGCGGCGCAGGGCCTCGCCCAGGTTGGTGGCGCCGCAGACGAAGGGGGTGGTGAAGGCGAACTTGTCGCTGTGGTTGACCTCGTCGGCCGGGGTGAGGACCTCGGACTCGTCGATGTAGTCGACGCCGAGGGACTGGAGGACCTGGGCCTCGACGAAGTGGCCGATGCGGGACTTGGCCATGACGGGGATGGAGACGGCCCCGATGATCTCCTCGATCATGTTGGGGTCGGACATCCGGGCCACGCCGCCGTCCTTGCGGATGTCGGCGGGCACCCGCTCCAGGGCCATGACGGCCACGGCGCCCGCGTCCTCGGCGATCTTCGCCTGCTCGGCGTCGACGACGTCCATGATCACGCCGCCCTTGAGCTGCTCGGCCATGCCGCGCTTGACGCGGGCGGTGCCGATGGCGGGGGACTCGGCGGACTGCGGGGTGCTGGGAAGCGTGGACACGGAACCTCACTCGGTGAAAAGACGCTGGATACTGCGCCCCTGAGGAAACGCTGTGGGACCAGTCCACAGCAAGGGCCAATAGGGAGGCCGTGGATCGTTTTGGCCCCGTATCCGCTCCCCGGCCGTCCCGGGCTCCCGGTCTCCGGCCGTCTCAGGTTCCCGCTCTCCGGCCGTCTCGGGCTCCCGGTCCCCCGGCTGTCTCGGGTCCCCGGTCCCTCGGCCGTCCCGGGTTCCCGGTTCCCCGGCCTCCTCAGGTTCCCGGGCGGTCCGCGAGCGCCACCGGCGGGGCGTCGTCCATCTCGAAGGCGAGCGGGAAGGGCGCGTGCCCGGCCAGCCGGAACAGCCGTACGGTACGGTGCCGGCGCAGCGCCCGGGCGGCGCGCACGGAGTCGTTGTGGAAGCGACGGGCCATCGGTACGCGGCGTACGGCGGCGGCCAGTTCGGTGGCCGCCTCCTCCCCGCCGGGGACCTCCTTCACCGCTTCCACCTGGGCCGGTTCGCCGAACACCGCGCGCAGGGCGGTGCTGAGCTCGCTCTCGGCGACCTCGCGGTGGTCTTCCTCGGCCTGCCGGGCGGCGTGCGCGGCCTCGTACAGGACGATGGAGGCGGCCGGGTCCAGGACGCCGGAGGTGGCGAGCTCCTGGGTGACCGAGGCGCGGCGCAGGAGCTGGGCGTCGAGTGCGGCGCGGGAGGCGTCGATCCGGGAGTGCAGGCGGTCGAGCCGGCCGGCGGTCCAGCTGAGGTACACGCCGATCGCGACGAGGGCGACGACGATCCAGACGATGAGGGTTACGGTCACGGTCGCACACGCTACCGCCGCCGGGGCCCGCCCTTTCCAACGGGCCGCCCCGGCCCCGCCTCCGGCCGGAGGCCCCCGGCCGCGTCGGACGGCCCCTTCAGACGAGGCGCGTGAGGCACACGAGACGCGTGAGGCACATGAGGCCGGGTGCGCGCCCGGCCCCCCGGCCGGGCTTCATCCCGTCAGTCCCGCGCCAACCCGGACACGCCCGCCCTCAGTCCCGCGCCGGCCCGGACACGCCCGCCCTCAGTCCCGCGCCGGCCAGGACGCGCCCAGCCCTTCAGTCCCGCGCCAGCCCGAACCGGGCCCGCAGCCCCGGCCGCTCGTCCGCCGCCACCGACGCGGCCCCGTCCGTCACCGTCTCGTACACCGCGAGGATGTCCGCGCCCACCGTCGCCCAGTCGAAGCGCCGTACGTGGGCCTCGCCCCGCTCCCGCAGTCCGGCCCGGCGCTCGGGGTCGCCCAGCAGCCGGATCGCGGCGGCGGCCAGCGCGTCCGCGTCCTCGTTGGCGAACAGGTCGCCCGCCGCGCCCTGATCCAGCACCTGTGCGAAGGCGTCCAGGTCGCTGGCGAGGACCGGGGCCCCCGCCGACAGCGCCTCGACCAGGATGATGCCGAAGCTCTCGCCGCCGGTGTTCGGGGCCACGTACACGTCGACGCTGCGCAGCAGCCGGGCCTTGTCCTCGTCGCTGACCATGCCGAGGAACTCCACCCGCTCGCGCAGCTCCTTCGGCAGGGATGCCACCGCCTCCTCCTCGTCCCCGCGCCCCGCGACCAGCAGCCGGGTCTCCGGGCGGGCGGCGAGGATCGCGGGCAGGGCCTTCATCAGGACGGGCAGCCCCTTGCGGGGTTCGTCGATGCGGCCGATGAAGCCGAGGGTCTGGCCCTGCCACTCGGCCTTCGGCTCGGCCTCGGCGAAGAAGCCGACGTCGACGCCGTTCGGGATGACCACGGCGTCACCGCCCAGGTGCTCGACCAGCGTGCGCCGGGCGTACTCGCTCACCGCGATCCGCGCGCTGATCTTCTCCAGGGCGGGCTGGAGGATCGGGTACGCGGCGATCATCGCCCGGGAGCGCGGGTTGGAGGTGTGGAAGGTGGCCACGATCGGGCCCTGCGCCGACCAGCAGGCGAGCAGGCCGAGCGACGGGGAGGTCGGCTCGTGGATGTGGATCACGTCGAAGGTGCCGTCGTGCAGCCAGCGGCGGACCCGGGCGGCGGAGAGGAACCCGAAGTTCAGCCGGGCGACGGAACCGTTGTACGGGACGGGGACGGCCCGGCCCGCCGAGACGACGTAACGCGGCAGCGGGGTCTCGTCGTCGGCCGGGGCCAGCACGGAGACGGTGTGCCCGAGCCCGATGAGGTGCTCGGCCAGGTCCCGGATGTGGAACTGCACACCGCCCGGTACGTCCCAGGAGTACGGGCAGACGATGCCGATCTTCACGTGGGTTCCCCCCGGGGGTCCAGGTCGTCCAGCCAGAGCCTCTGGAGCATGTGCCAGTCCTGAGGATGTTCCGCGATGCCGCCGGCGAAGGCGTCGGCCAGTGCCTGGGTCATGGCGGCGGTCTTCTCGGCGCGAGTGCCTTCCTCCGGCGCCTCGACCGCCGGGTGGACGCGTGCCCCCATGACCGGCGTGCCGTCGTACCAGAGGGTCACCGGCAGCAGCAGCGCGCCCGTCTGCTGGGCGAGCAGCGCGGGGCCGGCCGGCATCCTGGCGGTCGCGCCGAAGAACGACACCTCCACGCCCGAGGCGGAGAGGTCCCGGTCCGCGACCAGGCAGACCAGGCCGCCCGCGCGCAGCCGCCGGGCCAGTGTGCCGAAGGCCGCCCCGCCGCTGTGCGGCAGGACCTCCATGCCGAGGCCCTCGCGGTAGGCGACGAACCGGTCGTAGAGGGTCGCGGGCTCCAGCCGTTCGGCGACGGTGGTGAAGGGGACCTTCAGGTCGGTGGTGACCCAGGCTCCGGCGAGGTCCCAGTTGCCCAGGTGCGGCAGGGCGATGATCACGCCGTTGCCGGCGTCCAGGCCCTCGGTCAGGTGGTGGGCGTCCTGGACGTCGATGCTCGCCCTGATGCGCTCCGGGGTCCAGGTCGGCAGCCGGAACGACTCCATCCAGTACCGCATGTACGAGCGCATCCCGGCCCTGGACAGCTCGGCCAGCCGCTCCGGGCCCGCGTCCGGCACGACCCGCGCGAGGTTCGACTCCAGCCGCAGCACGCTCTTGCCGCGCCGCTTCCAGGTCCGGTCGGCGATCGTGCGGAAGAGCGCCGTGGCGACGGGCTCGGGCAGCTTCTTCACCGCGCCCCAGCCGAGCCCGTACAGGCCATCGGTGATCCGGCCCTTGAGAGCGCTCACCGGTCGGCCCCGCTCCCGTGCTCGGACGGACCGGCGGCGGCTTCCGCGTCGGCGTCGGCCTGTCCCGGGGCGCCCGCCGGGGCTTCCGCGACGGCCGCGGCGTCGGCCTCGGCGGACTCACGGCGCACGGTCACCACGCGCTGGATCAGCGTCACCAGGCTGCCCGCGGCGACGATCCACAGCGCGATCGGCAGCAGGACGTCGATGCCGGGGACGCCGAAGCCGTGCAGTCCGGCGAGGCCGGCGGCGACCAGCGAGATGACCAGGCGTTCGGCGCGCTCCACCAGTCCGTTCACCGCGACCGGCAGGCCGATCGACTCACCGCGCGCCTTGGTGTACGAGACCACCTGGCCGCTGGCGAGGCAGAAGATCGAGACGGCGCACAGGACGTTGTCGTCGCCGCCGCCCGCGTACCAGAGGGCGAAGCCGGCGAAGATCGCCCCGTCGGCGACCCGGTCCAGCGTCGAGTCGAGGAACGCGCCCCACCGGCTGGAGATCCCGGCCTGCCGGGCCATGTTGCCGTCGACGAGGTCGGAGAAGACGAAGATCGTGATGACGATCGTGCCCCAGAAGAACTCCCCCATCGGGAAAAAGACCAGCGCACCCGCCATCACTCCGGCCGTGCCGATGAGAGTGACCGCGTCGGGGCTGACCCCGAGACGGAGCAGCAGGGCGGCGAACGGTGTGAGGACACGCGTGAAAAATGCACGCGCGTACTTGTTCAGCATGGCTTTCCCGAGGGTTCGGTTGGCCGAGCGGCCCCTACGGCCACCGGCGGGCCCATCGTAGTCACGCCGAGTGCCCGCCACCGGACGGGCACCCGCCCGCAGGGTGTCACCGGACCCTCGGCGTCCGGATCGGACCGTCGCCGGATGTCACCGCGGCCGCCGCCCCCCGGACTGGTCGGCCGTCCGGTCCGGGGCCGCACACGATGGGGCCCGTGGCCGCGCCCGAGGCGCTCCGGGGCCGCACCCGATGTGTTCCGGGGCCGCGCCCGACGCGTTCCGGGCCCCCGCGCGATGTATGGACGCCCCGCCGCCCGGGTGCCAAGCTCGAAGGACCGCGGGCGTCGCCGGGACCGCCGCGGCGGCCCTCCCCGTGCCCGTGACCACCGCTCCCCCACCGCGCGGTCGGCTCCTCCCCCGTGCCGCGCCACCCACCGGGAGGCACGCATCATGGGCGAGAAGACGAACGCACACCCCGGGGCCGCCGGAAGAGCACCGGCGGCCGCCCACCCCTCCGCCGTACGGAACGTGGTGCTGGTCGGCCACAGCGGTTCGGGCAAGACCACGCTGGTCGAGGCGCTGGCCCTGACGGCGGGGGCCGTGAACCGGGCGGGCCGGGTCGAGGACGGCGCGACCGTGTCCGACCACGACGCGATCGAGCGGCGGCGACACCGCTCCGTACAGCTGTCGCTGGTCCCGGTGTCCTGGGACGGCCGCAAGGTCAATCTGCTGGACACCCCGGGTTACGCCGACTTCGTCGGGGAGCTGCGGGCCGGTCTGCGGGCGGCGGACGCGGCCCTCTTCGTGGTCTCGGCGGCCCAGGAGGCCGAGTCCGTGGCCGCGACCACCCGGGCGGTGTGGGAGGAGTGCGCGCTCGTGGGGATGCCCCGGGCCATCGTCGTCACCCACCTCGACACCGCCCGCACCTCCTTCGAGGAGATGACCCGGATCTGCGCGGACGCCTTCGGCCGGGGCGACCCCGATGCCGTACTGCCCCTCTATCTGCCGGTGCCGGGTCCCGAGGGCGCGGACGGGCACTCCCCGCTCACCGGGCTCACCGGGCTGCTCACGCGACGGATCTCGGACTACTCCTCGGGCGAGCGGGCCGAGCTGCCGCCCGCGCCGGACCAGGAGGCGGCGCTGGGCGCGGCCCGCGACCGGCTGATCGAGGGGATCATCGCCGAGAGCGAGGACGAGTCGCTGATGGACCGCTATCTCGACAGCGGCGGCGACGGCCTCGATAGGTCGACACTGATCGCGGATCTGGAGCGGGCCGTCGCCCGGGGCGCTTTCCACCCCGTGCTGGCCGCCGCCCCCGCGGCCGGCGGAGCCCGGCAGGGCGTCGGCACCGTGGAGCTGCTCGACCTCGTCACGCGGGGCTTCCCGACCCCGCTGGAGCGCACCCCGCCCGCCGTCGCCGCCCCGTCCGGCGAGCCCCGGACCGCCCCGGCCTGCGACCCGGAGGGCCCGTTGCTCGCGGAGGTGATCCGTACGGCGTCCGACCCGTACGCCGGCCGGATCTCGCTGGTCCGGGTCTTCTCCGGCACCCTGCGGGCCGACGACACCGTGCACCTGTACGGCCACGGGCTCGACGCGGCGGGGCGTGAGCCGCGGCCCTGTCACGAGGCGGAGGTCCGCGTCGGCGCGCTCACCTCGCCGTTCGGCCGGCAGCAGCACCCGGTGGACCGGTGCGTGGCGGGCGATCTGGCCTGTGTGGCCCGGCTGGGGGACGCGGAGACCGGCGACACCCTCTCCCCACCCGGCGACCCGCTCCTCATCGAGCCCTGGACGACGCCGGACCCGCTGCTCCCGCTGGCGGTCCGGGCGCACGGCAAGGGGGACGAGGACAAGCTCTCCCAGGGGCTGGCCCGGCTGGTCACGGAGGACCCCACCCTGCGCCTGGAGCAGAACCCCGACACCCGTCAGCTCGTCCTGTGGTGCCTGGGCGAGGCCCACCAGGAGGTCGCTCTGGACCGGCTGCGCAACCACTACGGCGTCCGGGTCGACGCCGAACCGCACCGGGTCGCCCTGCGCGAGACGTTCGCCGGGCGGGCCGCCGGGCGCGGTCGGCACGTCAAACAGTCCGGCGGCCACGGTCAGTTCGCGATCTGCGAGATCGAGGTGGAGCCGCTGCCGGCGGGCGGCGGCATCGAGTTCGTCGACAAGGTCGTCGGCGGATCGGTGCCCCGCCAGTTCATCGCCTCGGTGGAGAAGGGCGTCCGGGCGCAGGCGGCCCGGGGCCTGGCCTCGGGCCACCCGCTCGTCGACGTGCGCGTCACCCTCCTCGACGGCAAGGCGCACGCGGTGGACTCCTCCGACGCCGCCTTCCAGACCGCCGGGGCGCTCGCCCTGCGCGAGGCGGCGGCCGACGCCCGCATCCAGCTCCTGGAGCCGGTCTGCGAGGTCGCCGTGCTGGTCCCGGACGACTATGTGGGCCCGGTGATGAGTGACCTGTCGGGGCGGCGCGGCAGGGTCGTGGGCACCGAACAGGGCCCGGACGGGCGCACTCTCGTACGGGCCGAGGCCCCCGAGTCGGAGATCGGCCGGTACGCGCTCGACCTGCGCTCCCTCACCCATGGCACCGGCCGTTTCGACCGCGCCCACGCCCGGTTCGAGGCGATGCCGCCGCAGCTCGCCGACCGGGTGCGCGCGGAGGGCGGGCGGCAGGGGGAGGGGCGGCCCGGCGCGTGACCGGCGCACTCCGGCACGGCGCGTGACCGGCGCACTGTCGCAAACACCGCCCGCGTCCGTGTGGGTGACGCGCGGTGCGGGGGCGCGGACGATACGCTGTGGTCGCAGCTCAGAAGGTATGCCGCGTACGGTAGTTGGGCACACCCGCAGGAGCAGACCGTGCGGCGAGTGGGGGGCGACAGTGGCCAACGACGTATTCGACTTCTCACCCGGGGCGCAGATCCCGATCCAGGGGTCCGGCGGCCAGTCGGTGGCGACCAACGCCCTGGCGTCGGCGGCCTATCGCGACAGCCCGGTGGAGAAGATCCTCGACGCCAACAGCGAGTGGCACAAGTCCGAGGTGAAGGCGGGCTCGTCCAAGCTCTTCAAGTCCGGCTACTTCAAGCCGAATCTCGGGGAGGCGTTCGCCCGGGCCGTCCAGGAACGGATGCTGGGCGGGGCCCGCAAGGACCTCATCCAGTCCTTCGGCACCGATCCGCAGACGGTGGTGGAGCACTGCCTGTCCGCGAACAACCTGCGCAAGGCCCGCGACACCCGTCTCACGCTGGTGACCGTGCTGTTCGGCATCCTCTTCCTGCCGGGGCTGGTGCTGTGGGTGATCGCCTTCCGCATCCGCGACTCGCTCAACAAGTCCAAGGACATGGCGTTCCGCGCGGTCGGCACGGTGCTCCTCGTCGTGTTCGGGATCGGCGCGCTGATCCTGATGATCAAGCTGCCCCTCGCCGGGCTGCTCGCGCTGTATGTGCGCGGGGCGATGGTGGCCCCGGTGATCGGGTGGCTCATCGCCAAGCGGATCGCGGAGACCTCGGCCAGGGACCTGCGGGCCCGCTGGGACGGGCTGCTGTCCGGCACCGGGGTCATCGCGAAGATCCCGGAGGCGGTGCCGAAGAACCCCAACGAGACCGCGCGCGAGTCTCTGCGCCAGGGGCTGGAGAAGCTCTCCGCCGAGCAGGAGTCGAACTCCGTCTTCTACGCAGGCCCCAAGGGCATCCTCGGCATGGGCACCCGGTGGGGCAGCTGGCAGCTGGCGGAGGAGCTGACCCCGAAGGACCCGACGAAGGAGATCCACCAGTTCCGCAGCTGGGACCTGATCCGGATCATCCACGACCAGCTGAAGATGCTGGAGCGCGGCCCGCTGAACACCGGCGGCTTCCCCAAGCCGTCCGTGAAGCACTGGATCGTCTCGCCCATCGGGGAGAACGCCGATTCCGTCACCCGCCGCAAGGGCGAGGACGTCGCCACCTTCCAGGTGAAGCCGCACGAGATACAGCGGATCTGCAACCACCAGCAGTTCGGCAGCGGCGACCGGCACTACCTGGGCGTGCAGTTCACCCTCTGGGACGGCCAGCTCGTGATCACCATGATGATCACGGTGACCGTGCTCCACGAGACCCTGCGCATCGAGGTCACCGGACACGCGCTGGGCCCGGTGCACGGCCTGTTCCTCTCCAAGCCGGAGGCCAGGACGAAGACGGTCAACAAGACCGTGAGGTTCTGGGAGACCCGGGACGTCCAGTTGCCGCTGGTGGAGGCCAAGGAGGTCGTCCGGCTCGCCCTGCGGGCCCCCTTCACCTGGTATCCGCCGCTGCTGGACTACCTGGGCGGGAAGATAGCGCTTCCGGAGCCCTTCGGACTGCGGCACGCCTGGGCCGCCAAGCCGTGGAACCACCGCTTCATGGCGGACGACGCGATGCGCGCGGCCACCCCGGTGCTGCGCGTGGTCCACGCGGCGGCGATGCGGGTCCTGGCGGAGAACGGCGTGGACACCGAGCGCTTCGACAACCGCTCGATGATACTGAGCGGCCTCGTCCAGGACCCGGCCCCGCGCAGGGCCGACGTCTACGACGCGTAGGCGCGCGTACCGCGCAAACGGAGAAGGGCCCCTGCTACAGCGGGGGCCCTTCTCCGTGTACGGGACGGCTCGTTCAGCCGGCCGGCCAGGCGTCGGCCAGCATCTTCCGGGTGTCGCCCAGCAGCTGCGGCAGCACCTTCGTGTGGCCGATGACCGGCATGAAGTTGGTGTCCCCGCCCCAGCGCGGCACCAGGTGCTGATGCAGATGGGCGGCGATCCCGGCCCCGGCGACCGAGCCCTGGTTCATCCCGATGTTGAACCCGTGCGCCCCGGAGGCCGCGCGCAGGGCCGCCATCGCCCGCTTGGTGAAGTCCGCGAGCTCCGCCGTCTCCGGACCGTCCAGCTCCGTGTAGTCGGCCACGTGCCGGTAGGGGACGACCATGAGGTGCCCGCCGTTGTACGGGTAGAGGTTCAGCACCGCGTAGACGTGCTCGCCGCGCGCCACCACGAGCCCGTCCTCGTCGGATTTCGCCGGAATCGAACAGAACGGGCAGCCGTCCTCGGCCCCCGGGCCGCTCGGCTTGTCCTGACCCTGGATGTACGCCATCCGATGGGGCGTCCACAGACGCTGAAACGCGTCGGGCGTCCCCACGCCGATCTGCTGCTCCGGCTCACTCGTCATGCCGATCAGCATATTGCGTCACCCGCGCGGAGCGTGTCGCCGGGGCGGCGCCCGAGTCCGCCCGGCGATGCTGAGGCGATGAGCCCTCGACCAGCCCCCGAGGCCCCCACCCGGTCGACCCGCTGGGAGCAGCGCACGGAGATCCCGCTCTTCGTCGCCTCGCTGCTCTTCCTGGCCGGGTACGCGGTCCGGGTCCTGGCCCCGCGCGAGGCCCAGCCGTGGCACGACATCTCCCTGACCCTGGTCTGGTCGACATGGCTGCTGTTCCTGGCGGACTACGCGGTACGGGTGCGGCTCAGCGGCCTGGGCGCGCGGTTCGTCCACACCCACGTGCTCGACACCCTGGTCCTGCTGCTGCCGCTGCTGCGCCCGCTGCGGATGGTGCAGGTCTACCAGGCGGTGCAGCGGCGCCACGACCGGCCGCGCCTCGACCTGTACGCGCGGGTGATGGCGTACGCGGGCATGGCCGCCGGCCTGCTCGGCTTCTCCGCCTCGCTCGCGGTCTACCACGTGGAGCACCGGGCCCCCGACGCCTCGATCCGCACGTTCGGGGACGCGGTGTGGTGGGCGTGCACGACGCTCACGACGGTCGGTTACGGGGACGCCACCCCGGTCACGTTCTGGGGGCGGGTGGTGGCGGCGGGGCTGATGGCCTGCGGTCTCGCCCTGCTGGGCGCGGTGACGGGCTCGTTCTCGTCCTGGCTGATCCAGGTGTTCACGCGGGAGGACGAGAAACGGCCCCCGGAGCGCGGGTAGCGCTCCGGGGGCCGTTCCCGTCGTACGGATCAGACCTGCACGCGGTCCTCGACGGCCTTCGCGATCTTGGCGATGGCCTCGTCGACCGGAACACCGTTCTCCTGCGAACCGTCGCGGTAGCGGAAGGAGACGGCGCCGTTGGCCATGTCCTCATCACCAGCGATGATCATGAAGGGCACCTTGGCCTTCTGCTGGTTGCGGATCTTCTTCTGCATCCGGTCCGATGAGGCGTCCACGTCCACCCGCAGCCCCTGCTTGCGCGCCGTGGCGGCGAACTCCTGGAGGTAGGGGATGTGGGCGTCGCCGATCGGGATGCCGACCGCCTGGACCGGGGCGAGCCAGACCGGGAACGCGCCCGCGTAGTGCTCCAGCAGCACGGCGAAGAAGCGCTCGATGGAGCCGAACAGGGCGCGGTGGATCATCACCGGGCGCTGCTTGGAGCCGTCCGGGCCGGTGTACTCCAGGTCGAAGCGCTCCGGCAGGTTGAAGTCGAGCTGCACGGTCGACATCTGCCAGGTGCGGCCGATGGCGTCCTTGCACTGCACGGAGATCTTCGGGCCGTAGAACGCGGCGCCGCCCGGGTCCGGGACCAGGGGCAGCCCCTGCTTCTCGGCGACCTGGCGCAGCGTCTCGGTGGCCTCCTCCCAGGCGTCGTCGGAGCCGACGTACTTCTCCGGGTCCTTGGTGGAGAGCTCCAGGTAGAAGTCGGTGAGCCCGTAGTCGCGGAGCAGGTTGAGCACGAAGGTGAGCGTGCGGTCGAGCTCCTGCGCCATCTGCTCCTTGGTGCAGTAGATGTGCGCGTCGTCCTGCGTGAAGCCGCGCGAGCGGGTCAGGCCGTGCACGACGCCCGACTTCTCGTACCGGTAGACCGTGCCGAACTCGAAGAGGCGCAGCGGCAGTTCGCGGTAGGAGCGGCCGCGCGCGTCGAAGATCAGGTTGTGCATCGGGCAGTTCATCGGCTTGAGGTAGTAGTCCACCCCGTCGTCGAGCTGCATGGGCGGGTACATGCCGTCCGCGTACCAGTCCAGGTGGCCGGACTTCTCGAAGAGCTTGCCCTTGGTGGCGTGCGGGCTGTAGACGAACTCGTAGCCCTCCTCCTCGTGACGGCGGCGCGAGTAGTCCTCCATGGCCCGGCGGATGACGCCGCCCTTGGGGTGGAAGACCGCGAGGCCGGGGCCGATCTCGTCGGGGAAGGAGAAGAGGTCCAGCTCGTTGCCGAGCTTGCGGTGGTCGCGCTTGGCGGCCTCCTCCAGGAACTCCAGGTGCGCCTTCAGCTCGTCCTTGGTCGGCCAGGCGGTGCCGTAGATGCGCTGGAGCATCGGGTTCTTCTCGCTGCCGCGCCAGTAGGCGGCGGCGTTGCGCATCAGCTTGAACGCCGGGATGAACCGGGTGGTCGGCAGGTGCGGACCGCGACAGAGGTCCTTCCAGCACAGGTCGCCGGTCTTGGCGTCCAGGTTGTCGTAGATGGTCAGCTCGCCGCCGCCCACCTCGACGTCCGCGCCGTCGTCCGAGGACGCGGAGCCCTTGATGCCGATGAGCTCCAGCTTGTACGGCTCGTCGGCGAGCTCCTCGCGGGCGGCCTCGTCGGAGACCACGCGGCGGGAGAACTTCTGGCCCCGCTTCTGGATCTCCTGCATCTTCTTCTCGATGGTCTTGAGGTCCTCGGGCGTGAACGGCTTCTCGACGTCGAAGTCGTAGTAGAAGCCGTCCTTGACCGGCGGGCCGATGCCGAGCTTGGCCTCGGGGAAGAGCTCCTGCACGGCCTGGGCCATGACGTGCGCGGTGGAGTGGCGCAGGATGTCGAGGCCGTCCTCGGAGGAGATCTCCACCGGCTCGACGGACTCGCCGTCCTGGAGCTCGTACGAGAGGTCCTTCAGCTCGCCGCCGATGCGCGCGGCGACGACCGTGCGCTGACCGGGGAAGAGCTCGCCGGCGGTCGTGCCCGTCGTCACCACGTGCTCTTCCCGCTCGGAATCGCGCTGGATGATCACACGGACGTCTGACACCGGTCTCTCCTGACTGAGGGGGATGACCTCCCTGTTATCGGGGTGGTCACCAGGGATCGTACCGAGCCGTACGCCCCCGATGCGAACGCCTTACCCCTCGCTACGAGGGCTCCTCCCCCGCGCACGCCTCCTCGAAGAAGTCCACGTTCTCCTGGAGCGACTTCATCAGCCGGTCCCGCTCGGCCTCGTCGACCTGGACGGGCGCGACCTGCGACGCCCCGGTGAGCCGCCGGAAGCCGCCCCGCCGCTCCAGGAACCCCTCCACCCGCAGCGGCAGCCCCACCAGGTGGGCGTGGCCCGCGATCCGGTACGCCTCCTCGTCCAGCTCCACCCGCACGTGCGCGACCTCCGCCCCCGCCAGTACCCGCAGCCGTACGATCCCGGGGCCGCGCGGCCCCGAGCGCCGCAGCCGGACCACGGCCCCGGTGATCCGGACCGGCGCGGCGGGCTCCTCGCGGAGGTAGCGGGCCCCGGCGGAGCGCAGGGCGGGGAGGTCGCCCGGGGAGAACTCGACGGGCGCGGGGCGGGCCGGGCAGCCGTCCGGGGCGCCGGCGGCGGGCGCCCACCGCACGTCGATCCCGGCCCCCTCGCTGCCGCGCACCAGGGTCACCAGGGCCTCGGTCAGCTCCCGGCTGACGCCCGCCGCCACCGCGCTGTCGAAGGCCGCCATGCCGCCGGTGGCCCGCTGGTAGTCCACAGCCTCGCGGGTGGCGTGCAGGGCGTGGCAGAGCTGTACGGCGACGGCGCGCCCGGAGTCGACGGGCACGAACGCGGTGAGCCGGCGTCCGCCCGGCGCGGGCCCGACGAGCGTCCCCTCCAGCGCGGCCCGGGCCTTCCTGCGGTGCCGGGCCCCGTGGTAGCCGGCCCGGCCACGGGCCGCGAGCGCACCGGCCAGGAGGATCTGCCGGGCCGCCGCCCTCAGCTCCTCCGCCTCGGCCCACCCCGAGGCGCCCGCCGCCCCGGCCGCCGACTCGGGGACCTCGCGCCACCAGCGGATCTCGTCGCTGGGGACGGCGAGGGAGACCAGGATGTCCCGGGCGGAGGGGGCGGCGCTGCGGGAGAGCGCGGTGAGCGCCTCGGCCAGCAGGTCGTCGCTGTCGGGGAAAGCGGCGCTCTCGGGCACCAGCAGGCTCGCTCCCCCGGCGGCCGGTCCGGGCGGGGACCAGCGGCTGTACCGCCCGGCCGCTCCCCCGCGCCGCTGCCAGCCGTTGCGGTGCAGGAGCGCGACGAGCACCGCCGGGTCGGGCAGCGGGGCGCCGTCGCCGGCGTCGGCGTACTCCGTGCTCACGGCGGGGTGGGACCGGGCGCCGGGCAGTTGCGCCGGTCCCGTGGGCTCGTCCATCGACCGGTGCATCAAGGTCTCCCTCCGGCCCCGACCCGGGCCATGATCTCGCAGAGTGCGCGGTCGTCGAAGATCCGTGAGGTGTCGATGCGCACGGTGGTCCGGTACCGGCCCGTCACCGCGTGGCCGGCCAGGTTGGTCCAGTAGCAGCAGTGCCGCAGATCGAGGCTGCCGGGCCCGGCGCTCAGCCACTCGTCCTGGCTGCGGGGCACGAGCATCACGACCAGGATCTTGTGCACCGACACCGGGGTGCGGGCGAGTTTGACGAGATGGGCGTTGTCGAGCGTGAAGGAGAACGCCCCGCCCGCCGGGTGCGGCGGTATCTGGTAGGTGCACTTGAGCTGCACCTTGATGGTCACTTCGTCGTCGACGGTGTGGGCGGCCGCGCCGTGGCTGACGTGCCAGTCGATGCCGTTGTCGGGGAAGGGCTGGGACAGCGAGCAGCCCGCCGCCGCCGCGACGGCGTGCAGGTAGCCCACCTGAAGGGTCTCCATGCAGGCGGTGGTGGCGAGGGATCCGCGCAGCGGTGCGTTCCGCCGCGACGCCGGCCCGAGGTCTTCGGCGCGGGCGGGGCCCCCTGGGTCGGGCTGCGCGAGCGCCATGGCTCCGTGTGCCTTCCGGGCGTGCCGTCAGAGGTGACCGGGGGATCAACTTCCCTCCCCCTCACCTGTGTTGTCACCGCAGGAGAACGCCCGCAAACCGCTTATCAGGCAAACAGCACGGGTATCACCGATATCGGGCAGGGGGGATTCACTCCATCTGCCGTGCAGGTGCGAGGAGTTCGGGGATGATGCACTGGTTCGAAGGGCCTCTGGCCGCTTTTGACACGGAGACGACAGGCGTGGACGTCGAGCGGGACCGGATCGTTTCGGCCGCTCTCGTCGCGCAGGACACGACGGGCGGACGCGTCCGCGTCACCCGCTGGCTGGTCGACCCGGGCGTTCCGGTCCCGGCCGGGGCCACCGAGATCCACGGTCTGACCGACGATCACCTTCATCGCAACGGCCGCTGGCCCGCTCCGGTGATGGACGAGATAGCCCGTTCCCTGGCCGAGCAGTGCGCGACCGGCCGTCCGCTGGTCGTGATGAACGCGCCGTTCGACCTGACGCTGCTGGACCGCGAACTGAAGCGGCACCGGGCCTCGTCGCTCGCCGGGTACATGGCGGACGTGCCGCTGCGGGTGGTGGACCCCCGGGTGCTGGACAAGCACCTGGACCGCTACCGCAAGGGCCGCCGCACGCTCACGGACCTGTGCGAGCTGTACGGGGTGCCGCTCGACGGCGCGCACGACGCGGCGGCCGACGCCACGGCCTCGCTGGAGCTGGTGCGCGCGGTGTGCCGGCGCTTCTCCTCCCGGATCGAGCGGCTCTCCCCGGCCGAGCTGCACACCCTCCAGGCCACCTGGCACGCGGCGCAGGCGCGCGGCCTGGAGGCGTGGTTCGCCAAGAGCGGGACCCCGGAGGCGGTCGACCCGGCGTGGCCGCTGCGCCCGGAACTGCCCGCGGCGGCATAGGAGTTCACCGGCCTGAACATGCGAAAGCCGGTCCGCCTCAATACTGGCGGACCGGCTTTCCCCGGTGGGCGATACTGGGTTCGAACCAGTGACCTCTTCGGTGTGAACGAAGCGCTCTCCCACTGAGCTAATCGCCCGGGAACGGGTTGAACCATACAGGGCCGGACGGGCTTCGTTCAAACCGCTTCCGGCCGCGCCGCCCCGGCACGTACGCGGGTCCCCTCGGCCCGCCCGCCCGGCCCGCTTACTCAGACGCGAAAACGCGGGAACTGAGTATCCGAGCGCATGTACGGGGCCGGGGGCCGGGGCGACACTCCCGTACATGGAACACGTGCCGCCGCCCGCCGAGGAACTGGCGCTCCTCGACCGAGAACTGGCTCAGCTGGACGCCCGCAGGGCCCAGCTGCTGACCCGCCGCGCCTGGGTGGTCCGAGCCCTCCAGCTCCAGGCCCGGGCCCACGCTCCGGCGCCGGGTGCGCCGCACTGGGGCCCGCCGCCCGCCGGGCGGCCTCCGGTGCAGCCGTGGGGCGCGGTCCCGCGGACGGCAGGGGCCTCGTCCGCTCCGCGCAGTGCGCAGAACGTGCTGCTGACGCTCGGCGGTCTGCTGCTGACGATCGCGGCCATCGCGTTCACGCTGGTCAGCTGGGGCTCCATGGGCATCGCCGGCCGTTCCGCCGTCCTGGCGCTGGTGACCGTCGCGGCGCTCGCCGCCCCGGCGGTCCTGCTGCGCCGCAAGCTGATGGCCACCGCCGAGGCGCTGGCGGCGCTCGCCCTGGTGCTGACCCTGCTGGACGTCTACGCGGTCCACGCGGTGGCCGCGCCCGACGTGGACGGGCTCGCGTTCACGGCCGTGGCCTCGGCGGTCCTCGCGGCGCTCTGGACGGCCTACGGCCTGGCGCTGGGCCGGCTGCACCTGCCGCTGCCCGCCGCGGTGGTGTTCGCCCAGTGGCCGCTGCTGCTGGGGGCCTGGGCCGCGGACGCGCCGGCGATCGTGGTCGGGTGGGCGCTGCTGGCGACGGCGGTGCTGGACGGGGCGATCGCGCTGTGGGGCAAGGGGCTCGGGGTCCGGATCACGGCGGGGATCGGCCTGGCGGTGACGGGGCCCTGCGCGCTGCTGGTGGGGCTGGCGCAGTCGCTGACGGCCGACAGTCCGCTCGGGGCGTTCCTGCCGGGTGCGCTGCTGCTGACGGCGGCCGTGGCGGCCCTGGCCGGGGCGTGGCACGCGCCGAACGGCTTCGCGCGGGTGGGCGGTGCGGTGGCCGGTCTGGCGGCGGTGGCCGCGGTCGGCGGCGTGCTGCGGTCGGCGGTGCCGGGGCCTTGGCACGTCCCGGCGTATCTGCTCTGCGGGCTGGCCCTGCTGTTCATCGTACGGGCGCGGCTTCCGCGCGACGCGGGGCGCGGGGTGCTGCTGGCGGCCGGTGTGGTGGTGAGCGGTGCGCTGGTGTGGGCCGCTCCCCCGGTCGCGGAGGTGCTGCTGGGGCCGGTCACGCTGGTGACCGAGGCGTGGGAGGGGGCTCCGGAGGGGTTCCGGGGCGCGCTCGGGGCGTCGGCCCCGTGGTCCCTGACGGTCGCGGCTCCGGTGGTGCTCGCGGTCGTCGCCGGGGCGCTCGGGGCGGCGTACCGGTGGTGGACGCCGCTGACGCGGGTCTCCGCTCCGCTGCTGTCGCCGGGTGCGGCGGTGCGCGGCGCGGCGGGCGCGGGGGCGCTGGGCCTCGGCTGGGGGGCGCTGCTGCTGGCGGCGGCGACGCTGGGCGTCCCGTACCCGGTCGCGGTGGTCGTGGAGACGGTGCTCGTGGCGGGGCTGCTGGCGGTGGCCGTGTGGTCGGCGGGCACGCGCGGGGGCCCCGGGGTGGGCGTGACGGTGACCGCGCTGGTGTGTGCGGCGGCCGGGGCGGTGAGCGTGGCGCTGCTGTCGCTCGCGGCGGAGGCCGCGACGTACGCGGTGGTCGGGGCGCTGATGGTGCTGTTCGCGGGGGCGGCGCTGCGGACGCGTGCGGTGCCGGTGCAGGCGGTGCTGGCGGTCGCCGCGGTGGTGTGGGGCACGGTCCTGACGGTGTGCGCGGGCCGGTCGCTGGACCTCGCGCCGCACGAGGCCGCGCCGCTGGTGCTCGTGGCGCCCGCGCTGACGGTGCTGCTGGGGGCACGGCTGCGGCTGCACCCGGTGGCGCTGCCGGTGGAGCTGGCCGGATTGCCGGGGGCGCTGGTCGCGCTGGGGCTGGCGGTGGGGGACGCGCCGTTCCTGGCCCTGGTGCTCGCGCTGTGCGGCGTGCTGGCGGCGGGGGCCGCGGTGCGGCCGGAGCGGCGTCGGGCGGCGGGCTGGACGGCGGCGGTGCTGTTCGTGGCGGCCACGTGGGTCCGGCTGGCGGCGTCGGAGGTGTCGGGGCCGGAGGCGTACACCCTGCCGGTGACGGTGCCCGCCCTGCTGATCGGCGTACTGCGGCGGCGCAAGGACCCCGAGGCGTCCTCGTGGACGGCGTACGGGCCGGGGCTCGCCGCGACGCTGCTGCCGAGCCTGGCCGTGGCCTGGACCGACCCCGACTGGCTGCGCCCCCTGCTGCTGGGCGTGGCGGCGCTGGTCATCACGCTGCTGGGGGCGAAGTACCGGCTGCGGGCGCTGCTGGTGCTCGGCGGCGCGGTGCTGGCCGTGGACGCCCTGCACGAGCTTGCGCCGTACGTCGTCCAGGTGGCCGGGGCCCTGCCGCGCTGGGTGCCGCCGGCGCTGGCCGGACTGCTGCTGCTGGCGGTGGGCGCGACGTACGAACAGCGGCTGCGCGACGCGCGACGGGTGAAGGACGCGCTGCGGCGGATGCGGTGAGCCGTTCGCCGGTGGTTCGCCGGTGATTCGCCGGTGGGGAGGTCGCACGCGGCGGGCTCCCCACCGGCGGACGCCGGGCCGCCGGGCCGTCCGGCCGCCGATGGGCAACGCAGAGGGCCCGGAGACTTCGGAAAGTCTCCGGGCCCTCTGTCCGGGTGGGCGATACTGGGTTCGAACCAGTGACCTCTTCGGTGTGAACGAAGCGCTCTCCCACTGAGCTAATCGCCCGGGCGCACCGCAAACATTACCCCATGTCAGCGGTGCTTTCGGACCGTGCCCGGGCTACTCGTCGACCGTCCACGGCAGGGCCAGGCCGAACTTCCAGACGTAGATCCCGATCAGCACCGCCATGATCACCAGCCCCACCGTGGTGAGGATGACGTTGCGCCGCCGGACCTTGGGATCAAGGGCCCGCTGCGCGGCCTCGGTGACCTTGCGCTTCGTCCAGCGCAGCACCAGCTGGGCCCAGACGAACTCGGTCGCCCAGATCGCCATGCCGCCGAAGATCACCAGCCACCCGGGCCCCGGCAGCACCAGCATCAGCACGCCTGCCACCACGACGCCGAGGCCGACGACGAAGACGCCGACCTGCCAGCTGAGGTGGAGCGCCTTGGACGCCTTGATGAAGCCCGGCGCCCGAGATCCCAGCTCACGCTCCGGTTTGGTCGTGCCCCCCGTAGCGGACTCGGGGGCCGCCTTCTCGGGGACCTCGATCCGCTCGTCACTCTCCGCGTTCATGAAGCTCAACCTACCCGACCCGCCGTCGTCACTTGAATGGGTGCATAACCCAAAGTTACACACCGCTGGGCGAGGGACCCGAAGCATCACAAATGGGTCAGAGGGGTTTACAACGCCACCGTAGGTGGCATGTCGATTTCGCCGACGTGCGAATCCCCGAGCGCACACTGAGCGAAAGGCCCTGGCGCTTATGAACACCACGGTCAGCTGCGAGCTGCACCTGCGCCTCGTTGTGTCGAGCGAGTCCTCACTGCCTGTACCCGCGGGCCTGCGGTATGACACGGCCGATCCCTATGCCGTGCACGCCACCTTCCACACCGGAGCGGAGGAGACGGTCGAATGGGTATTCGCCCGTGACCTCCTTGCCGAGGGGCTGCACCGGCCCACCGGCACCGGAGACGTCCGCGTCTGGCCATCACGTAGTCACGGCCAAGGCGTCGTCTGCATCGCCCTGAGCTCACCAGAGGGCGAAGCCCTGCTCGAAGCTCCGGCGCGGGCCCTGGAGTCGTTCCTGAAGAGGACCGACGCCGCGGTTCCGCCCGGCACCGAGCATCGTCACTTCGATCTCGACACGGAGCTCTCCCACATCCTGGCCGAGAACTGAGCCAGGCCGAGAACTGCCCGGCGCCGTCCGACTCGGGGAGACGGCGTCGCGCGGACAACCTCATACGGCAGGCACAGGCGCCGTCACCGCGGATCCACCGCGGTGACGGCGCCTGCGCGTGCCGCCACGGCCCCGGCGGCGGCTCGGGGGCCATCGAGTGGCGCTTACGCCCCCTCGGGCCCGCACCGGCCCGGCCTGCGCCCGGGCGGAGCCAGTAGAGTCAGCCGCCATCGGCGGGCACCCGCCCGCCGGAGGCCAGGGAGCGAAACGTGCTGATCCCCCACGACACCCGGATCGCCCTCGACACGGTGGTCGATCTGGTGAACACCGCACCGGAGGGCGAACCGCCGAATGACGGCGCCACCGACGGACTCGTGGACGGACTCGGCGACGGTCTCGATGACGGACTCGACGGGCTCGGCGACGTCGCGGCGCTGTACGCGTTCGCCGAGCAGCACCACATCAGCGGCGTCGACGCCCTCGGGGAGAGGGACCTGACCGCCGTGCGGGACGTGCGGAGCCGGTTCGCCGAGGTCTTCGCGGCGCCCGACGCCCGTACCGCCGTCGACCTCGTCAACCGGCTCGTCGCGGCGGCCGGGACCACGCCCCAGCTCACCGATCACGACGGCTACGACTGGCACGTGCACTACTTCGCGCCCGACGCCTCGCTCGCCGACCACCTCGCGGCCGACTGCGGCATGGCCCTGGCCTTCATCATCGTGGCCGGCGAGCAGGAGCGGCTGCGGCGGTGCGAAGCCCCGGACTGCGGGCGAGCCTTCGTGGACCTGTCGCGCAACCGCTCCCGCCGCTACTGCTCCAGCCGCACCTGCGGCAACCGACTGCACGTCGCGGCGTACCGGGCCCGGCGACGGGAAGCCGCGGGCTGACGGAATCGGCCCACGGGACGGTCGTCACGGGAAGACGCGGGTCATAACGCGGGTCATAACAGGAACAGGTCGTGCAGCGCCGCCATCAGCAGCAGGCTCCCGATCACCGTGAGGAAGATCATCAGGGGTGGCTGGGACAGCGCGAAGAGGCAGCCACGGGGCTCTTCGGCAGGGGGTGCGGGGGCCTCGCCCCGGGATGTGTCCACCATTTCGGGGCGATCATGACTCACCCGCGACCCGGTTGGTGATCAACCGGTGTAATTACCCAGGGAGTTCACCGTCCCGTGGCCCTTCGGATTCGCTCCGGCGTACGGGATGCCGTCAGGTGTTCGGGTCCAGCGTGACCCACCCCGTCGGATGCCGTGTCAGATGCCGTGCTTCTTGAGGATGGCCTCGATGTCGCTGAAGTCCTCGCCGGGCGCGGCCGACTCCTGCCTCTTGCCCGGCTTCGCCGCCGCCTGCGCCGCCGGCCGGGGTCGGCTCCCCGCGCCGAGCGAGGGCGCGGAGGCCCCCGGGGCGACGGCCTCGTTCTTCTCGGCGGCCCGTGCGGCCTTGCGCTCCGCCCGGGTGGTTCCGCTGCGGCGCTCGACGGCCCGGGTGGTCATGAAGAGCAGCCAGGCGAGGCCCAGCACACCGAAACCGGCCCAGACGCTCGGCTTGAGGGCGATGCCCGAGACCCACGCGACGACACCCGTCAGGACGAGGCCCACGGGGACGAGGGAGTAGGCGGCGATCCTGGTCGCCGTGAGGAACCGCTTGCGGTAGGCGGTGATCGCGGCGATGCCCAGGCCCGCCGCCGACGCCGCGGAACAGATGGTCTCGGCAAGCATCGGAGCCTCCAGGCGCAGGGGAAACGTCCCCTCCATCCTGCACCGGCCACCTGCGTCGGGGCCACGGCACCGGTCCACTTCAGGGACATCTCAGGGCCGCGCTCCTCCGCAGGTGCCGGTCAGGGGCCGGTTCAGCTCCCGGTCTCCGGCCGGTTCGGGACCCGCGGCCCCCGCCCACGGTTCGGCGGGACCCGCTCCCGAGCCCGAGGGGAGAGGCTGTCCGCCCGGTCTGGAAGACTGGCCCCATGAGCGATTCCACCCCTGCGGCACCGGTCGTCCTCGACGCCTGGTTCGATCTCCAGTGCCCGGACTGCCACCGAGCCCTCAGCGACGTACACGCCCTGCGCGCCCGGTACGGCGACCGCGTCGAGATCCGGCTCCGGCACTTCCCGCTGGAGAAGAACAAGCACGCGTACGCCGCGGCACAGGCCGCCGAGGAGGCCGCCGCCCAGGGACAGGACTGGCCGTACGTCGAGGCGCTGCTCGCGAGGACCGCCGACCTCGGCCGGACCGGTGAGCCGGTGCTGCTCGATACCGCCCGCGAACTGGGCCTGGACGCCGAGGAGTTCGACACCGCGCTCATCGACGGCCGCCATCTGCTGATCGTCGACGCCGACCAGGCCGAGGGCAGGGCGATCGGGGTCACCGGCACACCGACCTATGTGGTCGGAGGCGAGCGGCTGGACGGCGGCAAGAGCCAGGAAGGGCTGCGCGAGCGGATCGAGGAGATCGTCGACCGGCTCCTGGCCGCACCGGGGGCCTGACCTCCGGTCGCCGCTCCCCCACCGGCCCACGGCGTTTCCCGGCCCCACCGGCCTCACGGCGTCCCCGGCCTACAGCGCTTTGGCCAGGCTGTACCGCGTCGTCGCATAGCCGAGGGACTCGTACAGCCGCAGCGCCGGGGTGTTGGCGGCGAAGACGTGGAGGCCCAGGCGGTCGAGGCCCCAGGCGCGGGTGACGTCCTCGGCGACGAGCATCAGGGCCCGCCCGTAGCCACGGCCCCGGTACGCCTCGCGCACCTCGACGTCGAAGACGTACCCGGCGATCCCGCCCGGCGGCAGGTCGCGCCGGGCGACCCAGACGTGGCCGACCACCTCGCCCTCGAACACCAGGACCTGGAAGCGCACGCCCTCGGTGGCCAGGCCGTCCGGGAGGTTCCCGGCGTGGTCGGCCTCGGACTTGATCCGGGCCTGCTCGGGCGGCACGCCCCGGGCGACCCACTCCCGCGCGTACGACTCCACCGCGTCGCGCAGCCAGCCGGCGTACTCCTCCCCGCTCATCGGGCGCGAGGTGAGGCCGTCCGGCAGCGGGGCGGTGTCCGGGCCCAGGGTCTTGAGCATGTTGCGGCCGCGCTCGGTGTAGCCCAGCGCCGCCGCCAGCCGCCGCGCGGGCTCGTTCCCGGCCGGGACCTCCGCCCGCACCTGGGTGCACCCCCAGCCCCGCAGCACCTCTTCGGCGGCGAGCGCGGCGATGACGCCCCGGCCGCGTCTGCGCCGGGGCTCGTCGACGATCAGGGAGCGCACCACTCCGGCCGTCGCGCCGAACGCGTCGTCGGTGCTGATCGATACGGCGCCGACGGGCCGCCCGTTGTCGCACACGTCGTAGCTGCGCGCCCGTGCGCCGTCAGCGCCTTGCCGGAGCGGCCCGGACGGCCGGAGTGTCGTCGTCATCAAGGGTTTGTATCCCCTGGGACGACGGACGTCACGCGCTTTTTCGGCCCGGCCCGTTCCTGACGGGAGGAACTACGGGTCCAGGTCGTTCCCGGCCCGCTCGTCGAAGACGCGCATGGCCTTCGCCGTCACCGGCCCGGGCTCGGGGCCCAGCTCCCGGTCGTCGACCCGGTGGACGGCCTGGACGTCGCGGAGCGTGGAGGTGAGGAACACCTCGTCGGCCTCGGCGAGCACCTCCATCGGCAGGTCGGTCTCCTCCGCGCCGGTCCACTCCACGGCCAGCGCCCGGGTGATCCCCGCGAGGCACCCGGAGGCGACCGGCGGGGTGTGGATGCGGCCGTCCAGCACGACGAACACATTGGACCCGGTCCCCTCGCAGAGCCGGCCGGCCGTGTTCGGGAACAGCGCCTCGGACGCGCCCCGCTCCCGGGCCCTGGCCAGGGCGACGACGTTCTCGGCGTACGAGGTGGTCTTGAGCCCGGTGAGCGCGCCGCGTTCGTTGCGGGTCCAGGGGACCGTGATCACCGCCGTGGTGTCCGGGCGGCGGCTCACCCCGTCGAGCGCGACGACGAGGCTGGGCCCGGCGGTCCCCCGGTCCGAGCCGAGCGGGGAGAGCCCGCCGGTGTAGGTGATCCGCAGCCGCCCCAGCGGTACGGGGTTGGCGTCGACGACCGCCGCGGTGGCCCGCCGGACCTCGTCCAGGTCCGGGTCGGGCAGCCCGAGGCCGCGTGCGGACCGGGTGAGGCGGTCGAGGTGGCGGGTGAGGGCGAAGGGCCGGCCCTCGCTGGTGCGGACCGTCTCGAAGATGCCGTCGCCCACGGTCAGCCCGTGGTCGAGCACCGACAGCCGGGCGTCCTCGGCATCCCGCAGCCCGCCGTTGACCCAGATCCTCATGACGCGGTCCTTCCTGTCTCACCATCGATCGCGCCCGACGCTACAGCGAGCAGCCGGGACGCCTTGAGCTCGGTCTCGTCCCATTCGCGCTCCGGGTCGGAGCCCCAGGTGATGCCGGCTCCGGTCCCGAAGCGCAGGAGCGGCACGGTGCCGGTCCGGTCGATCCAGAACGTCCGTATGCCCACCGCCAGGGAGGCCGTGGACCGGTCGGCGTCGACCCAGCCGACCGCGCCGCAGTAGGGCCCGCGCGGGGACCGCTCCAGCTCCTCGATGATCCGCAGCGCGCTGGACTTCGGCGCTCCGGTGACGGAGCCGGGCGGGAACGCCGCCGCGAGCAGCTCCGGCCACCCCGCCCCCTCGGCCAGCTCGCCCCGCACGGTGGACACGAGGTGCACCAGGCCCGGGTGCTTCTCCACCACGCACAGGTCGGGGACGCTGACGCTGCCGGTGGCGCAGACGCGGCCCAGGTCGTTGCGGACCAGGTCGACGATCATGACGTTCTCCGCGTGATCCTTCTCCAGCAGATCGCCCTCCGTGCGCCCGGTCCCCTTGATCGGCCCGGATTCGACGGTCCGCCCGTCGCGGCGGAGGAAGAGCTCGGGGGACGCGGTAGCGACCTCGACGCCGTGACCGGGCAGCCGAATCGTTCCTGCGTACGGAGCCGGGTTGCCGCGCGCGAGCAGGGCGGTCAGGGCGTCGACGTCGGCCCGGCCGGGGTCGGGCAGGGGCGCGGAGAGGACCCGGCAGAGGTTGGCCTGATAGACCTCCCCGGCCGCGATGTATTCACGGATCCGCCGCACCCCCGCCGTGTAGGCGTCACGGTCCAGCGAGGTCGTCCACCGGTCGGCGGCGGGCCCGCGCCAGGCTCCGGGCACGGGGGCGGGCACCTGTTCGCGGCGCACGGAGGAGAAGCGGGCGCAGACCGTACGACCCTCGAAATCGGCACAGACGACCCAGAAACCGGACGAGTCGAGGGCCGCGGGATCGTGGGTCACGTCCTGGAGTCCGGAGGCGACGAGGCCGCCGAAGCGGGCCATGGGAGCGAGGGGGAACACGCTGGTGAGTCTAGGACGGCCCGCGATGACCTGCGCCGGGCGGCGGCGTGACCTGCGCCGGGGTGGCTCCGCGACCCGTGCCGGGGCGAAGGTACGGCGGCAAGCTGCGCAAACGCGTTTTTGTACTGGCCCGGGAATCCGCTAGAGTTCAACACGTCGCCGGGACGCGCAAGCGGGCCGGGAAAGACAAGCGGACGTAGCTCAGTTGGTAGAGCGCAACCTTGCCAAGGTTGAGGTCGCCAGTTCGAACCTGGTCGTCCGCTCGCAGAAGACGGGGGATCTTCCCGATTTCCCGTCCCTGGTGGAGTGGCCGAGAGGCGAGGCAACGGCCTGCAAAGCCGTCTACACGGGTTCAAATCCCGTCTCCACCTCCAAGGACGATTAGCTCAGCGGGAGAGCGCTTCCCTGACACGGAAGAGGTCACTGGTTCAATCCCAGTATCGTCCACTGATCCGCAAGGATCATCGGTCCGCAAGGATCCCCGCGCGATTAGCTCAGCGGGAGAGCGCTTCCCTGACACGGAAGAGGTCACTGGTTCAATCCCAGTATCGCGCACGCAGCACAAGCACGGTGTCACGCAGTGCACGCAGGGCCACCCTGCGCGATTAGCTCAGCGGGAGAGCGCTTCCCTGACACGGAAGAGGTCACTGGTTCAATCCCAGTATCGCGCACCACCGAGAACCCCCGGTCGTTCCGACGACCGGGGGTTCTTTCGTCGTACCGGTGGCGGTCAGGACGAGAAGAGCATCCGGCCGAAGCCCTTCTGGCGACGGTGGCCGTAGTGCCCGCCGTACGCACCACCACCGTGCTGAGGGGCTCCCCAGGCGGGCGCGTGGGCGGGCGGGGCCGATGCCGGGTACCCCTGCTGCTGCGGGGCGGGCGGCGGGGGCGGGGCCTGCTGGGCCCACTGCGACTCCAGCCGGGTCAGCGACTCCAGCTCGCCGTAGTCGAGGAATATCCCCCGGCAGCCGCTGCACTGCTCGATCTGGACGCCGTTGCGGTTGTACGTGTGCATCTGCGCGTGACACTTCGGACACTGCATCTTCGGCTCGACCCCTCACCCTCGTCGTGCCGCCGCCGGAATGTCTGCCCGGCCGCGGTCGGTTCAGCCTACGACGCGGGCCCGGCCGTCAACTCGGGTGGGAATGTAGCGATTCGGGCACAGGACTCGATCATCGACTGCTCCATCTCGTCCGGCTCCCGTCCCTCGGCGGCGCATTTGACCAGGGCGACGGCCGCCGTCTGGACGGTCAGCGCGCGGGCGGGGACGTCCAGTTGGGGCCAGGGATCCCCTTCGGCGGGCACGGCGGGCCCCTTGGCGTTCCGGTAGGCGTCCAGGAACAGCATCCAGTCCTCGGGGGGCAGCACCCCGGCCGCGTACCAGGCGGCGGGCCGGGCGAGGTCCCAAGCGGGGTCCCCCCGCCCCGCGTCGTCCACGTCGATGAGCAACCAGGGCCCGTCCGGGGCGGGATGGCGCACCAGCTGCCCCAGGTGCAGATCGCCGTGGCACAGGAAGCCGGCCCGCGCGGTGGGCGGCGCGGCCTCGCCCCGGGCCCAGGCCGGCAGGGCGCGCCAGGCCGCCTGTACGGGGAGGACGTCGCCGTCGCCGGGGAGGGCGGCGCACATCCGGGCGACCGCCCGGGCCGCCTTGGCCGGGCCGCGCATCGGCGGGAGCGGGGAAGGGGGCACGGCCCGGTGGAGGCGGGCGAGCAGGACGGCCGCTGCCGCCCAGGGGGCCGCGTCGGGGTCGGCGGGGTCGACGGGGTCGCCGTACGGCCAGAGGGTGATGGGGCGGGTGGTGGTCCCGAGGGCGTCCGAAGCGCCCCGAGCGTCCGGCGTACGCAGCGGTGGCAGCAGGATGCCCGTCAGCTGCGGGGCCGCCGCCAGGGCCAGGCGGGCCGCCAGCGCCTCGCGGTCGGCGTCGGCGGCGTGGGCCTTGGCCACGACCGGGCCGCTGCGGACCACGGTGCCGTCCGGCCGGTCCGCCAGGACCCGGGGCGGCTCGCAGGCGCAGGGGGCCTCCGGCGGGTGGGCGAGGCCGTGCGCGCGGACGCCCAGCTCGTGGGCGACTGAGCTGGTACGCAACGGCTCCCCCGGCGGCGTTCGGTCCCGGCGACTGCCACCGGTCGCCGTCGAGCGTACGCGGGGGCGGCGGGTCGGAGGGCCGCGACGCCGGACGGGGCTGGTGGGGTCCGGCGGATCAGGGCCGGGCCACGACGGCCGGCGGGGCCGCGCCCTGCGGTGCTGACACGGGGCCGGGGGCCTCGCCGGGCTCGTACCGGATCGTCCGGCGAGGCCGACCGGCCCGGCCGCCGGAGCGTACGGGCCCGAACAGCGCGATGCCCGGTCAGCTCCCCAGCTGACCGGACAAACGCTGCCGCCCGCCGTACCCCCGTCCCCACGGGGCTGTTGGCCGGATACCTGGGCCCGGACCGCTCTTCCGGACCCTGGGCGCGCTCAGCGCCCCAGCATCACCGCCACGGACGACGCATGTGTGACCACTGCTTCCCAGCCGCCGAAGACGACCACCAGCAGGGCCGCCAGGGGAAGGACCATGGCCGTCGCCACCAAGGGGTGACGCGTGCCGGACGGGCGTGCGCCGAACGAGGCGTAAACCCTGCGTCCCTGCGTGCGGATCATCGTCCGCGTTGCCGTGTCCGACATGGTTCCTCTCCTGACCTGATGAGTGGGGCGGCGGGCGTGGACCTCGGGGGACGAGTGCTGCGCCCGCCGCTTGATCTCAACATTAGGTAACCGGCGCGCACGGGGCGTCATGCCCGCGTACCGAGTACCGGGCCTCCCGGAGGATGAGCCACCGGTGGTCGGCGTACTCCCCTGGGTGGAGACGGTCCACGGAGCCTGGGGGTCATCCCGGAGGGGTCACGGTGGGGACACCCTCCCCCGGAAGGACGTGCCCGGGTGACTTCACTCACTTCCCGAGCCTCGCGCAGGGCGGTGTGCTCCCCTCCGGGGCCGCCTCCGGGGGCCGCCGCCGCGTACGTCCGGGTGGTGTCCCCGCTGCCCGCGACCGGCTCGTTCCGGTCATCCCGCCGTGATCCAACCTCCCTTCTGTGACGGCCTTTTGTCCTTCTCCGCGGGCCGAAGCGTCGGGATCCGCCGCACTCTGACACCGCCTCATTCCGGCCGTCCGGCACGGGCAATCGAATCCCCGGCGAGGGCGCGGCCTCTGAGCGCGCCGGGCGCGGGGTACGTAAGCTGTGCCTCGTCAGGCGGACCAGGCAGCGGGGATGGGCAGACGATGGCGATGATGCGGCTCCGGCGCGAGGACCCGCGTCTCGTCGGCTCGTTCCGGCTGCACCGGCGTCTCGGCGCGGGCGGCATGGGCGTGGTCTACCTCGGCTCGGACCGGCGCGGTCAGCGGGTGGCGCTCAAGGTGATCCGGCCGGATCTGGCGGAGGACCAGGAGTTCCGTTCGCGGTTCGCACGCGAGGTGTCCGCCGCGCGGCGGATCCGGGGCGGCTGCACGGCCCGGCTGGTCGCCGCCGACCTGGAGGCGGACCGCCCGTGGTTCGCGACGCAGTACGTCCCCGGCCCCTCCCTGCACGACAAGGTCGCCGAGGAGGGCCCCCTGGCCGCCGTCGACGTGGCCTCGATCGGGGCGGCGCTCTCCGAGGGCCTGGTCGCGGTGCACGAGGCGGGGGTGGTCCACCGCGATCTGAAGCCGTCGAACATCCTCCTCTCCCCCAAGGGCCCCCGCATCATCGACTTCGGCATCGCCTGGGCGACCGGGGCCAGCACGCTGACTCACGTCGGTACGGCGGTGGGGTCGCCCGGCTTCCTCGCTCCCGAGCAGGTCCGGGGCGCGGCGGTGACACCCGCGACGGACGTCTTCTCGCTCGGCGCGACCCTCGCGTACGCGGCCATGGCCGACTCCCCCTTCGGGCACGGCAGTTCCGAGGTGATGCTCTACCGCGTGGTGCACGAGGAGGCGCAACTGCACGGCGTGCACGACGCGCTGGCCCCGCTGATCCGCGCCTGTCTGGCGAAGGACCCGGAGGAGCGGCCGAGCACCCTCCAACTGTCCATGCGGCTCAAGGAGATCGCGGCGCGCGAGGCGCAGGGCCTGCACGAGGGCCGGCCGCCCGCCCAGCGCTCGGCCCAGGAGGCGGACCGGGCGACCGGGCGGCTCGACGGCCCGTACACCGAGCAGCACACCCGCCGCACGGAGGGCCCTACCTCGGCGGCCCGCCCGCAGCAGGGGCGGCGTCCCGCACCCTCGCGTTCGGGCGCGCCGCGCACCGGGGGGTCCCGCCCGCAGCGGCCGCAGCGCAGCACCACGGGGTCCGGGAAGCGGCCGGGCGCGACGAACGGGACGAACGGCAGGCCGGGGACCCGCTCCGGGAGCCGGACGACCTCGGCGGGACGGCGGCCGGCCAATCCGCGGCTGCTGCGCCAGCGGCTGGTGGTGTTCGTGGTGGTGACGCTGCTGGTGGCGCTCGGGATCGCGGCGGCGCAGGGTTGCCAGGGGCCAGCGCGCGGGCTGGGCGGGAGCGAGGAGCCGGGGCGGGGGCCGCAGGTGCAGGTGCAGGTGCAGGCAGACGCCGTGTCCGGGCCCGGCGGTGCGTCTGCGGGCGGTGCTGCGGGGCGGCGGGACTGACCGCCTTGCCGGACTGATCGCCCTGTCGGACTGGCTGCCTTGCCGGACTGACGCCCGGTTGGACTGGCTGCCCTTGTGGGGCTGACGTCCGGTAGGACTGGCCGCCCTGTCGGACTCGCTGCCCTTGTGGGACTGACGGCCGGTAGGACTGACCCTCCGGCCGGACCGACGCCCGGCTGCGTGGTCCGGGCTCAGTTCTCCGGGCGGCCCGTCGCCACCGCGTAGAAGGCGACCGCGGCCGCCGCGCCGACGTTCAGTGAGTCGACGCCGTGCGCCATCGGGATGCGGACCCACTCGTCGGCGGCCATCAGCGCCTTCGTGGAGAGCCCCTCGCCCTCCGCGCCCAGCATCAGCGCGACCCGCTCCAGCCGGTGCGGGGCCGCCTCGTCGATGCTGGTGGCCTTGGCGTCCGGGGTGAGGGCGAGAAGCCGGAAGCCCGCTTCCCGTACGGTCTCCAGCGTCTTGGGCCAGGCTTCGAGCCGGGCGTACGGGACGGAGAAGACCGCGCCCATCGAGACCTTCACCGAGCGCCGGTAGAGCGGGTCGGCGCAGTCCGGGGAGAGCAGGACGGCGTCCATGCCGAGGGCGGCCGCGCTGCGGAAGATCGCGCCGATGTTGGTGTGGTCGTTGACCGACTCCATGACCACCACCCGGCGTGCGGTGGTGAGGAGCTCGTCGGAGGTGGGCAGCGGCTTGCGCTGCATGGAGGCGAGCGCCCCCCGGTGGACGTGGTAGCCGGTGACGCGTTCGACGAGCTCGGGGGCGACCGCGTACACGGGGGCCGGGACCTCGTCGATGACGTCGCGCATGACGTCGACCCACTTGGCGGAGAGCAGCATCGAGCGCATCTCGTACCCGGCGTGCCGGGCGCGTCTGATGACCTTCTCGCCCTCCGCGATGAAGAGGCCCTCGGCGGGCTCGCGCCGTCGCCGCAGCTCGACGTCGGTCAGCCCGATGTAGTCGCTCAGGCGCGGGTCGTCGGGGTCGTCGACGGTGATGAGATCTGCCACAGGGTGATACTGCCTTGTCCGGTGTGTGGTGCCAACGCCTGGGATGAGATGCGTAACCGCGGGTTACGTGCGGGGAGGGCCGGGGTCCGCCGTCATTCGGCCGGCGGCTGGTCCTGGCGCGGTGCGGAGTGCGGGCCGACCGCGACGACCTCGCCGACGACGATCACGGCGGGCGGGCGTACGTCCTCCGCGACCGCGCGTTCACCGACGTCCGCGAGGGTCGCGTCGACGCGGCGCTGGGCGGCGGTGGTGCCCTCCTGGACGAGCGCGACCGGGGTGGCCGGGTCCTTGCCGTGGGCGATCAGGGCGGCGGCGATGGCCCCGATCTTGTCGACCGCCATCAGCAGCACGAGGGTGCCGCGCAGTCGGGCGATGGCCTCCCAGTCGACCAGGGAGCGCGGGTCCTCGGGCGCGACATGGCCGCTGACCACGGTGAACTCGTGGGCCACTCCGCGGTGGGTGACCGGGATACCGGCCGCGCCGGGGACGGAGATGGTGCTGGAGATGCCGGGGACGACCGTGCACGGGATGCCCTCGGCGGCCAGGGCCTGGGCCTCCTCCATGCCCCGTCCGAAGACGAACGGGTCGCCGCCCTTGAGCCGGACCACGGCCTTGCCCGCCTTGGCGTGCTCGATGAGCGCCTGGTTGATCGCCTCCTGGGCCATGAACCGCCCGTACGGGATCTTCGCCGCGTCGATCACTTCGACGTGCGGGGGCAGTTCGTCCAGCAGGTCGCGGGGGCCGAGGCGGTCGGCGATGACCACGTCCGCCTCGGCCAGGAGGCGGCGGCCGCGCACCGTGATCAGGTCCGGGTCGCCGGGGCCGCCGCCGACCAGCGCGACGCCGGGGGCGCGGGTGCGGTGGTGCGGGGCGGCGAGGGTGCCGTCGCGCAGGCCCTCGACGATGGCGTCGCGGATGGCGGCGGAGTGCCGGGGGTCGCGGCCCTGGGAGGTGGTGGTGAGGACGGCGACCGTGACGTTCTCGCTGCGGCCGGTGGCCGGGGTCCAGGCGGTCGCGGCCTCGGCGTCGTCGGCCCGTACGCACCAGGTGCGGGTGCGCTCGGCCTCGGCGGAGGCGGCGTCGTTGGCGTCGGTGTCGGAGGAGGCGACCAGGGCGTACCAGGTGTCGGCGAGGTCGCCGTCCTCGTAGCGGCGGCGCTCCCAGCGGATCTCCCCCGCGTCCGCCATCGCCTCGACGGAGGGGGTCGCGGACGGCGAGACGAGCGTGATGACCGCGCCGGTGGCGATGAGCTGCGGCAGGCGGCGCTGGGCGACCTGGCCGCCGCCGACGACGACGACGCGGCGGCCGTGCAGGCGCAGTCCTACGGGGTACGCGGGGTGGTCTGCGCGATCGGTGCGATCCGTGGGACCCGCGTGACCCGTGTGGTCGCCGTGACCTGCGTGGTCGCCGTGACCTGCGTGGTCGGTGTGATCTCCGCGGTCTGCGTGCTCGGCCATGGCGGTGCGGGCTCCTCGTGCGGGGTGCTGCGTAGGGCCGCTGCGGCTGTGGAGCGGCTGTGACGTGCGGAAGTGGGGGTTCCTGGGTGGGGAACACGATACGGGGTGGGTGGGGAACGGGGCCTGGGGCCGGGCCCTGGGCGGGGCCCGGCGGGGTGGGATGCCTGGGGCGGGCCTGTCCCCCACCCTGTCCCTTCCCGGAACCGGGGCCCCGCCCGGACCCCCTTGTCCTCAAGCGCCAGACGGGCTGAGGATTCGGGGCTCCGCCCGGACCCCGCTCCTCGAACGCCGGAGGGGCTGGAGTGGCGGACCCGGAAGGGCTGAAATGGCGCCCCGCCCCGTACTACTTCTCCGTCACTCCCGCCGCGTCGAACGTCGCCACCTCGTGCATCGCCCGCGCCGCGCTCTGCACGATCGGCAGCGCCAGCAGCGCGCCCGTGCCCTCGCCCAGGCGCAGGTCGAGGTCCACCAGCGGGCGCAGGCCCAGCTTGTTGAGGGCGGCCACATGGCCGGGCTCCGCGCTGCGGTGGCCGGCGATGCAGGCGGCGAGCGCCTCGGGGGCGATGGCCCGGGCGACGAGCGCCGCCGCGCCCGCGCTCACGCCGTCCAGGATCACCGGCGTACGCAGGGAGGCTCCGCCGAGGAGGAAGCCCGCCATCGCGGCGTGCTCCAGGCCGCCGACCGCCGCGAGCACGCCGACCGGGTCGGAGGCGTCCGGCTGGTGGAGGTCGAGCGCACGGCGTACGACGTCGACCTTGCGGGCGTGCATCTCGTCGTTGATGCCGGTCCCCCGGCCGGTCACCTCGGAGGCGTCGACCCCTGTGTACACGCAGATCAGCGCGGCCGACGCCGTGGTGTTGGCGATGCCCATCTCTCCGGTGAGGAGCGCCTTGTTTCCCGCCGCCACCAGATCGCGGGCCGTCTCGATGCCGACCTCGATCGCGGCGAGGACCTCGTCGCGGGTGAGGGCCGGGCCGGTGGTGAAGTCCGCGGTGCCCTTGCGCACCTTGCGGGGCAGCAGGCCCGGGGTCGCGGGCAGGTCCGTGGCGACGCCGACGTCGACCACGCACACCTCCGCGCCGACCTGCGCGGCGAACGCGTTGCAGACGGCTCCCCCGCCGAGGAAGTTCGCCACCATCTGGGCGGTGACCTCCTGCGGCCAGGCGGTCACGCCCTGGGCGTGCACCCCGTGGTCGCCGGCGAAGATCGCGACGGCCGCGGGCTCCGGGATCGGCGGCGGGCACATCCGGGAGAGCCCGGACAGCTGCGCGGAGATGATCTCCAGGATGCCGAGCGCCCCGGCGGGCTTCGTCATCCGCTTCTGCCGCTCCCATGCCTCGCCGAGCGCCTTCGCGTCCAGCGGGCGGATGCCGGCGATGGTCTCCTGGAGCAGGTCGTGCGGCTCCTCGCCGGGCAGCGCGCGCCGGCCGTACGTCTCCTCGTGGACGACCCACGAGAGCGGGCGGCGCTTGGACCAGCCGGCCTGGAGCAGTTCGGGCTCCTCGGGGAACTCGTCGACGTAACCGACGCAGAGGTACGCCACCACCTCAAGGTGCTCCGGCAGGCCCAGCGCGCGGACCATCTCGCGCTCGTCGAAGAAGCTGACCCAGCCGACGCCCAGGCCCTCGGCACGGGCGGCCAGCCACAGGTTCTCCACGGCCAGCGCCGAGGAGTAGGGGGCCATCTGCGGCTGGGTGTGGCGGCCGAGGGTGTGCCTGCCGCCCCGGGTGGGGTCGGCGGTGACGACGATGTTGACCGGGGTGTCGAGGATCGCCTCGATCTTCAGTTCCTTGAACTGCTTCGCCCTGCCCTTGGGGAGCGACTTGGCGTACGCCTCCCGCTGGCGCTGGGCCAGTTCGTGCATCGAACGGCGCGTCTCGGCGGACCGGATGACGACGAAGTCCCAGGGCTGGGAGTGGCCGACGCTCGGCGCGGTGTGCGCGGCCTCCAGGACGCGGAGCAGCACCTCGTGCGGGATCGGGTCGCTGCGGAAGCCGTTGCGGATGTCCCGGCGCTCGCGCATGACCCGGAGCACCGCTTCGCGCTCGGCATCGTCGTAGCCGGGCGCGGGCGGGGTGAACGCCTCTGCGGGGGCCGTGTCCGTGACCGCCACGGTGTCCTCGGGGGCCGTCTCGGCGGAGATCGTCTCCGTGGAGACCGCTTCCGTGGAGACCGTTTGTGTGGAGACCGTTTCCGCGAGTGCCGTTTCCTCAGCTGTCGTCTCCGCAGACGCCGCCACCGCGACGGGCTGCTCGACCGGCTGTTCCGTCTTCTGTTCCGTCTGCTGCCCGACCGGCTGTTCCGTCGGCTGCTCTGCCGGCTGTTCGACGTACTGGACGAGCTCCTGCGGCTCCTCCAGCTCCGGGGTCTCGATGACCTCGGGGCCGGTGCCGTCCTCGGCGTCCGTCACGGCTGCGGGGGCCGCCGGCTCGGCGGGAAGCTGTACGGGCTCCGGCTCCACGGGCGCGACCACGGGTTCCGGCTCAACGGTGGCGGCGGGCTCAGGGGCCTCCACGGTTTCCGGGGTCTCGTCGGTCGCCGGGGACTCGATCGCCGAGGAGGGAACCGGGGCCGGGATCTCTTCGGCCGGCTCGACCTGCTGTACGGGGGCCTGGGGCTCCTCCACAGCGGCGTCCACCGGGACGTCAGCGGAAACCGCCGACTCCTCCACGGGGATCTCGGCGGGCAGCTCGGCCGGGGCCGCGGCGAGCGCCTCGGCCGGCTCCTCCTCCGGAACCTGGACCTGGACCTCCGACTCCGCCGGAGCCTCCGGCTGCGCGGCAGTGACGGGCTCGGCGTCGACAGGCTCGTGAACGACCGTTTCTGCCGCGACCGGCTCCGGCTCGACGGCCACCTCCGGCTGGACCGGCTCCTCGGCCCGGACCGGAGCGGCCTCCACCGGAGCGGCGGCCTCCGGAGCGGCGGCCTCCGCCTCCACGACCGCATCGGCCTGGACCGGCTGCTCGGGCTCGGCAGGGGCCTCGGCCTCGGCCACCGCCACAACCTCGGGCTCAGCCTCCACCTCAGCCTGCACCGGCTCCTCAGGCTCAGGCTCACGTTCAGGTTCGGACTCGGGCGCAACCGCCGCCTCCGCCCCCGCCTGCGGGGCGGGCTGCTCGGGCTCGGGCTGCGGTTTTGGCGCGGCACCCCACGGGGACGCGCCCTGCGGCGGGATCTCGCCCAGCTGCGGGCCCGGCAGCAGGGGGGCCTCATCGGCCGGGGCGTCGAAGTACTCGGGTCCGGCCGCGGGCGGGCTCGCGTGGCGGGCGGGAGGCGCGGTCCGGACGGCCCCGGCGGGACCCCGGTCGGCCAGCGAGCGGACCACGCCGCCGCCCTGCGTACCACCGGCGTACGACGGCGCCTCGGCCGAGGCGGGGCCCCGGTGCAGCGGGCGACGGGCGGCGGGCGCGCCGACCGGGGCGGGCGGCTGCGCGGGCGCGGCGGCCGGAGCCGGGATGCGGACCCCGTTGAGGTCGACGAAGCCGGTGTCACGGCCCCCGGACTCATGGGTTCCGTGGGTCACGGTCTGAACGGTCGAAGGGGTCTGAACGGTCGAAGCGGTGTGCGCAGCCGGAACCGCCTGGGCGGCGGGAGCGGCGGAAGGAACGGGAACAGTCGGGGCGGCGGGCGGCTGGGGCTCCTGGCCCTGCGCGGGAACCTGCGGCTGTGTCGCGTACGCGGGCTGCGGCTCGGCCGGAACCTGCTGCGCGGCCTGGACCTGCTGGGGCGCGGGGACCTGGGCCGGGGTCTGCGGCGGGGCCGGGGCGGTCGGGGCCGGGGCCGGGGCGCTCTGCGGGCCCTGGGCCGGGACCGACTGCGGGTCGCTCCAGGCTCCCTGGGACGTCGGCATCAGCAGGAGGTCGTCGTCCTCGGGTGCGTGCTCGGAGGGGTCGAGGAAGGTGTACGCGTCCGGGGCGGGGATGCCCGGCTGCTCCACCATGCCTGCGTTCTCCGGCAGTCCCTCGCCCGGGATCTGGCCGGTGTCAGTCATGCGTACCCCTCGCCCATCGTCAGTGCTCCTTCGGCCCTTCGCCCGGGACGCCGAACCACGGCACGCCGGTGCTCGTCATGAAGAACGAGCGGGCTCGCCGCGCGGCACGAAACGCCCGCGGACCTTCTCATTCTCGCGGCCGTTCGCCGCCGCGGCAGGCAGTTCTGCCACGGCTCGCTGTGGACTGCGCCACGTTGCGCGTCCCCCGGGTGGTGCCGTACCACAGTGCGGACCAAAACAGTCCACTTTTCCGGACATTGACGAACGAAACGACGAACGTCCGGGCGCGGTACAACAATCGGCCAGCCTACCTCCCGTACCGGGCGGAAAGGTCAGGGGGCGAGGTTCGAACGCCGGGCGGAGAGAAGGAACACGACGGACCGTTCACGCTCGGTCCACACCTCCGTGTCCAGGTCGACGGACTGGAGCAGCGAGCACTCGACGGTGTAGCCGTTGCCGGTGAGCGCCGCGCCGATGGCCTCGGCCTCGTCCCGGGTGGAGGCGTGCGTGACGATGCGTTCCGGGCGGCGGTCCACGATCGCCCTGACCACCGGGACGCCGCCGCCCCCGACCCGTACGACATCGGGTTCGGGGAGCCGTTCCAGCACGTGCGGGGCCCGGCCGCAGACGATCTGGAGCGGTACGCCGAAGGCGCGGGCGGCCGCGTCCGTACGGGAGCAGGCTCCGGGGTCGGCGTCCACCGCCAGGACGGCCGCGCCGAAGCGCGCCGCCTCCACGGCCAGGGCTCCGCTGCCGCAGCCGATGTCCCAGACGAGGTCGCCGGTGCGGGGGCCGAGGCGGGCGAGCTGGGCGGCGCGCAGGTTCGGGGACTCCCCCTCGCCGGACTCCTGCATGCGTTCCGCGCCCGCCTCCCGGTAGGCGGCGGCGGGCAGGGCCCAGCCCCGGACGCCCTGGGGGTAGGCGGGCTCACGGCCGGCGATCCACGCGCCGGTGGCGGTGGTCTCGGGGCCGCCGCCGATGACGATGACGACGTTGGGGTCGCGCCAGGTGTGGTCGGCGACCTTGTCGGAGGTGAGGACGGTGACGCGTTCGCGGTCGGCGCCGAGCTCCTCGCAGATCACGAAGGTGCGGTGGACGCCTTCGAGGAGGAGGGCCAGTTCGGCGGGGCCCGCGCCGGGCGAGGTGAGGACGGCGACCTTGTGGTGGGCCCGGCAGACGTTGACGGCGCGGCGCAGGGTGCGGGGGTGGGCGACGACGATCTGGGCGTCGTCCCAGGGCATCCCGGCCCGGGCGAAGGCGGAGGCCACGGCGGAGACGGCGGGGACGACCTCGACCTCGAGGCCGTGCTCGGGGGCGCGCAGGGTGCGGACGACGCCGAAGAAGCCGGGGTCGCCGTCCGCGAGGACGACGGGGCTGCCGCGGTGGCCGGCGATGCGGCGGGCGGCCAGGTCGACGCTGCCGAGGCGGATGCGCTCGGCGTCGCGCGGTATCTCGGGCAGGGCGAGGTGGTGTGCGGCGCCCGCGACGAGCGTGGCGGCCGAGAGGGCGGCCGTGGCCGTTCTGGTCAGTGGCGAGCCGTCCCAGCCGATCACCGTGACCCGGTCGGCCATCGTCGTCTGTCTCCTGGGGTCTCGGAGGGGTGGGGCTTCGCCCGTGCGGTGCCGGGCAGGGGTGAGAGTACCTGGTCCGGACCGGAGGCCGACCGGAGGCCGGGGGTCGGCCGTGGTCGGGCCCGCAGGGCGGTCGGGTACGGGCCTCGCGCGGGCGGCGGAACGTTCCTGGGCGGGTCCGTGCGGGGTCAGTTCCAGTCGTTGTACGTGCCGTAGCCGCCGGCGTCGGCCAGTTGCTCGGCGACGCCTTCGAGGTCCTCGGGCAGCAGCCCCCAGACGATCAGGTCGGTGCGGATGTCGGTCCAGCCGCCGTCGGTGCCGTTCTCGGTGCGGGTCCGGGCGATCCGGGCGTTGCGCAGGACGCCCTCACTGATGCAGCCCAGCTTCTGCGCGACCTGCTGGGAGGCGGTGTTGTCGGCGGGGGTGCGCAGCTCCAGGCGTTCGAACCCCTGGTCGCGGAAGAGCCATTCGGCGACCGCCAGCACGGACTCGGTGGCGTAACCCTCGCCGCGGGCCCAGGGGGCGGTGATGTAGCGCACCTCGGTGGCCAGGGTGCGCCAGTCGGTGTTGAGGAGGCGGACGGCGCCGACGAGCCGCTGGGTGAGGAACTCGGTGACGGCGAGGGCGATGCCGTGGCCCGAGGTGCGTTCCCCGGGGGCGATCCTGCGGACCCAGCGTTCGGCGTCGACCTGGGTGTACGGGTGCGGCCCGTCCGTCCAGGCGATGACCGCCTCGTCGTTCATCATCTCGATGTACGCGGGGATGTCGGCCATGTCGAAGGGGCGCATCACCAACCTGTCCGTGCTGATGGAGACGGACGGAAAGGTGCTAGTCATGCGCAGCTCCATGCAGAAGACCGGGTAAAAGCGAAGACCGGGTAAAAGCACAGCATGCAGCATCGGGTCCGCGTCGCGCATGGGTGGGTCCGCACGACGGAGCCCCGCGCCTTCACGGGGAAGGTGCGGGGCTCCGTCGATCAAGTCCCTTCCGGAGGTCAGGACTTGGCGGGCTCAAGGACCAGGCGCTGCCCGGCGGATCAGGACCGGGGTCACGCCGCCGGTCAAGATCCGCCGGACACGCCCGCCGGACACGCCCTAGGCCGGGGCGCCGAAGGAGGCGACGATCGAGCCCTGGTAGGTGTCCTCGATGAACTTCTTGACCTCGTCGGAGTTGAGGAGCTTCGCGAGCTTCTCGACGCGCGGGTCCTTCTCGTTGCCGTCCTTGACCGCCAGGAAGTTGGCGTACGGGTTGCCCTCGGCCTTCTCCAGGGCGAGGGAGTCCTTGGCCGGGGAGAGCTTGGCCTCCAGGGCGTAGTTGCCGTTGATGACGGCGGCGTCCACGTCGTTCAGGGCGCGGGGCACGGTGGCGGCCTCCAGCTCCTTGAACTCCAGGCCCTTCTTGTCGCTGATGTCGCTCAGCTTGGCGGCGCTGCCGACGCCGTCCTTGAGCGTGATCAGGCCGTTCTCGGCGAGCAGCTGGAGGGCGCGGCCGCCGTTGGTGGTGTCGTTGGGGATGGCTATGGTCTGGCCCGACTTGATGTCCTTGAGGTCCTTGAGCTTCTTGGAGTAGAGGCCCAGGGGCTCCAGGTGCACATTGACGACCGGGACGATGGTGGTCTTGTTCTTCTCGTTGAAGTCGTCCAGGTAGGGCTTGTGCTGGAAGAAGTTGGCGTCGACCTGGCCGGACTGGGTGGCGGTGTTCGGCAGGACGTAGTCCGTGAACTCCTTGACCTCCAGCTTCAGGCCCTCCTTCTCCGCCAGGTTCTTCTTGACGAAGTTCAGGATGTCGGCGTGCGGCGTCGGGGACGCGGCGACGACGAGGGCCTTGGAGGTGTCGGCCTTCGCCCCGCCCTCGCTCTTGGAGGAGGCCGGGTCGGAGTCCGTACCGCAGGCGCTGAGGCCCAGGGCGAGGGCGGCGGCGGAAGCGACAGCTGCGGTGATCTTGATGTTCCTACGCACGAAAAGTGCCTCTTTCTTGTGGTGGTGGTGCGCCCGGACAAGGAGTTCGGGCTCGGTGGGGACGGGAAGGTTCGGGGGAGGCCCGGTGGCCTCAGGTGGTGAGGCCCCGGCGGGCCAGCAGCCGGACGGCGATGTCGCCGATCAGCTGGATCACGCTGACGAGCACGATCAGCAGCGCCACGGTGATCAGCATGAACTGGTTGTCGAAGCGCTGGAATCCGTAGGTCACGGCCTTGGAGCCGAGTCCTTCGCCGCCGACCGCACCGGCCATCGCGGAGTAGCCGATGAGCACGATGAGGGTGGTGGTGACGCCCGAGACGAGCGAGGGCAGCGCCTGCGGCAGGAGCACCTTGCGGACGATGGTGGGGATGGACCCGCCCATCGACTGCACCGCTTCGACCAGCCCGTGGTCGACCTCGCGGATCGCCGTCTCGACGAGCCGGGCGAAGAACGGGATGGCGCCCACGGCGAGCGGCACGATCATCGCGGTGGGGCCGATGAAGGTGCCGACGACCCAGGTGGTGAAGGGGATCAGGGCGATCAGCAGGATGATGAAGGGCAGCGAGCGGCCGATGTTCACGATCACGCCGGTGACCTTGTTCACCACGGTGTTCTGGAGCAGTCCGCCCTTGTCGGTGAGGACCAGCAGGACGCCGAGCGGCAGTCCGCCGGCGACGGTGACCAGCGTCGACCACAGCACCATGTAGAGGGTGTCGACGGTGCCCTGGGTGAGCAGGGGCTGCATTTCGGACCAGGTCACTTGACGACCTCCTTGGTGATCGCGGCGGGCGTCTGCTCCGGTACGACGGCCGCCGGGGGCCGGGGGCCGTTCTCGTCCTCGACGACCTCGGCCTGGAGGCCCTGTTCGCGCAGGAAGCCGATGGGGACGACGTTCTCCTCGAACCGGCCGGGCAGCTCGATGCGCATCCGGCCGATCTGCTTGCCGCCCACGGTGTCCATCGCGGCGCCGAGGATCGAGATGTCGATGTTGTACGTACGCGAGAGCTGCGAGATCACCGGCTGGGTGGCGGCCGCCCCGTGGAAGGTGACGTCCACGACCGTACGGTCGGGTCCGGAGGCGGTCCCGCCGACCGGGAACAGCTCACCGGCCAACTGGGAGCCGGGGGTGGCGAGCAGTCCGCCGACCGTGCCGGACTCCACGATCCGGCCGCGCTCCATGAGGGCGGCGGAGTCGCAGATGGTCTTGACGACCTCCATCTCGTGCGTGATCAGCAGGATGGTGAGGCCGAGCTGCTGGTTGAGGTCGCGCAGCAGCTGGAGGATGGAGCGGGTGGTCTCGGGGTCGAGGGCGGAGGTCGCCTCGTCGGAGAGCAGCACCTTGGGGTCGCCGGCCAGGGCGCGGGCGATGCCGACGCGCTGCTTCTGGCCGCCGGAGAGCTGCTTGGGGTAGGACTTCGCCTTTTCGGCGAGGCCGACCAGGTCGAGGAGCTCCTTGGCCTTGCGGGTGCGCTCCTGGCCGGAGACGCCGAGGATCTCCAGGGGGAGTTCCACGTTGTCCAGGACGGTGCGCGAGTCCAGCAGGTTGAAGTGCTGGAAGACCATGCCGATCCGGGTGCGGGCCGCGCGCAGTTCCGCGCCGGCCCGCCGGCCCCGCCCGGCGAGGGCGGTGAGGTCCTGGCCGGCCACGGTGACCGTGCCGGAGGTGGGCCGCTCCAGCAGGTTGACGCAGCGGATCAGGGAGGACTTCCCGGCGCCGCTCTGTCCGATGACGCCGTATATCTCGCCCTCACGGACGTGGAGGTCGACTCCTTCGAGTGCGGTGACCTCACGGTCGCGCGACTGGTAGACCTTCGTGAGGCCCGTAGTGGTGATCACAGGGGTTTCCGTCACTGTCGAGTGCGCGGCGCGGTGTCCGCCGGGCACGGGGCAATCGTCTGAAGAGACTGTTCGGACTTGGTCGGCCGGTCACGTCTCAGCACGGCTGTGTGTACGGCGGTCGGCCGGGGGGACACAGCGCATGCTCGGGCGGCTCGTTCCACAGGGGGCGAACGGCGCGGGGCTCGGGTCTCACTTCGGGGCGCGAGACTCAGGCGGGGGCCCTCAGAAGGCGCGCATTCGACACATACAACGAGCACCGGGCGTACAGATCGCCTCGGTCGCAAGGGTGCGGCTGCTCGTCGTGGTCATGGGCCCAAGTAAAACAGACGTAACGTCCGCGCGATCCCGGCTGTCCGAATAGCGGACAGCCATGGATGGTCGGCGGCGGCGTTTCCGGCTGCCCCGCCGATGTCCGCCAAAAGGGCCTTGACCTGCACTTATAGGGGTGTTCGAGGGGGTCGTCCAGCCCTGGGGGCGGCCCTCTCCGGGGTCCGGGAGGATGCTCGTTGTGGCCAAGGCCACGATCGCCGCCGCCGGGCCGGGACGGGGTGGGGCGGGGTGGGGCCGCACGCGGGCGGGCGGTCCGGCCGTAATACCCTCGCTACATGCTTGACGCCCTGACGATCGCGGTCGCCGTGACCGCGCTCGCCCTCGCCGCCTGGTGCGGACACGCCGCCTACAAGGACCAGCCGACGAAGGACTGGCACTTCATCGGGATGGCCGTCGTGACCGTCCTGGCGCTGGCCCAGTTGGTGGTGGGCGTCGTGCAGCTGGCGCGCGGGGAGCGGCCGGAGCAGGGGATGGCCGTGTTCATCGCCTATCTGATCGGCTCGTTCGCGGCCGTTCCGGCGGCCGGCTTCCTGTCGCTGTCCGAGCGGACCCGCTGGGGCTCGGTGACGGTGGCGGCGGGCGCGCTCGTGCTGGCGGTCCTCGAAGTACGCCTCTACGACATCTGGGGAAACTGACGTGAGCGACACCGACCGGCGTCCGGACGACTTCCCTGCCACGGGCTCCGCCGCCGATTCCCCCGCTGCGGGCTCCCCCGCCGGTTCTTCCGTTGCGGGCTCCGCCGCCGCCCCTCCGGCCGCGAAGCCGGCCTTCGAGCTGGGCAGTGGTCCCGGCAGGGTGCTCGTCTGGTTCTACGGGGTGTTCACCGTGGCCGCGGCCTCGCGCTCGATCGTCGAGGTGATCCGGGGCTTCGACCGGGCGCCGCTCGCCTACTCGCTCTCGGCCGTCGCCGCCGTCGTCTACGGGTTCATCACGTATTCGCTGGTGCGCGGGGGCGAGAAGGCCCGCCGGGCGGCGCTGGCGTGCTGCGCCGCCGAGCTGCTGGGCGTCCTCGTCGTGGGCGCGTGGACGCTGGCCGAGCCGTCCGCCTTCCCCGACTCCACCGTCTGGTCGGACTTCGGGATGGGGTACCTGTTCATCCCGGTGATCCTGCCGGTCACCGGGATGATCTGGCTGCGGCGCGCCAAGCGCGCCTGATCCCCGGCCGCGCGGCCGGGGACGGGAATCAGGCGCTGGTGGCGGGGATCAGGCGCTGGCCACGAACTCCTGGGCCGCCGCTTCCTTCTCCAGCAGGATCAGCTGGACGCCGTCCGTGCCCGTGGCGGCTCCGACCTGGGCGTAACCGGCCCGGCGGTAGAGCCGGAGGTTGCTCTCGCTGCGGTGTCCGCTGTGCAGCCGGAAGCGGGTGGCCGCGCGGTCGGCCGCCAGGGCCGCTTCCGCCGCCTTCAGCAGCCGGGTGCCGAGCCCGTGGCCCTGGAGCCGGGGGTGGACGCAGAGCTTGCCGATCTGGCCGGTGCCGTCCGGATCGGTGAATCCGCGTACCGAGCCCACGACTTCGTCGCCGAGACGGGCCACGAACACCAGGTCGTCGGCGACCTCGCCGCGCACGGTGTCGAGGGTCTGGACGAGCGGGTCGATCCGGTAGTTGTCGTACAGCTCCGCCTCACGCTGGAAGCAGAGGTACTGGAGCCGGAAGATCTGCTCCACGTCCTGTGCCGTCGCCGCCGAGATGATCACGCTCATGCCCATGTGTGCACGCCTCCCGCTCACCTGTTCGCCTGGTTGCCTACCGCCCTCTTCCCCGCAGTTCAGGAGCGGCAACCTCCGCCGTCAGCATTCTGCGCAGACATCCAAGGCAACGGGAACGGATCGGCCCCAAACTCCCCTGTGACATACCCAACTCCCCTGCGATTTCCCGGTAGGTCGGGTCGGAGGGGGCGAGCATCGCCTCCAGCAGCCGGGAACAGCGGCCGGGCAGCCGGGCCAGCGCGGCCCGCAGCGCCCGGCGTTCGGCGGCCCCGAGGGCGGCGCGTTCCGGGCAGCCGGTAGGCGGGGCGGCGGGTTCCGTCCCGGCGTACGGGCGCTCCCGCAGGACCGTGCGGCGTCCCCGGCGGGCCTCCGCGCGTACGGTGTCGCGCACCCAGCGGGCCGGGTCGCGGGGCGGTCCGGCGACGGGGCGCTCCAGCAGCCGCAGCCACACGGTCTGTTCGAGGTCGGCGGGGTCGAGGCCGGCGGCCGGGGCCTCGGCTCTCGCCTCCGCCCGCACCAGGGGCTGTAAGGCGCGGACGACGAGGGCGGTGGCGGCGGCCGGGTCGGGTTCATGATCGAGAAGCGTCATGCCCCGGCGGACGTGGTGGCGGCGCGACCGGTTGCCCCGCGCGGACGCCACCACCCGACCGGGGCATGGACGGGCCGGGCGGCTGACGCGGTGAGCGCGGCCTCACGGCCGGCGCGGGTACGGGCCCGGCGGCTGACGGCGGCCGGCCGGCTGGGGGCTTCATCCGGCGAGTGCGCGGTGCGCGGTGCGCGGTGGAGTTGAGGGGGCGGACCGGGCCGGCCCAGCGGTCCCCATCCTGAGAGGATCCTCGGCATGACATCGATTCCGGCTGATCACGACAGCTCCGACGCCGGCTTCAGCGCCGACGCCGCCTTCGCGGAGCTCGGCGAGCCCGTCCTGGTCGTCGGGGACGAGCGGCGAAGCCTGGTTGCCGTGGCCGGATCACGCGAGTGCGACGAGGACGAGCCGGATACGGAGACGGTCGCCCTCTTCCATGTCACCGACCGCGCCCGCCGCCGCTGGCTCCTGCACTCGCGGTACCCCGTGCACGCGATGGCCTTCCATCCCGCTCTCCCCCTGCTCGTCGTGGGGTCGGGCGAGTACGACGGCGGCTACTTCTTCGGAGGGGAGCTCCTGCTCGTTCGGTTGGAATCCGGTACCGCCCTGTCGCTCATCGAGCACCGCATCGGCCGCCAGGTCCTGGGACTGGAGTGGCTGAACGATCAGGACCTCCGGGTCCTGATGGCGCCTCCCGACGACTGGAAGGACGGCAGGGCCCACGGGGAAGGGCATGTCGCCGTGGTGCGCCGCACCGACTGGACCACGGTCGGGGCCGGGTCGCTCACCGGCCGCGATCTGGCCGGCCCACGCGTGTCCGCACCCCGGCCCGTGCGGGCGGCGCGGTTCAGCGCGCCCTGAAGTCCGCCGCCGCGAGCAGGGCGGTGTCCGGGTGGTCGGTGAAGATGCCGTCGATGCCGGTGGCGAAGTAGGCGGCGTAGGCGCCGAAGACGTCACCGTAGGCGTTGGGGTCGGTGCCGCGCCGGAAGTCGGCGGGCAGGAAGCTGTTCTCGTTGCGCAGCGTGTACGGGTGCAGGCGCAGGCCGCGGGCGTGCGCGTCCTTGACCAGGGTGGTCGGCGTGGTGAGCCGGCCGGCGGCGTCCTTGGGGATGACCAGGTCGAGCGTGGGGCCGATGCCCTGGGCGTAGGAGGCGATCCACTTCAGCCCGGCGGGCTTCACCAGGTCGGCCACCGTGCGCGGGTCGCCGGACTCGACGAAGTCCCAGGGGCGTGTCGTCGGGCCGGAGAGCAGCACGACGCGCGGGGTGTCCACCAGCCGGGCGAGGCGCTGGATCGAGCCGGGCTCGAAGGACTGGAGGATGAGCGGGGAGTTCTCGCGGTCCCGGCCGTGGCGGCGCAGCAGCCGGGCGAGGGGCTCCTCCAGGCCGAGGCCCAGGCTCCGGAAGTAGGTGGGGTGCTTGGTCTCCACGTACAGCCAGACGGGCTTGCCCCGCTTGCGGCCCTCCTTCTCGGCCCAGCGCAGGACCTCATCGAAGGTGGGGATGGTCCAGCGGCCGTCGTAGAGGGTGTTGTCGGGGCGGTTGCCGGGGATGCGCTCCTTGGCCCGCAGGGTCTTGAGCTCCGCGAGGGTGAAGTCCTCGGTGAACCAGCCGGTGTAGGAGACGCCGTCGATGCTCTTGGTGGCCTTGCGACCGGCGAACTCGGGGTGGTCGGCGACGTCCGTGGTGCCGGTGATGTCGTTCTCGTGCCGGCAGACCAGGTGGCCGTCCTTGGTGGGCACGAGGTCCTGCTCCACGATGTGCGCGCCCAGGTCCAGCGCCAGCTGGTAGGAGCCGAGGGTGTGCTCGGGGCGGTAGCCGCTGGCCCCCCGGTGGCCGATCACCGTGGGCACGGGCAGGTCCCGCAGGGAGCTGTGGCCGCCGCCGCGCCCCCGTTCGGCGGCCTGGGCCGCGCCGGTCAGGCCGAGGGCCGCCGAGCCGAGGACGGCGGCGCCCAGAAGGGTTCGGCGGCCGGGACCGGTGGGCACACGCTCCGTCATGAATGCTCCTCGCTCAGTGCTGTCCCGGGTGTGTCGGGCGAGGCCCGATCGTAGGCGGCCGGGCGGTCCGCGGGGCGGAGCGGAGGCGAACATGGCGGAAACACACGTCAACACCACGTATCCGCTCCGTGAACCCGATGTGCGATCAGCGCATACCCGCGAGTATCGTCCTCACCTGCACAGTCAAACACTCGCAACGCGCACGGTCCGGCACGCGCACCCCGCCGGATCCGGCGTCCCGCACCACCGGACGCCACCCCGAACCACCCCGCAGCACCTCACTCGACCCCGGCCGGCCCGGCCACGACACCGGAGGAACCGTTGTCCCGTCTCACGGTCATCAAGGCAGTGCTCGGACCGATCCTGCGTCTGATGTTCCGCCCACAGGTGGAGGGCGCGGAGAACATTCCCGGTACCGGGCCGGTGATCCTCGCGGGCAACCACCTCACCTTCATCGACTCGATGATCATGCCGATCTGCTGCGACCGGCCGGTGTTCTACATCGGCAAGGACGAGTACGTGACGGGCAAGGGCCTCAAGGGCCGCCTGATGGCCTGGTTCTTCACCGGCTGCGGCATGATCCCGGTGGACCGGGACGGCGGCCGGGGCGGTGTCGCGGCGCTGATGACCGGACGCCGGGTGCTGGAGGAGGGCCAAGCCTTCGCGATCTACCCGGAGGGCACCCGCTCCCCCGACGGCCGGCTCTACCGGGGCCGTACGGGGATCGCGCGGCTGACGCTGATGACGGGCGCCCCGGTGATCCCGTTCGCGATGATCGGCACCGACAAGCTCCAGCCGGGCGGCGCGGGACTGCCCCGGCCGGGCAAGGTGACGGTCCGCTTCGGCGAGCCGATGGAGTTCTCCCGTTACGAGGGCATGGACCGCGACCGCTATGTGCTGCGGGCGGTGACCGACTCGGTGATGTCCGAGGTGATGCGGCTCTCCGGCCAGGAGTACGTGGACATGTACGCGACGAAGGCCAAGGCCGCCTGACCTCGTAGAGCCTGATCACGCGGCAGGGCCCGCACCCCGGCGAGGGGGTGCGGGCCCTGCCGCGTGCGGGACCGTGCGGGCCCTTCCGCGTGCTGGGACCGTGCGGGCCCCTTTCGCCCGCGGGGACCGTGCGGGCCCTTCCACGTACAGGGGGCTACGGGTGCTCGATGCCGTCCTCCAGCTTCTGGCCCCGCAGCAGGAACCAGGCCGCGACGGCCGCCGCCAGCAGCACCGCCGATCCGACGCCCGCGGCCGACCGCATCCCGTCGACGAACGCCTCCTGGGCCGCCGAGACCAGCGGGCCGGCCTGGGCGGCGGGCAGCGCGGTGGCCGCCTCGACGGCTCCGCCGAGCGACTCGTGGGCCGCCGACTCGACGTCGGCGGGGATGCCGGACGGGGTCGGGAAGCCCCGGTAGACGCCGGTGACGATGGAGCCGAGCAGGGCGATGCCGAGGGCCGCGCCGAGCTCGTACGCCGTCTCCGAGACGGCCGACGCGGAGCCGGCCTGCTCCTGCGGGACGCTGGAGAGGATGACGTCGGCGGTGACGGTGAAGGAGAACCCCGCGCCGACGCCGACGACCAGCAGCATGGAGCCGAGCAGCGGGTAGCCGGTGTGCTGGTCGAGCAGGGTCACCGTGCCCAGCGCGAGACCGACCGCGCCGAGGCCGCCCGCGACGACCGAGCGCACCGAGAACCGGCGGGCGGCGAATCCGGCCAGCAGACCGGCGGTCACCGCGCCGATGGCGGCCGGGAGTTCGGCCAGGCCCGCCTCCAAGGGGCCCCGTCCCTGCACCAGTTGCAGGAACTGGGAGAGGAAGAAGACCAGGCCCGACAGGCCGAGGATCGTCAGCAGGTCGGCGAGGACCGCGCCGGAGAAGCCCCGGTGGTGGAAGAGCCGCATGTCCAGCAGCGGTGAGGGCAGGCGGAGTTGCCTGCGGACGAACCAGGTGAGCGCGCCGACGCCGAGCACGGCCGCCACGCCCGGCCCCCAGCCGAGACCGTGCGAGGCCGTCTCCTTGATGGCGTACACGATGCCGATCATGCCGACCAGGGAGAGCCCGACGCTGAGCATGTCCCACGGGCCCGGAGCGGGGTTCTTGGACTCCGGGATCAGCTTGACGCCGACGACGACGAGCACGGCCATCACGGGCAGGTTGATCAGGAAGACCGAGCCCCACCAGAAGTGTTCGAGGAGGAACCCGCCGACGACCGGGCCGACAGCCGCGCCCGCCGAGGCCATCGCGCCCCAGATGCCGATGGCGAGGCTGCGCTCGCGCGGGTCGTGGAAGAGGCTGCGGATCAGCGCGAGGGTGGACGGCATGAGGGTGGCGCCCGCGACACCGAGCAGCGCCCGCGCCACGATCATCATCTCGGGCGTGGTCGCGTACGCGTTGAGCACGGAGACCGCGCCGAAGGCCACGGCCCCGACCAGCAGCAGCTTCTTGCGGCCGATACGGTCGCCGAGGCTGCCCATCGAGACGAGCAGGCCGGCGATGACGAAGGAGTAGACGTCACCGATCCAGAGCAGCTGGTTGCCGGTGGGGGCGAGGTCCTCGCTGAGGAACGGGGTGGCGAGGCCGAGGACGGTGGCGTCGACGGCCACCAGCAGCACGGCGAGGACGAGCACGGCGAGCGCGATCCACCGCCCGGGGCGGCGCACGTCGTCCGTGGTCTTCGGGTGCTGGTCGATGCTGGTCACTGCTCCACGCTCCGGCGGGCTCCGCCGAGCAGCAGCTCGACGATCATGTACGGGAAGTCCTGTGCGGCGACCCGTCCCACCTGGACGGCCCAGGCCCCGGTGCCGATGAGCCCGTAGAGGGCCTCGGTCAGCCAGGCGGGGGTGAGGTCGATACGGAATTCGCCGCGTTCCTGGCCGTGGCGGAAGAAGGCGGAGACCCGGGCGTCGGCCCGGTTCCAGCCCTCGTTGACCTGGTCGCCCTCGAAGAGCTGGTTCTCGGTGACCAGGAAGGAGAGCAGGCCGGCGCTGGGCTCGACGGCCGCGATGAGGCGGCGCAGCCCCTCCTCAGAGGTTCCTTCGTCGAGCCGGGCGGCGTCCAGGGCCGCTTCGAACTCCTGGATGCCGAGGTCCTCCAGCGCCTTCACCAGCGCGTCGCGTCCGGCGAAGTGGCGGTGGAGGGTGGCGCGGCCGATGCCGGCTGCTTTGGCGACCTCGTCCATGGTGGCGGTCGATTTGTGGGTCAGCAGGGCGGCGGCGCTGCGCAGCACCTGCTCACGGTCGAGAGTCATGAGACGACTCTAACCCAGGTGAGACACTTCCGTCTCATTGGTAGGCGCGGAGAGACCCCGGCGGTGAACCGTGCCGAGTGGTCGGCCGCGAGGAAGCCTTCGAGCGGCGAGACCGATGGGGCGGCAGGAGGTGAACCCACTCCTTGCCACTCTCAACATATAGCGCATGGGGGGTCTTGCCGCAAGGCCCCCCAAATGCCGCAGAATCGACGGCCGTGGCCCGGGCCGAGGATGGCCGGCCATGGAGAAATCGACGTCGACAAGGGCGGAACTGTGATGATCGACGTGATCGTGGCCGGCGGTGGACCGACCGGCCTGATGCTGGCCTGCGAACTGCGGCTGGCCGGGGTGCGGACCGTCGTGCTGGAGAAGCTGGCCGAGCCGACCCGGGAGTCCCGGGGACGCGGCCTGCATGTGCGGAGCGTCGAGGTGATGGACCAGCGCGGGCTGCTGGAGCGGTTCCTCGCGGTGAGCGAGAAGTTCCGGGTCGGCGGGTTCTTCGGGGGCATCCAGAAGCCGTGGCCCGACCTGCTGGACACGGCGCACCCCTACGGCCTCTCCACCCTCCAGCCGGTCACCGAGCGGCTGCTCCACGAGCGGGCCGTCGAGCTCGGCGCGGAGATCCGGCGCGGCCGCGAGGTGGTCGCGGTGGGCCAGGACGGGGACGGGGTGGACGTCGGGCTCGCGGACGGGACCCGGCTGCGCTCGCGCTATCTCGTCGGATGCGACGGCGGCCGCAGTGCGGTGCGCCGGGAGCTGGGCGTCGCGTTCCCCGGCGAGCCGGCCACGGTCGAGACGCTGCTCGGCGACATGGAGATGGCCGAGGACCCGGCGGTCGTGGCCGCCGTGGTCGAGGAGGTCCGCAAGACACATCTGCGGTTCGGCACCATCCCCAACGGGGACGGGACGCACCGCGTCATCGTGCCCGCCGCGGGCGTGTCCGGGGAGCGGGCGGCCGCGCCGACCCTGGAGGAGTTCAAGGAGCGGCTGCGGGCGCTCGCGGGCACCGACTTCGGCGTCCACGCGCCCCGGTGGCTCTCCCGGTTCGGGGACGCCACCCGGCAGGCCGAGCACTACCGGGTGGGCCGGGTGCTGCTGGCCGGCGACGCGGCGCACATCCACCCGCCGACCGGCGGACAGGGGCTCAACCTCGGGGTGCAGGACGCGTTCAACCTCGGCTGGAAACTGGCCGCCGAGGTCAACGGCTGGGCCCCGGAAGGGCTGTTGGACAGCTACCACGCCGAACGGCGCCCGGTGGGCGCCCGCGTGCTGGACAACACCCGCGCGCAGATCACGCTGCTGGGGACCAGTCCGGGGGCGACCGCGCTGCGGGAGCTGTTCGCGAGGCTGCTGGACTTCGAGGAGGCGAACGCGTACGTCACCGGGATGATCACCGCCGTCGACGTCCGCTACGACCTCGGGGAGGGCCACGCCCTCGTCGGCCGGCGGCTGCGGGATATGCGGCTGAAGCGGAGCGGCCGCCTCTACGAGCTCATGCGCGAAGGCCGTGGGCTGTTGCTCGACCGGACCGGCCGGCTGTCGGTGGCGGGCAGGCGGGACCGGGTCGACCACGTGGTCGACGTAACGGAGGAAGCGGAGGAACTGGACGTGCCCGCCGTCCTGGTGCGCCCTGACGGACATGTGGTGTGGGCCGGCGAGGACCAGGAGGAGCTGGCCGGCGCGTTGCGGCGGTGGTTCGGCGCGCCCGCGCCGGCGGCCTGAACCCGCTGGAGCGGCCTCGCCCCCTCGACGGACACCCCGGAACGGAACGGATCACGTGAACCCCCTCTCCACCAGCGCTTTCCACCTCCCCGACCACCTCTCCCCCAAGGCCGGCCCGGCGCTGATCGCCGCCGACGAGCAGCACTTCGCGGCCATCGCGCGGACCCTGGAGGAGTCGATCGCCGAGCTGACCGGCCGCCTCGACGCCGAGCGCAGGGCGCCCGGCGGCACGGGCCGGCAGGCGATGGACCGCGACGCGGAGATCCACCGGCTCACCGCCCGCCTGCGCACCCTGCGCCGCTTCGGGCTCGACCTGTGCCTCGGGCGCATGGTCGGCGAGGACGGCTCCGAACCGGTGTACGTCGGCCGGCTCGGCCTCACCGACAGCGAGGGCCGCCGGCTCCTGGTCGACTGGCGCTCCCCCGCCGCCGAGCCGTTCTTCGGGGCCACCCACGCCAACCCGATGGGTCTGGCGAGCCGCCGCAGATACCGCTGGACCGGCGGCCGGATCAGCGACTACTGGGACGAGGTGTTCTCCCCGGACGCCTTCGCCGGGCATGCCGCGCTCGACGACCAGTCCGCGTTCATCGCGAGTCTGGGCTCCCACCGGTCCGAGCGGATGCGTGATGTGCTCGGCACCATCCAGGCCGACCAGGACGCCGTCATCCGCGCGAGCTCGCGGGGCGCTCTCGTGGTGGACGGCGGCCCGGGCACGGGGAAGACGGTCGTCGCCCTCCACCGGTCCGCGTACCTCCTGTACGCCGACCCGCGCCTCGCGCACCGGCGGGGCGGCGTGCTGTTCGTCGGCCCGTCCCGGCCCTACCTCGGGTACGTCGCCGATGTGCTCCCGAGCCTCGGGGAGGAGGGCGTGCAGACCTGCACCCTGCGGGACCTGGTGGAGGAAGGGGCCACGGCGGCGGCCGAGACCGACCCGGAAGCGGCCCGCCTGAAGGCGTCGGCCGGCCTGGTGAGGGCGGTCGAGGCGGCCGTCCGGTTCTACGAGGAGCCGCCCGGCCGGTCCATGACCGTCACGACCCCCTGGGCGGACGTCCGGCTGAGCGCCGCCGACTGGGCCCTGGCGTTCGAGGCGGCGGGCCCCGGGGCCGTGCACAACGAGGCGCGCGACCAGGTCTGGGAGGAGCTGCTCACGCTCCTGGTGGAGAAGCACGACGGCGGTGACGGCGCGGAGGACGGCGACGGTGGCGAGGTCTCGCCCGACCTGATCCGGACGGCGCTGGGGCAGGACCGGGAGCTGGCCGCCGCCTTCGACCGGGCGTGGCCGCTGCTGGACGCGGCCGAGGTCGTCGGGGACCTGTGGTCGGTCCCCGCGTATCTGCGCAGGTGCGCGCCCTGGCTCGGCCGGGACGAAGTGCGGCTGTTGCAGCGTGCCGAGGCGCGGGCGTGGACCGTGTCCGATCTGCCGATCCTGGACGCGGCGCGGCAGCGGGTCGGGGATCCGGAGGCGTCGCGGCGCAGGCGTCGGCGGAAGGCGGCCGCGGCCGCCGAACGCGCGGGCATGGCGCAGGTCATCGACGCGCTGCTGGCGGACGAGACCCTGGTTGACGCCGATGTCGACAGCGAAGGCGCGCTGGTCATGCTGCACGGCCAGGACATGAAGGACACCCTGGTCGACCCGGACGGGTCGTCCGGCCCCGAACCGGACCGGCTCGCGGGCCCGTTCGCGCACATCGTCGTGGACGAGGCGCAGGAGCTGACCGACGCCGAGTGGCAGATGCTGCTGCTGCGCTGCCCGTCCCGGAGCTTCACGGTCGTCGGGGACCGCGCCCAGGCCCGGCACGGGTTCACCGAGTCGTGGCGGGAGCGGCTGGAGCGGATCGGGCTCGACCGGGTCGCGTCGGCCTCCCTGAGCGTCAACTACCGGACGCCGAAGGAGGTCATGGCGGAGGCCGAGCCGGTGATCCGGGCCGTGCTGCCGGACGCCAACGTGCCGGCCTCGGTCCGCTCCGGCGGCCGGCCCGTCGTCCACGGTTCGGTCGCGGACCTGGACGCGGTCCTGGACGCGTGGCTCGGCGCGCACGCGGAGGGGGTGGCGTGTGTCATCGGGGATCCGGCGTTCCGGGGGACGTCCCGCGTACGGTCGCTGACCCCGGAGCTGTCGAAGGGCCTCGAATTCGACCTGGTGGTCCTGGTGGACCCGGAGGCGTTCGGGGCGGGTGTCGAGGGAGCCGTCGACCGGTATGTGGCGATGACGCGGGCGACCCAGGAGCTCGTCGTCCTGACGAGCTCCTGACGCCCGGCGCCTGTCAGTGCCAGGGCAGGGCGGCGCGGTGACGCCAGTACGACTCCGGCTCCTCCACCAGCGCGTCCAGCCGGGCCCGCTGCTCCTCGTCGAGGTCGACGACGGGGGCGTGGAGGTTGCCGGCGAGCTGGGTGACGGTCGCCGCGCCGGAGAGGACGACCCCGGCCCACGGCTGGTGCAGGACGAGCGCCAGGGCCACCGCGTCGCCGCCCACCCCCGCGTCGGCGGCGATCTCGCGGAACACGGCGGGCGCCTCGTCCCCGGCCAGGCGGCCGTTGGCCACGCCCTCCTTGACGATCACGGTGAGCCCGGCGTCATGGGCCTCGGCCAGGGCGGGGGCGGCCGAGGTCTCCAGGGCGTTGTAGGTGGCCTGGACCGTACGGAAGAGGGGGTTGCCGTCGACCGTGAGCGCGAGCGCGGCCCGGATGGCGTCGGCCTGGGCGGGGCCGCTGGTGGAGAAGCCGACCGCGACGCCGTCCGCGGCGAGGGCGGCCAGGCGCTCGTGGAGTTCCTTGTCGGCGAGGGCCGGGCTGTCGGGGGTGAGCGAGTGGATCTGGTAGAGGTCGAGCCGGTCTCCGAGGAGTTCGCGGGTCTCGGCGCGCTGGCGCTCGAAGGTGGCGAGGCCGTGGTCCTTGACCTCGTGGGCCTCGGCCTCGGTGCTCCAGTCGGCGGTGTAGGTGTACCCCCACTTGGAGCCGACGACGAGGTCGGTGAAGGAGGGGCGGGCGTCGAGCCACTCGCCCAGGAACTCCTCGGCGCGGCCGTAGGAGCGGGCCGCGTCGACGTACCGGACGCCCTGCGCGTACGCCGCGTCCAGCAGTTCGTGGGTGCGGGCGCGCAGGGCCTCGACCTCCCGGCCCTCGGGGAAGTCCCGGTCGCGGTGGAGGTTGATGTATCCGGGCCTCCCGACGGCTGCGAGGCCCAGTCCGATGTGGGCGGTCGGGGTCGTCGCGGTGGCCAGGGCGGTGAAGGGCATCGCGGGCTCCTCGGGGTCGGTTGCGGATACTCCTACCCCGGTCAACGTAGCCCGCGACACCTTTCGTACACCTGCGACGACGCCGTGCGTACGCCGCCCGGGCGCGACCGTGCGCACGCGAGGTCGTACGGCTCGTACGGCTCGTACGCGAGGCCGTACGGCTAGCGGCGGGCGGTCGCCCAGGCGTTCTGGGCCTCCAGGTCCTTCTTCACCTCGGCCAGCTGTACGGCGACGGCGGAGGGGGCCGTTCCGCCCCGGCCGTCGCGGGAGGCGAGGGCGCCGCGCACGTTGAGGACCGTGCGGACCTCCGGGGTGAGGTGCTCGGAGATCTTCGCGAACTGCTCGTCGGTGAGCTCGTCGAGCTCGATGCCGTGCTGCTCGCACTCCTTGACGCACGCGCCCGCGACCTCGTGCGCGACCCGGAACGGCACGCCCTGCCGCACCAGCCACTCCGCGATGTCGGTGGCGAGCGAGAACCCGGCCGGGGCCAGCTCCTCCATGCGCTCGCGGTTGACGGTGAGGGTGGCCATCATGCCGGTGAAGGCGGGGAGCAGGACTTCGAGCTGGTCGCAGGAGTCGAAGACGGGCTCCTTGTCCTCCTGGAGGTCGCGGTTGTACGCGAGCGGGAGGGCCTTCAGCGTGGCGAGCAGGCCGGTCAGGTTGCCGATGAGGCGGCCGGACTTGCCCCGGGCCAGCTCCGCGATGTCCGGGTTCTTCTTCTGCGGCATGATCGAGGAGCCGGTGGAGAAGGCGTCGTGGAGGGTGACGAAGGAGAACTCCTTCGTGTTCCAGATGATGACCTCCTCCGCGATCCGGGAGAGGTTGACGCCGATCATCGCGGTGATGAAGGCGAACTCCGCGACGAAGTCCCGGGACGCGGTGCCGTCGATGGAGTTGGCGACCGAACCGTGCTCGAAACCGAGGTCGGCGGCGACCGCCTCCGGGTCGAGCCCGAGCGAGGACCCGGCGAGCGCTCCGGAGCCGTACGGGGAGACGGCCGTGCGCTCGTCCCACTGGCGCAGCCGCTCGGCGTCCCGGGACAGGGACTGCACATGGGCGAGCACATGGTGGGCGAAGAGCACCGGCTGCGCGTGCTGGAGGTGGGTGCGGCCGGGCATCGCCACGTCCGGGTGGGCCTCCGCGAGGCCGACCAGCGCGCCCTGGAGGTCCGCGATCAGGCCGCCGACGATCCGGGCGTGGTCGCGCAGGTACATCCGGAAGAGCGTGGCGATCTGGTCGTTGCGCGACCGGCCGGCCCGCAGCTTGCCGCCGAGGTCGGGGCCGAGGCGCTCGAGGAGTCCGCGCTCCAGCGCGGTGTGGACGTCCTCGTCCGCGATGGAGCCGGTGAAGGATCCGTCCGCGACATCGGCTTCGAGCTGGTCAAGGCCCCCCTGCATCCGGGAGAGCTCGTCCTCGGTGAGCAGACCGGCCTTGTTGAGGACGCGGGCGTGGGCGCGGGAGCCGGCGATGTCGTACGGCGCGAGCCGCCAGTCGAAGTGGACCGAGGCCGACAGCTTGGCCAGCGCCTCGGCCGGTCCATCGGCGAAACGCGCGCCCCAGAGCCGGACGTCACCGTTGTTGCTGCTCACTGCGTGCTCCTCAAGAAAGCGAAGGCATGGGCCAAGGCGTGGGCCCGGGTGCGGATATGCGGCCGCCTCCCTGCCGCGTGCGGACGGGGAGGCGGCTGTACAACGAGAGGGGGTCAGGCGAGGTCGCGCTTGGCCGCGATCTTGGACGAGAGGCCGAAGAGCTCGATGAAGCCCTGCGCCTTGGACTGGTCGAAGGTGTCGCCCGAGTCGTAGGTGGCGAGGTTGAAGTCGTACAGCGACTCGTCGGACTTCCGGCCGGTGACGACCGCGCGGCCCGCGTGCAGGGTCATCCGGATGTCGCCGGTGACGTGCTGGTTGGCCTCGTTGATGAAGCCGTCCAGGGCCCGCTTCAGCGGGGAGAACCACAGGCCGTCGTAGACCATCTCGCCCCAGCGCTGCTCGACCTGCCGCTTGTAGCGGGCGAGCTCGCGCTCGACGGTGACGTTCTCCAGCTCCTGGTGGGCGGTGATCAGCGCGATCGCGCCGGGCGCCTCGTACACCTCGCGGGACTTGATGCCCACGAGCCGGTCCTCGACCATGTCGATCCGGCCGATGCCCTGCGCGCCGGCCCGCTCGTTGAGCTGCTGGATCGCCTGGAGGACGGTGACGGGGCGGCCGTCGATGGCGACCGGCACGCCTTCCTTGAAGGAGATGACGACCTCGTCGGCCTCGCGCGGGGTCGCGGGGTTGGAGGTGTACTCGTAGATGTCCTCGATCGGCGCGTTCCAGATGTCCTCCAGGAAGCCCGTCTCGACGGCGCGCCCGAAGACGTTCTGGTCGATGGAGTACGGGGACTTCTTGGTGGTCGCGATCGGGAGGTTCTTCTCCTCGCAGAAGGCGATCGCCTTGTCCCGGGTCATCGCGTAGTCGCGGACGGGGGCGATGCACTTCAGGTCGGGGCCGAGCGCGGAGATGCCGGCCTCGAAGCGGACCTGGTCGTTGCCCTTGCCGGTGCAGCCGTGGGCGACGATCCCGGCGTCGTGCTTCTTGGCGGCGGCGACGAGGTGCTTGACGATCGTCGGCCGGGAGAGGGCCGAGACCAGCGGATAGCGGTCCATGTAGAGGGCGTTGGCCTTGATCGCGGGGAGGCAGTACTCCTCGGCGAACTCGTCCTTGGCGTCCGCGACCTCGGCTTCGACGGCACCGCAGGCGAGCGCGCGCTTGCGGATGACGTCCAGGTCCTCGCCGCCCTGGCCGACGTCCACGGCGACGGCGATGACCTCGGCGCCCGTCTCCTCGGCGATCCAGCCGATGGCGACGGAGGTGTCCAGGCCGCCCGAGTAGGCGAGTACGACGCGCTCGGTCACGGGTTTCTCCTTACGGTGCAATCACTGATGGGTATAACTATGCGGTACTCCGTATGCTTTGTCAAAAGTGCAGGTCAGGGCGGCGCAAGCGGCTTCGTGGGCGGAAAACCTCGTCGCCGTCCGACCGGCAGGCCCCCTAACATCGGCACCTGACGACGGGGAGGGTGCGCGGTGGAGGGCAGCGACGGGGAGACCCTGAGGGCCGTGGTGCGGGTGTGCCGGGGCGCTTCGCCGGCCGAGGTGCTGGACGTGACGTCGGCCGAGGCGTGGGTGGCCTTCGACGCCGGTGTACGGAACCTCGACGACCGCCCGTGGCTGTCGCCCCGCCCGCCCGAGAAGCCGGCACGGCCGGCCCGGACGCTGCTGGACCGGCTGCGCGGAACGGCCCTTCCCCGCACGGCTCCCCCGCCGCCGTCTCCTCCGCCCCTGGCCATCGCCCTGTGCCACCCGGACGGCCGGGTCCGGGAGGCGGCGCTGGAGGAGGCCCGCACCGCACCGGAGTTGCGCCCGCTGCTGGTGGTGCGGTGCTCCGACTGGGCGCTGCCGGTACGGGAGCGGGCCCGGGCGCTCCTCGCCGAGCTGCCCGGGAGCGCCCTGCTCCCCCTCGCCGAGCTGATCCTCCTGCTGTCACGCCGCTCCCGGGGCGAAGGCGCCCGGTCCCTGCTGGAGCGCGCGCTGCGGGAGGGCCCGGCGGCGGACGTCGTGGCGCTGACGGCCCGCCGGGACCGGGCCACGTACCGGCTGGCGTACCGGATCGCGGTGGAGCGCGGACTGCTGACCCCGGCGGAGCTGGCCACGACGGCCGCGACCACCGGTGACGTCACCCTCCAGGACCTCTGCGCGGAGGCCGCCGTCGCGGCCCTGCCGGAGCGGGAGCCGGACGGGCACGCCGTGGGGGACGAGGCCGTCGCCGTGCTCGGCCGGCTGCTGACGGCCCGCGCCGCCCGGGTGCGCGCGGCCGGGGTGACCGCGCTGCGGCGGACCGGTCGCCACGGTGAGGCGCGGCCGTTCCTGGCCGACCGCTCCGCCGTCGTACGGGCCTGCGCCCGCTATGTGCTGCGGCAGGGCGGCATCGACCCGCTGCCCGTCTGCCGGGCCCTGTGCGCCGAACCGGCCGCGCGTCCGGGGGCCGCCGCGGGGCTGGGCGAGTGCGGGGAGCGGGGCGCGGACGCCGACCGGCTGTGGGCGCTGGTGGAGCACCCGGTGCCCGCCGTGCGCCTGCACGCGATCACCGGGCTGCGCGCTCTGGACGAGGTGGTACGGGAGCGGCTGACGCCCTCGTTGGACGACCCGAGCCCGGCTGTGGTGCGGGCGGCGACCGGGGCCCTGCTGCCGGAGGCCGCCGGGATTCCGGAGGCCCTGCTGCGCGAGCGGACCGCACCGGAGCGGCCGCGCGCGGTGCGGGTGGCGGCAAAGCGGCTGCTGCGGGCGGCGGGGAGGTCCTCGGGGTAGCGCCCCTTCGGCGGGGAGGTCCTCGGGGTAGCGCCTTTGGCGGAGCGGGCCGCTGGGCCGTACGGAGCAGGTCCGGTGGGCCGTCGCCCCCGGCGGCCGTACGGTCCGGAGCATGCGCCGACCTCTGCCGACCTTCGCCGTACTCCTCACCCTGGCCCTGGGCTCCCTCGGGGCCGCCCCCGCCGACAACCCGCCTCCCCTCCCGTACCGGCTGGCGGACACCGGCGGCGGCTCCCAGCTCATCACCGCCGAGGCCCCCGACACCGCGTCGACGACCGGGACGGTGACCTGGTGGGAGCGGCGCGGGGGCCGGTGGGTGGAGGCCGGGTCCGCGCCCGCGCGGTTCGGGGCGAACGGCCTGGCCGATGGCGCGACCCGGGAGCAGGGCACCAGCACCACGCCGACCGGCCTGTACGACCTGCCGTACGCCTTCGGGATCGAGGAGGCCCCGGCCGGGACGAGGTATCCGTACCGCGAGGTCACCGAGGACTCCTGGTGGTGCCAGGACAACGCCTCGCGCGCGTACAACCGGTGGGTGGAGCCGCGACCCGCCGACTGCCGGGCGGAGGAGGCCGAGCACCTGGTCGCGTACGGCACGCAGTACGCCCGCGCGCTGGTCATCGGCTTCAACTACGAGCGTCCGGTACGCAACCGGGGCGCGGGGATCTTCCTGCATGTGAACGGGCGCGGGGCGACGGCCGGGTGCGTCTCCGTGCCGGCGGACGCCATGGCCGAGATCCTGGCCTGGGCGAATCCGGCGCGCCGGCCGCACATCGCGGTCGGGACCGCCTCGGGCCCGACCGCGATCACCCGCTACTGAACCGGGCGGCTCACCGGTCGTTCTGAGCGAGCCTCAGCAGATGGTCGGCGAGCGCCTGGCCGCCGCCCGCGTCGCGGCTGATGAGCATCAGCGTGTCGTCGCCCGCGATGGTGCCGAGGATGTCGTGCAGTTCGGCCTGGTCGATGGCCGAGGCGAGGAACTGGGCCGCGCCCGGCGGCGTACGCAGCACCACGAGATTGGCCGACGCCTCCGCCGAGATGAGCAGTTCGGCCGAGAGCCTGCGCATCCGCTCCTCCTTGGCCGAGCCGCCCAGCGGGGCCTGCGGGGTGCGGAAGCCGCCCTCGCTGGGCACCGCGTAGATCAGCTCGCCGCCGGTGTTGCGGATCTTGACCGCGCCCAGCTCGTCGAGGTCGCGGGAGAGCGTCGCCTGAGTGACGCTCAGCCCGTCGTCGGCGAGGAGCTTGGCCAGCTGGCTCTGCGAGCGGACCGGCTGCCGGTTCAGGATGTCCACGATCCGGCGGTGGCGGGCGGTGCGGGTCTGCGGCACGGACGGTCCGCCGTGCTCGGTCTCCTGCGCCTCGGTCATCGTCGTCGCCTCATTCTCCGCAGGGTCATGCCCCGGATCGTCCGTCCCCGTGTGCCGCGTCGAGAGCGCTCGGCAGGATCTCCAGGAACGCGTCCACCTCCGCGTCACCGATGATCAGCGGCGGCATGAGCCGTACGACATCGGGGGCGGGCGCGTTCACCAGGAGGCCGGCTCCCTGGGCCGCCTGCTGCACCTTCGGTGCGAGGGGTCCGGTGAGCACGATACCCAGCAGCAGGCCGCTGCCGCGGACATGGGAGACCAGCGGGTGTCCCAGCGCCTCCACGCCGTCGCGGATCCTCTCGCCGAGCCGCTTGACCTCGTCGAGCGCGCCGTCCGCCGCGAGGGTGTCCAGGACGGCGAGTCCGGCGGCGCAGGCGACCGGGTTGCCGCCGAACGTCGTGCCGTGCTGACCCGGCTTCAGCAGGTCGGCCGCCGGGCCGAACGCGACGGTCGCGCCGATCGGCAGGCCGCCGCCGAGGCCCTTGGCGAGGGTGACGATGTCGGGCTCGACGCCTTGGTGGGCCTGGTGCTCGAACCACTGGCCGCAGCGGCCGATCCCGGTCTGGACCTCGTCGAGGACCAGCAGCGTGCCGGTGGCGCGGGTGATCTCCCGGGCGGCCTCCAGATAGCCCCTGGGCGGGACGACGACGCCGTTCTCGCCCTGGATCGGCTCGACGACGACGAGCGCGGTGTCGGTGGTGACCGCTGCCCGGAGCGCGTCCGCGTCTCCGTACGGCACGTGCGTGACGTCGCCGGGCAGCGGGCGGAACGGCTCCTGCTTCCCGGGCTGGCCGGTGAGGGCGAGGGCGCCCATCGTCCGGCCGTGGAAGCCGCCGTCGGTGGCGACCATGCGGGTGCGCCCGGTGAGCCGGCCGATCTTGAAGGCGGCTTCGTTGGCCTCCGCGCCGGAGTTGGCGAAGAAGACCCGTCCGGCGCGGCCGAAGAGGCCGAGCAGCCGTTCGGCGAGCGCGACCGGCGGCTGGGCGATGAACAGGTTCGACACGTGGCCGAGGGAGGCGATCTGGGTGGAGACGGCCTCGACGACGGCCGGGTGGGCGTGGCCGAGGGCGTTGACCGCGATCCCGCCGACGAAGTCGAGGTAGCGGGCGCCGTCCTCGTCCCAGACGTACGCGCCCTCGCCGCGCACGAGCGGCAGGCGGGGGGTGCCGTAGTTGTCCATCAGCGCGTCCTGCCAGCGCGAGGTGAGTCCTCCCGCGAGTCCTCCGGTGCCGGTCATGACTCCCCCTGTTCAGGTCCTGTGTGTACGTCGATGGGGGCGTCCGGCACGACCATCGTGCCGATGCCCTCGTCGGTGAAGATCTCCAGCAGGATCGAGTGCTGGACCCGGCCGTCGATGACTCGGGCGGTCTCGACACCGTTGCGCACGGCGTGCAGACAGCCCTGCATCTTGGGGACCATGCCGCTGGACAGCTCGGGCAGCAGCTTCTCCAGCTGGGTGGCGGTGAGGCGGCTGATGACGTCGTCGCTGTGGGGCCAGTCCTCGTACAGCCCCTCGACGTCCGTGAGGACCATCAGCGTCTCGGCGTTCAGGGCGGCGGCGAGCGCGGCGGCGGCGGTGTCGGCGTTGACGTTGTAGACGTGGTGGTCGTCGGCGGAGCGGGCGATGGAGGAGACGACCGGGATGCGGCCGTCGTCCAGGAGCGCCTGGATGGCCCCGGTGTCGATGGCGGTGATCTCGCCGACCCGGCCGATGTCGACGGACTCGCCGTCGATGGTGGGCCGGTGCTGGGTGGCGGTGATGGTGTGGGCGTCCTCGCCGGTCATGCCCACGGCGAGGGGGCCGTGCTGGTTGAGGAGGCCGACCAGTTCGCGCTGGACCTGTCCGGCGAGCACCATCCGTACGACGTCCATCGCCTCGGGGGTGGTGACCCGCAGCCCGGCCTTGAACTCGCTGACCAGGCCCTGCTTGTCGAGCTGGGCGTTGATCTGCGGGCCGCCGCCGTGCACGACGACGGGCTTGAGGCCGGCGTGCCGCAGGAAGACGACGTCCTGGGCGAAGGCGGCCTTCAGCTCCTCGTCGATCATGGCGTTGCCGCCGAACTTGATGACGACGGTCTTGCCGTTGTGGCGGGTCAGCCAGGGCAGCGCCTCGATGAGGATCTGCGCCTTCGGGAGTGCGGTGTGCTTCCGTGCGGCGCTCATGAGCTGTACGCGCTGTTCTCGTGGACGTAGTCCGCGGTGAGGTCGTTGGCCCAGATGACGGCGGACTCGGCGCCCGCGGCGAGGTCGGCGGTGACCTTGACCTCCCGGTAGCGCATGTCGACGAGGTCGCGGTCCTCCCCCACACCGCCGTTTCTGCAGACCCAGACGTCGTTGATGGCGACGTTGAGCTGGTCCGGCTCGAAGGCGGCCTTCGTCGTGCCGATGGCGGACAGGACACGGCCCCAGTTGGGGTCCTCGCCGTGGATGGCGCACTTGAGGAGGTTGTTGCGGGCGATGGACCGGCCGACCTCGACGGCGTCGTCCTCGGTGGCCGCGTTGATCACCTCGATGCGGATGTCCTTGGACGCGCCCTCGGCGTCCCCGATGAGCTGCCGGGCCAGGTCGTCGCAGACGACCCGTACGGCCTCGGCGAACTCGCCCTGCTCCGGGGTGATTCCACTGGCCCCTGAGGCGAGCAGCAGCACGGTGTCGTTGGTGGACATGCAGCCGTCCGAATCGACCCGGTCGAAGGTGGTCCGGGTGGCGTCGCGGAGTGCGGCGTCCAGCGCGGGGCTCTCGACATCGGCGTCGGTGGTGAGGACGACGAGCATGGTGGCGAGGCCGGGGGCGAGCATGCCCGCGCCCTTGGCCATGCCGCCGACCGTCCAGCCCTCGCCGCCCGCGACGGCCGTCTTGTGCACGGTGTCGGTGGTCTTGATGGCGATGGCGGCCTTCTCCCCGCCGTGCTCGCTGAGGGCGGCCGCCGCCTGCTCGATTCCGGGGAGCAGCTTGTCCATGGGGAGCGGGATGCCGATGAGCCCGGTGGAGGCGACGGCGACCTCGCCCGCACTGTGGCCGTCCAGCACCTCGGCGACCTTCTCGGCGGTGGCGTGGGTGTCCTGGAAACCCTTGGGGCCCGTACAGGCGTTGGCTCCCCCGGAGTTGAGGACGACGGCGGTGACCTCGCCGCCCTTGAGGACCTGCTCCGACCAGAGCACCGGGGCGGCCTTGACGCGGTTGGAGGTGAAGACGCCCGCGGCGGCGCGGCGCGGCCCGTGGTTGACCACGAGGGCCAGGTCCGGGCCACCGCTGTCCTTGATCCCCGCGGCGATGCCCGCCGCCGAGAATCCCTGTGCTGCCGTGACGCTCACTGCATCTCCTTGTTCGCTTCTGTGACCGCGCGGCGCAGCGGCGCGGCTTTTGCGGCCTTCCGCGGCCCGGCGGCCGCGCGTTCGTCGCTCACGGAGCGACTCCGATCGTCGAAAGACCCGTGTCCTCGGGGAGTCCGAGGGCGATGTTCATGCTCTGGAGGGCGCCGCCCGCGGTGCCCTTGGCGAGGTTGTCGATGGCGCTGACGACGATGATCCGCCCGGCCGCCGCGTCGTGGGCGACCTGGATCTGTACGGCGTTGGAGCCGTACACCGAGGCGGTGGCGGGCCACTGCCCCTCGGGCAGGAGGTCGACGAACGGCTCGTCCGCGAACGCCTTCTCGTACACCGCCCGCAGGCCCTCCGCGCTCACGCCCGGCCTCGCCCTCGCGCTGCACGTGGCGAGGATGCCGCGCGGCATGGGGGCGAGGGTGGGCGTGAAGGAGACGGTGACCGGCTCGCCGGCGGCGGCGCTGAGGTTCTGGATCATCTCGGGGGTGTGGCGGTGCCCGCCGCCGACGCCGTACGGGGTCATGCTGCCCATCACCTCGGAGCCGAGCAGATGCGGCTTGGCCGCCTTGCCCGCCCCGGAGGTGCCGGACGCGGCGACGATCACGGCCTCCGGTTCGGCGATTCCCGCTTCGTACGCCGGGAAGAGCGCGAGGGAGACGGCGGTCGGGTAGCACCCGGGCACCGCGATCCGCCGCGCCCCGGCGAGCGCGGCCCGCCCGCCCGGGAGTTCGGGCAGCCCGTAGGGCCAGGTCCCGGCGTGCGGTGACCCGTAGAACTTCTCCCAGTCGGCGGCGCTCTCGAGCCGGAAGTCGGCCCCCATGTCGACCACCAGGACGTCGTCCCCGAGCTGCTCGGCGACGGCGGCGGACTGCCCGTGCGGCAACGCCAGGAAGACGACGTCGTGCCCGGCGAGCACGTCGGCGGTGGTGGGTGCCAGCACCCGGTGGGCCAGCGGCCGCAGATGCGGCTGGAGCGGGCCGAGCGCCTGCCCGGCGTTGGAGTGCCCGGTGAGAGCGCCGATCTCGACCTCGGGGTGCGCCAGGAGAAGGCGGAGCAGCTCCCCGCCGGCGTATCCGCTCGCCCCTGCCACTGCTGCGCTGACCACCATCGGAGCCCTCCTCGTTGATGGCATGACTATACGCAGAGCCGCACTTTTATGCAATCGTGGGAGTGATCGCAGCGAGGGCTCCTTGTGACTGAGCGCGATAGGTGGCCCTTGAGTACGCGAGTCGGCCCCTGAGCGCGATAGGTGGCCCGCGAGTTAGTTTCTGGATTATGGACACGAGGGCGGGTTGCTGCACGAGGCGGCGGGTCGCCACGCTGCGGGAGGGACAGAACTGTGAGCTGGTACGTCTTGGTTGAACGGAGCCGGTACGGGGAGTCGGAGTTGTCGAGCAAGATTCCGGTCGAAGGCGGAAGGGAAGCGGCCGTTACCCGCGCTGAGGAGGTCGCCCGCTCCTGCACCCCCGCCATGCATCTGAGCGGCACCCCGATCGGTCGAATGGTGTTCCAGACTTCGCCGACAAGCTGGTTCGTCGAGCTGACCAAGTCGCTTTGGTCCAAGAGCGACAAGGAGCCGGCGACGGTGGTCGAGCACTTGACTGTCCGGGCGGCCGAGCTCGTCCATTTCCAGGAGCTGATCCCTGCCGAGCCCCCCAAGAAGAGCCGCTTCGGCAGGTGAGCGCATGCCGCCCCCGGCCGGCCCGCCCGTCAGTGCATATCGCCTTCAGACACGTGCACAGCCCGGATGCGGCGCCTCCTCATGACAACTGAGCGCCGTGGTTGTCCCTTGGGGCCAACTACGGCGCTCAGTCACGCTCCTGTTGGGGCGCGGAGCCCGGCCGCCCGTCCCCCTAGACTCCGATGATGATCGAGATCCTCGAGAACCTGGACCTGCTGTACCGGCCGAACCTCGACCTCGCCGGTGTCGAGGTGAACGGCATATCCCTGGGGGACCCGGCAGCCACCGTTCCACGCCGGCGCATCGTGGGCGGCCAGTCCTCCATCGTCGCCCGGTATCGCGGGGGGACCGACATCGAAAGCGAGTACTACGACGCTGACGGCCGGAGGCTGACGCTGGACGAGGTCATCGAGGACGTCGTCCGGTCGGACGGATTCCTCTACGGCGTCGACAAGATCAACTACAAGGTGTGCGCCGGAGCAGTGGTCGGCTTCGCGATCAGCGGCGTGCACCTTTCGCACTTCGCCCATCTGACCTCGTACGAGGAGTTCCTGACCACGTTCGGCCGGCCCGATCGAATACGCGAGAACGAGGCGTACGGCGACCTCATGAGCTACGAAACCTACTACTGGGGCGCCCGGAAGCATGTGACGTGGGACGCCTGGGACGATCGGGTGAGCTTCGTCAACCTGGGCGACTTCGAGGGGAACAGCGGCCCCTGACCGCACGACGTGAACGAACTTCCTCGCCCGTCCTCCGGACCTCCGGACGGCCACGGATCCCTCCACACGATTCTCCGAAGAAGCCTCGGCCCCGCCGGAGTGGTCCAACGGGCCCGCTCAGGCTCCGCCGGCGGTGATTCAGACTCCGTCGGCGGTGATGTCGTGGTCCACCGGCGGTGATGTCGTGGTCCGCCTGCTCCCGCCGGCTGGAGCACAGTGGGCCGCCAGGTGTGTTGATCACGAGCGTTGACCTAGCTTGTTCTTTAACCTCTGCCTGTGGTTGGCCCCTTGGCTGACCACGGGTTTTCGTGTTCGCAGGACAGCTGGACGACGTCCGCGTGATCATGTGATTCGGCCGTAAGGCACGATGACAACCTGAG
>NZ_JAEBEP010000012.1:0-260083 GCF_046548915.1 Streptomyces sp. cmx-18-6 | reverse complement strand
TTGAGGCCGGTGGTCTCCTTGCGCTCCGGGACCGGTTTCTCGTTGAGGCCGGTGGTCTCCTTGCGCTCCGGGACCGGTTTCTCGTTGAGGCCGGTGGTCTCCTTGCGCTCCGGGACCGGTTTCTCGTCGAGTCCGGTGGTCTCCTTGCGCTCCGGGACCGGTTCCGCGTCGAGACCCGTGGCCCCCTCGTGCTCCGGGACCGGCTCCACGCCGGGACCCGTGGTCTCCTCGCGCTCCGCCGCCGGTTCCACGCCGAGTTCGGCGTACGCCTTCTCCACCATCTCCCGGGCGTTGAGCAGCCCGATCCGGCTCAGCCTGCCGCGCAGTTCGTCCAGCTCCGCCGCCGTGGCGGCGCGGTCCCGGCCGAGCCGGGCGCGCGCCTTGACCAGGCCGAGGGCGGCCAGCGCCTCGCCCCGTGGTTCGGTCATCGCGCGGAACTCCCCGAGCGCCTGCTCGTAGACCGCGCGGGCCTCCTCGTACCGCCCGGCGCGGAAGAGCACGTTGGCCCGCATCTTGTGGTTGTACGCGAGCGCGCTGGAGAGCTTCATCTCCCGGCAGGTGACCTCGGCCTCGGTGAGCAGGCCGAGCGCCCGCTCCGTGGCCCCGTCCCGCAGGGAAACGATGTCAGCGATGCCGCGCAGGGCCCAGGCCCGCCCCCGCCGGTCGTCGGCGTCGCCCGCGAGGACGGCCGCCTCCTCGAACATCTCCAGGGCCGAGTCGAGCTGCCCGGTGTTGCGGTGGATCTGCGCGATGCCCTCCAGCGCCCATACCGTGTGCCGCGCCTCGCCCCGGGCGCGGGCCTCGGCGAGCAGTCGCTCGTGCAGGGCGGCGACCGTCCCGTAGTCGCCCTGGATGCGCCCGGTCTCGGCGAGCCCGGCCAGCGAGTAGCCGCGCGCGACCACGTCGTCACCCCGCTTGCCGAGTTCGGCCGCGAGTCCCAGCAGCCGGAACGCGAGGCGCAGCGAACCCCGCTGACGCGCCAGCGTCCCCCCGCTCCACAGCGCCCAGGCCATCGCGCCCGTGGCCCCGGCCGCACGCGCGGCCCGGTAGCTCGCCTTCCAGGCCCGGTCCGCCTCCTCGACCTGCCCCAGCCGGCGGTGCGCCTCGGCCACGGCGAGCCCGGTCCGCGCCACCTCCTCCCGCGATCCGGAGAGCTCGGCCTGTTTCAGGTGCCGGATGCCTTCGGCCAGTACGTCGGTGAGGGAGGCGTTCACCGACATCTTCGTGAGCGCGCCCTGGTACTCGGGCGCCAGTGCCTTGGTCTGCATGGGTGCCTTCCGCGCGGTGCCGGGCGCATTGCCGGGCCCACTATGCGCCGCATGTATACACGGGGTGCATAGTGGGTCGGTTCTCTGGGCCCGGTACAGGTGGGGGCGGACGCCGCTCGTTCCGTGGGCGGCGAACCGTTCTGTCAGTGATCAAGACGGCACCGGGGCGCGCAGGGTTGCTCGCATCGCGCAGGACGTTCCCCGGATTGCCCGGGAGCGTGACGGGAAAGCCTCGGCCGTCAGTTGACGCGCGGCGGTTCGTGCAGGCCGAAGGGCGAACCCTGGTCGTCGCGGCACAGCCGGAACCGCCCGAACCGGGCGTCCGACTCCGCGTCCTCGCCGAGGTCGGAGTCGTCCACGGCGCCGCCCAGTTCGCGGACCTGCGCCACTGCGGCGGCCAGGTCGTCGACCCGGAAGAAGAGGTAGGGCCCGGCCCCCGGGTCGCCGCCGTGGACGCCGCCCTGCCCGCTGGGCGTCCCGATCGCGTAGCCGCCCTCGCCGGAGGGGCCCGGTTCGAAGTTCCAGCCGAACAGCGTGCCGTAGAACGTGCGGGCCTTCTCGGGGTCGTCCACCCCGAGCTCGAAGAAGGAGATCTCACCGGCCATCGTGGGCACCTGCCATCTCTACGGGGGACCGCACGCACCTCGCGGGGACGTGCGCGCACGCTCTCTCCACCGTACGGCGACGCATCAGCCCCCGCAGACCCTCAGGGCCGGTCCGTCGCCCTCGGGCCCGGACCTGCCCTCCTCAGGCCGGCCCTCCCACCTCGGCCCGGCCCCCCACCTCTGGCCCGCCCCCCCCCACCTCGGGCCCGGCCCGTAGCCCTCGGGACCGACCCGCCGGCCGCAGGCCGCCGGGTCAGCCCGTCGCTCTCAGGTTCGGTCCGTCCGGCGCAGCCGGTGGCGTACCGCGCGTCGTGCCACCGGGCCCAGCTCGTCCAGGACGGCCGCCAGCTCGGCGAGCCGCTCCAGGGCGTCGAAGGCCCGCACCGCGCTCTCCGGGTCGACCCCCTCGTACAGCTCCAGCCCGACGAACGACCCCGCCACCGCGCGTGCGAGCCCCACCGGGTCGGTGAACTCCCCGAGCGGGGAGCCCGACAGGACGCGGACCAGGACCTTCTCAATCTCGGCGATCCACAGGTCGAGCCCGGCCGCCGTGGCGGGCGCCAGCCGGGGCTGGGTCTGGGCGCCCGCCAGCAGTTGGGCGAGGAAGGCGACATGGCCGCCCGCCTGCTCCTGCCGGTGCAGCTCGCGCCCGCAGGTCACCAGCTCGGACAGCGTGGTCACGGCCGCCAGGCGGTCGCGGTGGAGGGCGACGCGCTGTTCGGCGCCGTACCGGCAGGCCGCCGCCAGCAGTTCGTCGACCGAGCCGAAGTGGTAGAAGACGAGCGCCTGGTTGACCCCGGCCGCCGCCGCCACCGAGCGGGCCGAGGTCTTGGCGATGCCGTGCTCGGAGAGCGTGCGCAGCGCGCCCTCCAGCAGCTTCACCCGGGTGTCCGCCCCGGCCGGTCTGCCGCTCCCGCCCGCACTCCCGCTGACGCCTCCGCCTCTGCCTGCGCCGCCGCTCACACCTTCGCCGCTGCCCGCACTCCCGCTGACGCCCCCGCCCGTGCCCCCGCTCACGCCTCCGCCCCCGGCCGTGCCCCCGCTCACGACCGCGCCTCTTCGCGTACGGGGCGGAGCCCGGCGCGCACGCCGTGGCGCAGGGCGTCGACATAGCGGGCGCGGAACGTCCCCTCGTAGCCGAACAGCGGCCCGAAGTGCCGGTTGACCACCCTCACCCGGATGCGGAAGCGGCCCGTGGAGTCGTCGAAGGACTCGCGTACCTCGGCCTCCCCGCCGATCAGGTCCGGGACCCGCAGGTCGAAGGGGCCCTCGCGGAAGCGGTGTTCCCCCGAGCGGATCAGCAGCGAGCCGTCCGGCTCCGCCGTGAGCCGCAGATCGGTGGCCAGGTGCTGGTGGGTGCCGAGGTAGTCGAGGACGCAGGAGCGCTCCGGGCTGTGCACCATCGTGGCGTCGAAGCGGCGGGGCCCGCCCGGCAGGGCGAACGTCCGGACGAAGGTCACGGTCTCGCGGCCGTGGGAGTCGGTGTACGGGATGTTCTCGATGGTGAAGGGAACGTCGCGGCCGGTCCTGGGCACGAGGATGTTGCGCGTGGAGCCGAGCGCGAGGAACGGTTTCACGAAGGCGCGGCCGTGCCAGATCCGGTCCATGGAACCCCGCCCGACGCACGCCTCCCCGCTCTCCAGGCCGACCGAGAAGCGCCGTCGCAGCTCGGGGTGGAGCCGGTCGAAGTCGTCGCCCATCGCGCGGCGGAAGATCGAGGTCACGGGCGCTCCAGTCGGGTGAGGAGGGAAGGAGGTGCGGGGGCCGTCCGGCCGGGCGGTCTGCGCAGGCAGCGCCGGGCGGCCGGGGTCACGGGCAGGGGCGGCAGCAGCAGGGCGGCCAGCGCGACCGGGAGCGCGGCGGCCGGCCCGAAGGGGAGAGCGGCCACCGTCAGCGCCACCCGCACCAGCGTCTCCGCGAGGGCGTACGCCAGGGAGCGGGCCGGGCTGATCCCGCGCTCGCACCACAGCCGCAGCCGGTCGAAGGACCAGGCGGTGGCCCAGCCCATCAGCGGCCGGAACAGCCACCGGTCCGCGGACGCCCCGAAACGGCCCCAGCGGGTCCGGTAGTCGTAACCCGTCAGGAAGCGGATGCCGTCGGGCGTGGGCACGTAACGCCAGTAGCCGCTGCCCTCGGAGAGCAGCGACAGCCGCTGCGGCGAGGCGAAACGCAGGGCCGAGACCCGCTCGCCGTCCGCCCGCCGGCGTTCGCCCGCGTTGGCGCCGGTTCCCGCCACGGTCACGAAGGGCAGCACCCGGGTCGCGTACCGGAACCTCCGCTCGGCCCCCGGGCCGCCCGGCAGCGGGCTGATCTCGGTGAACCGCAGGTCCCATCGCTGGTGGAGCGCGGGCTCCTGGGTCCGCTCCCACAACAGCTCCGGATCCGCGCGGATCAACGCCTCTATGTACAGCCCCATGCCCGCCCCCGATGGCCGCAGTGCGGTTGAGCGACTGCTCAACCTCTGGTCCGGGACGCTATCAGGTGGTTGAGCAGTCGCTCAACCGCCCCCCGGACGGGCGAACAGGAGGGGCGGCGGTCCCCCGGCCGCGCTGGAATGGGCGGGTGACGGCACCCCCGGACGACTGCCTCGCGCGCAACGAGTGGATCTGCGGCGCCTACCTCTCCAGTCGCCGGGAGATCCTCTGGGACGCCGTCCTCCAGCACCTCCAGCTGACCCTGCTCGCGGTGCTCATCGGGCTCGCTCTCGCCCTCCCGCTGGCCCTCGCCGCCCGCCGCCGGCGCTGGGCCGCCGGTCCGGTTCTCGGGCTGACGACGATCCTCTACACCATCCCGTCCCTGGCGATGTTCTCGCTGCTGCTGCCGCTGTACGGACTCTCCGCCGCGCTCGTGGTCGCGGGGCTCGTCCTCTACTCGCTGACCCTGCTCGTCCGCAACATCCTGGCCGGGCTCCGCGCCGTCCCCGAGGAGACCCGGCAGGCCGCGCGCGGCATGGGGTACGGGCCGCTGCGGCTGCTGTTGGCCGTGGAACTCCCGCTCGCCCTGCCCGCCGCCATGGCCGGACTGCGCATCGCCACCGTCTCCGCGGTCTCCCTCGTCACCGTGGGGGCGATCGTCGGCTACGGCGGACTCGGCAACCTCATCTACTCCGGCATGAACACCTACTTCAAGGCCCAGGTGCTGACCGCCTCCGTGCTCTGCGTCGTCATCGCCGTCGCCGCCGACCTGCTCCTCCTGGGCGCACAGCGGCTGCTGACCCCCTGGACGCGGAGCCGGGCATGAAACCGCCGCGGAGGAGGAGACGGCCGTGAACACGCTCTTGGACACCTGGTCCTGGCTCACCACCGCCGCCCACTGGTCCGGCCCGGACGGGATCTGGAACCGGCTCGGCGAACACCTCTTCCTCACCGTCGTCTGCCTGCTCATCAGCTGCCTCATCGCGCTGCCCGTCGCCCTGGTCCTCGGCCATCTCGGCAAGGGCGGCGCGCTCGCCGTCAACATCTCCAACATCGGCCGGGCGGTGCCCACCTTCGCCGTGCTCGTCCTGCTGCTGCTCACCCCCGTGGGCACGTACGGGCAGTGGTCGACGATCATCGCGCTGGTCCTGTTCGCCGTGCCGCCGCTGCTCACCAACGCCTACGTCGGGATGCGCGAGGTGGACCGGGACGTCGTGCGGGCCGCCCGGGGGATGGGCATGACCGGCCGGCAGATGCTGTGGAACGTGGAACTGCCGCTGGCCCTCCCGCTGATCCTCACGGGCATCCGGATCGCCGCCGTGCAACTGGTCGCCACCGCCACCCTCGCCGCCCTGGCCGGCGGCGGGGGACTGGGCCGGATCATCACCGCCGGGTTCAACCTCGCCTCCACCTCGCAGGTGGTGGCCGGGGCCGTCCTGGTGGCGGTCTTCGCCCTCCTCGTCGAGAGCCTCTTCGAGGCGGGTCAGCGGATGGTGCCCGGCCGGGGGAGGGAGGCCGCATGACCCCTCTGCTCCGCGCCCGGACCCGCCGGGCCCTCGCCACGCTTCTTCTGCTCGCCGCCACCGCCTGCACGGCGGGCCCCAGTCTGGAGAACCAGGGCGAGGTGACGGCCCCGCCCGGCGACAGCAAGGAACTCACCATCGGATCGGCCGGGTTCACCGAGAGCGACCTCCTGGCCCAGATGTACGCGCTGCTCCTGGAGCGAGCCGGATACTCCGCCGACATCATCTCCGTGACCAACCGGGAGATCTACGAACCCGCCCTGGAGAAAGGCCAGATCGACGTCGTGCCGGAGTACGCGGCGACCTTCGCCGACTGGCTCAACGCCAAGGCCGAAGGGGCCGACGCGGACCCTGTCGGATCCCCCGACCTCGCCGCCACCATGAAGGCGCTGCGCGCACTGGCCGCCCCGCGCGGGCTCACCGTGCTCGACCCCGGCCGGGCCGTCGACCAGAACGCCTTCGCGGTCACCGCCGCCTACGCGAGGAAGCACGACCTGAAGACCCTCAGCGACCTCGGCGCGGCGAAGCTCCCCGTACGGCTGGCGGCGGGCGACGAATGCGTACAACGGCCCTACTGCGCGCCCGGCCTGAAGAAGACGTACGGCATCGACGTCGTCGCCGTCGACCCCAAGGGCGTCGGCACCACCCAGGCGAAGCAGGCCGTCCAGAACGGGCAGGACCAGATGGTGCTGACCACCACGACCGACGCCACTCTCGACCAGTTCGGCCTGGTCCTGCTGGAGGACGACAAGAAGCTCCAGAACGCCGACTACGTGGTCCCCGTGGTCAACCGCGCCCGGGCCGGCGGCGACGGGGTGCGTGACGCCCTCGGCCGGCTCAACACCGTCCTGACCACCGCCGACCTGGCGTCGATGAACGAACAGGTCGACAGCTGGCGCAGGCTCCCCGAGGACGTCGCGCGCACCTACCTGGAATCGAAGAAGCTCATCCCCGAGAACTGAGTGGCCGTCAGGAGACCGGCGGCCAGGGAACGTCCGCCAGCAGGGGCAGGATCTCCGTCTCCTCGTAATCGAGATGCGCCGTCAACTGCTCGGTCATCCGGGTCAGTTCGGCGCGGAAGCGGTCCGGCTCCGCGATGGCGGCGTCGGCCAGCAGCTCCGCCAGCGCCGACTGCACGGCCGCGATGGACCGGTGCTCGTCGCGGAGCCGGTCGAAGACATGGCGGAGGTGGGGGTGGTACCCCTCCATCGCCGGGAACACATGCCCGTCCTCGCCCGTGTGGTGGAACTCCAGCGCCTGACAGAACGCCAGGCAGCGCTGGCGGATCTGGAGGCCGAGACCGGGAGGGGGCGGGGCCCCGGCTCCCTGGTGGGCGGCCCGGGCGGCGAAGTGCGCCTCCGTCTCGGTGTGCACCTGGGCCAGTTGGCCGCGCAGCCAGACGTGCACCTCGGTGAGCTTGCCGGCCAGTGAGGTGACCTCGGGGGCCGGTGTGCGCGGGGCGGGGAGCGGCAGGACCACGACGGGCAGCACCCGTTCGGTCGCCGCCCGGTAATCGGCGTATCCGGGGGATTCGGCCACCACCCGGGCGAACAGCTCCTCGCGCCGGGGTCCCTCGGCGGGCACGGCGATGGTGTCGAACTTCTCAGTGCCCAGCTCCACTTGAACCGCCGGGCGGGCGAGGATGTTGTGGTACCAGTCGGGGTGGTGCGGCGCGCCCAGGTTGGAGCCGACGACCAACAGCCGCTCGCCGTCGCGGACATGGCCGAGCGGGGTGGTGTGCGGCTGCCCGGTGCGGGCTCCGGTGGTGGTCAGCAGGAGGAGGTCGGAGCCGGCGAAGGGGCCGCCGACCTTCCCGGCGTTGGCGCGGAATTCGTCGATCACGGACTGCTGGAAGGCAGAGGGCATGGGTGTTCTGGGTCTCCCCGAAGAGGGGCGGGCGCAGCAGGGCCCGCAGAGAAAGGGCGCGGGACACGGCGCGGCACGAGGTGCGGCCAGGGCGGCGGCACACACGGTCGCGGAGGTGTCAGAGGCAGTGGGCGGTGAGTGGACTCATCACGTCGTCCCTGGAAGAAGGTGCCGGCCCGACTGCCGGCCGGCCCGGATCTCTTTGGCCGACGTCACGCTGCACGCGCCCATTAGACCGAGGGCTGCTGCCCCTGTCAACGCCGAGCGTTCCGCCCCGCCGGCCCCCGGGAAAACGCGTTGCCCGTCCACCGGCGGCCTGCGAGGCTCCTCGCCATGCCCGCAACAGAGACGCTTGAGCCGCAGCCGCAGCCGCAGACCCCTCGCACCCAACAGGTCGCCACCCTCTTCACGCACGGCCGCCTGGTCGCCATCCCGCGCAAGCGGGCTCGCCTGGAGCAGTTGCTCGTGCACCTCGCCGAGACGCTGTTCGAGCGCGACCGCTCGTACACCGAACGGGAGGTGAACGAGGCGCTGCTCACCGTCCACGAGGACTGCTCCGCCCTACGGCGACACCTGGTCGTCGCCGGTCTGCTGGTCCGCCCTCGGGACGGCAGCAGCTACCGGCGCGGAAGGTGACCGGCCGCCCTCTCCGTACGGCCTGCCGCCCCCTCCTCATGGGATGACATGCTTGTCCTCATGGGGATGGGTTACAGCGCGTGCTCGCGCTGCGAGAAACGGCGTCGGCTGCGGCACGGTCTGTGCCGGAAGTGCCGGGCGAAGGAGTACGGCCCCGATGCGGCCGATGCCGGTGCGGACGTGGCGGAGGCCATGGTGGAGGCCGGGGCGTTCAGGGCGCTGGGCCGGATGCTCAGCGCGTTCGCCCGGGCGCTGGCCGACTGACCCGGCCCCCGCCGTCGCCCCGCCCCCGTCACGGTCCTTCGCGCGGGCCTCAGTTGAGGGTGTCGGGGTCCGGTCCCGTGCGCATGCCCCGGTCCAGTCCGGCGATCGCCTCCATGTCCGCGGCCGACAGCTCGAAGTCGAAGACGTCGATGTTCTGCCGGATGCGCTCGGGCGTGACCGACTTGGGGATCACGATGTTGCCGAGCTGGAGGTGCCAGCGCAGCACCACCTGGGCGGCGGACTTGCCGTGCCGCTCGGCGATGGAGACCAGTACGTCGTCCTTGAGCAGGGCCCCCTGGGCCAGCGGGCTCCAGGCTTCGGTGGCGATGGAGTGCTCGGCGTGGAAGGCGCGCAGTTCGGCCTGCTGGAGGCCGGGGTGCAGCTCGACCTGGTTGACGGCGGGGACCAGGGAACCGGTCTCCAGCAGCCGCCGCAGATGGGCGGGCTGGAAGTTGGAGACGCCGGCGGCCCGGATCCGGCCGTCCGCCACCAGCTTCTCCAGGGCCCGCCAGGTCTCCGGGTAGAGGTCGTGGGCGGGCGTCGGCCAGTGGATCAGGTAGAGGTCCGCATAGTCGAGGCCGAGCTTGGCGAGGCTCGTGTCGAAGGCGGCGAGGGTCGCGTCGTACCCCTGGTCGGAGTTCCACAGCTTCGTGGTGACGAACAGTTCCCCGCGGGGGATCCCGGAGTCGGCCAGTGCCCGGCCCACGCCGGCCTCGTTGCCGTAGACCGCCGCCGTGTCGATGGACCGGTAGCCCGCTTCGAGGGCGCTGGTGACGGCGGCCGCGGTCTCGTCGTCGGGGACCTGGAAGACGCCGAAGCCGAGCTGGGGGATGGTCACCCCGTTGTTGAGGGTGACGGTGGGGACGGTGGACATGTGGGGGCCTTCCGGTAGTGCAGCGGACTCCGTACGCCGGATTGCTGGCGTACGAGGTTTACTGGCGTCGACAATAGTTGCGCACGCGGGTTATGTGCAAACGCGGATAACGGGAGGGCTGAGGGGAGGCCGGGCTCCCTACGCGTCCGCGACGGAGTCGAACTCCACCTCCTCGCGCCCCACCCCCTGCGCGTCGGCGTCCACAGACCGGCGCAGCGCCTCGTGCAGCTTCGCCGGGGTCAGGACGCCGAGGAACCGCGCCCCGTCCAGCACCGCCACCCACCCCGCGTCGTGCTGGAGCATCTCGCTGAACGCCTGCTTCAACGGCGCGCCGACCGGCACCCACGCCTCCATCCGGCGCGCCAGCCCGCTCACGCTCTCACCCTCCCCGGCCAGCCGCAGGGCATCCGCCGCCACCCAGCCGTGCAGCTCGCCCGTGGCGTTCAGCACCACCGCCCAGCGGGCCCCCGCCGCCTCCAGCCGGTCCGCCGCCGCCGGGGCCGGCTCGTCCAGCCGGGCCACCGGCGGCTCCTGGAGGTCCTCCGGCCGGATCGCGGTCACCGAAAGCCGCTTCAGGCCCCGGTCCGAGCCGACGAACCGGGCCACGTACGGGGTCGCCGGGGCGCCGAGCACGGCGGCCGGGGTGTCCAGCTGCTCGATGCGCCCCTCCCCGTACACCGCGATCCGGTCCCCCATCCGCACCGCCTCCTCGATGTCGTGCGTGACCATCAGGACCGTCTTGCGCACCCGCTCCTGGAGGGCCAGGAACTCGTTCTGGAGCCGCTCCCGCACCACCGGGTCCACCGCCCCGAACGGCTCGTCCATCAGCAGCACCGGCGGATCGGCGGCCAGCGCCCGCGCCACCCCCACCCGCTGGCGCTGGCCCCCGGAGAGCTGCGCCGGATAGCGCGAGCCGTACGTCTTCGGGTCCAGGCCCACCAGATCCAGCAGCTCCGCCGCCCGCTCCCGGGCCCGCGCCCGCTTCCAGCCGACCAGCGCGGGGACGGTCGCGGTGTTGTCCAGGACGGTGCGGTGCGGGAAGAGGCCCACCTGCTGGATCACATAGCCGATCCGGCGGCGCAGCCTCACCGGGTCGGTTCCGGCGATGTCCTCGCCGTCCACCAGGATCCGGCCCGACGTCGGCTCGATCAGCCGGTTCACCATCATCATCGTGGTCGTCTTGCCGCAGCCGGACGGGCCGACCAGCGTCATCAGCTCGCCCTCCGCCACCTCGAAGGAGAGCCCGTCGACCGCCTTCGTACCGTCCGGGTAGACCTTGCCGACCTGCTCGAACCGGATCATGTCCGCACAGTAGGAGCGCCCCGGGCGCGGCGCACACGGACCGGGACTGTCCGGGTCACCCGCCACCGTTCCGGCCGCCCGCGGCCATGTGCTGAACTGGCCCCCTCACCGTCATCAGCCCGGACCCACGGATTCAGGAGCCTCGTGAACAGCTACCGCCAGCCCGGCGTCGTCCTCACCGACCGGCGATTCACCGTCCCCCTCGACCACAGCGACCCCGGCGGCGAGCAGATCGAGGTCTACGGGCGCGAGGCGGTCGCCACCGGGCGCACCGGGGACGAGCTGCCCTGGCTGGTCTATCTGGAGGGCGGCCCCGGCTTCGGCGCGCGCCGCTTCGTCGGTACGGAGGCGTGGCTCGGCCGGGCCCTGCGCGAATACCGGGTGCTGCTGCTGGACCAGCGCGGCACGGGCCGGTCCACGCCCGCCACCCGCCAGACCCTCCCGCTGCGCGGCGGCCCCCGCGAACAGGCCGACTACCTCGCGCACTTCCGCTCCGACGCCATCGTCCGGGACTGCGAGCTCATCCGGCCCCAGCTCACCGGCGGCGCGCCCTGGACGGTGCTGGGCCAGTCCTTCGGAGGCTTCTGCGCGGTCCGCTACCTCTCCTCCGCGCCCGAGGGCCTCGCCACGGTCCTCATCACCGGCGGGCTGCCCTCGCTGGACGCCCACGCGGACGACGTCTACCGGGCCGCGTACCCCCGTATCGAGCGCAAGGTCGCCGCGCACTACGCCCGCTACCCGCAGGACGTCGAGCGGGCCCGCGCCATCGCCGCGCACCTGGCCGAGCACCGCCCCGAGAGCGCCGGCCACCGGCTGACGCCCGAACTCTTCCAGTCGCTCGGCCAGTTGCTGGGCGGCGGCAACGGCAGCCACCAGCTCCACTACCTCCTGGAGAACGCCTTCGTCCGCACCCCGCACGGCGTCGAGCTCTCCGACGCCTTCCAGGAGGCCCTGCGCTCCACCACCTCGTTCGCCGGGCACCCGCTCTACGCCCTGATCCACGAGTCGATCTACGGGCAGGGCGAGGAGGCCACCGGCTGGTCCGCCGAGCGCGTGCGCGCCGAGTTCCCGCAGTTCGACGCGGCGAAGGCGCTCGCGGGCGACGGGCCGGTCCTGTTCACCGGCGAGACCATCCACCCCTGGCACTTCGACGTCGACCCGGCGCTGCGCCCGCTGCGCGAGACCGCCGAGCTGCTCGCACGGCGCACCGACTGGCCCGTGCTGTACGACCCCGAGCGGCTCGCCGCCAACGAGGTGCCCGTCGCCGCCGCCGTCTACCACGACGACATGTACGTCGACACCGAGCACTCGCTGCGCACGGCCGCCGCGATCCGGGGACTGCGCGCCTGGGTGACGAACGAGTACGAGCACGACGGGGTGCGGGCCGGCGGGCCGCGCGTCCTGGACCGGCTGCTGGCGATGGTCCGGGACGACGTCTGAGCGACGGCCGCCCGGGGGCCGGTCCCTCGCCGGACCGCCCCCCGGGCCCCGGGTCAGCGCTGGAGGGCCTCCAGCGTGGCGTCCAGGTCCGCGCCGGAGCGGTCGGCCCGGTTGTACGGCAGCTTCGACAGGGCGGAGGCCATGCCGCAGGTGTTGGTCACCGCCGAGAAGACCAGGCCCGAGCCGATTCCGGCGGAGAGCCAGCGGGCGGCCGGGAAGCGGATGCCCGCCACCAGGCCGGCCACCACCAGCGAACCGGCCGCGAACCGCACCTGGCGCTCCATGGGCCAGACGGCCCGCGCTCCCTCGGGGCGGTCCAGGCCGCGGCCGTCGCCCTCCCAGGCCGACGTGCCGCCGGTCAGCGTCGCGGCCTGGATGTCGGCGCCCGCGAGGATCTCGCACGCGCGGGTCGAGCGGACCCCGGAGGCGCACACCACCAGCAGCGAGCCGCGGGCCGACGCCGACTTCAGGGCGGGCAGGGCGTCGGGCAGCTTGTCCAGCGGGATGTTCAGCGCGCCGGGGACGTGGCCCGCCGCGTACTCGCCGGGAGCCCGCACGTCGACGACGGTGAACTCCTCCAGACGGGCTGCGGCCTGGGCGGGGGAGAGGGATGCGGGGCTGGTCACGAGCGGGTTCCTTTCGTCGACCGGGGCTGCGCGCGGGAGGGCAGGGACTCTACACGTGTCTCCAGCACCGCAGAGCGGCCGCGCATTCCGTCCTCGTACCCGCCGATCGCCCGATCACGGCCCCGCTCCGGTGATCGTCGTAGCCTGCGGGTATGACGCAGCAGCCACTGGAACCCATGCCCACGGACTGGCACCGCGCCCTGGCCGTGGTCGCCCACCCCGACGACCTGGAGTACGGCGCGGCGGCCGCCGTGGCCGACTGGACGGACGGCGGCCGTGAGGTCGTCTACCTCCTCGCCAGCCGGGGAGAGGCCGGGATCGACACCCTGCCGCCCGAGGAGTGCGCACCCCTGCGCGAGCGGGAACAACGGGCGAGCGCCGCCGTGGTCGGCGTCCGCACGGTGGAGTTCCTCGACCACCGCGACGGGGTCATCGAGTACGGCACCCGGCTGCGCCGCGACATCGCCGCGGCCATCCGCCGCCACCGCCCGGAGCTGGTGGTCACCCTCAACCACCGGGACACCTGGGGCGGCGTCGCCTGGAACACCCCCGACCACCGGGCGGTCGGCCGGGCCGCCCTGGACGCGGTGGCCGACGCGGGCAACCGGTGGATCTTCCCGGAACTCACCGATCAGGGCCTCCAGCCGTGGGACGGAGTGCGCTGGACCGCCGTGGCGGGCACCGACCGGCCCACCCACGCCGTCGACGCGACGGCGGGCTTCGAGCGCTCCGTCCAGTCGCTGCTGGAGCACCGCACGTACATCGAAGCCCTCACCGAGGACGAACCCGAGACGTACTGCCGGGCCTTCCTGGAGGACATGGTGCGCGCCGAGGCCGCACGGTTCGACGGGCGTCCTGCTGTCACGTTCGAGGTGTTCGCCCACTGACGCCGTCAGCACCGCCGAAGCGGGATTGACAAAACGGCTTGCCGATTCTGCAATGGGCCCATGAAGGAACACGACCGGGACGACCCGGAACTGGACACCGTGCTCAGCGGCGTCGGCCCCCGGCTGCGCCGTCTGCGCAAGGACCGCGGAGTCACCCTCTCCGCGCTCTCCGAAGCCACCGGGATCTCCGTCTCCACGCTCTCCCGGCTGGAGTCCGGCGGCCGCCGCCCCAGCCTGGAGCTGCTGCTCCCGATCGCCCGCGCCCACGAGGTCCCGCTCGACGACCTCGTGGGCGCGCCGCCCGTGGGCGACCCCCGGGTCAGGGCCAGGCCGATCGTGCGGCACGGCCGGACGATGGTGCCGCTGACCGCCCGGCCCGGCGGACTCCAGGCGTACAAGATGGTGCAGGAGGCGGGCGGCGGCGAGGAGCCCGAGCAGCGTACGCACGAGGGGTACGAGTGGCTGTTCGTGCTCTCCGGGAAGCTGCGGCTGCTGCTGGCCGAGCACGATCTCGTGCTGGAGCCGGGCGAGGCCGCCGAGTTCGACACCCGGCTGCCGCACTGGTTCGGGCCCGCGGAGGACAAGCCGGTGGAGTTCCTGAGCCTCTTCGGGCCGCAGGGCGAGCGCATGCATGTGCGGGCGAAGCCGAAGCGGGGCTGAGGGGCCTTCGCGCCGGGCCCGCGACCGAGGCGTCCCCCCTGTTCCCAGATGGGCAAGCGACCGCTTAGTATGCGCCGGAGCAGTGGAAGGCGCGCAGCGGTAACGCGAGCAGTGCGCATGCCGACAGCGGCAGCGGTAATGCCGACAGTGTTGTGGAGGCCCCTCATGCAGGCATGGCGAGTGCACCGGAACGGCGAACCGGGCGAGGTGATGCGGCTGGAGGAGACGGACCGGCCCGCCCCCGGGGACGGGCAGGTGCTCGTCCGGGTCGCCGCGGCGAACGTCAACTTCCCCGACGCCCTGCTCTGCCGGGGCCAGTACCAGGTGCGGCCGCCGCTGCCGTTCACCCCGGGCGTGGAGGTGTGCGGCACGACGGAGGACGGACGGCGCGTCCTCGCCACTCCCGCCCTGCCGTACGGAGGTTTCGCCGAGTACGTCGTCGCGGACGAGGCGGCACTCCTGCCCGCCCCCGACGCACTGGACGACGCCGAGGCGGCCGCCCTGCACATCGGCTACCAGACCGGCTGGTTCGGCCTGCACCGCCGCGCCCGCCTCCAGGCGGGCGAGACCCTCCTCGTCCACGCGGCGGCGGGCGGCGTCGGCAGCGCGGCCGTCCAGCTCGGCAAGGCCGCCGGTGCGACCGTGATCGGGGTCGTCGGCGGCCGGGAGAAGGCGGCCGTAGCCCGTGAGCTCGGCTGCGACCTGGTCGTCGACCGGCGCGGCGAGGACATCGTCGCCGCCGTGAAGGAAGCAACCGGCGGGCGCGGCGCGGACGTCGTCTACGACCCGGTCGGCGGCGACGCGTACGCCAAGTCCGTCAAGTGCGTCGCCTTCGAGGGGCGTGTCCTCGTCGTCGGCTTCGCCAGCGGGAACATCCCCGCCCCGGCTCTCAACCACGCCCTGGTGAAGAACTACTCCATCGTCGGGCTGCACTGGGGCCTCTACAACACCAAGGACCCGGCCGCCGTCCGCGCCTGCCACGACGAGCTGACGAAGCTGGCCGCCCAGGGCATCGTCAAACCCCTGGTCAGCGAGCGTGTCGGCATGGCCCGGGCCGCCGAGGCCGTCCAGCGTGTCGCGGACGGCACGAGCACCGGCCGCATCGTCGTCCTGCCCGCCGGAGCGCCCGGAGACGCCCGATGAGCCCCGCGACGGACGCCGCCGAGGTCCGCCGCCGCACCCGCGACCTGCTCGCCGCGCGCCCGCCGGCCACCACCGGCCGCACCGACTTCCTCAAGGCCCGCTTCGACGCCGGACTCGCCTGGGTCCACTACCCGGTGGGCCTCGGCGGGCTCGACGCGCCCCGCTCCCTCCAGCAGGCCGTCGACGCCGAACTCGCCGCAGCCGACGCGCCGGACAACGACCCGCGCCGCATCGGCATCGGCCTCGGCATGGCCGCGCCCACCATCCTCGGCTTCGGGACCGACGCGCAGAAGCGGCGCTTCCTGCGCCCCCTGTGGGTGGGCGAGGAGGTCTGGTGCCAGCTGTTCAGCGAACCCGGGGCCGGCTCCGACCTCGCGGCCCTCGCGACCCGGGCCGTCCGGGGCGAGGACGGCGACTGGATCGTCGACGGACAGAAGGTCTGGACGTCCAGCGCCCATGCGGCCCGCTGGGCGATCCTCATCGCCCGCACCGACCCCGACCTCCCCAAGCACCGGGGCATCAGCTATTTCATCTGCGACATGACCGACCCGGGCGTGGACGTCCGGCCGCTGCGCCAGATCACCGGGGAGGCCGAGTTCAACGAGGTCTTCCTCTCCGGCGTACGCATCCCCGACAGCCACCGCCTCGGCCCGGTCGGCGAGGGCTGGAAGGTCGCCCAGACCACCCTGATGAACGAGCGCGTGTCCATCGGCGGCTCCCGCATCCCCCGCGAGGGCGGCATGATCGGCCCGGTCTCGCAGACCTGGCGGAACCGCCCCGACCTGCGCACCCCCGACACCCACCAGCGCCTGCTGACCCTCTGGGTGGAGGCCGAGGTGGCCCGGCTCACCGGGGAGCGGCTGCGCCAGCAGCTCGTCGCCGGACAGCCCGGCCCCGAGGGCTCGGGCATGAAGCTCGCCTTCGCCCGCCTCAACCAGGAGATCAGCGGCCTGGAAGTCGAACTGCTCGGCGACGAGGGCCTGTTGTACGGCGATTGGACCATGCGCCGCCCGGAACTGGTCGACTTCACCGGGCGGGACGCCGGCTACCGCTATCTGCGCTCCAAGGGCAACTCCATCGAGGGCGGCACCAGCGAGGTCCTGCTCAACATCGTGGCCGAGCGCGTCCTCGGGCTGCCCGCCGAACCCCGTAACGACAAGGACGTCGCCTGGAAGGACCTGAGCCGATGACCGCGCCCGCCCAGCCCCCCGCCACCCCCGACCTGCTCTACACACAGGACGAGGAGGACCTCCGCGCGGCCGTGCGCGCCCTCCTCGCGGACCGGGCCGACGCGCCGACCGTGATCGCGGCGACCGAGTCCGACACGCCGTACGACCCCCGGCTGTGGGAGGCGCTCGCCACCGGCATCGGAGCCGCCGGACTCCTCGTACCGGAGAAGCTCGGCGGCCAGGGCGCGTCCCACCGGGAGGCCGCCGTGGTCCTGGAGGAGCTGGGCCGCAGCGTGGCCCCGGCCCCGTACCTGACCAGCTCCGTCGTGGCCACCGAGACGCTGCTCGCGCTGGTGGGCGACGGCGGGGGTCCGGCCGCCGCGCTCCTGGCCGAGCTGGCATCCGGGGCGCGTACGGCGGTGCTGGCCGTCCCCTTCGCCACACCGCCGGCGGGTGCGTCGTCGGCCACCGTCACGCTGGACGGCAGTCCGGCGGGTGCGTCGTCGGCCCTCACCTCGCTCGACGGCGCGGTGCGCGGCGTCGCGGACGCCGCCGTGGCCGACGTGCTGCTCGTGCCGACCGCCGAGGGCCTGTACGCGGTCGAGGCGGCTGCCCCCGGGGTGGCGGTGGAACCCCTCGTACCGCTCGATCTGACCCGCCCGCTCGCCACGCTCACCCTGACCGGCGCGAGCGGGATCCTGCTCGCCGACGCGGGCGCGAGCGCCATCGCCGTACGGCGTGGTCTGCTCGCCGGAGCCGGACTGCTCGCCTCCGAACAGCTCGGGCTCGCGGAGTGGTGCCTGACCGAGACCGTCCGGTACACCCGCGAACGCCACCAGTTCAACCGGCCCGTGGGCTCCTTCCAGTCGCTCAAGCACCGGATGGCGCAGCTCTGGCTGGAGGTCGTCTCGGCCCGCGCCGCCGCTCGCAACGCCGCCGACGCGCTCGCCACCGGCAGCCCCGACGCCCCGCTCGCGGTCGCCGTGGCCCAGGCGTACTGCTCGGGCGTCGCCGTCCACGCCGCCGAGGAGTGCGTGCAGTTGCACGGCGGGATCGGGATGACCTGGGAGCACCCGGCGCACCTCTACCTCAAGCGCGCCAAGGCGGACTCCATCGCGTACGGCACGGCGGGCGGCCACCGTGCGGCCGTCGCGGAACTGGCGGAGCTGCCGGCCCCATAGCGCCTGATCGCCTTCGGACGCGTCGGTCCGCTGTCTTCGCGATCACCGGAGGGACGGAAGCCCGTGCGGGCGCGGCCGGCTCGATCACGATCGACCACCGGACGAGGACGTGCTCACCATCGACCTGGCCGACGCTTCGCTGTGGGCGGGCGCGGCAGACGGCGGAGCGACGACGGGCCCTGATGAGAGGCCATCCCCTGTCCTACCGGCCCCGGTGCACTCCTCCCGCCTGCCGAGGCGGGGTGTACCGGGGTCTTTTACGTACTGTTTAATTGCATACTGTTCGCAATAACAGTCGATCTTGAACAGGGATGTGCACAGTATGACGGCCCGATCGATACGGGGGGCGGTCGCCGCCACGCTGGTGACCGCACTGTCCCTGACCGCGGCAGCCTGCTCCAATCCGGACAGCCCCAAGAGCGGCTCCGGAAAGGGGGCCACCTCCGCCGTCGTGGGCATCGCCTACGAGCCGGACAGCCTGAGCCCCCTGCTCGGCTACGGCAAGGACGGCAACTCCAAGATCTTCGACGGGCTGCTCGCACTGGACGAGGAGCTGAAGCTCCGCCCCGCCCTCGCCGCCGAACTGCCCGAGGTCAGCGCGGACGGACTGACGTACACGTACAAGCTGCGCAAGGGCGTGAAGTTCAGCGACGGCCAGGCGTTCGGCGCCAAGGACGTCGTCTTCACCTACCGCACCATCCTCGACGAGAAGACCAACAACCCCTCCCGCACCGAGCTGGACGCCGTCAAGGACGTCACGGCCAAGGGCGAGGACACCGTCGTCTTCACGCTCAAGTACCCCTACGCGCCCTTCGCCCAGCGCACCGTCCTGCCCATCGCCCCCGAGCACGTCGCGGGCGAGCAGGACGTCAACAGCGGCGCCTTCACCACCCGCCCCATCGGCACCGGGCCCTACGTCCTCACCAAGTGGTCCAAGGGCGAGAAGCTCAGCTTCACCGCCAACCCCCACTACTGGGGCGGCGAACCCGAGGTGAAGAAGTTCACCATGGCGATCATCAAGGACGACGACGTGCGCGCCACCCGGCTGCGCTCCGGCGACCTCGACGGCGCGATCCTGCCGCCCAACCTCGCCAAGGGCTTCGCGAACGACAAGGGCAAGAAGACCTACGCGGCGGACAGTTACGACTACCGCACGGTGACGCTGCCCACGCACAACGAGGTCGCCGGCGACACCGCCGTGCGCCGCGCCCTGGACGTGGCCGTCGACCGCCGGACCATGGTCGACGCCATCCTCAACGGCGACGGCAAGCCCGCCTACGGGCCGGTCCCCACCGACAGCGAGTGGTTCACCCAGGGCACCGAGCGCAAGCACGACCTCTCGGCCGCGAAGAAGATCCTGGACGAGGCCGGCTGGAAGCCCGGCAAGGACGGCGTCCGCACCAAGGACGGGGTGCGCGCCACGTTCCCGCTCTGGTACCTCAGCGGCGACAAGCTCCGCCAGGAGCACGCCCTCGCCTACGCCTCCGACGCCAAGAAGGCGGGCATCGACATCCGCACCGAGGCCGGGACCTGGGAGGTCATCCAGCCCCGGATGAAGCACGACGCGGTCCTCGCCGGCGGCGGCTCGCCCGCCGACCCCGACTTCGACCAGTACACGCTGCTGAAGTCCTCCCTGGCGGGCGACGGCTTCAACAACATGGCCTGGTACGACAACAAGGCCGTCGACGCCGCGATCGAGGCGGGCCGGAAGAACGGCGACAAGGCCGAGCGCAAGAAGGCGTACGACACCGTCCAGCGCGAGCTGGTGAAGAACCCGGGCTACACCTTCCTCACCCACATCGACCACATCTACGTCGTCGACGACCGCTTCGGCCCCCTCACCACCCAGGTCGAGCCGCACGACCACGGGCTGGCCTCCGGCCCCTGGTGGAACGTCGAGCAGTGGAAGCCCGAGGGCACGGGAGACACGAAGAAGTGAGCCCCCGCCTCCCCTGGGGGCCGATGGCGCGGATGACGGGACGGCGGGCCCTGTTCGCCGTCCCGGTCCTCCTCACCGTCACCTTCGGCGTCTTCGCCGTCGCCGACGCGTCCCCCTTCGACCAGGTGAAGGCGTACGCGGGCACCGCCGGCCTCACCGCCTCCCAGGAGAACCTGGACCAGCTCCGCGTCAACCTCGGCGTGGACCAGCCGCTCGTCACCCGCTGGTGGAACTGGCTGACCTCCGCGCTCACCGGCGACCTCGGCGACTCCAGCGTGATGCGCCAGCCGGTCACCGAGGTGATCACCGAACGCATGGGCTGGTCCGTCCTGCTCGCCGCCTCCGCGTTCGTCATCGCGATCCTGCTCGGCGCCTCGCTCGGCGTCCTCGCCGCCCGCAGGCCCGGCGGCTGGCTCGACCGGGGCGTCAGCTCCGCCGCGTACACCCTGGAAGCCGCCCCCGCCTTCTGGCTCGGCCTCCTCGCGATCTGGTTCTTCGCGCTGAAGCTGGACGTCCTGCCGGCCGGCGGACTCACCGACGCCGCCAGCGAGACCATCACCTTCGGCCAGGTCGCCTCCCACCTGGTGCTGCCCGCGGCCGTCCTCGGGATCTCGCAACTGCCCTGGTTCTTCCTGTACGTACGCCAAGGGGTCACCGACGCACTCGCCGAGGACCCGGTGCGCGGGGCGCGCGCCCGCGGCCTGAGCGAGCGCACGGTGCTCCTCGGCCACGCCCTGCGCTCCGGGATGCTGCCGATGCTCACCCTGATCGGCTCCCGCGTCCCCGAACTCATCACCGGCGCGCTGCTCGTCGAGACGGTCTTCAGCTGGCCCGGCATCGCCGCCGCCACCGTGGAGGCCGCCACCTCGGTCGACTTCTCCCTGCTCGCCGCGCTCACGGTGCTCGCCACCGCCGCCGTCCTGCTGGGCAACCTGCTCTCCGACCTGCTCTACGGACTCGCCGACCCCCGGGTGGCCTTCGATGGCTGAGACCGCGCTCGCCCCGCCGGGCCGCACCACCCGCCGCGTCCGGGTCGTCACCTCCGTGACCATCGTCGTCGCCGTGGCACTCGCCGTCCTCATCGTCCCGCCGGTCGCCCAGCTCGACGAACAGGCCGTCGACCTGGCCGCCAAGCTCCGCCCGCCCACCTGGGCGCACCCCTTCGGCACCGACGACGTCGGCCGCGACCTGCTGCTGCGCTGCGTCTACGGGCTGCGCGTCTCGCTGCTCGTCGGACTGGTCGCCGCCCTCACCGCCACCGTCCTCGGCACCGCGATCGGCGCGCTCGCGGCGGCCTTCGGCGGCTGGACCGACCGGGTCGTCATGCGGCTCGTCGACACCTTCTCCTCCGTGCCGCACCTGCTGCTCGGCATCTTCATCGTGGCGATGTTCCGGCCCGGCGTCTGGCCGGTGATCATCTCGGTCGCCCTGACCCACTGGCTCTCCACCGCCAGGATCGTCCGCTCCGAAGTGCTCTCGCTGCGCTCGCGCCCCTTCATCGACGCGGCCGTCTCCGGCGGAGCCTCCCGGGGCCGGGTCATCGTGCGGCACCTGCTCCCCGGCGTCCTGCCGCAGGCGGGTCTGGCGGCGGTCCTGATGGTGCCGCACGCCATGTGGCACGAGTCCGCGCTCTCCTTCCTCGGGCTCGGCCTCCCCGCCCACCAGGCCAGCCTGGGCAACCTCGTCCAGTCCGCGCGCGGTTCGCTGCTCGCGGGGGACTGGTGGCCGACGCTCTTCCCCGGCCTCTTCCTGATCATTCCGACCCTCGCCCTGGCGGGTCTCGCCGGAGCGTGGCGCGACCGGATCAACCCGCGCCGGAAATCGGAGCTGATGCTGTGACCCGCGCCCACGAAACCGCCGCCCGCGCCCCCGGGACCGCCGCCGTGCCCGTCCCCGCCGGCGCTCCCGTCCTGGACGTCCGGGACCTCTCCGTACGCTTCCGGATGCGCGGCGGGCGGGACATCGCGGCGGTCGCCGACGTCCGCTTCTCCGTCGCGCCGGGGGAGTGCCTCGCCCTGGTCGGTGAGAGCGGCTGCGGCAAGTCCGTCCTCGCCTCCGCCCTGCTCGGCCTGCTCCCCGCCAACGCCCGGACCACCGGCGGCGCGCTGCTCGGCGGGGACACCGACCTGCTGACGGCCGGGGAGCGGACGCTCGCCCGTACGGTACGGGGACGGCGCATCGGACTCGTACCGCAGAGCCCCGCCGCCCACCTCACCCCCGTGCGCACCGTCCGCGCCCAGCTGGAGGAGACCCTGCGCGAGCTGACCGGGGTGCGCGGGGCGGCGGCGGTCCGGGGCGCGGCGGAAGCGGCGGCGGCCCGGGCCTCGTTCCCGGCCGACCACCTCGACCGGTACCCGCACGAACTCTCCGGCGGCCTCGCCCAGCGCGCCGCCACCGCCCTCGCCCTGATCGGGGACGCCCCGCTGCTGCTCGCGGACGAGCCGACCACCGGACTCGACCGGGACCTGGTCGAGCGGACCGTCGACGAACTGCGCCGCCACACCGACGAGGGCCGGGCGCTGCTGATCATCACCCACGACCTGGCGGCCGCCGAACGGATCGCGGACCGGGTCGCCGTGATGTACGCCGGCCGGATCGTCGAACTCTCCGACGCCGCCCCCTTCTTCGGCGCGCCCGGCCCCCGCCACCCGTACGCCAAGGGCCTGCTCGACGCCCTGCCCGAACGGGACTTCGCCCCGATCCCCGGCATGCCGCCCGAACTGGGCGCGCTGCCCGAGGGCTGCGCCTTCGCCGCCCGCTGCCCCCGCGCCGACGCCCTGTGCACGGGCGAGCGCCCGGCCTTCGACGACGAGCTGGCCTGCCACCACGCGCTGACCGGCCGCGCGCACTCCCTCACGAAGCAGGCCGCCGATGCTTGAGCTGACCCGTATCACCGCCGGGTACGACCGCCGCGCCCCGGTCGTCCGCGACGTCTCCCTGAGCGTCGGGCACGGCGAGGCGGTGGGGCTGCTGGGCCCCAGCGGCTGCGGCAAGTCCACCCTGGCCAAGGTCGCCGCCCTCCTGCACCGCCCGGACGCCGGAACCATGACCCTGGACGGCACGGTGATACGCGGCTGGCGGCACCGGGCCCCGCAGGAGCAGCGCACGGCCGTGGGCGTCGTCTTCCAGCAGCCCCGGCTCTCCGCCGACCCCCGCCTCAGCCTGCGCGAACTGATCGCCCAGCCACTGCGGGCCACCGGCCGCCGCCGGGAGGTCCCGGCGCGGGTGGCGGAGCTGACCCCGCTGGTCGGCCTCTCCGACGAGCTGCTGGAGCGCCGCCCGCACGCGGTGAGCGACGGGCAGCTCCAGCGGGCCTGCCTGGCGCGCGCCCTCGTGCTGCGGCCGAACCTGCTGATCTGCGACGAGATGACGGCGATGCTCGACGCCTCGACGACCGCCGCCCTGGTCGCCGTGGTGGAGTCCTACCGGGCGGAGTCCGGGGCGGCGCTGCTGGCCGTGGGGCACGACCGGGTCCTTTTGGAACGCTGGTGCGACCGGACGGTGCGCTGGGGCGAGGAGGAGGCGCAGGGCGCGGGGAGCGAGCGCGTGGCGGTGGGCTGAGCGTCCGGCGGGCGTCGGGAACGGCGAACAACCGATAGGCCCCGGCCGACCGGAGGGCGACGGTACCCCGAACTCTTGGCAGGTACCTGCCCAAGGGGGTGCGGGCGACTCCATACTCGTCGCGACCGTTCACACCTTTCACGCCGTCCCCGCCCACGCCCCGTCCGTCGCCCAGGGAGTCCCCATGGCCCACCTCACCCGCCGCCGCGCGCTCACGGTCGCCCTCGCCACCGCCGCCGCGGGCGTCGCCGTACCCACCGCGACGGCCGCCGCCGCACCTGCCCGCCCGCGCGGCCCGCGTCCGTTACGCCACGCCCACGCGCACAACGACTACCTGCATCCGCGCCCCCTGTACGACGCGCTCGCACACGGATTCACCAGCGTCGAGGCGGACGTCTTCCTCGTCGACGGCGAACTCCTGGTCGCCCACGAACCCGCCGAACTCCACCCGGAACGCACCCTCGCCGCCCTCTACCTCGACCCCCTGCGCGCACTGGTCCGAGCGGGACACGGCAACGTCCACCCGCACCACCGCGCGCCGCTGCAACTCCTCATCGACATCAAGAACGACGGCGTCGCCGCCTACCGTGAACTCGACCGGCAGCTCGGCCGCCACCGCTCTCTCCTGACCCGCTGCCACCACGGCCGCGTACGTTCCGGCGCGGTCACCGCCGTCATCTCGGGCGACCGCGCGGCCCGTACGCCGATGGAGGCCCAGCGCACCCGCCACGCCTTCTACGACGGCCGCCTCGACGACCTCGGCACGGCCGCCCCCGCCTCGTTCGCCCCGCTGATCAGCGCGAACTGGACCCAGACCTTCGGCTGGCTCGGCTCCGGCCCCTTCCCCCGCGCCGAGCGGGACCGGCTCCGCGCCCTGGTCGCCGCCGCCCACCGCGAGGGCCGCCGCATCCGTTTCTGGGCCACCCCCGACCGGCCGGGCCCCGAGCGCGAGGCCGTCTGGGGCGAACTGCTGGCCGCCGGGGCCGACCACCTGAACACCGACGACCTGGCCGGGCTCGAACGCTTCCTCCGCGCCCGGCCCGGCGCGCCCCGGAGCTCGTAACACGTCACAGCGGGGAGTACCCGTTCGGCGGACACGCCAGTGCGCCGAACGGCCGCCCCGCTGCGCCACACTGGCGGCCGAAAGCCGCAAATCCGGCGCGGCGGAGGAGGTTGGCCATGGCCATTTCGATCTCACTGGTGCTGCTTCTGACGATCCTGGCGGTGATCTTCCTGCGCAACGGGGGGCTGAAGCTCTCGCACGCGCTGGTCTGCGCCCTGCTGGGCTTCCTCATGGCCAGTACGAGCATGGCGCCGACGATCCACGACGGCATCGGCGCCACCGCCAACCTGGTCAGCAGCCTGCACCCCTGACCCCGGCCCCGTAACCCCGCCCGCGACCCCGGCCCCGGGCCCGTACCTCCGTATCCCCGCACCCGTCCTCCGTATCCCCGGCCCCGTTCCCGTACCTCCGGGACCGTCCACGCGGCGCGCGGCGATCCCGCACAATGGGCAGATGTCTTTTCCGCCCCCCGGCCGGCACTCGGGCGCCGCCCACCACGAGTTCTGCAACACCGGTCTCTGCTGCCGGTGCCAGATGCGGACCTGGACCACCAAGGCGGGCAACGAGCGGCTCTGCGGGCCGTGCGCCGCCTGCTGCCAGGGGTGCGGCCGGGCGCCCGCGCCTCACCTCGACGGGCTCGACGGCGGTCTGTGCGCCGAGTGCCGCGGCCTGTGCGGCCGCTGCCGCACCCCCAAGCGGACCGACGGCTCCTGCGGCTGCGACCGCTGGCGGGAGAACGCCAAGGGGAACCCGGCGGGCTATGTCCTCCAGGCCCTGCCGCCGCAGCTCCTCCAAGCCCTCGGCCACCGGGTGCCGAACGCCGTCCATGAACTGATCCACCAGGAACTGGCCGCACGGCGCAGCGCCGGTCTGCTCCGCGAGCGCATCGAGCGCCGATGGCATCTGCGCTGGGCCCACGCCCTCAATGAGAAGGACGAGGACGACCGCCGCCGCTGGAGCGCCCAGGACATCGCCGAACAGCTCCTGATGCCCGGCTCGTGCTCCGATCCGCAGTGCGAGGACGGCTATCTCGTCACCACCGACACGCCGTGCACGCGCTGCCGGCAGCCCCTGCACCGCTTCGTCACCTCGGTCGCCGACCACACCGCGACCCCGGAGCGCGCCCGCGCGACGGCCGCCGGGATCCGCCGGGCGATGCTGGAGAACCGCTCGCGCAAGAAGTTCCCCCAGCGCTGAACGGCGCCCGCGCGGCGTCGGACCGCCGTGTTGCCGCACGTGGCGGGGTGTTGCGGCGGCATGTCGTGATCACTAAAGCTTTCTCCTTTGCATGGACACTCCAAGGGGTGCGCTCTAACGTCGGGCGGCGGCGCGACCCCCGTCCGTAATCAAGGAGCCCGATGTCCCCGCCGTACCGCAGAGCGCTCACCCGCGTCCTGGCGCTGACGCTCGCCGTCGCCTCCCTCACGTTCCTGGGGCCCGTGGCCCCCGCGGTGGCCGACGAGATCCCGAAGGCTCCGGGCCACCGCCTGGTCGGCGACTACCAGGGCGCGCCCGCCACCGCGCGCCCGGTCCCGGGACAGGCGCCCCCGCAACACCCCTACCTCGCCCCCAACGGCCGCAGCGGTATGCACGCCGACGCGGCGGGCAGCGGAACGCACCCGTACTCCGGGCCGCTCGGCCGGGACCCCGAGGTGACCAGCGAGAAGATCGCCCCGGTCGGCGGCGAGTGCGCGACCGCCACCTTCGACGCGGCCGGCCGGCTCATCACGGTCTGCGGGACCTTCACCGGCTTCCTGCTCAAGCTGCTCGACCCGCGCACGCTCGACACGCTGGCCGAGTACAAGCTCCCGCAGCGCTCCTCCACCGTCGAGGCGATCACCACGCTCGACTTCTCGAAGATCTTCAAGGACACCTCGGGCGGCGCGTACTTCTACCTCGACGACCAGGACCGCGTCGTCCTCGCCGACTCCCGCCAGCACATCCTGCGCATCGCCCACCGGCAGGGCGCGGACGGCCGCTGGGAGTTCGTCGTCGAGAACGACTGGGACCTCACCGGGCAGGTCCCGCACGACTGCGTGAGCTGGACCAACCTCTTCCCCAGCGGCGCCTGCGACCCCGTCACCTCCGTGATGCCCGACTGGGAGGGCCGGATCTGGTGGGTCACCCGGCTCGGCCGGGTCGGCACGGTCGACCCGCGGACCTCCGTCATCCGCTCCGTCCGGCTGGCCGGCGAGGAGATCCAGAACTCCTTCTCCGTGGCCCGGGACGGGGTCTCCATCGTCTCCGACCACGCCCTGTACAGCTTCACCGCCGACCTGGACGGCACCCCGCGCATCCAGTGGCGGCAGACCTACGACCGGGGCGCCGGCACGAAGCCCGGTTCGGTGAACCAGGGCTCGGGGACCACACCGGACGTCTTCGGCACCGGGGAGGAGTACGTGGCGATCACCGACAACGCGGACGACCGGATGAACGTCCTCGTCTACCGCCGGGGCACGGACGTCCCCGCCGACCGCCGTCTCGTCTGCTCGGTCCCGGTCTTCGGCCACGGCCGCTCGACCACCGACAACTCCCTGATCAGCTGGGGGAACAGCCTCGTCGTCGAGAACAACTACGGCTACGAGAACCCCACCTCCCTGCTGCTGGGCCGCAGCGTCGTCGGGGGCGTCACCCGCATCGACGTACGCCGCGACGGCAGCGGCTGCGACACCGTGTGGGAGAGCGCCGTCCGCTCGCCCTCCACCGTGCCCAAGCTCTCCACCGCCAACGGACTGCTCTACTTCTACGAGAAGGAGCCCAACGCCCTCGGCATCGACGCCTGGTACCTGACCGCCGTCGACTTCTCGACGGGCGAGCGTCGCTGGCGCAAACTCACCGGCACCGGGCCGGCGTACGACAACAACTGGGCCCCCATCACCATCGGCCCCGACGGAACGGCGTACGCAGGGGTCTTCAACGGCATCGTGGCTGTCCGCGACACCCGCTGAGACACCGGGCAACACGCTGGTGGCGCACAGAAGTGCGCCACCGGCGCACGTGGCGACCCGGTCGCACGGCCTATGCTCGCGGCCATGGAGCAACGGGAAGTCGTGAAGCGCGTGATCGGCATCCTCACAGAGGCGCGCGAAATGCAGCGCCTGCTGGAGGCGGACCTCGAACGGGAAGATCTGGACGCGGGAGCCGGTGCCGTCACCGCCCTGCTGAACGAGACGATGCCCCACATCGCCATCCCCGACGATTTCTCCGTCGAGGAGGTGGTGACCGTGGTCGGGCGTGAGGTGGGCGGTGCGGTCGAGCAGTTGGTGAGCGCCTTCACCCTCGCCTTCACCATGCTGGCGCAGGTGCACGACTCCGGACAGACGGACGTCTCCTCGGCCGACGTCCTCCAGGACCTCGCCCTGCGGGTCGAGGCCGGCGGCCCCGAGGACGAGGACGACGGACCGGTGCTCTGAGCCCCCCCGGCCCCGGCCTCCCTGCCGGGCTCCTCGGCCCGCTGCGTTCTTCGACACGCGTAGGCATGATGGAGGTGAAGTGCGCATCACCTCGCGGTATGGAGGCACCTGTGGGTAAGAGCACCGACATGGCCCGCGCGAAAGCGCGAAGGCTCAGCGGCATGAAGAAGGAATCGGACGGTATCGCCCTCGGCGACGAGCGGATGAAGGCCGAAGGCCGGCAGGAGCAGGCCGAGGCCCGCCGACAGGAGGAGCGGGCCCGCGCACTGCGGACGGCCACCGACCGCTGAGGGAGGGCTGAGCGCCCGTGCCGTTCGCGTCGAACGTGACGGCACGGGCGCTCAAGGCTGTCCGGCGGCTCACGATCGGGATGACGACGCCCGGCCCGGCGCCTCCTGGTCCTGTCAGCGCGTCCGAGCCGCCTCGGTGACCGCCTCGACGACGTCCTTGTCGAGGGCCGCCCGCACCAGAGCCGCCGCGAACGTCGCGTCGTCGTGCCCCCGCGCCGCCCCGGCCAGCCTGCCGGGGGAGGTGGGCAGGCCCAGCCGCTCCGCGCCCTGCAACCCCTTGGCCCCCACCCAGGGACCGGTCTCCGGCCAGAGGGACTGCACTTCGCGTACGAAGATGTCGGCGCCGGCCGGTCCGATGCCCGGGACGCGCCGCAGCCCCTCCATCAGCCGGTCCCGGTCGCCGTCCGCCTCCTCGCGCAGCCGGCGCAGGTCGCCCCGCCAGATGTCGAGGACGAGCTGTGCGCCCTCTCCGAGCTGGGTGGCGGTGCGCTCGTCGTAACGCCGGTAGTGGCCCTCGCCCAGCGCGTCCACCCGCTGCTGCCACGTCGCGTCCACCATGCGACGCGGTGTGCGCATGCCGTGGTCGAACAGGGCCCGCGCGGCCGCCACGGCGACCGAGGCGCGGATCCGCGCGCTCAGCAGGAGGCTCAGCACCAGCACCTGGTACAGCGGCTGCGGGGTGTCCTTGAGCCGGATGCCCGCCTCATCGGCGTACGTCCGCCCGCAGTTCTCCATGAGCGCGTCGGTGATCCGGCGCGCGGAAGGCCGCTTTCGCCCGCTCACGCCGACGCCTTCCGGCCGCTCATCCCGGGACCCGGCCGCTCATCCCAGGCCGAAGATCCGTGCGACGAAGAACCCGGCGACCAGCAGCGCCCCGAGCACGATCAGGCCGACCCACACACCGGGGTGCTCCCACACGCCACCGTCCGGGCGTTCCTCATGGGCGTCGCCGATCGAGCCCTCGGCGGGGGGCGTCTCTCCAGGGGGGTTCAGTACGACAGCCATGGCTCCAGCGTCTCTCTGTCCGGCCTCCGGCGCACGCGGTGGGAGCCCGGCCCGGTCCGGCCACCGGCACAGGGCCGTACGGAGGGACCGCCGGACAGGGAGCGCTGCGCGGCGGGAAATCGGGCACCGTCAAGGAATGCCTGGAGTCTCCTCGCCCGTCGTCAAGCTCGTACAGCGCACCACCGAACCCGCCGGCGTGCAGACGCTGCGTTCGACCGCGGCCGCCGTCATCGCCTACTCCGTGGCCGTCTGGGCCCTGCCCGAACCCGCTCCGCTGACCGCGCCCCTCACCGCGCTGCTGGTCGTGCAGGTAACCCTGTACGCCACCCTCACCACCGGCATCCGCAGGGTGAACTCCGTCGTCGTGGGCGTCCTCATCGCCATCGCCTTCAGCTCGCTGGTGGGGCTGAGCTGGTGGAGCCTCGGCCTGACCATCTTCACCTCGCTGATGATCGGCCGACTGGTGCGGGTCAACGAGTTCGTGCCCGAGGTGGCGATCAGCGCGATGCTCGTGCTCGGCGTCTCCCAGGTCGCCGACACCGCGTGGGACCGGGTCTGGGAAACGCTGATCGGGGCGGTGGTCGGACTGCTGTTCAACCTGGTCTTCGCCCCGCCCGTCTGGGTCAGGTCGGCGGGCACGTCCATCGGCTCCCTGGCCACCCGGATGGGCGCCATGCTGCGCAGCATGGGCGAGGAGGTGACGGGGAACAACCCCGTTCCCCAGGCAGCGGCCCGGCTCCACGAGGCCCGGAAACTCGACCACGACATCGTCGAGGTCGACGCCTCCCTGCGACAGGCGGAGGAAAGTCTCACCCTCAACCCCAGGGTGAGACAAGGGCTGCTGTACCGGGTGGTCCTGCGCACCGGACTCGACACGCTGGAGATCTGCGCGGTCGTCCTGCGCGTCCTGTCCCGCACCCTCACCGACCTGGCGAAAGCCCGTACGGAGGAGACGCTGTTCCCGGCCGATGTGGCGGCTCTGCTCCAGGAGCTGTTCGGTCAGCTCGCCGACGCCATCGAGAGCTTCGCCGAACTGGTCACCACCCCGCTCGCCGCGGACGGCGAGGCGGCGGAGGACCGGCTCGCTGACGCGCTCGCCCGCAGCCGCGCCACCCGCGACCTGGTGGCGGACCTGCTCCTGGAGGACGTCCAGGAGCATCCCCGCCAGTGGCAGCTGCACGGGGCCCTGCTCGCCGAGATCGACCGGGTGCTGGCCGAGCTCGACATCGACGAGCGGACGAAGCGGCTGGGCGAGGAGCTGGACCGGCGCTCGGCCGAGGCCCACGAGCGCCACCCACGGGTACGCGCGCTCGTCCGACGCCTGAGCCGGGCCACGACGTGACGCCCTGCTCCCCGCGCTCCCGATGCTTCCCGCGCTCCCGGTGCTTCCCGCGCGCCTCCGGGCGGCGCGCGGGATGCGGAAGCGCCCCGTCACTGGTTCGCTGGGGGGCAGTGGTCCCCTGGTCCAAGGAGTGGTGATGAGCGGTTCGGACGAACCCGCCGACCTGGCGCGGCAGATGCGTGAGAAGGCCCAGCAGCTCGCCGAGGCCGCGGAACGCGCGAGCGACCCGCAGGAGCGAGAGCGGCTGGAGAAGAAGTCCCGGACGATCCGGGACCGGAGCGAGCAGCAGAGCGGGATGGCCGCCGGGGACATCTACCCCGAGAAGTAGCCGGCCCTGAATCCACCGGCCCCCGCGCGGGGCTCGCCCCGTCCTCCCCGGGTTCCTCACCCGGGGAGGACGGGGTCTCACGTGCGCCCCCCGGCGTCGGGGGCTAGGACCCCGCCCACTCCAGCAGCCGGTCCGCCGTCCACGTCGTCACCACCCGGTCCGCCGGTACGCCGCACTCCTCGGCCCGCGCGCAGCCGTTGATCTGCCAGTCGAGCTGGCCGGGGGCGTGCGCGTCGGTGTTGATCGCGAAGAGGGTTCCCGCCTCGACGGCCTCGCGCAGCAGGCGGCGGGGCGGGTCCAGCCGCTCCGGGCGGCAGTTGATCTCCACCGCCGTCCCCGCCTCGGCGCACGCGGCGAAGACCCGGTCCGCGTCGAACCGCGACTCCGGCCGGCCGCGCCCGGACAGCAGGCGGCCCGTGCAGTGGCCCAGCACATTCGCCCGCGGATGGCGTACGGCCGCCTCCAGGCGCCGGGTCATCGGGGCGGAGTCCATCCGCAGCTTGGAGTGGACGGAGACCACCACCACGTCGAGCCGTTCCAGCAGCTCCGGCTCCTGGTCGAGCGAGCCGTCCGGCAGGATGTCGCACTCGATGCCCGTCAGCAGGCGGAACGGCGCCCACTCCTCGTTGAGCCGGTCCACCACCGCGAGCTGCTCCCGCAGCCGCGCCGGCGACAGACCGCTCGCCACCGTCAGCCGGGGCGAATGGTCGGTGAGCACCGCCCAGTCGTGGCCGAGCTCCGCCGCCGTCCGGCCCATCTCCTCGATCGGACTGCCGCCGTCCGACCAGTCGGAGTGGAGATGGCAGTCGCCCCGCAGCCGGGACAGCAGCTCGCGCCCCTCCTCGGGCGCGGGCCCGGCGGTCGCTTCCTCCTCCAGCCGCTCCAGATAGCCCGGAACCTCCCCCTCCTGGGCCTCCCGGATCACCTGCGCCGTACGGGGCCCGATCCCGGAGACCCGTTCCAGGGTTCCCGCCGCCACCCGCTCGGCCGCCTCACCGGGGGCCATCGCGGTCACGACCTCGGCGGCCGTGCGGAAGGCCCTCACCCGGTAGGTGGCGGCCTGCGAGCGCTCCAGCAGGAACGCGATACGCCGTAGAGCGGCCACGGGATCCATCAGCACCTCCACAGAGAGCGTCGACCGCCCCGCAGGCCATCCGCCTCGGGCCGCCTGCCACCAGGATGGCCGCAGCGGAACCCGGACGGCCACCGCACCGCCCTCAGCCGGGTCCCGGCGAGGGCAGGGCGGCGCTCTCCCCGGGTACCCAGCGCCCGGCTGCGAAGTCGTACTCGCGGACGGGCCGGCCCGCCGCCCCACTCGTACGGAACGGGCGTCCGTCGTCGTCGATCCGTGCCGTGCCGGACCGGCCCCCGCTGCTCCACCTCAGCTCCGCCACCCAGTCGCAGTCGCAGCGGGCCGCACGCCCGGTGACGAGGAAGACCTCGGGGTCCGAGGCCGACACCCGGTACGGGAAGGAGACCGCCGTGATGGGCTCGCCGGAGTCGTTGCCCGGGACGGACCGGGCGAGGGGGCGCTCCGCGTCGAGATCGACGTCGAACATCCTCGGGGTGAGCGCCCCGCCGCAGCCCGAGCTCATCGTGTGGACCCGGCCCTGCGCAGGGGCCCGCCGCGCGACCACCCGGATCCGCAGCGCTTCGAGGACCACCGCCCGCTCGTCCGTGCCCTGGAGGGTGACGCGTACGCCGGTCTCGCCCGCGTGCACCGCTTCGAGCCTCGCCGCCCACGCCGCCGCCTCGACCTCGGCGGGCGGCGGCGGGACGGCGGCGGGCGGACGGTCGACGAGGTAGGCGTGCCCGCAGCCGAACTTCCAGACGTGATCGTCGGTGGTCCAGGTGAACGGCGGGGCCTCGTCCCGGGCCGCCGACCGCCGCTGCTCGGGGGGCTCGGGGGGCTTGGGGGGCTCGGAGGGCGACGGCCGGAAGGGACCGTCGAAGGCCGGGATCAGGACGAGCGCCACGGCCGCGGCGGCGCAGACGGCGAGCGCCTGCACCCACCGCCGTACGGAGGGGGAGCGGCCCGGTGCCGTGACGATGCCGGCCCCGGCGGCCGAGCCTGCTTCCGGGCGCTCGCCATCCGATGGCGCGGCCGTAGCCGTAGTCGCAGCTGTAGCCGTAGCCGTAGCCGCAGTCGCAGTCGCCGTCTCCGTCCCCGGTACCTGCCCCGCCTCCTGCCGCTCGGTCCGTTCCGCTTCCGCCCGCAGCCACAGGCGGTGCAGCGCTTCCCGTTCCTCGCCCGTGCAGCCGCACAGCCGGGCCAGCCGCTCCACCGGGGCGAACTCCACCGGCACGGTCTGCCCGGTGCAGTACCGGTGGAGCGTCGATCCGCTGACGCCGATACGTCGGGCGAGCGCCGCGTACGTACGGCCGGAGCCCTCCCGCAGCTCCCGCAGCCGCCCCGCGAACGCCTCCCGCGCGGACTTCTCGCCCGCTCCCCACTCGCCCGACACCCGCTCGACCTCCCCCGGCCGTCCCGGGGCGCGTTCCACCCCGCTGAGAACACCCACGTCAGTCGGGGTGGGACGGTTCCGTGCCGGCGGGATCCCGTGTCGTGCTTGTCGCCGCCGGTGCGCCCGCCCCACGCTGGTGCCGTTCCACCCGATCGATCCACCAGACCGATTCCTCCGAGCCGTCCATCCGGCCGATCCGCCGGACCGATCTGCTCGGCCATCCGAACGGGGAGTTCATCCATGCGCACCACCCGCACCGTCCGCACCGCACTCGTGGCCGCCGCGGCCACGGGCCTGGCCGTCACCGCCCTGTCCACCGCACCGGCGGCGGCCGCGCCCGCCGCCCCCAAGTTCCTCTCCGCCGGCCAGTGGCCCGCCTCCCTCACCCCCTGGACCGCCGGTCCGGTACGCAAGGGGCTGCCCGAGTACGGTTCCGTGTGCACCGCAGGAATCACCCCGGCCGCCGGCACCCGGCACCGGGACTTCCGCACCGAGCTCGACACCGGGGCCCGTCAGACGAACACGGTCGCCCCCACCGAGGCCAAGGCCAAGGCCCTCACCGCCAAGCTCCGGGCCGGCCTCGCGAGCTGCCTGGACCGGCTGAAGGAGCAGGATCCCGGCCTCGAGGGGACGAGCCGATACCACGGGCGGGTGAACGTGGAGGAGGGCGCGTACGTCTACAGCGTCGACACGTCCTACCCGGAGATCGGCTCCACCGACATCGCCCTCTGGTCGGTGGGCCGGGACGGGCGGACGGTCACCGTCCTGGAGTGGGGGCAGCTGGGAGATCTGGCCGGCGCACCGCTGAAGGGGTTCAAGAAGACCACCGGCGTCGCCGTCGCCAAGCTGCACTGAGACACGGACGGCGGACCGGCCGGAGCGGCCCCCGGCCGGTCCGCCGATGTGCGCGGCCCCCTCGGCGGGGAGCATGCTGGCTGTGTGACCCGGCACGATGCGACCCGGCCCACCCCGTCCCCCGGCAGCGGGGCGCCGGCCGGGGGAGACGACAGCGGCCGAGTACCGGACGAGCTGTCCCTCGTACTCGCGCAGGGGGTCGTCAGCGCCGTCGAGTCGGCCGGGGGCTACGCGGGCGGCGTCTACCTCCGCACCGGCACGCCCGGGCTGCTGCGCCTCGCCGTGCTCGCCGGGCTGCCGGGGCAGCTGTTCCGGCCCTGGTGGCGGATGCACGTGAACCGGCCGTTCCCCGTGTCCGAGGCGTACCGCACGGGGCGGCCCGTGCTGCTGGCCGACGCGGAGGAGGCCATGCGGCGCTTCCCGCAGCTGATGGCGGGGCTGCCGTTCCCGTTCGGCTCGCTGTGGGTCCCGATCACCGGCCCCGCCGGGTCCATGGGGGTGCTGGTCGTCCTGCGGCCCGCCACCCCGGGCGAGCAGGTCGCTCCCGCGGACGGGGAGCGGCTGCTGCGTCTGGGCACGCGCCTCGGGGCCGCGCTGGCCGACCTGGAGTCCCGGGGCCTGCCCGTCGTCTGGGAGGGCGAGCCGATCCCCGTACAGCTGCCGGCCGCGCCCGCGCCGCCGGTGCGGGTCGGCCGCTTCGACTGGGACCTCCACTCCGGGGCCCTCACCGCGGACGACGACCTGTGCGCGATCTTCGGTACGGAGCCGGCGGAGTTCCCCGGCACCGTCGACGCCCTCGCGGAGCGCCTCGTGCCGGAAGACGTGTACGGGCTGTGGGCGCTGGCCCGGCAGGCGGTGGAGTCGGCCGATCCGGTGGTCCGCCGGATGCGGCTGCGCGGCCCGGACGGGAGGTACCACCTGCTGGAGCTCTCCGGCCGCTGGACCCACCCGGACGGGCAGGGCGGCGCGAGCCATCTGACCGGTTTCGTGGTCGACCTCGGCGCGGGCCCCGTCGTCGCGGAGGCGGCGGACCGGCTGCCCCGGGGGATCGTCTCGCTGGACCGGATCGGGCGGATCACGTACGCCAACGGGCTCGCGGAGGAGCTGCTGGGCCACTCCCGGGCGGAGCTCGTCGGCCGGGTCGTGTGGGAGGTCCTGCCGTGGTTCGGGCATCCGGCGTACGAGGACCACTACCGGGCCGCCCTGATCTCCGACGAACCCGTGCACTTCCTCGCCCGGCGGGCCCCGTCGCTCTGGCTCTCGGTCTCCCTGTACCCGGGCCACGACGGGCTCAGCGCCGTGTTCCAGGCCACCGAACAGCCGGCGTACGCCCCCGGCTCCGTCACCTCGCCGGGCCTCGGCATCGGCTCCTCCGCCGACCGGTCCTCCGCGCTGTACCGCCCGGTGGCCCTGGCCATCGCCCTCACCGAGGCGGTCACGGCCCGTCAGGTCTCCGCCGTGGTCACCGAGGAGCTGCTGCCCGCGTTCGGCGGCCGGCAGCTCGCCATCTACCTGCTGAGCGAGCGTCACCTCCACCTCGCCTGGGAGACGGGGTTCCCCAAGGGGTTCCTCGACCGCTTCGACGGGGTCGGGCTCGACGTCAGCATCCCCGGGGTGGAGACCCTGACCACCGGCCGCCCGATCTTCTTCGAGTCCATGCAGCGTCTGGCGGACGCCTATCCGGGCATCCCGATGGACGCCGACGTCGGGGCGCGCGCCTTCCTGCCCCTGATCGCCTCCGGGCGGCCGGTCGGCTCGTGCATCCTCGGCTTCGACCGGCCCCGGGGCTTCAGCCCGGAGGAGCGCACGGTCCTGACCGCCCTCGCCGGGCTCATCGCCCAGGCCCTGCAACGCGCCCAGCGGTACGACAGCGAGTCGGCCCTCGCCCGTGGGCTCCAGGACGCCCTGCTGCCGCACCGGCTGCCGGAGGTGGACGGCGTCGACACCCTGGGGCGCTATCTCTCCGGCACCCAGCACATGGAGGTGGGCGGCGACTGGTACGACGTCATCGAGACCGGCCACGAACTCGCCCTGGTCATCGGCGACGTCCAGGGGCACGGTGTGGCGGCGGCCGCGACCATGGGGCAACTGCGCAGTGCGGTACGGGCGTTCGCGCTCAGCAACCACGACCCGCAGGAGGTGATGAGCGGCACGAACCGACTGCTCATCGATCTGGACCCGGGACAGTTCGCCAGTTGCTGCTACATCGTCCTCGACCCGGTCACGGGGCGCGCCCGTGCCGTGCGCGCCGGGCACCCGCAGCCGGTGCTGCGGCATCCGGACGGCCGGACCGAGGTGCTGGACCTGCCCGGCGGCATCGTGCTCGGCATCGACGGCCAGGCGACCTACCCGGTCACCGAGCTGCGGCTTGACCCGGGGGCGGTGCTCGCCCTGTTCACGGACGGGCTCATCGAACGACCCGGGACCGACATCGACGAGGGCATCGAACGGCTGCGCGCCACGATCGCCGGGGTCGGCTCGGTCCCGCTGTCCGAGACGGCGAACCGGGTGATCGGGGAGGCCAGGCAGGCCACCGACCGCCCCGACGACATCGCGCTCCTGCTCGCGGCCCGCTGGACGCACATCCCCCGGAAGCCGCCGCCGCTCTCCCGCGACGCCGCCCCGCCGGGCCTGTGGCGGACGTTCCGCGGGCCGGGTCCGGGTGCAGGTCAAAGGCCGGGGCCGGGTGCTGGCGGCACGGCGAGCGCGCCCCGGGCCCGGCCCGACGGGTGACGGTCCTGATCAGCCCTCGGGAGGGCCGCTCCGATCAGCCTTCGGAGGGCTGATCGGATCAGCTCTCGGGGCGCCGCTCGGCCGGGACGAAGGCGCCGGACGCGTCGAGCATGCCCTCGCGCTCCACGACCTTGATCCGCTCACGGCCCTGCGCGACGCCGAGCGCCTGCTCGTGGGCGTCCAGCTTGTGCCAGCCCTCCCAGGTCGTGTAGCGGACGTTCCGGCTCTCCAGGAAGGCTTCGACGGCCTCCGGGGCGGGCGTCGCCGGCTCGGCCAGACGGCCGGCCGCGCGGTCCTCCAGGACACAGGCGACCGTCTCGTTGGCGTCGCCCTTGGTGTGACCGATCAGGCCGATCGGGCCGCGCTTGATCCAGCCCGTGACATAGACGGAGGCCATGTGCTCGCCCCCGGCGATGACGCGTCCCGCCTCGTGCGGGACGGTGCCGGAGCCCACGTCGAAGGGCAGCTTGGGCAGCTCCTCCGAGTAGTAGCCCACGGCGCGGTAGACGCTCTGCATGTCCCAGTCGGTGAACGTGCCGGTGCCCCGGACGTTGCCGGTGCCGTCCAGCTCGGTGCGCTCGGTGCGCAGCGCGACGACCTTGCCGTCCTCGCCGACGATCTCGACCGGGGACTCGAAGAAGTGCAGGAACAGCTTGTGCGGGCGGTCGCCGACGTCGCGGATCGCCCAGTTCTCCAGGGTCTGCGCGACCATGTTGGCCTGCTTGTTCTCCCGCCGGGTGGCGATGGAGCCCTCGTCGTAGTCGATGTCCTCGGGGTTGACGATGACCTCGATGTTGGGGGAGTGGTCCAGCTCCCGCAGCTCCATCGGGCTGAACTTCGCCTGCGCCGGGCCACGCCGCCCGAACACGTGCACCTCCAGTGCCTTGTTCGCCTTGAGGCCCTGGTACACGTTGTCCGGGATCTCGGTCGGCAGCAGCTCGTCCGCCGTCTTGGCCAGGACCCGGGCCACGTCCAGCGCCACGTTGCCGACGCCGAGGACGGCGACCTTCTCCGCGGTGAGCGGCCAGGTGCGCGGGACCTCGGGGTGGCCGTCGTACCAGGAGACGAACTCGGCCGCGCCGTAGGAGCCGTCCAGCTCGATGCCCGGGATGTCCAGCGCCCGGTCCGCCTCCGCGCCGGTGGAGAAGATCACGGCGTCGTAGAAGGACCGCAGGTCGTCCAGGCCGATGTCGTGCGGGTAGCTGACATTGCCGAAGAGGCGGATCTGCGGCTTGTCCAGCACCTGGTGCAGCGCCTTGACGATGCCCTTGATCCGGGGGTGGTCGGGCGCCACGCCGTAGCGGATCAGCCCGAAGGGCGCGGGCATGCGCTCGAACAGGTCGATGGAGACACCCGGGTCCTGGCAGACCTCGGATTTGAGCAGCGCGTCCGCAGCGTAGATACCGGCAGGGCCGGCTCCGACAATGGCGACGCGGACGGGGCGTGTCATGGCGTGGTGATCCTTAAGGCGGGCGGACGCGGGCGGGTTACAGCGTACGTCGGAGGTAAGGCTTGGCTTACTCGTCTCCCCCCACACGGTAAGCCAAGGTCTCGCGGGGCGCTGGAGCGGCCCTGGGGAGCCGCCCGAAAAGTCCGTTTCTCGGCGGAGATATGGGCGATTTATATCTTTTGGTCGTCTCTTCCATAAAGGGGCTATTGATTGGCTTGAGGCTTTTGGGGCCTCGCATTTCGGTCACTCCCGCACGGAGTGGTGAGCGTCACGTCCGAAGGCGCGGACGCGTATGCGGAGGGTTCGGTTCCCTTCTGCGCCAAGAAAGTTGACAGTGCGACGGAACGGGCGCGTCCGGGAATTCCTTTTTTCGATCTTGCGGAAAAAGATGATCCGGAATTGCAGGGCTTGTTCTGCCCGGTCCTTTTCGCCTACGGTCACGGTCAATCCGGATGGAACGCCGAATCCTGCCGCCGTCCGGGAATCCGAAACCCACTCACGCACGGCAGGAGCGGGGGACCCAGGTAAGCCGCCGATCCGCTATCCGGACCGGCTCGGGGTGAAGTCGCATGCCATGCGGCCAGACATCTCCCGTCTGAACCCGACAGCTCACCTCGTAGGCGCCGGAGAGGAAATTCCCCATGCCCGCACAGGGTAAGCACCGCCGTACCAAGTCCGTCTCGCTGAGCCGCGGCATCGCCGCGGTGACCACGGGCGGAGCCGTTCTGGCCCTCCCGCTGCTCGGCGCCGCCACCGCCTCCGCCGCACCCGCGCACTCCGCCGCCGAAAAGGCCGTGGCTCCGGTTTCCGTGAGCGCCCAGGTGAATTCCGTGACGAAGGCCGCGTCCGCCGAGCATTCCGTGGCGGCCGGCGAAACGCTTTCCAAGATCGCCCGCGAGCATTCCGTCAGCGGCGGCTGGAAGAAGCTGTACGAGAACAACCGGAAGGCCATCGGGGAGAACCCGCACCTTATTCACCCGGGTATCACGCTGACCATCGGCGCGAAGGCCGCTGGCGCTCCGTCAGACGCCAAGGCGGGCAAGGCTTCCCCGTCCGCCGACCGCTCCGCGACGACGAAGCGCGCCGACCGCTCCGAGCGCACCGCCGCCGCCCCCGTGGCGAAGGCCGCCCCGGCTGCCGCCGCGCCCACCACGTACACGAACGACCTCGACGGCTGGATCAAGGAGTCGCTGGCGATCATGGCCGAGCGCGGCATCCCCGGCAGCTACGAGGGCATCCACCGCAACATCATCCGCGAGTCCTCGGGCAACCCGAACGCGATCAACAACTGGGACTCCAACGCGGTCAAGGGCACCCCGTCCAAGGGCCTGCTCCAGGTCATCGACCCGACGTTCCAGGCGTACCACGTGCCCGGCACCTCGACCGACAGCTACGACCCGGTCGCCAACATCACCGCCGCGTGCAACTACGCCGCGGACCGCTACGGCTCGATCGACAACGTCTTCGGCGCGTACTGATCTCCCGTACGCGGCACCCCGAGGGGCCCCGGACCATCCTCTGGTCCGGGGCCCCTTCGGCATGCCGCGCTCACCTCACCTCTGCCATCGTCCGGAGAGGAGGTTCACCTCTGCCGTTGTCCGGAGAGGAAGTCGCGCCAGGCCGCCGCGGAGACGGTCAGCGGGAGGCGGCGGCGGTCCTTGGAGTCCCGGACCGACACGCCTTCGAGGTCCGGTCGGGCCTGGGCCTCCACGCAGGCGTCCTCGAAGTCACCGCTGTAGCTGCTCCTGTGCCATGCGTTCGGCGGAAGAGGCATGAGGGGCCTTCCTGGTGGTGGTGCACATGCGGGCCGACCTGATCACGTCTGTGCGAGTATAGGATCAACAGGCGCTGGAAGTAAGGTCTGTTGGCACACTTCAGAGTGATCATGCACGGGGGCGGATGATGTCGAGCGGCGCACGGTCTTCACCGTGGACGGCAGCGGAAATGGACTCCTACGAGCGCGCGCGGGCCTTGCTCAGCGCGCTGATCGCCGCCTACAGCGGCCGGATCGGTGAGACGTCCACCCGGCAGGAGGCGCAGGCCCTGCGCGCCGAGCGCGCGCCCTTTCTGGCGGAGCGGGACAGCCTGACCGCCGGCGACCGCGAACGGGTCGCGGAGATCCTCCGGGAGATGCCGGAGCGGCTGCGCGCCGTACGCGAAGGCGGCACCGATGGCTGAGCCGGAGCGGCCGCCGCGACGTCTGTCGGACGAGCAGCTCGCCGACATCTTCCGGGAGGACGTGCAGCCCGGACTCCGTGATCTGCTGTCGCAGGACTCGCCGCGCATGGTCATCCTCGGCGGGCCCCAGGGGTCCCGGAAGACCACGCTGCGTTCCGTGGTCGCCGAGCAGCTGGAACTGTCCGACGCCCTGCTCTACGACGGTGACGACCACTTCGCCTTCCATCCGCACTACGACCGGCTCGCCCGCGAACGCGGAGCCCTGGAGGCGGCGCGGCTGTGCGGGCCCGACGTCGGGGTGCTGCGCGACGCGATCCTCGAGGAGGTCCTGGCGCGCCGGCTCAACGTCATGTTCATCGGTCCGTTCACGGACGAGGAGTACACCCTGGGGCGGGTCGCGACCTTCCGGGACGAGGGGTACGGCACGGAGCTGGCGTACACCGCTCTGCACCCGGCGCTGACCGAGGTCGGAGTGATGGACCGCCATCGCTGGGCTTTGAGCGAGGGCCCCGGCTACAGCTTCCTGGTCCCTGTGGAGTTGCAGCAGCGGATCACCGAGGGCGTCCCGGCCATCATGACGGTGGTGGAGGAGCGGAGGCTGGCCGACGCCCTGCATCTGGTCGACGCCGGTGGGATCGCTTTCAGCAAGCGCCTGGCTCCCGATGGAGCCTGGGAGCCGGCCAAGCTGGTCGGCCAAGCCGTCGAGGAGACGAGGAGCCGGCCGTGGGCCCCCGCCACCCGTGAGGACTTCCTGGCCCGCCGCGCAGCCACGGCGACGCCCGCCGGGGAGAGCGCCGCCGAGTGGAACAAACGGCTGGCCCGTGTCGACGCGCTGGCCGCGCCCATGCTCAACGCTCCCGCCACGACCGGGCAGACCCCGTCCATCGCGCAGGCTGCCCGGGGGCGCTCCACCACCTCGCCCGCGTCCGGAACCACGCGGAAGGCAGCCCAGCCGACGCGAGGATCCGGCACGTCTCCGGCGCGCCAGGCCGCCGCACCCCCCGTGCAACGACCCGCCACGCCCCCGGCACCGGGGCGGCAAAGCAGTTCCGGCCGCTCTCGCTGAGGCGGCATGTCCACCGGGAGCGGGCCCCGGGCGCGCGGGGCCGCACCGGGGAAGTCATGCCGAAGTTCCCGGGGAAGTTACCCCGAAGTTTCTAGTGACTTACCACGCCATCGACAGTAGAACCTGTTGCACTCTGTCGAGAGTGAGGGATGTCACATGAGTGACACTACCGCGCCTGACGGCGCATCCAAGGGCGTCTCGCGCCGAAGATTCATCACAGGAACAAGTTCTCTTCTCGGGGTCGCGGCACTCGCCGGGCCCCTCGCACCCGCCTGGGCCGCCGCTCGTGCGGCAGCCGCACCGATCGGGTTCGGCGCGCATGTGCCGGTGCTGATCGTCGGCACCGGATACGGCGGCTCCGTGGCCGCCCTCCGGCTCGCCCAGGCCGGCACGGACGTGCACATGATCGAGATGGGCATGGCCTGGGACACCCCCGGCGCGGACGGCAAGATCTTCGCCAACACCACCAAGCCCGACGACCGGTCCTTCTGGCTGCGGACCAGGACCAAACAGCCGCTCAGCAACTTCCTCGGCTTCCCGATCGACAAGCACGTCAACCGCTACACCGGCATCCTGGACGCCGAGGAGTTCGCCGGCATCACCGTCTACCAGGGGCGCGGCGTCGGGGGCGGCTCGCTGGTCAACGGCGGCATGGCCGTCACCCCCCGCCGGGAGAACTTCGCCGCCATCCTCCCCTCGGTCAACGCCGAGGAGATGTACGGCACCTACTACCCGCGCGCCAACGCGGGCCTCGGCGTCACCACCATCGACCCCGCCTGGTTCGACACCGTCGACTGCTACCAGTACGCCCGGGTCGGCCGGAAGCACGCGCAGCGCTCCGGCTTCCCGTTCCTCTTCGTGCCCGCCGTGTACGACTGGGACTACATGAAGCAGGAGGCCGCCGGAACGGTCCCCAAGTCCGCACTGGACGCCGAGATCCTCTACGGCAACAACTACGGCAAGAAGTCGCTCCAGAAGACCTACATCGACCGGATCAGGGCCACCGGCCGGGTCGCCATCACCCCGCTGCACAAGGTCACCTCCGTCTCTCCGGCCCCCGGCGGCGGTTACACGGTCCTCATCGACCAGCTGGACACCACCGGCCGGACCACCGCCACCAAGTCCGTCACGGCGGACAGGGTCTTCTTCGCCGCGGGCAGCGTCGGCACCAGCAAGCTGCTCGTCGGCCTGAAGGCCACCGGCGCGCTGCCCGCACTCAACAACGAGATCGGCAAGGGCTGGGGCGACAACGGCAACGTCATGTGCGGCCGGGCCAACCACCTGTGGGACCCGACCGGCAAGGTGCAGTCGTCCATCCCCACCGGCGGCATCGACAACTGGGACGCCGGCGGCGCGTTCGCCGAGGTCGCTCCGCTGCCCACCGGGATCGAGACCTACGCCTCGTTCTACCTCTCGATCACCAAGAACCCGCACCGCGCCGAGTTCACCTGGAACGCCGCGGCGGGCCGGGCCGAACTGAACTGGCAGACGGCGTGGAAGCAGCCGTCCATCGACGCGGCGAAGACCATCTTCGACAGGATCAACAAGAAGGAGGGGACGATCTACCGCACGGACCTCTTCGGGACCTACAAGATCTGGGGCGACCACCTCACCTACCACCCGCTGGGCGGCGCCGTCCTGGGCAAGGCCACCGACAACTACGGCCGGCTGCACGGCTACCCGGGGCTGTACGTCATCGACGGCGCGCTGATCCCCGGCAACACCAGCGTCAATCCGTTCGTGACGATCACCGCGCTCGCCGAGCGCAACATCGAGCGGATCATCGCCACCGATCTGCGCCGCTGATCCACCGGGCGCACGGAGAGCCCGGGGCCGGGAGTGCCAACCCGGCGGCCCCGGACTCCGTCAGTGACCGGGCAGGACGCACACCGCGTCGATCCCCAGCACATGGTTGAGCCGTCCGAACGCCAGCCAGGAGCCGATGCTCATGGACAGCTCCACGATCTCCACCTGGCTGTAGTGCGCGGTCATCCGCTTCCAGAAGGCGTCGTCGAGACCGTGGTGGTCCAGCGCGTACCGCTCCGCGTACTCCGCCGCCAGCCGGGTCCGCTCGTCGAAGGCGTCCGTCGTACGCCACTGGGTCACCGCTTCGGCGAACTCCTCCTCGACCTTCGCCCCGTCCCGCTCGGTCCGCCAGTCCAGGCAGAACAGGCACCCGTTGATCTGGGCGACCCTCAGCCGCGCGGCCTCGAACTCCCGCAGGCCCAGCGTCGTGTGCTCGTACACGGACATCGAGAACGCGGCGGCGGCCATCCCGATCCCGGGGACCATCTCCCCCCATACGTAACCGATGGGCTCCTGGCCCTCCGGGATGTCGATGATCATGTCGTTCTCCTTCCCAGCCTGCCGACAGCGGGCCGCAGCGGGACGTCGAGTGCGTCGTACAGGCCGGGCTTCGCGTCCACCAGCCAGTCGATGGCCGAGACGAGCCGCCCGACCGCCGTGGCGTTCCCGCCCGCCGACCGGTTCTCGCCCTCGTCGGACGCTTCGACCGTCACCTCTATACGGGGGCGGCCCTCGATCACCACCCGGTGCGCGCCCACACCGTCCGGCGGGGAGGGCCAGTCCGGTGCGCACGAGGGGTGGATACGGGTGATGTGCTCGATCACGATGCGGGGCTCGCCTCCCACGACGCCCTGCACCTCGAACCGCACCGCGCCCTGGGTGCCCGCCGCGAACTCGCCCATCGTGCGGGTGCGCACCGTGCTCTCCAGGGCCCGGCGGTCCAACGTCTCGCGGATCTCGTCCAGTTCGACGCCCAGCGCCCGGGCCATCAGGCGTATCTGGCCGCCCCACACCATCGTCGGGACGCTCTCCGCCAGCATCAGCGGCTGGTAGTCCAGCGGGTGTCCCATGCCGATCAGATGGCGTACCGAGTCCTCCTGCTCGTACGTGGAGTAGTCGAAGATCTCCTGGCAGCGGATGACGTCCACCTCGGTGCCCAGACCGCTGACCAGGAGCGGCAGGACGTCGTTGCCCCAGCCGGGGTCGACGCCGGAGACGAAGAGGGAGCCGCCGCCTTCCGCGACGGCGGCCAGGACGGGGTCCCGCAGTTCCGGCGGGGCGTTGCGCTGGTCGTAGAGCGGATAGAGGGAGGGCGTGACGACGACGGACCCGGCCCGGATCGCCCGGCCGATGTCGGTGAGGGCGTCGTCGGGGCGGATGTCGCCGGACGCCGCGTAGACCACCGCGCGGGGGCGGGCGGCCAGGACGGCGGCGATGTCGTCGGTGGCCGCGACCCCGAGCGGGCGGGCGAGTCCGCCCAACTCGCCCGCGTCGCGGCCGACCTTGGCGGGATCGTGGACGAGGACGGCGGTGAGTTCCAGTGCCGGATGGGCCTCGACGGCGCGGATCGCCGCGCGGCCGACGTTGCCGGTACCCCAGACAACCGTGGGAATCATGCGCGGAGGGTAGCGGCCGGACCTCGCACTTCCCAGAGCCGCGAGGGGGCCAATTCGGCGGAGGCGAAAGGGTGTTCCCGGGCCGGCGGTGATCCGCCGGCCCGGGAACCCTGCAGCGGGTGCTACCGCTTGGCGCGTGCGCTGTTCGGGCTGCCGGTGATCGTGAACTGCGAGCCGGGCTCGATCAGTACATGGCCGTCGCGCGAGTTGGTGATCGTCACGTCGGTCAGCGTCGCGTTGCCCCGGGCGCCGCCCATCGCGAGGATGCCGGAGCCGTTGTTGGACTTGTCGATCCTGACGTTCTGGATCTTCACGTCCGGCATCAGGCCGCCGCCGGTCTTGAACTGGATGCCGTCGTAGGTGGAGTCGATGATGTCGGTGTCGCGGATCGTGACGCCGGGGATGGGCAGGTTCTGCGGGAAGAGGGTGATCGCGCCGAACTCCTGGTCCTCGTTCCAGAAGGCTCCGCCGGTGCGGTACAGGGCGTTGTTGGCGATCAGGGTCTGCCCGGAGAAGGGCAGCGGGTCGTGGTCGGTCGCCAGCATGATGGCCGGGTAGTTCATGGTGTCGGAGATGACGTTGTTCTCGATCTTGTTGCCGTAACCGCCGTAGATCGCGATGCCGTTGGCCCGCCACGGCAGCTGGATGGTGTTGTTGCGGAAGCTGTTGTCGTGGCCGATGTCGACGGACTGGTCCTTGACGTACTTGCTGGACCAGACGGCGAGGGCGTCGTCGCCGGTGTTGCGGAAGGAGGAGTTGTACACCGTCGAATTACGGGTGCCGTTGGCGAAGTTGATGCCGTCTGCGTAGGTGTTGCGGATCCGCATCCCGGTGAACTCGACGCCGTCGCCCGGGTTCCACAGGGCCTGGATGTTGTCGTAGTCGCGGCCCGCCCATACGCCCACGTTGGCGTGCTCGATCCAGAGGTTGCTGATCTTCGTGCCCTTGCCGAAGCGGCCGTTGAGCGCGACGCCGCCCTCGTGGTTGCCGTCACCGCCGCGGATCGTGCCGGAGCCGAAGATCGCGATGTCGGAGATCTGCGTGTTGTGGTCGATGTCGAAGCCGAAGTTGCCCTCGTGCGGGTGGTTGATCCCGCCCGCCTCGTGCGGCGGGGTCAGCGTGTAGAGCTGGGAGTGCCACATGCCCGCGCCCCGGATCGTCACGTCGCGGATGCCCACCTGGTTCCACTGGCCCCGGTCGAGCGGGTCGTCGGTGAGGATCTTCTGCTCCTGGCGCCACTGGCCGGCCGGGATCCAGACGCAGCCGATCTGGCCGTTCTGGTTCGCCGTCACCGCGCGCTGGATCGCGGCGGTGTCGTCGATCCCGTCGTTCGCCACCGCGCCGTACGTCGTGATGGAGACGCAGCCGGACGGCTGGGCCGTGGGCGCGGCCACCTGCTCCAGGTCGATCAGGTCGATGATGTGGAAGGCGGCGTTGTCGCTCGCGTCCCGCTGGAGACGGAACTTGGTGCCCGCCGGGTAGGTCTGCGCGAGCAGCGCGTGCGACTCGTCGAACAGCCGCCGCGCGTCGCCGCCCGGGGTGTTGGTCAGGCCCTCGGGGCTGTCGGTGTTCCCGTACAGCCAGCTGTGCTTGGAGGAGAGGGTCAGCTTGCGGACGAACTGGCCGTTGGCGTACAGGCTGATGGTCGCGTCACGGCCGCCGCCGCCCGGCGCGTCCGGGACCGAGTTGCGGACGACGATCGAGTTCGACGGGTTGGTGGACGTGAACTCCACGTACTGGCCGGTGGAGTTGAGCCGCACCGACTTGCGGCCGGAGGACTCGGTGGCGAAGTTGGTGTGCCCGAACGTGCGCTCGGCGTCCGACGTCAGCAGGGTGCCCTGGTACGCGGCGTCCTCCGCCTCGTACTCCGTGTACGGTACGGCCGCGCCGCGCCCGACGACGATCGAGCGGGCCAGCACGTTGTTGTTCTCGTTGGTCTCCGCGACCAGGTTCGTCGCGTCGGCCGTGGCGGTCAGGGTGGCCCCGCCGCTCGCCGCCGTCCAGCTGCCGCCGATGGCGACGTTCACCGTGCCGCCCGCCGGAACGGCCGGGGTCGTGCCGTTGAGGGTGGTGGAGCCCACCGTCAGCCGGGTGACCGTGCCCGCGCTCACCGCGCCGGTGCCCCGGTTGTGCACGGCCACGGTGAAGGTGACCGCCGCGCCGACCGCCGGGTTGGACGGGCTGGAGGTGATGGAGCGGACCTCCAGGTCGGGGCCGGGGCTCTGGCCCACCACCAGCGGGGAGGCCGTGGTGCGGCTGTTGTTGGTCTCGTCCGACTCGACGATCGTGTCGGACGGGTCCACCAGCGCCGACACGGTGTACGAGCCCTGCGGCCGCTTGCCGACGCCCACGGAGACGGGAGCCGAGGCGCCCGCCGCGAGCGGGCCGACCGGGGCGCTGCCCACGACCACGCCGCCCAGGCTCACGTTGACGGTGGTCGCGGCCGAGGGAGCCGTACCGGCGTTGCGGACGGTCCCCTGGATCGTGATGATGTCGGTCTCGGAGGGCGTCGAGGGGCTCCAGGACAGGGCGCTCACCGTCAGGTCCGGGTTGGGCGCGGGCGTCCCGAGCACCTGGATCTCGGCGACCTGGGCCCCGGGCGCGCCGTTGTTGGAGAAGAACTGCACCTGGAGGTCGGCGACCCGGCCGCTGACCGGGACCGTCACCGTGTTCCGGTTGGCCGCCGGGTCGAACACATAGCCGGCGCGGGACTTGAGCGAGGTGAAGCCGGCGGCGTTCTGGGTCCGGCCGAGCACCTGGAACTCCTGGGTCCTGGTGGCCCAGATCGGGTCGGGGTTGAGCTTGATCACCACGGACTGGAGGTCCGCGTCGGCGCCCAGCTTCACCGTGAGGGTCGAAGGGTGCCCGTTCGCCTCCCAGTAGGTGTTCACCTGGCCGTCGTTGGCGTTGACGGCGGGGTAGCCGCCGTGCGATCCGCTGGCGGTGACGCTCTTGCCCCGGGCGAGGTCGACGGGTTCAGCCGCCGCCGCCGAGACGGGCAGGAGGCCGACCGTGACCAGCCCGGCTATGAGCAGCCCGGTGAGCGATCTTTCGGTGAGTCGTTTCCATCTCATGCTGTCCTCTGCTTCCACGGGGGGACGGGGCGGGGGAGGGGCAGTGGCACGGTGATGCCGAAGAGAACGCGCTGTTCTTGGGTATTTGAGCCATGCAGTCAATCTTTTGCGGATTGAGGTTCATAGATTTCTGGTGCGTTTCTGATTTGTCAACGGTTCTCGCATGTTCACGTCATCGAGGCATGGTGCATGACGTCCCGTCAGGAAGGGTGCTCAGGAGCTCGGTTCAGGACAGCGCTGTGCCGCGGACCAGCAGCAGCGCCACGTCCGCCGCCGCCACGGCCACCGCCCCCGCCAGCGCCGCCTTGCGCCACGGCCCGCCGAGCACCGGCCCCGTCAGCGCCGCCGCACCGGCGAGAACGAGCGCACCCGCGCCCGCGACGCCCACCGGACCGGGCGGGCCGAGCACCAGAACGGCCGTGGCCGCGACGAGCGGGACCGGAAGCAGCAGCCGCGTCCCCGTGGCGCCCAGCCGGTGCGGCAGACCCCGCACGCCGGCGGCCCGGTCCGCCCCGATGTCCGGGAGGGTGTCGCCCAGATGCGCCGCGCACCCCAGCAGCGCCCCCGCGGCGACCGTCCACCACCGGGGCCAGGGCGCGTCCGGCAGGCTGAGCGTCACCAGGCAGGGGAGGGCGGCGAACCCGGCCGCGTACGGGACCCAGGAGAGGACCGTCGCCTTCAGCCTCAGGTTGTACAGCCAGGCGGCGGCGACCGCGGCCAGGTGCACCGTACCGGCCACAAAGCCGCAGGCCAGCGAGAGCGGTACGCACAGGACGGCCGCGACCGCCGCCGCCCCCCACACCGCGCGGACGGTGACCACGCCGTCGGCCACCGGCTTCCCCCGGCGGCCGGCGCGGGCATCGCGCCGCGCGTCGTACGCGTCGTTGCACCAGCCCACCGAGAGCTGCCCGGTCAGCACCGCGAGCCCGACCAGGGCGAGCCGCGCCGGGGAGAGGCCCGCCCCGACGCCCAGGGCGCAGGCGAGCGCGGTCACCGCGACCACCGGCCCCGGATGGCAGGCGAGAGCCAGCCCCGCCGCGCGGCCCGGCCACCGGACCACCGTCGTGGCCGCCCCTGCCCCGTCCACGGCGTCCATCCGGTGATCGTAGACACCCGCGCCCCCGTCAACACGGCGACCGGGCGGTCCTGCTGCCGGGATTCCCGCTTCTTTGTGGGCAGGATGGGGCGATGACACCCCTGACGCAGGAGCTGCGATGACCCGGATCGCCGCGGTCCACGGGGCCCTGCCGCCCCACCGCCACACCCAGCGCGAGGTCACCGACATGGTGGCCGCGACCTGCCTGCCGGCCGGCGCGGACCGCCGGGTCCTGGACCGGCTCCACGAGAACGCCCGCGTCCGCACCCGGCACACCGTGCTGCCGCTCGACGGCTATCGCGACCTGGACGGCTTCGGCGCGGCCAACGACGTGTTCATCCGCTCGGCCGTCGACCTCGGCGGCCACGCCGTACGGGGTGCGCTGCGCTCGGCCGGACTGCGCCCCACCGATGTCGACCTGCTGATCTTCACCTCCGTCACCGGCATCGCGGCCCCCTCCGTCGACGCCCGGCTCGTGTCCCGCCTCGGCCTGCGGTCCGACGTGAAACGGCTGCCCGTCTTCGGCCTCGGCTGCGTCGCCGGGGCGGCCGGGGTGGCCCGGCTCCACGACTACCTGCTGGGCCGGCCCGACGACGTCGCGGTGCTGCTCTCCGTCGAGCTGTGCTCCCTCACCTTCCAGCGCCAGGACGTGACGCCCGCCAACCTGGTGGCGACCGCCCTGTTCGGGGACGGGGCGGCCGCGGTGGTCGCCCTCGGCGGCCGCCGTGCCATGGCCGGTCCCGAGATCGTCGCCACCCGCAGCCGGATGTACCCGGACACCGAGCACGTGATGGGCTGGGACATCGGCTCAGGCGGCTTCAGCGTGGTCCTGGATCCTGCGGTGCCCGACATCGTACGCCAGTATCTCGCCGACGACGTACGGGAGTTCCTCGACGAACACGGTCTCAAGCCGAAGGACGTCGCGCACTGGGTGTGCCACCCCGGCGGGCCCAAGGTGCTGGAGACCGTCGCGGAGGTCCTCGACCTGCCGGACGGGGCGCTCGACGTCACCTGGCGCTCGCTGGCCGAGGTCGGCAACCTGTCCTCGGCCTCGGTCCTGCACGTCCTGCGGGACACCATCGAACACCGCCGGCCCGAACCGGGCACCCCCGGACTCCTGCTGGCCATGGGCCCGGGCTTCTGCTGCGAACTGGTGCTGCTGCGCTGGTGAGCGCCCTCCCCCCATGACCCGCCGGACACCCCCGGCCCGCCCTGGCCGACCGCCCGAGCCGGACCGCCCGTGCCGGCCGCCCGGGCTCACCCGCCCGTGCCGGCCGCCTGGACCGACCCGCCCGTGCTGACCCGCCGCCCGTGAACTGGAGCGCCCCGTGATCTGGTACACCGCCCTGGTGCTCGCCGTAGCCGCCGAGCGTCTGGCCGAACTCGTCGTCGCCCGGCGCAACACCCGCTGGAGCCTGGCCCGCGGCGGCGTCGAGGCGGGGGACGGCCACTACCCGGCGATGGTCGCGCTGCACACGGCCCTGCTGGCCGGCTGCCTGGCCGAGGCCCACTTCGCCGACCGCCCGTTCCTGCCCGCCCTCGGCTGGACCATGGCGGCCGTCGTGGTCGCCGCGCAACTGCTGCGCTGGTGGTGCATCGTCGCGCTGGGGCCCCGCTGGAACACCCGCGTCATCGTCGTCCCCGGCCTGCCCCTGGTGACCGGCGGCCCCTACCGTTGGCTGCGGCACCCCAACTACGTCGCCGTCGCCGCCGAGGGCCTCGCCCTGCCCCTCGTCCACGGGGCCTGGGCGACCGCACTGGTCTTCACCGTGCTCAACGCCGCCTTGATGCTCGTCCGGATCCGGTGCGAGGACGCGGCGCTGGCCCGCCTCCCGGTGGCGGACGCACGCGTGTGATCGACGTCCTGGTCGCGGGCGGGGGCCCGGCGGGGCTGGCCGCCGCGATCCGGGCCGCCCGGGCCGGACTCGAGGCGGTGTTGGTCGAACCGCGCCCCGCCCCCGTCGACAAGGCGTGCGGCGAGGGCATCATGCCCGGCGGCCTCGCCGCCCTGCACGCCCTCGGCGTCCACCCGGCCGGGCGCCCCCTGCGCGGCATCCGGTACACGGACGGGCGGCGCGCCGCCGAGGCGTCGTTCCGGGGCGCGTACGGACTCGGCGTGCGGCGCACCGTCCTGCACGCGGCCCTGCACGAGCGGGCCGAGGCCCTCGGCGTACGCATGGTGCAGGGCAAGGTCCGCGAGGTCCGCCAGGACGAGCGCACCGTCACCGCCGCCGGGCTGACCGCACGCTGGCTCATCGCCGCGGACGGGCTCCACTCGCCCCTGCGGCGCACCCTCGGCCTGGACCGCCCCTCGCCCGGCCCCGGCCGCTACGGGCTGCGCCGCCACTACCGCGTCGCCCCGTGGACCGACCTGGTCGAGGTGCACTGGTCCCCGTACGGCGAGGCGTACGTGACCCCGGTCGGTGAGCGACTGGTGGGCGTGGCCGTGCTCAGCCGCGACCGCCGCCCCTTCGACCGGCGCCTGGCCGGATTCCCGGCCCTCGCCGCCCGGCTGGCCGGGGCCGACGCCACCCCCGTACGCGGGGCGGGTCCGCTGCGGCAACGGGCGCTGGGCCCACGCGCCGGGCGCGTCCTGCTGGTCGGCGACGCGGCCGGGTACACCGACGCGCTGACCGGTGAGGGCATTTCGCTGGCCGTGGCCACCGCGACGGCCGCGGTCGGCGCTCTGGCCGCCGGGCGTCCCGAGGACTATCCGCGGCACTGGGCGAGGGCGACACGCCGCTACCGGCTGCTCACCCAGGCCCTGCTGGGCGTCGCCGGCCACCCTGCCTCGCGCCGCCTGATCGTCCCCGCGGCCCACCGCGCGCCCGCCCTCTTCCGCGCGGCGGTCCGCGCGCTCCAGTGAGGCGGCGGTCGCGCGTTCCGGTGGACCGGAAGGGCTTGTTCCGACCCCCGGATGATCGAATGGCGAGGCTCCGAATTCCGACATAACGTCGGTCGGGTGAACGTCCGCGTTCCCCCGACCCGCGGCGGGAACGGCCGCCCTGTCGGGGCGCGACGCCCTCGGAACGAGAGACGAACCCACCCATGACGGGCTCCCACGCGACACCCGCCAAGGCTGCCCGGCCCGACCAGCGGCGCCGGGGCAGCGGACTGGCACTTCTCGTCATCGCCTCGTGCCAGCTGATGGTGGTCCTCGACATCACCATCGTCAACATCGCGCTACCGCACATGCAGAGGTCCCTGGGCTTCTCCACCGAGAACCTGTCGTGGGTGGTCAACGCCTACACGCTGACGTTCGGCGGACTGCTGCTCCTGGGCGGGCGGCTGGGCGACATCCTCGGCCGCCGCCGGGTCTTCATCTTCGGGGTGCTGCTCTTCGTCTTCGCCTCGCTGCTCGGCGGACTCTCCCAGGAATCCTGGCAGTTGCTGGCCGCCCGCTCACTGCAAGGCGTCGGCGGCGCGATCGCGTCGCCCACCGCCCTGTCGCTGATCACCACGACCTTCCGCGAGGGCCCCGAACGCAACAGGGCCTTCGGCGTGTTCGCGGCCGTGTCGGCGGGCGGCAGCGCGATCGGGCTGCTGGCCGGCGGGCTGCTCGTCGAGTGGCTCGACTGGCGCTGGGTCCTGTTCGTCAACGTCCCCATCGGCCTGCTGATCGCCTTCGCCACCCCCCGCTACATCCCCGAGTCCGAACGCCACCCCGGACACTTCGACGTCCTCGGCGCACTGACCTCCACCATCGGCATGGTGCTGCTCGTCTACGGGTTCATCCGCGCCTCCGAGGACGGCTGGACCGATCCCCTCACCCTCGGCTCCTTCGCCGCCGCCGTCGTGCTCCTGGCCCTGTTCATCGGCATCGAACGCCGTTCGAGACAGCCGATCACCCCGCTGTGGATGTTCCGCGACCGCAACCGCGCCGGGGTCTACGGCATGATGCTCAGCCTCGCCGCGGCGATGTTCGGGATGTTCTTCTTCCTGACCCTGTTCGTCCAGAACGTCCTGGACTTCAGCCCGCTGCGCGCCGGACTCGCCTTCCTGCCGATCAGCGTCATCATCGCGGTCGGCGCGGGCCTGGCCTCCCAACTGCTCCCCAGGTGGGGCCCCAAGCCCTTCATGGTGGCGGGCGCGCTCCTGGCCGCGATCGGGCTCGGCTGGCTCACGCTCACCGACGTCCACAGCTCGTACCTCGGCTCGATCCTGGGCCCGATGCTCGTCTTCGGCTTCGGCATGGGCATGCAGTTCGTGTCGCTGACCCTGATGGCCGTGTCGGGCGTCGCCCCGAAGGAGGCGGGCGCCGCCTCCGGCATCCTCAACGCCACCCAGCAGGTCGGCGGATCCCTCGGGCTGTCGATCCTGGTGACGATGTTCGGCACGGCCAGCCGTCACGAGGCCGCCGACCAGGTGCCGACGTTCCTCCAACAGGCCACCCCGGCCCAACTGCTGGAGTTCCGCAGGACCGGGGAGCTGCCCCGGCCCTGGAGCGATCAGGTCCTCGCCTCGGGAGTCTCCAGCGCCTTCGTCGTCGCCGCCGCCTTCGCCGTACTGGCCGCCCTGATCGCCCTGTTCGTCATCCAGGTCCGCCCCTCCGACCTGGCCCGCCTCCAGGGCGGCACGGACCCGGGACAGCCGGCCACGCCCGCGCCGCCCGCACATCCCCCGACACAGTGAAAGGGCACACCGCCATGGACTGGACGCTTGAAGTGATCGTGCTCCCCGTGACCGACGTGGACCGGGCCCGCGACTTCTACCGCGACAAGCTGGGCTTCCACGTCGACATCGACGGCGAGGTGATGCCGGGCGCACGGGTCGTCCAGCTCACACCGCCCGGCTCGGGCTGTTCGATCGCGCTCACCGACGGGGTGCCCAACCCCACGGGGGAGCCGAAGCCGGGCACGTACCACGGTCTGCAACTCTGCGTCACCGACATCGAGGCCGCCCACGCGGAACTCGTCGCGCGCGGGGTCGAGGTCTCCGAACCCCAGCGGTACGCCGCCGAGGACGGGGCCACCTTCATGTACCTCACCGACCCGGACGGCAACGGCTGGGCCGTGCAGGAGTACCGCCGCCGGCTGACCGAACCCCTGCACCAGGTGCTCGCCGACCTCGCCGCGAAGGGGGCGGGGGAGACGGCCGTCTGAACGGGGCCGGGGGCAAGGGGGCGGACCACCCGCCCCCTGGCGTACCGCAGGCCCGGGCCTTTCGCGTACCGCACACCCGCCCGCAGGGGTGCGTACCGCCGGCCGCGGTGGATCGCGCCGCCCCGGTCCACCACAATGCTCCCCGTATCACCGCAGTGATCCATGAGCGCAAGGGAGCAGCATCCAATGGCCGGCAACGCAGACATGGTGGCCTTCGTCCGGGCGCGTCTCGCCGAGGAGGAACAGGTCGCCCAGGCTGCCGGCGGGGACCGATGGCGGTGCCCGGCGGATGTTCCGGGGGAGGTCCACGACCGCAGGGGCGGGGTCGCGTTCACGGTGCGGGACAGCGGGTTCGACCACCACATCGCCCTCCAGGACCCCGCGCGCACCCTGGAGCGGATCGAGACGCACCGGGTGCTGCTGGGCGAGTACGTGGAGGTGGCCGAGCTGGACACCGACCGCCCGGCCCACGACTTCCCCTCCGGCCGGGCGGTGGGGCTGGGCTTCGCGGTGCGGCAGCTGGCCGCCGAGTACGCGGGACACCCGGACTACCAGGCGCGGTGGCTGCCCCGGTTCATCCAGTAGCGCGGTTTCATCCGGGGGAGGGGGAGCGCGGGGAGCCGGGAACCAGTAACTTACTCGCAAGTAAGTCGCGTTCCCGGTCACCGCCGCCCGCCCCGCCCAAGGAGCCCCATGTCGCCCCGGACGTCCTCCCGTTCACCCCTGCTGCTCGCCGGACTCCTGGCCGGGGCGGGGGTGCTCCACTTCGCCGTCCCCAGGGCGTTCGACGCCACCGTGCCCCGGATCCTGCCCGGGGAGCCGCGGACCTGGACGTACGCCAGTGGAGTCGTCGAGTTCGCCCTCGCCGCCGGTCTCGCCCACCCCCGTACGCGCCGTGCCGCCGCCCGGGCCACCGCGGGCTTCTTCGTCGGGGTGTTTCCGGCCAATGTGCAGATGGCGGCCGACTGGCGTCACCGGCCCCGTCCGCAGCGGGTCGCGGCCCTCGCCAGGCTGCCCCTGCAAGTGCCCCTGGTGCTGTGGGCGCGCCGTGTCGAGCGCGGGGTGGAGGGGCCCTGAGCGGGGCGCGGCCGGTGCGGTTCGAGCCAACGACCATGAGGGTGATCGACAGCAAAATGGCGTTGCTCTCTGGTGAGGAGTGATCCCGCCGTGTAGCGTCGCCGACAGATGTCGTGGTTCGCAGTACCTGCCCGCGCCTGGCGCGGGCGTTTTGCTGTGCAGTGCCTGAGAACCAGGGCGATCACCTCCGGGTCCGCGCGGTGCGGATCCGTTTACTGCTGAGAGGTACGGGCATGGCCAGCGGAACCGTCAAGTGGTTCAACTCGGAAAAGGGCTTCGGCTTCATCGCGCAGGACGGCGGCGGCCCCGACGTCTTCGCGCACTACTCCAACATCAACTCCACCGGCTTCCGTGAGCTCCAGGAAGGCCAGGCGGTGACCTTCGACATCACCCAGGGCCAGAAGGGCCCGCAGGCGGAGAACATCACCACCGCCTGATCCGGGTCGAACGACATCCTGGGGCCCCGGAACGCATCGCGTTCCGGGGCCCCAGGATGTTCCGGGCCGGTCGTCGCGGGTGGATCCGGCCCGGTCGGGTTCGGGCGGCCCGTGCCGGGTACCCGAGGTGTCCCAGACGTATCTCCCGGTATCCCGAAGGCCCCGAAGCCCTCGGAGCCGCCGGGGCGAGGAGGAAGGACACCTCTCATGCTGAAGGCCATCGCCGATGTACTGCGGTCCGTCGGAGGAGCTGTCGCCACCGTGGTCACGCTGCCCTTCCGGGCCCTCGCCCGGCTCTTCGGAGGCGCGTCGAGCACGGCGCGCGGACACCACTGACGCATGGGGTGGAACCGCCGGCGCGTACGGCGGACACCCGCTGACGCGCGCATGCCCGCGCCCCCGGTCCGTTCTCCGTCACGAAGTGCGACGGAGTCCACGGACCGGGGGCGCGGGCATCGCCCTGTCTGACGGCCTGCGGTATCGGCCCGCCGCACCGGCCTGCCCCACGGTCGCGTCCGACGCGTCCGCCCGGGACGGGGCCGAGACCCCGCCCCCCGGCCGGACGCCGGACGGCTATCCCGGCGACTCGTCCGGTGCGGGATGCTCGGGGTGCGGCCCCGCGTTGCGCGGCTCGGTCCGGCCGGAACCCGCCTCGTCCAGCTCGGGCCGGTCGTCGGCGCCGCTCTCACGGGCCACCCGGTCCGGCACGGGTATGTCGAGGGGGTCCTCGCCCTCCTGGTTCTGCTGGTCCGGCATGTCCGCCGGTACGGGAGGCGGGCTGCCGGAAGCCCCGGTGTAGGCGGTGCCTTCCGGCCTGCGATCGGTCATGAGAGCTTTCCTTCCGTGCTGCCCCGGTGTGAACGGGGACGACTGGTTTCGCCCTGCTGGGTACCCGTTGTCGAGCGAACGATTCGCCGGATGCCGCAGCCGTGCCCGGCCGGCGCGCCGGCTCCGGCCGGTGCGCCCCGGACCAGCGGTGCGGACTTCGCCCGTGGGGGTGTGGCTCGCCCGGGCGGGGGTACTCGGGGCTGTGCCCCGACCGAGCACACAAGTCGGGCACATGACATTCACATGAACGCTTCCGCGGAAGGATTCCCCGCATGCTGATGGCCCACCCCACGGTGCTGCGCAATCTGGTCGAGCAGTACGAGGTCCTGCGCATGCTGCACGCGGAGAGCGGCAGCACCGAGGCGCGACAGCGCATGGACGACGTGGCCTACACCCTGTGCGTGTCGACCGGCACGGGCGACGTCGACAGCGCGCTGGTCGCCGCCCGGCACCGGCTGCCGGGAGCCCGTCCCGAGGACGACTCCGTCCTTTCGGCCTGATCGTCGACATGAACACCGAAGGGGTGGGCGCTGTGGTGCGGACCGTGGGCGTGGAAGAAGAACTGCTGTTGGTCGACCCGGAGAGCGGCGAGGCGCGTGCCCTCTCCACGGCCGTGCTGGCCCTCGCCGAGAAGGACGCGGCGGGGGAGTCGGCCTTCGAGCCGGAGCTGCACCGCCAGCAGCTGGAATTCGCCACGCATCCCTGCCGGGAGATGAGCGAAATCGCCGACGCGGTGCACCGGTGGCGTGCCGAGGCGATCCGCCACGCCGCCGATGTGGGGGCCTCGGTGGCGGCCCTGGCGACCTCGCCGCTGCCGGTCAGCCCCACGATCGGGACCGGGGAGCGGTACAACTGGATGGCGGAGCGCTACGGGCTGACCGCCCAGGAGCAGCTGACCTGCGGATGCCATGTGCACGTCTCCGTCGAATCGGACGAGGAGGGCGTCGCCGTCCTCGACCGGATGCGCGCCTGGCTGCCGGTCCTGCTCGCCCTGAGCTCCAACTCCCCCTTCTGGCAGGCGCAGGACACCCAGTACGCCAGCTACCGCAGCCGGGTGTGGGGCAGGTGGCCCTCGGCCGGGCCCGTGGAACTCCACGGATCCGCCGAGCGCTACCACGAGCAGGTGCGGGCCCTCGTCGGCACCGGGGTGCTCAAGGACGAGGGGATGGTCTACTTCGACGCGCGCCTCTCGGCCAGCTACCCCACAGTGGAGGTCAGGATCGCGGACGTCTGCCTGGACCCGGCGGACACGGTGCTGCTGGCCACGTTGGTGCGGGGGCTGGTGGAGACGGCCGCGCGGGAGTGGCGGGCCGGGGAGCCGCCGCTGGACACCGAGGTGGCCCTCCTGCGGGTGGCGTCCTGGCAGGCGGCTCGTTCGGGTCTGGAGGACCGGCTGATCCACCCCCGCACCCTGCGGCCCGAGCCCGCGGCCGACGTGCTCCAGGCGCTCATCGCCCATGTGCGGGACGCCCTGGAGGACAGCGGCGACCTCAAGGCGGCGGAGAAGGCCCTCGCCGCCCTGGAGCGGCGCGGAAACGGCGCCCGGGTCCAGCGCGAGATCCTGGAGCGGACCGGAAGTCTCCGCGACACCGTCGCGGAATGCGTCCGCATCACGGGCGGATGAGCAGGGCGGAGAACCAGATCGCGGGGGGATGAGCGGAACGACCAGCGACACGACCGTATGACGTAATCAGAGGAAAGGGGCAGCACCATGGCCACGACCGATCTCGGCGAACGCCGGATCCTGGCGATCGTCACCAACTACGGGGTCGAGCAGGACGAGCTCGTCGTCCCCGTCAGGCATCTGCGCGACAACGGGGCACAGGTGAGCGTGGCGGCGGTCTCCGACGACGAGATCCGCACCCTCGTGGGCGACCGCGACCCCGGCGAAGCGGTTCGGCCCGACCTGACGCTGGCCGACGTCGACCCCGCGGCGTACGACCTGCTGCTGATCCCGGGCGGCACGCTGAACGCCGACACGCTGCGCCTCCAGGACGCCACCACCCGGATCGTCAGCTCGTTCGCCGCGTCCGGCCGGCCCGTCGCCGCGATCTGCCACGGCCCGTGGGCACTGGTCGAGGGCGGCTATGTGCGGGGCAAGACCCTCACCTCGTACGCGTCCCTCAAGACCGACATCACCAACGCGGGCGGCTCCTGGGTCGACAAGTCGGTGGTCCGGGACGACGACGGCGGCTGGCCGCTGATCACCTCGCGTACGCCGGACGACCTCAAGGACTTCCTCCGCGAGATCGACGCGGTCCTCACCGAGTCCTGAGACGTCTTCCCGCGCCGCGCGGCCACGACCCCGGCGCGCTGACGGCGACGGCCCCCGCCCGACCGGACGGGGGCCGTCGCCGTGTCCGCCTCACATGGACGAGCGCCGGTAGGGGTGCGATGCGGCAATAGGGCCACCGCGCACTTACCGGCCGGGACGTGCTCGCGGTATCCAGGAGAGACAGGCCGCCGGCCAGAGATCCTGCAGCGGGCCGATCCGAGGAGGGCTCATGGACGCCCCGACCGCCACCACGGCCGAGATGGACGCACCGGACACGCCTCAGGAAGACCCGACCGTTCACATTCTGTGGATCAACGCGGGGCTGAGCTGCGACGGAGACTCCGTCTCCCTCACCGCCGCCACCCAGCCGAGCATCGAGGAACTGGCGCTCGGCGCGCTGCCCGGCCTGCCCAAGGTCGCCGTCCACTGGCCCCTCATCGACTACGAGTGCGGCCCCGTCCAGGGCGCCGACAACTTCGTCGAGTGGTTCTTCAAGGCCGACCGGGGCGAGCTGGAACCCTTCGTGCTGGTCGTCGAGGGCTCCATCCCCAACGAGCGCATCAAGCCCGAGGGCTACTGGTGCGGCTTCGGCGACGACCCCGAGACCGGCCAGCCGATCACCACCAGCGAATGGCTCGACCGGCTCACCCCCAAGGCCCTCGCGGTCGTCGCGATCGGCACCTGCGCCACGTACGGCGGCATCCACGCCATGGCGGGCAACCCCACCGGAGCGATGGGCGTGCCGGACTATCTGGGCTGGGAGTGGAAGTCCAAGGCGGGCATCCCGATCGTCTGCATCCCCGGCTGTCCCGTCCACCCCGACAACGCCTCCGAGACCCTGCTGTACCTGCTCTACCAGGCCGCCGGCGCCGCGCCCATGATTCCGCTGGACGAGGAGCTGCGGCCCACCTGGCTGTTCGGCGCCACCGTCCACGAGGGCTGCGACCGGGCCGGCTACTACGAGCAGGGCCAGTTCGCCGAGGAGTACGGCTCTCCGCAGTGCCTGGTCAAGCTGGGCTGCTGGGGCCCGGTCGTCAAGTGCAACGTACCCAAGCGCGGCTGGATCAACGGCGTCGGAGGCTGCCCCAACGTGGGCGGCATCTGCATCGCCTGCACCATGCCGGGCTTCCCCGACAAGTTCATGCCGTTCATGGACGAGCCGCCCGGCGGCCATGTCTCGGCGGCGGCGAGCGGGGTGTACGGCTCCGTCGTCCGGCGGCTGCGGCACTTCACCGAGAAGACGGCCGACAAGGAACCGAAGTGGCGCACCAAGACCGACACCATCAAGACCGGCTACCGGCCGCCCTGGTGACCCGCGCCTCCGGCGACCCCGGAGAGCCGCGGGACCAGGGGAGCAGCACGACCGGCCAGGATCAGGAAGGCGGCGCGGGACCATGGCGACTGCGACCGGCAAGCACGCCGTCGACGCTGACGGCCTCATGGAGATGTCGTGGGACCCGATCACGCGCATCGTCGGCAGCCTCGGCATCCACACCAAGATCGACTTCGCCGCGAAGCGGGTCGCGGAGTGCTACAGCACCTCGTCCATCTTCCGCGGCTACAGCGTCTTCATGAAGGGCAAGGACCCGCGCGACGCCCACTTCATCACCAGCCGCATCTGCGGCATCTGCGGCGACAACCACGCGACCTGTTCCGTGTACGCGCAGAACATGGCGTACGGCGTGGCGCCCCCGCACCTCGGTGAGTGGATCATCAACCTCGGTGAGGCCGCCGAGTACATGTTCGACCACAACATCTTCCAGGAGAACCTGGTCGGGGTGGACTACTGCGAGCGGATGGTCGGCGAGACCAACCCCGGCGTCCTCGAACTCGCGACACGCACCGAGGCCCCCCACGCCGCCGACCACGGCTACCGCACCATCGCCGACATCATGCGCTCCCTGAACCCGCTGGAGGGGGAGTTCTACCGCGAGGCGCTCCAGGTCAGCCGCTACACCCGCGAGATGTTCTGCCTGATGGAGGGCCGCCATGTGCACCCCTCCACGCTCTACCCCGGCGGCGTCGGCACGGTCGCCACGATCCAGCTCTTCACCGACTACCTCACCCGCCTCACCCGCTACGTGGAGTTCATGAAGCGGGTCGTCCCGCTCCACGACGACCTCTTCGACTTCTTCTACGAGGCGCTGCCCGGGTACGAGGAGGTCGGCCGCCGGCGGATCCTGCTGGGCTGCTGGGGCGCGCTCAACGACCCCGAGTACTGCGACTTCACGTACGCCAACATGGCCGACTGGGGCCGCCGGATGTTCGTCACCCCCGGCGTCGTGGTCGACGGCAAGCTCGTCACCAACAGCCTCGTCGACATCAACCTCGGCATCCGCATCCTGCTCGGCAGCTCGTACTACGAGGACTGGGCGGGCCTGGGCAAGTTCGTGGAGCGCGACCCGCTCGGCAACGAGCTGGACGAACGCCACCCCTGGAACCAGCACACCATCCCGGCCCCGCAGAAGCGGGACTTCGACGACAAGTACAGCTGGGTCATGTCCCCGCGCTGGTTCGACGGCGCCGACCACCTCGCCCTGGACACCGGCGGCGGCCCCATCGCCCGCCTCTGGTCCACGGCCCTGTCCGGACTCGTCGACATCGGCTACGTCAAGGCCACCGGCCACAGCGTGCAGATCAACCTCCCGCGCACCATGACCAAGCCGGAGATGGCGCTGGAGTGGAACATCCCGCAGTGGTCCAACGCCATCGAACGCAACCGGGCGCGCACCTACTTCCAGGCGTACGCGGCCGCCGCGGCCCTCCACTTCGCGGAACAGGCGATGGAGGAGGTCCGCGCCGGACGCACCCAGACCTGGGAGCAGTTCGACGTCCCCGACGAGTCGATCGGCGTCGGCTTCACCGAGGCGGTACGCGGCGTCCTCTCCCACCACATGGTCATCCGGGACGGGAAGATCGCCAACTACCACCCCTACCCGCCGACCCCCTGGAACGGCAGCGTCCGCGACAGCTACGGCACCCCCGGACCGTACGAGGACGCCGTCCAGAACACCCCCATCTTCGAGGAGAACCCGCCCGAGGACTTCAAGGGCATCGACATCATGCGGGCCGTCCGCAGCTTCGACCCGTGCCTGCCGTGCGGTGTCCACATGTACGTCGGCGGCGGCCGGACCGTCGAGCAGACCCACATGCCGACCGGGCTGAGCGGACTGGCGGGCGGCTGAACCCGCGCCCGGGGGAGCGATCCGGGAAGCGGCCGGCCCCGTACTCCCGCGGTCCGTACTCCCTGACCCGTTGCCCGTACTCCAGGAAAGGGGCTCACGATGGCGGGAGCCGACCCCGGGACACGCATCAACGAGCTGCTGGACCGGCTGGGGCGCGAGGCCGGACCGCAGGCCCGCGAGACCGCCGACGAACTGGTGCGCAGCGTCGTGGAGTTCTACGGCGAGGGCCTCGCCCGCACCGTACGCCTGCTGCGCGCCGCCCCGGCCGGGGCGGACCCGCTGACCGTGCTCACCGCCGACGAGCTCGTCGGGGACCTGCTGATCCTGCACGACCTGCACCCCGAGGACACGATGACCCGGGTCGGCCGGGCGCTGGACAAGGTCCGCCCCTACCTCGGCTCGCACGCGGGCGACGTCGACGTGGCCGGGCTCGACCCGCAGACGCCCGAAGGGCCCACCCTGCGGCTGCGGTTGCGCGGCAGCTGCGACGGCTGTCCCTCCTCCACCCAGACCGTGCGCTGGACCATCGAGGAAGCCGTCGCCCGGCTCGCGCCGGAGATCGCGCACATCGAGGTCGAGGGCGTCGCCGAAGCCCCGGCCGCCGGTGCACCGCCCCTGCTCCAGATCCTGCCGAACCCGCCCGCCGACGCCCCGGGGCCGCCGCCCCCGGCCGCCGTCGAGGAACCGCCCCGCTGGCACACCCTGCCCGCCCCCGCCCTGCCCGCCCGCGACCGCGCCACCCGGGTCGCCGACGTCGAGGGCAACGCGCTCCTGCTCGTCCGGCTCCCCGGCAACCTGTACGCCTACCGCGACCGCTGCCCCGACTGCGGGACGAGCCTGCGCACCGCACCGCTCGACGGGGACCTCCTGCGCTGCGCGGAGTGCGCCGCGAGGTTCGACGTACGGCATGCCGGCCGGGGCGAGCAGGAGCACGCGCACCTGGAGCCCCTGCCGCTCCTGGAGGAGGACGGGGCCGTCCGGGTGGCGCTGCCCGAGCTGCTGGGGGCCGGGTCGTGAGCGCGGGCGTCCTCGCCCAGTTCACCCGGCGGCCCCCACCGCCGGGGGAGCGGTGCGAACTGTGCGGTGAGCCGCTGCCGGACCAGCACCGGCATCTCGTCGACACCGCCCGGCGCTCCCTCAAGTGCTCCTGCCCGCCCTGCCACCTGCTCTTCACCCGGCCCGGCGCGGGGCAGGGCCGCTTCCGGGCCGTCCCCGACCGCTACCTCACCGACCCGGACTTCACCCTCGACGACACCGGCTGGAACGGGCTCCAGATCCCGGTCGGCCTCGCCTTCTTCTTCCGCAACTCCGCGCTCGACCGGTTCGCCGCCTTCTACCCGAGCCCGGCCGGAGCGACCGAGAGCGAACTCGACCCCGCGACCTGGGACGCCGTCATCGGCCGCACCCGCCTCGCCGCCCTGCTCCAGGACGACGTGGAGGCCCTGCTCCTGCACGCCGAGCGCGCGAAGCCCGCGACCTGCACCCTCGTCCCGATCGACGTCTGCTACGAACTCGTCGGCCGGATGCGGCTCCACTGGAAGGGCTTCGACGGCGGAGCGGAAGCTCGCGCGGACATCGAGGAGTTCTTCGCCCGCGTCGGGGCCCGCTCGCGCCCCGTGCCCACGGCGGCCGGGGCGGAAGGCGCGGGAAACCCCGGGGGCGCGCCGTGACCGACCTCGACTTCCGCTGCACCGGCGTACGGCCCGAGCCCTTCGGCGCGAGCCCCACCCTCCTGTTCGGGCTGCGCATCGAGGAGCTGGACCACCAGCCCGTGCACGCCGTCGCCCTGCGCTGCCAGATCCGCATCGAGCCCGCCCGGCGCACCTACGACCCCGACGAGGTCGACATGCTGGGCGACCTGTTCGGGGAGCCCAGCCGCTGGAGCAGCACCCTCAAACCGCTCCAGTTCGCCCACGCGTCCATCACCGTGCCCGCCTTCACCGGCACCACCCACGTGGACCTCCCGGTGCCCTGCACCTACGACACCGAGGTCGCCTCGGCCTCGTACTTCCGGGCCCTGGCACGCGGTGGGATACCGCTGCTGATGCTCTTCTCCGGCACGGTCTTCACCGGCCGCAACGGCTTCCGCGCCGAGCCGATCCCCTGGCACAAGGAGACGTCCTGCCTGATGCCCGTGGGCGTCTGGCAGGAGCTGATCGAGTCCTACTTCCCGGGCACGGGCTGGCTGCGGCTGCGCAAGGACGCCCTGGAGTCCCTGCGCCGCTACCGCTCCGCGCGCGCCCTGCCGTCCTGGGAGCAGGTCTTCGAGGAACTGCTCGCCACCGCCGAAGCGACCGAGGCGAGAGGGGGCGAGTGAGATGGCGGACCCCGTCCCGCACGGCTCCCCGGACCCGCTGCCCCCGCACGGCCCGCCGGACCCGCTGTCGCCGCCCGGGACCGGCGACGACGCACTCGACCGGGCGCGCGCGGTCGCCGACGCCGTCCTGTTCGAGGGGTACGTCCTCTACCCGTACCGCGCCTCCTCCGCGAAGAACCAGCTGCGCTGGCAGTTCGGTGTCCTCGTGCCGCCCGCGTGCACGGCCGACGCCGGTGAGCACGCGGAGCAACGTACCGACGTTCTCCTGGAGCCCAGAACCGCCGACCGGCTCCACGCCGAACTGCGCTTCCTGCACGTACGGCGGCGGACCGTCGAGCGCCTGGGCCCGGACGGCACGTACACCGAAGTGCCCGAACTGGAGCTGCCCGACCGGGTCCTGGTCCCCTGGGACGAGGGCCACGAGGAGCGCGTCCGGCTGCACGCGCCCCTCGCCGAACTGACGGGGGAGCGGGCCCACACCCGTACCGTCGCCTTCGACCTGCCGCCCGCCGTCGAGCGCGAACCGGTGCTGGACGCCGAGGGCAGGACGCTGGGGCGGCTGGTACGGCGGCGGGGCCGGCTCACCGGCGAGATCCGCCCGTACGTCGAGCGACTCCCCGGCCCCTACCGGGTGTCCCGCCTCACCGTGACCGTGCACAACACCACCGAGGCCCCCGCCGGCGACCGGTCGACGGCCCTCCCGCACAGCATGATCGGCGCCCACCTGCTGCTCTCCGTCCGGGGCGGGCGGTTCCTGTCCATGACGGACCCGCCCGAGTGGGCCCGCCCCGCCGTCGCCGGGCTGCGCAACGACCACACGTGGCCGGTGCTCGCCGGCCCGGCCGAACGCGACGATCTCGTGCTGTCCTCGCCGATCATCCTGGAGGACCACCCCGCCCTCGCGGACGAGAGCCCCGGTCCGCTCTACGACGCCACCGAGATCGACGAGATCCTCTCACTGCGCACCGCCGCCCTCACCGAGCGGGAGAAGCGCGAGGCGCGCGGCACCGACGCACGCGCCGCCGAGGTCATCGAGCTGGTGGACGCCATGCCCGACGCGGTACGGGAACGGCTGCACGGAGCGATCCGGGGGCTGCGGGAGGTGACGGAGCCCCCTGGCCCACCCGCCGCCGGGCTCACCCTCCCCGAAGGACCCGGGCACCCCTGGTGGGACCCGCAGCAGGATCCCGAGGCGGCCGACGCCCCCTCCACCGTCTCCATCGACGGCGAGGCCGTGGGCGAGGGCAGCCGGGTCCTCCTCACCCCCGGGGCCCGCCGCACGGACGCCCAGGACACGTTCCTGCGGGGCTGCCGGGCCACCGTCGAGGCGGTCGTCGCGGACCTGGACGGGGAGCTGCACCTCGCCGTCGTCCTGGACGACGACCCGGGCACCGACATCCGCCGCCAGCAGGGCCGCTTCCTGTACTTCAAGCCGGACGAGGTGTCGCCGCTGCGGGAGGAGGAGCCATGACCGGTACGGAGACGCCCGAGCGCACGCTCGTCGCCGGGGTCGGCAACATCTTCCTCCGGGACGACGGCTTCGGGGTGGAGACGGTCCGGCGGCTCGGCGCCCTCGCCCCGTCCCGCCTGCCGCCCGGGACCGAGCTGATGGACACCGGAATCCGCGGGGTGCACCTCGCCTACCGCCTGCTGGAGGGCTACCGCACCCTCGTCCTGGTCGACCTGGTGAGCCGGGGCGGCCCGCCCGGCACCCTGTACACGGTCGACGTCGGGCCCCGGCCCCCGGCCCCCGGACACCGGCCCGGCCCGCTCGACACCCACGCGATGGACCCCGCCACCGTCCTCGGCCTGCTGCACGACCTGCACGCCGGCGCGGGCGGCACGCTCCCCGACGAGGTGTACGTCGTCGGCTGCGAGCCCCGGGACACGGGGGAGGGGATCGGGCTCAGCCCGCCCGTCGAGGAGGCGGTGGGGGCGGCGGTGGAGCTGGTGCTCGAACTGGTGGACCGGCGCGCCGCCCCCGTAACGAATCCTGCGGGGAACCCCGGACCGCAGCCGGGGAACCCCGTACCGAAGCGCGTACCTGATCCCGTACCCCGGAAGCACTGAGACCACGACGTTGGAGGACAGGATGCACTGGATGTGGATCGGCGTCGCCGCCGGCCTCGCGGCCGTCTACGGAGTCGCCAGGAACCTGCCCGACGTCCGGCGTTATCTGCGCATGCGGCGGATGTAGTCCCCATGCCCGACACGGTGCGGAGACTCCTCCCCGCTCCCGACGTCCTCCAGCTGCACATAGCGCGCGAGGAAGAGATGGAGGGTGCTGTGCAGTTCTCCCAGCCGGACGAACCCCAGGGCGAGGTTCATCGCGCCCTGGGGAGTGATGGCGTACACGCGGCGGGCGGGGCCGGAGGCGGAGGCGCACCACTGCGAGGTGACCTCGCCGCACTTCTCCATGGACCGCAGCAGCCGGTAGACATGGGCCGACTCGGCCTCCTCCCAGCCGAACGCCGCCAGGCGCTGCACCAGCTCATAGCCGTGGCCCCGGCGTTCCGCCAGAAGCAGGAGCAGGACCGGGGTGAGCAGCGCGCGCCGTTCGACCTCGTGACCAGGCATGGTCCTTTCAGGGTAGCGAGGGGGTGAGCGCCGTGCATGAGCTGTCCATCGCGCTGGCCGTCGTCGACCAGGTGGGGAACGCCGTCCGCGAGCAGGGGGCCGGGGGCGCGCGGGTCCGGTCGCTGACCCTGCGGGTCGGGGAGCTGTCCGGGGTGGTGCCCGAGGCGCTGGACTTCTCCTTCGGCGTGGCCGCCGAGGGCACTGTGCTGGCGGACGCCCGGCTGCTGATCGAGACTGTAGAGGGAAGGGCCCGCTGTGAGGGCTGCGGCCGGGACACCGCGACCGGGATGCCGCCGGATCTATGGTGCGGCCCCTGCGGGCAGGCGATGAGCCTGACCGGCGGGCGCGAACTGGAGATCGCCCGGGTCGTCCTGGAGGACGTCCACCCGGACGTCGGGGACCGCCGGGAGGACCGGCGCGAGGACGACGTACCGGGCCGGACGGGCGTCGACGCCGAAGCCCTTGCCCGGGACGAGGAGGCGAGCCATGTGCCGCACCGTTGACCTGCATCAGGCCGTGCTGGCGAAGAACGACGCCAACGCGGTGGAGCTGCGCCGCACCCTGGACGATCGCGGCACCACGGCCGTCAACCTCATGTCCAGCCCCGGCAGCGGCAAGACCGCCCTGCTGGAGGCCCTGTTGACCCGGGCCGTCGCCGCCGGAGCCCCGGCCGCCGCCGTCACCGCCGACCTCGCCACCGAGAACGACGCCACGCGCCTCGCCCGCTCGGGAGCCCCCGTACAGCAGATCCTCACCGACGGGCTCTGCCACCTGGAGGCGGGCATGCTCGGGGCCAAGCTGGCGGGCTGGCTGCCCGAGGGGACCCGGCTGCTGTTCGTGGAGAACGTCGGCAACCTCGTCTGCCCGGCCTCCTACGACCTCGGGGAGACCCTGCGGATCGCGCTCGCGTCGGTGACCGAGGGCGAGGACAAGCCGGTGAAGTACCCGGCGGCCTTCGGGCTCGCGCACCTGGTCGTGATCACCAAGACGGATCTCGCGGAGGCGGCGGAGTTCCACCGGGAGGATTTCCTCGGCGGCGTCCAGCAGGTCAATCCGGGCGTGCCCGTCATCGAGACCTCCGCCCGGACCGGGGCGGGCGTCGATGAGCTGCTCGCCCATGTGCTGCGGGCGGCGGACGGTTCGGAGAGCCATGTGCCCGTGCTCGCGCAACAGCACGCACAGCACCTCCACCACCACGACGACGCTCCTTCCGCCGAGCACTCCCACGCACCCGCCGGAACCCCGCGATGACCACGGCGGACCGGCTGCCCCCGCCCACGGCGACCCCGCAGGACCGGGTCCGCCGCCACCTCACCGTGCGCGGCGCGGTCCAGGGCGTCGGCTTCCGGCCCTTCGTCTACACCCTGGCCGAGGAGTTCGGCCTCACCGGATGGGTCGCCAACGACGCCCACGGCGTACGCACGGAGGTCGAGGGCCCGGCGGCGGCGGTCGACGCCTTCACCGCCGCGATCGGGACCCGCGCGCCCCCGCTCGCCGTCGTCGAGTCGGTCCGGCCGCGCCCGGTGCCCGCCCTGAACGGCGGCTCCGGCTTCACCATCCGCCCCTCCGCCTCCTCCGGCGCGGGCCGCACCCTCATCCCGCCGGACACCGCGACCTGCGACGCCTGTCTCGCCGAACTCGCGGACCCGGCCGACCGGCGGCACCGCCACCCGTTCATCACCTGCACCCACTGCGGCCCGCGCTTCACCGTCGTCACCGGCCTGCCCTACGACCGGCCCCGCACCACCATGGCCGGCTTCCCGATGTGCCCCGACTGCGCCCGTGAGTACGCCGACCCCGCCGACCGCCGCTTCCACGCCCAGCCGATCGCCTGCCCGTCCTGCGGCCCCCGCCTCGCCCTCTCCCGGGGCCCCGGCGACCCGGGCGCGCTCCACGACGGCGACGCGCTCGCGGAGGCCCGGCGACTGCTGGCCGAGGGCGCGGTCGTCGCGGTGAAGGGGATCGGCGGCTACCACCTCGCCTGCGACGCGAGCGACCCCACCGCCGTACGCACCCTGCGCAAGCGCAAGAACCGGGGCGGCAAACCCTTCGCCGTCCTCGCGGACTCCCTGGAGACCGTCCGCCGCCTCGCCCGCGTCGACGAGGCCGAACGCGAACTGCTCACCGGCCCCCGCAAACCGGTCGTCCTGCTCCGCCGCCACCCCGCCCCGTCCACCGATGTGGCCCCCGGCGTCGCCCCCGGAAGCCCCGACCTCGGCGTGATGCTCCCGTACACGCCCCTGCACCGCCTCCTCCTCGGTCTGCCCGGCGACCCGCCCGGACCGCCCGTCCTGGTGATGACCAGCGGAAACCGTTCCGGCGAGCCGATCGTCACCGACGACGCCGAGGCGCTGATCCGGCTCGACGGTCTGGCCGACGCCTGGCTCCGGCACGACCGGCCGATCCATGTGCCCTGCGACGACTCGGTGGTCCGGATCTGCGCCGGGGCCGAACTCCCGGTCCGCCGCTCGCGCGGCTACGCCCCGCTGCCGCTCGCCCTGCCGCTGCCCGTCCTCCCGGCGCTCGCGGTCGGCGGCGACCTGAAGAACACCTTCTGCGCCGCCGACGACCGCTACGCCTGGCTCTCCGCCCACGTCGGGGACATGGACGACCTCGCCACCCTCACCGCCTTCGCGAAGGCCACCGCACACCTCACCGCCCTCACCACCGTCGCCCCGCGCCTCCTGGTCGCCGACCGCCACCCCGGATACCGCTCCACCCAGTGGGCCCGCCGCACCGCCGAGGCGCGCGGCCTCCCGCTGCGCCAGGTCCAGCACCACCACGCCCATGTCGCCTCCACCATGGCCGAGCACGGGCTCGACGGCGCCGCCCCCGTCATCGGCGTCGCCTTCGACGGCACCGGGTACGGCGACGACGGGGCGGTCTGGGGCGGCGAGGTCCTCATCGCGGACTACGACGGTTTCCAGCGGTTCGCCCACCTCCGTTACGCACCGCTGCCCGGCGGTGACGCGGCCGTCCGCAACCCGTACCGGATGGCGCTCTCGCACCTGCGCGCCGCCGGACTGCCGTGGTCGGACGGACTGCCGTGCGCCGCCATCGCCCCGCCCGGCGAACGACGGCTCCTGGAACGCCAGTTGGAGCGCGGACTGAACTGCGTACCCACCTCCAGCATGGGCCGCCTCTTCGACGCGGTGTCCTCGCTCGCGGGCGTCTGCCACCGGGTGGAGTACGAGGCCGAGGCGGCGATGCGCCTGGAGAACGCGGCGCTGGCCGCCGAGGGGACGGACGGCCTCCGTGACGACGGGCGCGGACGCGCGTACGGGTTCATCCTGGGAGCAGAGCCGGACGGGCCGGAACTGCCCCTGACCGCCGACCCGTCACCGGTCCTGGCCGCCGCCGCCGAGGACGTCCTCGCCGGCGTCCCGGCCCCGACCGTGGCCCGCCGCTTCCACCGGGCGGTGACCGGCCTCGTCCGTGACGTGTGCGCGGCGGCCCGGCGGCGTACGGGCGTCGGCACCGTGGCACTGACCGGAGGCGTGTTCTGCAACGCCCTGCTGACGGAGGGCTGTTCGGCCGGCCTGGAGGAGGACGGCTTCACCGTACTGAGACACCGCAAGGTGCCCCCCAACGACGGCGGGCTCGCCCTCGGACAGCTGATGGTCGCCGCCCGGACGAAGGAGTGAGGGAGGAGAGCGCCATGTGTCTGGCCGTACCCGGCCGAGTGCTGGAGATCGAGGAACGCGACGCCACGCGAATGGCCAAGGTCGACTTCGGCGGCGTCGTCAAGGACGTGTGCCTGGAGTACGTCCCCGACATGCGGGTGGGGGACTACGCCATCGTCCACGTCGGATTCGCCCTGCAACGGCTCGACGAGGAATCGGCGCGCCAGACCCTGGAACTCTTCGAGAACCTCGGCGTCCTGGAGGAGGAGTTCGGCGACCACTGGGGCAAGGCGGCCAAGGACGCGGGCGCTGAGCGCCCCGCCGGAACCGAACTCCCCGCAGACGGAGGAGAGAAGGAGGCGCGGTCATGAAATATCTCGACGAATTCAGCGACCCGGTCCTCGCGAAACGGCTCTTCGACGACATCCGGGCGATCACCACCCAGCCCTGGTCCCTGATGGAGGTCTGCGGCGGACAGACGCACTCGATCATCCGGCACGGCATCGACCAACTGCTCCCCGACGAGATCCGGTTGATCCACGGCCCCGGCTGCCCGGTCTGCGTGACCCCGCTGGAGATCATCGACAAGGCCCTGGAGATCGCCTCCCGCCCCGACGTGATCTTCTGCTCGTTCGGCGACATGCTCCGCGTGCCGGGCAGCGGTCGCGATCTGTTCCAGGTCAAGAGCGAGGGAGCGGACGTACGCGTCGTCTACTCGCCGCTGGACGCGCTGCGCATCGCCCAGGAGAACCCGGAGAAGCAGGTCGTCTTCTTCGGCATCGGCTTCGAGACCACCGCGCCGCCGAACGCCATGACGGTCTACCAGGCGAAGAAGCTCGCCATCCCCAACTTCAGCCTGCTGGTCTCCCACGTACGGGTGCCCCCGGCGATCGACGCCATCATGAACTCGCCGGACTGCCAGGTGCAGGCGTTCCTCGCCGCCGGACACGTCTGTACGGTGATGGGCACCCGGGAGTACCCGGCCCTCGCCGAACAGCACGAAGTCCCCATCGTGGTCACCGGCTTCGAGCCGCTGGACATCCTCGAAGGCATCCGGCGCGCGGTGCGCCAGTTGGAGGCGGGGGAGCACACCGTCGAGAACGCCTACCCGCGCGCCGTCAACGAACAGGGCAGTCCCGCCGCCCAGACGATGCTGGCCGACGTCTTCGAGGTCACCGACCGGGCCTGGCGCGGCATCGGGATGATCCCGCAGAGCGGCTGGCGGCTGTCGCCCAGGTACCGGGAGTACGACGCCGAGCACAGGTTCTCCGTCACCGGCATCGAGACCGAGGAGTCCACGGTCTGCCGCAGCGGCGAAGTCCTCCAGGGCCTCATCAAGCCGCACGAGTGCGCCGCGTTCGGCAAGGAGTGCACCCCGCGCAATCCGCTGGGCGCGACGATGGTCTCCAGCGAGGGCGCGTGCGCCGCGTACTACCTGTACCGCCGCCTCGAAGCCCCGAAGGAGACCCCGAAGGCGCAGGCCCAGCCAGGGGGGAAGGCTCCGAGCGGAGAGCGGGCTCCGGCCAAGGTGAAGGCTCCGAGCAGGGAGGCGAGTTCCGTTGGCTGACATCGCTTCCGCCGCCGTTCCCGAACCCGCCGACTTCTCCGGCTGGACCTGCCCCGCGCCGCTGCGCGACCACGAACGCATCGTCATGGGCCACGGCGGCGGCGGAACGCTCTCCGCCGAGCTGGTGGAACACCTCTTCGCGCCCGCCTTCGGCAGCGACGTACTCGCGGAACTGGGCGACTCCGCGCACCTGACGATGGGCGGCGCGCGGCTCGCGTTCTCCACCGACTCCTTCGTCGTGCGGCCGCTGTTCTTCCCCGGCGGGTCCATCGGAGACCTCGCCGTCAACGGGACGGTCAACGACCTCGCCATGGCTGGAGCCGTCCCCGCCTATCTTTCCTGCGGCTTCATCCTGGAGGAGGGCGTCGAGCTCTCCGTCGTGGGCCGGGTGGCCCAGGCGCTCGGTGACGCCGCCCGCACCGCCGGGGTGACCGTCGCGACCGGCGACACCAAGGTCGTCGACGCCGGACACGGCGACGGGATCTTCATCAACACCGCCGGGATCGGCCTGGTCCCCGAGGGCGTCGACATCCGCCCGCAACGGGCCGCCCCCGGGGACGCGGTCCTGGTCAGCGGCCAGATCGGCGTCCACGGGGTCGCCATCATGAGCGTGCGCGAGGGCCTGGAGTTCGGCGTCGAGATCGAGAGCGACACCGCGTCCCTGGCCGGAATGGTCGCCGACATGCTCGCCGTCTGCCAGGACCTCCACGTCCTGCGCGACCCCACCCGGGGCGGCCTGGCCACGTCCCTGAACGAGATCGCCGCGGCGGCCGGCGTCGGCGTCACCCTCGACGAGCGCTCGCTCCCCGTGCCCGACACCGTCGCGAACGCCTGCTCGTTCCTCGGCCTCGACCCGCTGTACGTCGCCAACGAGGGCAAGCTCGTCGCGTTCGTACCGCCCGACCACGCCGACGCCGTCCTGGAGGCGATGCGCGCCCACCCGCTCGGCAAGGAGGCGGTGCGGATCGGCACGTGCGCGGAGGACCATCCCGGCATGGTCGTGGCCGCCACCGGCCTCGGCGGCACCCGGGTGGTGGACATGCCGCTCGGCGAACAACTGCCCCGGATCTGCTGACCACCCCCTCCTTGAGATTCCCGGTCGCCCATGGGCTGGTGTACGGAGCGTTGTGGCCGCGCGTGGCCGCCTCGCGGCCGTTGGTGATCGTCGCTTCGATTCCGTAACCGTCCGAGGAGAGGTCGCTCGCGGGGAACGCGTCACCGGGCCACAGGAGGTCAGTCCAGCGTCTGGATGATCTCGCTACGGGTCGAGGTGTGGACGAGTCGGCCGCGTGCACCGTTGACGAGGGGCAGATACGGCGGCACGTGGCCGCACTCGACGTCGGCGACGATCGGCACGTTCAGGGAGCCGAGCGCGTCGAGCACGGCCTCGTGCTGGGTGAGCGAGTGGGCGTCGGGCGCCGAGGTCCGGCCGACGAGCACCGCGTTCGCCCGGTCGAAGAAGCCCGCCAGCCTCATCCCGTGGAGGTTGCGGCAGATGGTCAACGCCTCGTGCTCCGCCGCTTCGACGTACACCAGCAGCCCTTCCGGAGCCTCGGTCCGGGCGAAGTCCGCGACATCGAGGTACGGCGATCCCGTGAGGTTGCACAGCATCTCGACGCAGCCCCCGATCAGCCGACCCGTGACGTCGACGTCGCCCGTGCCGTCCAGCCTGGTCCACCTGCCGGGAGTGTCGAGCGTGTACTCGCTCACGTCCGGGTGGGCCTGCCAGTCGTCCCGGCCGTTGGCCCGGTGCCGGTTCGGCGGGGTCTGTGCGAACCGGTGTCCCGGCGGTGCGGCGACGATGTCGAGCCATGACACCAGCCCCTCCGGCGGCCGATAGGGCGTGTCCATGAGGTTGTTGCCGTGCACGGTCGCCGTACCGGTGAGGAGGGTCAGCGGGGTGATCAGGGTCGACATGTCCGAGTAGCCCACCACCCAGGTCGGCTCCGCCGCGCGCAGCCGGTCCCGGTCCAGCAGCGGCAGCAGATCGAGGGCCGTCTCCCCGCCCCATGGCGGGACCACGGCCCTGATCGAGGGATCCGTCAGCATCGACATCAGCTCGTCCGCACGTTCGGACGCCGGGGCGCTGACATGGCCGCTGCCGTCCATGCACCGCCCGACCACGACCTCGTACCCCCGCGCCTCCACGGCACGGATCGCCGCGGCGAGTCGCTCCTTGAGCACCTCGGGCACGCCGCTGGAAGGAGAGGTGACGCCGATGCGGTCGCCGGGGCGCAGGGGGTGCGGGTATCGAACAGCCATGCGCAGGATTCTGGCACGGCGACGCAGGGGCACGGGAAGACGGGGCGCGGCGACGCAGGGGCACGGAGGTGCGGCGTCGGCGGGATGCGGGGGCGCTGCGCGCGTGGGCGAGTGGTGGCGTCCTGGGCGGGGCGCCGGACCGGCGTCGGCGGGGCCTCCCGGGCGGGAGGCCCCGCCGGTGCGGTATCGAAGGCGGGGCAATGAAGGTTAGGCTGACCTAAGTCAAGCCGATCACGCGTACGAAGGGGCAGTGCCCATGACGATCCATCGAGCCGTCGTCGCCCGAGTCCAGCCGCTCACCGCGACCATGACCCGCGTCACCCTGCACGGTGAGGGGCTCGCCGGCTTCCGTACGACCGGGGTCGGCGACGAATACGTGCGCCTCTTCTTCCCGCACGGTCCGGACCGCGGCGACCTGTCGCTGCCCCTCTCGACGGATAAGGGCTGGGAGACCCCCGAGGGGCAGCCCGTCGCCCCGATGCGTACGTACACGATCCGCGCGGTGCGCCCCGAGGCCGGCGAGATCGACGTCGACTTCGTCCTGCACGATCACGGGGTGGCGTCGACCTGGGTGGCCGGGGCCCGGCCCGGGGACGTGATCGGCGTCAACGACCCCACCGGCCTCTACCGCCCCCCGGCCGATCTCGCCTGGCAGGTGCTGATCGCCGACCAGACCGGCCTGCCCGCCGTCGCGCGCCTCCTGGAGAACACGCCGGACGAGGTGGCGACCCGGGTGGTCGTCGAACTGCCCGACCCCGCGGCCATCCAGCCGCTGCCCGACACCAAGGTGACCTGGGTCTACGGCGGCAACGGCCATGGGGCCAGCCGGCTGGCCGAACTGGTGAGCGCCGCGATCCCGCCCGGCACGGACATGACGGGCGGTTACGTCTGGGTCGCGGGCGAGACCAACGCGCTGCGCACCGTGCGCCGGTACCTCCGCAAGGAACTGGGGCTGCCCGCCGACCGGTTCAAGGTCGTCGGCTACTGGATACCGGACGCCGACAGCTGGAACGAGCGGTACGAGGCGCTGCCCGACGCCGTGCGGGCCGAGCTCGTCGCCCTCTGGGACGACCCGGTCGACGAGCTGGAAGACCTCACCATCCGGTACGAGGCACGCCTCAGCGATCTCGGTCTCTGAAGCCGGCGCGCGACGGGGGCGGACGGCGGACGCTCTCCGCTGCCCGCCCCCGCGGCGGTATGTGGTTCCGGCGGCCCGGCAGTCCGGTGGCCTGTGGTCCCCGTGGCCCGGCAGCCGGGTGGGCGGGCTCCGGGCCGGCCGGTTCCGGTCGGCCGGTGGTGACGCCCGCCCGGCCGGGCCCGTCAGCCGGTGGTGACGCCTTCCGGGTGGGCGTCCGCACCGGAAGGGAGCGCCGCCAGCAGCGAATCGAGGATCTCGCCCGCCCGCACCGCCGTGTGCGACAGGAGCGTCGAGGTGATCCCATGGGTGTGCTCGGTGCTGCCCTGGACGTAGATCCCGGCCGAGACGTTGGCCGCCACGGTCACCCGGTGGTCGCGCCCCACCCGTACCTCGTTCTCCTCGTCCCGCAGGCAGAGTTTCTCCGCCGGCCCCAGGAGCGAGCTGGGATCGGCGGGCCGGTAGCCGGTGGCGTACACCAGGAGATCGGCGTCCAGCGCGGTGCGTTCGCCGGTCGGCAGGTACTCCACCGAGACGCTCAGGCGTTCACCCCGTGTGCTCACCTCGCGGATGCGTGAGACGTTGAGGAACCGCAGCCGCTCCTCGCCCTGCACCTGCTCGCGGTAGCGCGTGCGGTAGAGGGACTCGATCAACTCCATGTCGACCGCTGAGTAGTTGGTGCTGCGGTGATAGTCCATCAGGGAGCGCTTCACCTCTTGCGGCGCCTGGAAGTAGACGTCGACGCCCTCCGGGTCGAAGACCCGGTTGGCGAACGGGCTGTCGTCCGCCGGTGTGTAGCCGTATTTGGCGAACACGGCGCAGACCTCGGCCCCGGGGAACTCCCGGTGCAGATACGAGACCGCCTCGGCCGCGCTCTGTCCGGCGCCGAGGACCACCACCCGCTCGGGATGGGGGCCCTGCCAGCCCGCGACGCCCGGCACCAGGTCCCGGTTGTGCCACACCCGGTCGGACACCTCCGCGCCGATGGGTATGCGGGGGGTGAGCCCGGTGGCCAGCACGATGTTGCGCGCCCGGTGGGTGACTTCCGCACCGCCCGGTCCGCCCGAGCGGCTGACCACGTCGAACCAGCTCACCTTCTCCTCCCCGTCGAGGACGGGTTCGACGGAGAGGACCTCGGTCGCGTACTCCGTCAGGTGCGACAGCCGTCGCGCGACCCACTCGAAGTAGTCATGGAACTCGATCCGCAGGGGGAAGAGCGTCTTCTGGTTGAGGAAGTCCACCAGCCGGTCCTGCGCCTTGAGGTAGCACAGGAAGCTGTAGTCGCTCGTGGGGTTGCGCATGGTGACGAGGTCCTTGAGGAACGAGACCTGCATCGTGGCGTCGTCGATCAGCATTCCCCGGTGCCAGCCGAACGACGGCTGCTTCTCCAGGAACGCCGCCTTCACGCGGTTCTCGGGTGTTCTCGCGGCGTTGTGCTCCTCGATCGCGATTGCCAACGCGAGGTTGGACGGGCCGAACCCGATCCCCAGCACGTCGTGGATGATTTCCTGTTCGCGGCGGACTCGATTCACCGCAGCATCGCCTCCCTAGCCGCCGTGATCCTAGGTAAGGTTAGCCTTACTTTGCAACGGGGTGCCGCTTCCGTTTGATCGTCAAGTGGCTTGAAATGACGGCTAGTTGGTGGATCCGGTTAGGCATGGCAAACAGTGAATCCAGGAAAGGCATGCACCATGCGGGTGGTTGTGTTCAGCTGTCGGGCCTCGGAGCGTCGGGCGCGGCGGGTGTTATCCGCCCCGCGCCGCGACGGGGCCCCCGTCGCGAAGCGCCCCACGCGCCGCCGTGTCCGGATACGAGTCGACGGGAATGCCGTGGCTGATACCAGTTGGTCGCCGAGGAATGCGGACACGGGGAAATCCCGGGACCGGCGCACCCGGACGGACGGGTGAAGGCCGACGTGACCGCTCAGTCCACCGCCCGACGGCCCCTGCCGGCCGCCCGCGGGCACCAGGAAACCGGCCCGGCCCGCACCGTCCTGCGCGGCGGCGGACTGCTCGTGCTCATGGGGCTTCTGCTGCTCCTGGTCGCGTTGAGCACCTGGATCGGCGCCAAGGACACCTCGCTCGGCCAGGTCTGGTCGGCGATCTGGAACGACGACGGCTCCTACACCAGCGATGTGATCCGGCAGTTGAGACTGCCGCGCACCCTCGTCGGCCTGATGACCGGTGCGGCGCTCGGCGTGGCGGGAGCGGTGATGCAGGCCGTCACCCGCAACCCGCTGGCCGACCCCGGGCTCCTCGGGGTGAACGCCGGAGCCTCCGCCGCGGTGGTGTTCGGCATCGGCGTCGTCGGGCTGGCGGGATTCGGCTCGCTGGTGTGGTTCTCCTTCGCCGGCGCCGCGCTCACCACGGTCGTCGTGTACGTCCTCGGCGCCTCCGGGAGAGCCGGGCCCACCCCCGTACGCCTCGCGCTCGCCGGAGCCGCCGTGAGCGCGAGCCTGAGCGGCGTCATCGCCGGACTCACCGTCTTCGACTCCGCGACCTACGACTACCTGCGCTTCTGGATGGTCGGCTCGCTCGCCGGGCGGGAACCCGAACTCGTCGTGCAGCTCGTGCCGTTCGTGGCCATCGGACTGGTGATCGCCCTGCTGCTGGCCCGCTCCCTCAACTCGCTCGCCCTGGGCGACGAGCTGGGCCGGGCGCTCGGCGCGCGCATCGCCCGGACCAGGATCGCCGCCGTGGTCGTGGTGACCCTGCTCTGCGGCGCGTCGACCGCGGCGGCCGGGCCGATCGGCTTCGTCGGACTCGTCGTTCCCCTGGTGGCGCGCTGGCTGACCGGCCCCGACCTGCGCTGGGTGCTGCCGTACTCGATGCTGCTCGCCCCGGTGCTGCTGCTGGTCTCGGACATCATCGGCCGGGTGGCGCTGCCGGGCGACGAACTGGAGGTCGGCGCGGTGACCGCCGTGATCGGCGCGCCGGTCTTCATCGCCATGGTGTGCCGGCGCAAGGAGACCTCGCTGTGACGACGACCGAGGTACGCCCCGCCGGGAAGGCGGGCGGTCCCACGGCGGACTCCGCCCGGCCGGTGCGGCTGTGGGCCGGACGGATCAGCTTCCGCGTGCACCGGCGCACCGGGCTGGTGAGCGCCGGCGCGCTGCTGCTGGCCGGGCTGCTCCTGCTGGTCAGTCTCCGCGTCGGCGCCTACCCGGTGACCGCGCCGGAGGTGGCCCGCGCCCTGTTCTACGGAACGGGGGAGCGGCTCGCCGTCCACTTCGTCAACCAGGAACGCCTGCCGCAGGCGCTCCTGGCCATCCTGGTCGGCTGCGCGCTGGGCATCAGCGGCGCGATCTTCCAGAGCGTCTCCCGCAACGCCCTGGCCAGCCCGGACGTCATCGGCTTCAACAGCGGTGCGGCGACCGGCGCGATCGTGGTCATCGTGACGTTCGGCGGGGCGGCCGCCTCGGTGGCGGCCGGGGCGATCGCCGGGGGCCTGGTCACCGCCCTGGTGGTCTCGCTGCTGGCGAGCCGGGGAGGGCTGCACGGCATCCGGCTGGTGCTCATCGGACTCGGGGTGACCGCCATGCTCGGCTCGGTCAACTCCTATCTGCTCACCAGATCCTCCCTCAACGACGCCCAGAACGCGCACATCTGGCTCGTCGGCACGCTCAACGGGCGGGGCTGGAGCTCGGTGCAGACCATGGCCGTGGCCCTGGTGCTGCTGCTCCCCCTGGCGCTGCTGTTCGGCAGGCGGCTGCGGATGATGGAGCTCGGCGACGACCTGGCGACGGGGCTGGGCGTGCGGGTGAACCGTTCGCGGCTCGCCCTGACCGTGCTGGGCATCGGGCTCTGCGGGGTCGCCGTGGCGAGCGCCGGGCCCGTCCCGTTCATCGCGCTGGCCGCGCCCCAGATCGCCGTCATGGTCAGCCGCAGCCCGGGCGTCAGCCTGATCTCCGCGGGGGCGGTGGGCGCGGGACTGCTGTCGGCCGCGCACCTCGCTTCCAGCCAGTTCTTCACCGCCCTGGTGGGGATCGACCGGCGGATCGGCTGGATCGACGTGGTCGAGGAATCCCAGCGCAACAACCTGCTCCCGGTAGGCGTGACCACGGCCGTGCTGGGCGGCGTCTATCTGGCCTGGGTCCTGTTCAAGCGGCGGGGGAGCGGCGCCGCGTGAGCGGCCGGCTGCTCGCGCGGCACTCACTTTCGGCCATCAAGTGCTCTGAGAGGCAAGGGGGTTGAGGGATTCGACGAGTCAACTGAGAACAGGGTGGGTAGGGTCGCTATCGGCCTGGTAAAGATAGCCTTACCTAAGTTCATCTGACCGTGCTCACGGCTCAAGGAGGATCGGTGACCAACCCGTTCGAGGATGAGGACGGCGCCTACCTGGTGCTCGTCAACGACGAAGGGCAGCACTCCCTGTGGCCCGCCTTCGCCGAGGTGCCCGCGGGCTGGACCGTCGCCCACCCGGAGGACACCCGCAAGGCGTGCCTCGACTACGTGGAGCAGCACTGGACCGACCTGCGCCCCAAGAGCCTCATAGAGAGCATGGCGGCCGATCCCACATGAGCCCTTCCCCGAAGCCGCCGAGCCCGGTCGCCCGCCGCGGGTTCCTCATCGGAGCCGGACTGGCGGGCACCGGGGCGGCCCTCGGCACCGGACTCGCCCTCACCGGCGGGTCCGGCCGGGCCGTGGCGGCCACCGCCCCGCCCCGCCCCGACCTGATGACCGCGGCCCTCGGCACCCCGCTCGACGACCTCCCCGACGCCGTCCGCGAGGCGCGGACGGCGGGCCCCCGGCTCACCGGGAAGGCCGCCGAGGCGGCGGCGCGCGCGGCCCGCGCCGCCCGCGCGCTCACCCCCTTCCTCGACCCGCTGCCCGTCCCCCGGGTGCTGCGCGGCCGCAAGGGGGAGCTGACCGTCACCCTGCGCTCGGCCCGCGTGCGGCTCCACCGCAGCCTGCCCGCCACCCGCCTGTGGACGTACGAGGGCGCCCATGTGGGCCCGACCATCGAGGCGCGGCGCGGCAGCAGACTCCGTATCGCCTGGGAGAACGACCTCACCGGACCCTTCCCGCTGCCGGCCGTCCGGGTGCCGTTCGCCTACGACCCCCAACTGCCCCTGATGTGGGACCGCCCCGGCCGCGAGGGTGCGGCCCCGCGCGCCGACGTTGCCGCCCTGCCGCCCTGGGCCGTGGTCCATCTGCACGGCGCGGTCACCGGCGGCGGCAACGACGGCTGGGCGGAGAACGCCGTCCTGCCGGGCGCGGCCCAGCTCGCCGAATACCCCAACGAGCAGCCCGCAGCCGCGCTTTGGTACCACGACCACGCCATGCACATCACCCACCTCAACGTGATGACCGGCCTCGGCGCGGGCGCCTACCTCATCCGGGACGACGAGGAGAAGCGCCTCCGCCTGCCCGCCGGGGACCGGGAGATCCCGCTCGTCGTCTACGACCGCAACCTCGACCTGGACGCCGCCGGAGCCTTCACCGGCGACCTCCTCTACAAGGGCATCGTCGTCGCCGACGACCCCTACGAACTGGTCCGCCCCTTCACCGGACCGTTCAACCTGGTCAACGGAGTGATCTGGCCGCACCTGGACGTGGACGCCGGGTGGTACCGCTTCCGCGCTTTCAACGCCTCCAACAACCGGCCCTACCTGCTCAAGATCCTCGACGAGGAGGGCCGCGAACTCCCCTCCTCCGCCTTTCAGTTGATCGGCACGGACAGCGGCCTGCTGCCCCGGCCCGACCCGGTGACCGGCGGCGTGCCGCTGACCCCCGGCGAACGGGCCGACCTGCTGGTGGACTTCGCCGCCCTGCGCGGCAGACGGCTCCGCCTGGTCAACGCCCTGCCCGAACCGGGAGCCCGCCCCGACCTGATGGAGTTCCGCGTCGCCTCCCGGGCCGCGCACGACGCGTTCGTCCCGCCGACCCGCCTCGCCGCCTCCTTCGAACCGGTCAGACCCCCGGCCGACGCCCCCGAACGCCTGGTCGTCGTCACCCCCGTCTACCCCAAGGACCCCGAACTCTGGGAGATGGAGGAGACCGAGGCCCCGCAAGGCCCGCTGCCCATCGACGGGATCATCCAGATCCAGGACGAACACGGCGGCGTACGCACCTTCCGGCGGGTCGCCGCCACCTTCGAGGACCCGGTGCGCTTCACCGTCGCCGCGGGCGCCACCGAACGCTGGAGGTTCCTCAGCCTGGAGAAGTCCGAGGGCGCCTTCCCGCACCCCATGCACCTGCACGCCGTCGCCTTCCAGGGGCTGAGCCGCGAGGTGTACGACGTCAGCTCCTTCACCTCCTTCGAACTGGACGGCGGCGGCTACGGGATGGGCACCACCACCCCGATCCGCTGGCGGCGCGACGCCCCGCTCACCGCCGCCGAGAAAGGCCCCAAGGACGTCATCTCACTCGCACCCGCCCAGCTCATCACCGTCGGAGCGACCTTCGACGGGCCACCCGGGCGGTTCATGCACCACTGCCACGTCTACGAGCACGAGGACATGATGATGATGCGCCCCTTCGTCGTACAGCCCAAAGCCGTCATGTCCCTCGCCCCGCACCACGGCCACAGATCCCAGGGCCACGGCTCCCAGGGCCCCAGATCCCACGGCTGACCGTGGACGCGCCGGGCCGCTGAGGACGCCGCACCGAGGGCCCGTCCGGACGGGCCGGTCCCCGGTGCGCCCCGGCCGTCCCCGCCGCACGGCAGCCGGCCCCGCCGTACGCCGTACTCCTCGGCGTCCGCGCCCCCCCCCGCGACCTCCTTCCGTTACGCCACCACGTCGACGGTCCCGCCGGCGCGCCCACCCCCACGTGCCCCTGCCGCGCGGGCCGCCTCCGCACGAACCGGACCCGCACGCCCTGGTTCGGCACGGCCTGGTTTCGCACGGCTGGTTCCGTACGGCCTCCTTCCGCACGTCCTGCCAACGACCCTTTCCGCCTCACCGGCATCCGGTGAGTTCTTCCGCCGGGAGACTGCGCATGAGTACCGACCGCGAACGCCTGCCGCTGACCGAGGCCCAACTCGGGCTCTGGTCCGCGCAGCGACTTGACCCGGCGAACCCCGCGTATCTCACCGCGGAGTACGTCGAGCTCACCGGGAAGCTGGACGAGCGGGCGTTCGCGGCGGCGGTGACCTTGGCCGTCGACGAGGCGGACGGGCTCTCCGTCCGCCTCGCCTCGGACGGGGACGCGGTGTGGCAGGAGACCGGGGCGGTGGCCCCCGTCCCGCCCGCGACGCTGGACTTCCGTGACGCCGACGATCCGCGCACCGCCGCACACGCCTGGATGGCCGACGACCTCTCCCGGCCCGTCGACCTGGAGGGCGGCCGGCTCCACCTGCACGCGCTGCTGCGCACCGGCGACGAACAGTGGCTGTGGTACCACCGCTGCCACCACATCCTCCTGGACGCCTACGGCTATGCCCGCCTCGCGGAGCGCGTCGCCGAGCTCTACGGCCACGGGTGCGCGGGCACCACCCCGCCCGCCGCGACGTTCGGCTCGATCCGTGACGCGATCGCCGAGGACCAGCGGTACGTCGCCTCCGAACAGCACCCGCTCGACGCCGAGTTCTGGTCCGGCCTGCTCGCCGACCGCCCGCGCCCCCCTACCCTCGCCCGCACCGAACCCGTCAGCCCCGCGCACCGGGCGCTGCGCGGCAGCCTGCCCCTCACCGCCGAGGCCGCCGAACGGCTCACCGCCTTCGCCGCACGGGCCCGCGCCACCTGGCCGGAAGCCGTCACCGCCGCCTGGGCCCTGTATCTGACCCGTCTCACGGGGGCCGCCGAAGCCGTGATCGGCCTGCCCGTCAGCAACCGCACCGGCAGCGTGCTCGCCCGGCTTCCCGTCACCGCCGTCAACGTCGTACCGCTCCGGGTCGCCGTCGACGAGCGGGAACCCGTGGGCGACCTCCTGCGCCGGGTCGTGAGGACCCTGCGCCGACAGCGCCGCCACCAGCGCTACCGGGGGGAGCGAATCCGCCGGGACCTGGGCCTGTTCGGGCAGGGCAGGCGACTGGTCGGCCCGCAGCTGAACATCAAGCCCTTCACCACCCGGCTGGCCTTCGGCGCGTGCGCGGGGACGGTCCACTCGCTGGCCGCCGGAGCGGTGGAGGACCTGACCATCACCGTGAGCGGGCGGGGCGGCCCGGACGGCCTCACCGGCCTCGACCTCGTGCTCGACGGCAACCCCGACCTGTACGGAGCCGAGGAGCTGGACGCCCACCTCCACCGCTTCGCCGCACTGCTGGACCGGCTCTCCCGCTGCGCCCCTGCCGACGCGGTGGGCCACCTCGCACTCGTGGACGCCGGCGAACGCCACCGCGTCCTGGAGGAGTTCAACGCCCCGACCGACGACGACGCCCCGGCCCCGGACCTCGCCGAAGGGTTCGCCCGACAGGTACGGCAGACCCCGCACGCGGTGGCGCTCCGCTGCGGCGAGAGGTCCCTCACCTACACGGAACTGGCCGAGCGCGCTGAGGCGTTGAGCGGTGAGCTCCGGGCGCGCGGGGCCGGCCGCGGCAGCCTGATCGCCGTCGCCCTGCCCCGGGGGGAGGCCCTGCTGGTCACCCTGCTGGCCGTCGCGTCGGCGGGAGCCGCGTACGTACCGCTGGACCCTCGCTACCCGGCGGACCGGCTGCGGCACATGCTGGACGACAGCCGCCCCCTCCTGCTGGTCACCGACCGGACACCGGTGCTCCTCGGCGGAGACGGCGACGGTCCGCCCGTGCTCACGGTGGGACCCGGCGGGAGCGTCGAACGGCCCCTGTACGAAGGGGACGTGGCCGGAAGCGTCCGCGACCCTCTGCCGCCCGCGCCCACCTCCGCCGCTCCGCCCGCCCAACCGGGCGACCCCGCGTACGTGATCTACACCTCCGGTTCCACCGGCCGCCCGAAGGGGGTCGTCGTCCCCCGGCGAGCGCTGGCCAACCTGCTCGCGGCCATGGGCGGGCTGCTCGGCCTCTCCGGGGAGGACCGCCTGCTCGCGGTCACCACCGTCTCGTTCGACATCGCCGCACTCGAACTCTTCGTCCCCCTTCTCCACGGGGCGACCGTCGTGCTGGCGGAGGAGGAGGCGGTACGTGATCCGTTCGCACTCGCCGCGCTGATCCGGGCCGCCGGGCCCACCGTGATGCAGGCGACGCCCTCGCTCTGGCGCGTCCTCGCCGATGTGGCCCCGGACGCGCTCGGCGGTCTGCGGGCCCTCAGCGGGGGAGAGCCGCTGCCCGCCGACCTGGCACGCGTGCTCGCCCGCCGCGCGAACGGGCTGGTCAACCTCTACGGGCCGACCGAGACCACCGTCTGGTCCACCGCCGCGATCCTGGACGCCGCGATCCCGGACGCCGCGAACCTGGACGACACGACGCTTGGAGCCGCTGCCCTCAAGGACGCCGCACTCGGAGACGCCGCCGGGCCGCATGTCGGCAGACCCGTCCGCCGCACCCGCGCGTACGTCCTGGACCGCGCCCTGGCCCCCGCCCCGGCCGGAGCGACGGGCGAGCTCCACCTCGCCGGGGACGGAGTCGCTGACGGCTACCTCGGCCGCACCGGACTCACCGCCGAACGATTCGTCGCCGACCCCTACGGGCCGCCCGGAACCCGCATGTACCGCACCGGCGACCTCGCCCGCTTCCGGGGCGACGGCACCCTGGAGGTGCTCGGGCGCGCCGACCACCAGGTGAAGATCCGGGGCCACCGGGTCGAGCCCGGCGAGATCGAGGCCGCGCTGCTGGCCCACCACTCGGTGACCGGAGCGGCGGTCGCGGCGGCGCCCGGCCCGGGCGGTGAGGCGTCCCTGGTCGCGTACTGCGTCCTGGCGGACGACATGACCGGGGCGGCGGGCGCGGGCGCTCGGCCGCCCGGCGGCGAGAGCGTGGACGGGAAGGGAGACCCGCGGCTGCGCGACACCGAATCCGTGGAGGGGATCGAGGAGCTTCGGCTGCCCGGCGTCGACGGTCCCTGGGCCGAACCGCTGCGGGCCGCCCTCGCCGGCGTCCTCCCCGAGCACCTCGTGCCCAGCCACTTCGTCGCCCTGTCCCGGCTGCCGCTGACCCCGAACGGCAAGACCGACCGCGCCGCCCTCCCCGCTGTCGGAGTGAGCAGCCGCCCCGCAACGGGACGGGCTCCCCGCCCCGGGGCCGAGACGCTGCTCTGCGAGCTGTTCGCCCAGGTGCTCGCCCTCCCCGGGGCGACGGCCGACGACGACTTCTTCCTGCTCGGCGGGCACTCGCTCTCGGCCGCCCGGCTGGTCACCGCGCTCCGCGCGCGTAACGGCGTCGAACTGCCCGTACGCGCCGTGTTCGACCACCCGACCCCGGCCCGGCTGGCTCCCGTACTCCAGGACGCCGAGAACTCCCGGGTCTCCACCGCCCTGCCCCCGCTGGTCCGGCGACCCCGGCCGCGCGTCGTGCCGCTCTCCTTCGGACAGCGACGGCTCTGGTTCCTCGGCCGGAGCGACGGCGAGGACGGCTCGTACAACATTCCGCTGGCTCTCGACCTCGCGGGGCGGCTGGAGCCGGCCGCGCTGCGAGCCGCCCTGGCCGACCTCGTCGCCCGCCACGAGATCCTGCGCACGGTCTTTCCCGCCGATGGGGGCGAGCCCCGGCAGCACATCCTGGACGCCGCATCAGCGCCACCCGCGCTGACCGAACACGGCGTCACGGCCGCCGACCTGCCCGAGCGGCTGGCCGCAGAGGCGGCCCGGCCCTTCGCCATCGAGCACGAAACCCCCCTGCGGGCCGCGCTGTTCACCGCAGAACCGGAGAGCCGGGGCGGTCAGACCCTGCTGCTCGTCGTGCACCACATCGCGGCGGACGAATGGTCCCTGCCCCCGCTCCTCGACGACCTCGCCGCCTGCTACACCGCCCGGCTCGCCGGCCGGGACCCCGACCGCCCGGAACTCGCCGTCGACCACGCCGACTTCGCCCTCTGGCAGCAGGACGTCGTGGCAGCGGCCGAGAAGACGGACGCCGACTACTGGCGCACCCGGCTCGCCGGAGCCCCCGAACAGCTGCAACTGCCCTGGGCCCGCCCCCGGCCCGACCGTGCAGGCGGACCCGCCCGGACCCACGACTTCACCATCGACGCCGAACTCCACCGCCGCGTCCGCGCCTTGGCCCGGTCCACCCGGACCACCTCCTTCATGGTGCTGCACGCCGCGTTCGCCACGACGCTCTCGCAACTGGGCTGCGGCGACGACCTGGTGATCGGAGCCCCGGTCGCGGGCCGGGACGACGAGGCGTTGCGCGACAGCGTCGGCTTCCTCATCAACACCCTGCCGCTGCGCACCGACCTCAGCGGCGCACCCAGTTTCCTCGACCTGCTGGAGCGGACCAGGAACGACGACCTCGCCGCCCTCGCGCACCGGCGACTGCCGCTCGACCGCATCGTGGCCGAGGTCAACCCGCCCCGGCTGCCGGGCGTGAGCCCCTTGTTCCAGGTGCTGTTCGCCGTGCGGGAGGAGTTCCCCGACCGGGCCGCCCTGCCCGGCCAGCGCGGCCGGCCGCGGCTCGTGCCCACCGGAGCGGCCAAGTTCGACCTCCAGTGCACCATCAGCGAGGACCCGGCCGCCGGCACCGCCACCGGGCAGCTCGAATACCGCACCGACCTCTGGGACGCGCCCGCCGCCGACCGCTTCGGACGCGCGCTGCTGCGCGTCCTGGAGCAGGTCACCGCCGACCCTGGCCGCCCCCTGCCGACCGTCGAGGTGCTGGAGCCCGGCGGCCTGCCGGAAGCCCTCCGGCCGCCCGCCCGGCCCGTCCCGGCCACCACCCTCGCCGAGCTCTGCGCCACCCAGGCCGCCCGCACCCCCGACAGGACCGCCCTGGTCAGCGGGGAGGAGCGGCTCACCCACCGCGAGCTCGACGCCCGCGCCGCCCGCCTGGCCCGGCTCCTGGCCGATCGCGGCGTCGGACCCGGCGCTCTCGTCGGCGTCAGCCTGCCCCGGGGGACCGGCCTCCTCGTCGCCCTCCTCGCCGTCGTCCGGACCGGGGCCGCCTATCTGCCGGTAGACCCCGACTTCCCGGCCGAGCGGATCAGGATGCTGCTCGACGACGCCGGCCCCGCCCTCCTGATCACCGACCGGGCCACCGCCCGCACCATCGGCGTCGAGCCGCGTACGACTCTCCGTACCGCCGCAGCCACCGGCGTCGAGCCGCGTACGACTCTCCGTACCGCCGCAGCCACCGGCGTCGAGCCGCGTACGACCGTTCCCACCGCCCGTACCGCCGACGCCGCGCCCACCGCTCCTCGCACCACCGGAACCACCGGCACCACCGGCACTACGGGCACCTTTGGCACCACCAGCACCACCAGCACCACCCACCCCGCGCCGCCCGCCGCCCTCCTCCTCGACGCCCCGGAAACCGCCCGCGCGCTCGACGCGGCCGTGCCCCTCGCGCCCCGGCCCGCCCACGCGCTCGCACCCGCCTACGTCATCTACACCTCGGGTTCCACCGGCCGGCCCAAAGGCGTGGTCGTCACCTCGGGGGCCGTCGTCAACTTCCTGCTGTGCCTGGCCGACGCCCTGGAGTTCACCGGGCGCGAACGGTTCCTCGCGGTCACCACGGTCGGCTTCGACATCGCCGTACTGGAGCTGTTCCTGCCGCTGATCACCGGCGGCACGGTGATCCTCGCCGACCGGGAACAGGTCCGCGACCCGGTGCTCCTCGCCGGGCTGATCGGCTCCGCCCGCCCCACCGTCATGCAGGCCACCCCCTCCCTGTGGCGGTCCCTCCTGGACAGCGACCCGGAGTCGGTCGGCGGACTCCTCACGCTGGTCGGCGGTGAGGCGCTCGCCCCCGACCTCGCCCGCCGGCTCGCGGCGAACGGCGCGGAGCTCGTCAACCTCTACGGGCCCACCGAGACGACCATCTGGTCCACCGCGGGAGCGCTCGACGCGGCCGACGCCGAGCGGCCCCACATCGGTACCCCGCTGTGGAACACCCGGGCCCACGTACTCGGCCGGGGCCTCGTCCCGCTGCCCGCCGGAGTGGCCGGGGAGCTGTACCTCGCCGGAGACGGCCTGGCCCAGGGCTACTCGGGCCGCCCGGCCGCGACCGCCGAGCGTTTCGTCGCGGACCCCTACGGGCCGCCCGGAGCCCGCATGTACCGCACCGGCGACCTCGCCCGGCTGCGCGAGGACGCCACCCTGGAGATCGTCGGGCGGGCGGACCACCAGGTGAAGATCCGCGGCCACCGCATCGAACCCGGCGAAGTGGCCGCCGCCCTGCGCGCCCACCCCGAGGTCTCCGACGCGGCCGTGATCGCCCACCAGGAGCCGTCCGACACCGAGCCCCGTCTCATCGCCTACCTCACCGGCCTGCCCGGCGACACCCCGCAGGAGCGGGCGGCCGCAGCGGGCCGGGTCCGCGAGGAGCTGCGCACCGTCCTGCCCGGCCATCTGATCCCCGCGCTCTGCCTGCCGCTCGACACGCTCCCGCTCACCCCGAACGGGAAGCTCGACCGCGCCGCCCTGCCCGCGCCCCGGCCCGCCGCCGACCCGGCCGGGCGCGCCCCGGCGGGCCAGCGCGAGGAGCTGCTCGCCGCCCTCTTCGCCGACCTGCTCGGAGTCGAACACGTCGGCGTGGACACGGACTTCTTCGCGCTCGGGGGCCACTCGCTGCTCGCCGCCCGGCTCGCCGGTCGGGCGGCCGAGGTGCTCGGCCACCCGCTCTCCGTCCGGCAGGTCTTCGACGCCCCGACCGTCGCCGCCCTCGCCGCCGCCTCCACGGCCCCGGCGACCCCTCTGCCCGCCCTCGAACGCGTCACCCACGACGGGGCGCCACCGCTCTCGCCCGCCCAGGCCCGGCTGTGGTTCCTCAGCAGGCTCCAGCCCGGCCCCCACTACCACCTGCCGTTCGTCCTCACCCTCACCGGGACGGCCGACCTCGACGCGCTGGCCGCCGCCGTCACCGACCTCGCAGGCCGCCACGCCGTGCTGCGCACCGTGTTCCCCGAGACCGACAACGCTCCCACCCAGCGGGTCCTGGAGAGCGCTGCACCGGTCCGCGTCCTGGCGGTGGACGACCCCCGGGAGAGGGAGCGCGTCCTCGACGCCCTCAGCGCCGAACCCTTCGACCTCGCGACCGAACCCTCCTTCCGCGTCGCCTTCCTGACCGAGGAGGGCCGCACCACGGTCCTTCTCCTCATCCACCACATCGCGGCCGACGAATGGTCCGTCGAGCCCCTCCTCACCGACCTGTCCGCCGCCTACCGGGCCCGGCTGGCCGGCCGCGCGCCCGAGCGGCCGCCGCTCCCCGTGCGCTACACCGACTACGCCCACTGGCAGCGGAGACTGCTGGACGACGGGCATCTCGGGGACCGGCTGGACTTCTGGCGGCGTACGCTCCGGGGCGCCCCGGCCGTCCTCACGCTGCCCACGGACCGGCCCCGCCCGGACACCCCCACCGGACGCGGCGGATTCGTCCCCTTCACCCTGCCCGACGAACTCGTCTCCGGCCTGCGCGCGCTGGCCGCCGACGCCGGGGTGACGCCGTTCATGGTGACGCAGGCCGCCCTCTGCGCCCTGCTCGCCGGACTCGGTGCGGGGGACGACATCCCCCTCGGCGTCCCGACGGCCGGCCGGGGGGAGCGGCACACCCAGGAGCTGATCGGCTTCTTCGTGAACACCCTCGTCCTGCGCACCGACCTGTCGGGAGACCCGTCCTTCCGTGAACTCCTGGGCCGGGTACGGTCCGTGGACCTCGACGCCTTCGACCACGCGGAGGCGCCCTTCGAGCGGGTGGTGGAGGAGCTCAACCCCGAACGCGGCGCGGCCAACCCGCTGTTCCAGGTGATGCTCACCTACCAGAACCGCACCGCACCGCCGTTCGACGCCCCCGGAGTCGAAGCGGCCTTCGCCCTGAGGGAGACGGCGACCGCCAAGTTCGACCTGATCGTCGGATTCACCGACCACCTCGCCAGCGGCGGCATCGACGGGGCGATCAACTACAGCGCCGACCTGTTCGACCCGGCCACCGCACGCACCCTCGCCGACCGCCTGGTGGGGGTGCTGGCCGGGGCCGTCGCCCGCCCCGACTCCCCGATCGGCTCCATCGGCGTGCTCACCGAGGGCGAGGAGCACACCCTCCTGCGCGACTGGAACCCGCACGGCGACCACACGGGCACCCCGTCCGTCCTCGACCGGTTCGCCCGCGCCGCCCGGACCCGGCCCGACGCACCCGCCCTCACCCACGAGGGCCGGACCCTGACCTACGCCCAACTCGACGCCCGTACCAACTCCCTCGCCCGCCTGCTCATCTCGTACGGCGTCGGCCCCGAGGACCGGGTCGCCCTGCTGCTGCCCCGCTCCCTCACCCTCGTCGAAGCGGTGCTCGCCGTCGCCAAGACGGGCGCCGCCTACGTCCCCCTCGACCCGGCGTACCCGGACGACCGCATCGCCCGGACCCTCCGGGACGCCGCCCCCGCCCTCGTCCTCACCGACGCCGCGACCGTCGCCCGCACCCCCGTCACCTGCACCGCCCCCGTGCTCGTCCTCGACGAGGAACCCTGCTCCGGGACCTGGCGGCGGCAGGCGCGGGGACCGGTCACCGACGCCGAACGCACCGCCCCCCTGCGCCAGGACCACGCCGCCTACCTCATCTACACCTCGGGCTCCACCGGCCGCCCCAAGGGCGTCGTCGTCACCGGCCGGAACCTGGCCCGCCTCTTCGACGCCACCGCCGAGCACGCCTTCGGCGCGGACGACGTCTGGACCCTCTTCCACAGCTACGCCTTCGACTTCTCCGTCTGGGAGATGTGGGGCGCGCTCCTGCACGGCGGCCGCCTGGTCGTCGTCCCGCACACCGTCACCCGCTCCCCGGACGACTTCCTGGCCCTCCTCCACCGCGAGGGCGTCACCGTCCTCAACCAGACCCCGTCCGCCTGCCACCAGCTCACCGAAGCGCTCACCGCCCCCGGCTCGCCCGGAGCGCCCCCCGCGCTGCGGCTCATCGTCCTCGGCGGGGAGGCCCTGGACCCGGCCCGCCTCACCCCCTGGCTCCAACTGCCCCGCGCGCCCCGCGTGGTGAACATGTACGGCATCACCGAGACCACCGTCCACGTCACCGCCCTCACCCTCACGCCCGAGGCGACCGTCCCCGGAACCAGCCCGATCGGCCGGGCCGTCGACGACCTGCGCCTCTATGTGCTGGACCGCGCCCTGCGCCCCGTACCGCCGGGCGTGAGCGGTGAGTTGTACGTCAGCGGGGCCGGGCTCGCCCGTGGCTACCGGGGGCGGCACGCGCTGACCGCCGAACGCTTCGTCGCCGATCCGTACGGCCCGCCCGGCACCCGGATGTACCGCAGCGGAGACCTCGCCCGCTGGTCCGCCGGCGGCGTCCTGCACTACCTCGGCCGGGCCGACAGCCAGGTGTCGTTGCGCGGCTTCCGCATCGAGACCGGCGAGATCGAGGCCGTGCTCTGCTCCCGGGGCGGAGCACGCGGCGCCGCCGTGATCCTGCGCGACGACCTGCCCACCGGCCCCGGACTGGTCGCCTACACCACCGGGGGAGCCCCCGCCGCCACGCTGCGCGAGGCGTGCGCCGCCGCCCTGCCCGGCCATATGGTCCCGACCGCGTTCGTCGGCATCGACCGGCTCCCGCTCACCGCCAACGGCAAGCTGGACCGGGCCGCCCTGCCGCTTCCCGAGGCGGAGACCGGGGCCCCGGCGGGCCGGGGCGCGCGCACCCCGCACGAACGGCTGCTCGCCGGGCTGTACGGGGAGGTGCTGGGCCGGGCCCCCGTCGCGGTGGACGAGGACTTCTTCGCGCTCGGCGGCCACTCCCTGCTCGTGACCCGTCTGGCCGGACGCGTCCGCACCGAACTGGGCCTCGACGTCCCCGTACGCACCCTCTTCGAGGCCCCGACCGTCGCCGAACTCGCCGCCCACCTGACCGAGTTCACCCGTGCCGGGGCGACCGGACACACCGCCCCCGCCCGCGCCGTCGAACGCCCCGACCGGCTGCCCCTGTCACCCGCCCAGGCCCGCCTGTGGTTCCTGCACCGGCTCGGCGGCGCGCCCCTCACCTACGCCATTCCCCTGCTGCTGCGCTTCCACGGCCCCGTCGACGCCCAGGCCCTCGGCCGCGCCCTGACCGCCCTCACCCACCGCCACGAGATCCTGCGCACCAGCTACCCCGAGCACGAGGGCCGCCCGGTCCAGCAGGTGCTGCCCGAAGCCGCCTCCGTACCGCTGACTCCGATCACCCTGGACGGCGAGCACGCCGAGGACGCGGCGCGGCGGCTCGCGGCCGAGCCCTTCGACCTGGCGGACCGGCCCCCGCTGCGCGCGTACCTGCTCACCGGCCCCGACGGGACGCGCGCCCTCCTGCTGGTGCTGCACCACATCGCCTTCGACGAGGGCTCCACCGGACCTCTCGTACGCGATCTCGCCCAGCTGTATGCCGATGAACTCCACGGCCACCACGGCTCGTCGCCCGCCCCCGGGCTCCAGTACGCCGACTACGCCCTCGCGCACCGCGAAGCGACCGCCGCCCGCGAGAAGGGCCTCTTGGCGTACTGGCGCACCGCCCTCGCCGGAGCGCCCGCAGAGATCCCGCTGCCCCTGGACCGGCCCCGGCCCACGGAGGTCGACGAGCGGGGCGATTCGGTGGAGTTCACCATCCCCGCCGAGACGCACCGGGCCGCCGTCCGGCTCGCCCGCGCCGGCCGCGCCACCCTTTTCATGACGCTCCAGTCCGCCCTGGCCGTCCTGCTCAGCGCCCACGGAGCGGGCCACGACCTGCTGATCGGCACCACCCTCAGCGGACGCGGCGAGGACGGGCTCACCGACCTGCCCGGCCTGATCGCCAACACCGTCGTCCTGCGCACCGACACCTCCGGCAACCCCACCTTCACCGAACTCCTCGCCCGGGTCCGCGCGGTCGACCTGGACGCCTTCGACCACGGCGACCTGCCCTTCGAACGGCTCGTCGACGATCTCGCCCCGGAACGCTCCCTCTCCCGCCACCCCCTCTTCCAGGTCGCCCTGATCCACCAGAACGCCCCGGAGCGCACCCGTCCCTTCGGCCCGGGCAGCGTCGACGTGGAGCTGGTCGAGACCCGCGCCGCGAAGTTCGACCTGACCCTGGCCGTCGTCGAAGAGGCCGGTACGGACGGGCTCACGGCCGCCTTCAACTTCCGCACGGCCCTCTTCGACCGCCCGACCGTCGAGGCCCTCGCCCGCAGGCTGACCGTCCTGCTGCACCGCCTCTGCGCCTATCCCGACCTGCCCCTGAGCCACATTCCGGTCCTCGACGGGACGGAACAGCGGTGGGTGCTCGACGCGTCGAGCGGCCCCGACGTTCCGCTGTCCGCCCGCACCCTCGCCGACCTGGTACGCGACCAGGCGGCCCGCACCCCGGCCGCCGAGGCGCTGCGCGACGGGGGCCGCAGCTGGAGCTACGGCGAGTTCGACACCGAGGCCGACCGGCTCGCCGGACTCCTCGCCGACCGGGGCGTACGACGCGGCGACACCGTGGCCGTGGCCGTGCCCCGCAGCGCCGAACTGGTCCTCGCCGTCCACGCCGTACAGCGCGCCGGCGCCGCCTACCTGCCGCTCGACCCCGCGCTGCCCCCGGCCAGGATCCGCGACCTGCTCCGGGACGCGGAAGCCTCGCTGCTGGTCACCGACGCGACCGCACCCCTGCCCGACGACGCGGTCGACGGCCTCCCGGCGCTCGACGTCCGCTCCGAGGACGTGCCGCGCTTCACCACCGTGCCCGAAGCGCCCCGCCCCGCAGACCCCGCCTACGTCCTGTTCACCTCCGGCTCCACCGGCCGCCCGAAGGGGGTCTCCGTACCGCACAGCGCCGTCGTCAACCGGCTCCTGTGGGCCCAGGACGTCCACCGGCTCTCCGCCGACGACCGGGTCCTCCTGAAGACCCCGGCGAGCTTCGACGTATCGGTGTGGGAGCTGTTCTGGCCGCTGCTGGCGGGCGCGACCCTCGTCACCGCCGGGCCCGACGACCACCGCGACCCGGCCGCCGTCGCCCGCCTGCTGCGCGAACACCGCATCACCACCGTGCACTTCGTCCCCTCGATGCTGACGGCCTTCGCCGCCGTCGCCGGGCCGGCCGACTGCGCGACCCTGCGCCGCGTCCTCGCCAGCGGCGAGACCCTGACCGCCGCCGGAGCGGACGCACTGCGGCGGCTCGCCCCGCACGCCGAACTCCACAACCTGTACGGACCCACCGAGGCCGCCGTCGACGTCACCGCCCACCACGTCACCGGCCACGACATCGCCTCGGGCCGCATCCCGATCGGCGTACCCGTGTGGAACACCGCGACGCTCGTCCTGGACGACCGGCTGCGCCCGTCGCCGCCCGGCGCGGCGGGGGAGCTGTACCTCGCGGGAGCCCAGCTCGCGCACGGCTACCACGGCCGCGCCGCGCTGACCGCCGAACGCTTCGTCGCCCACCCCTACGGACCGCCCGGCAGCCGCCTCTACCGCACCGGAGACCTGGCCCGGCTGCGGCCGGACGGAGTGCTCGAGCACCTCGGGCGCGCGGACGACCAGATCAAGCTGCGCGGACAGCGCGTCGAACCCGGGGAGATCCAGGCGGTGTTGGACGCCCACCCGGCGATCAGCCACAGCGCGGTGGTCGTGCGGGAGGATCAGGCGACCGGGGCGACGCACCTCATCGGCTATGTCGTTCCGCACGCGGGGGCCGGCGACTCCCGTCCTCGGGCCGGTGATCCCCGGGCCGGTGGCCCCGCCGCGCGGTCCATGGCGGCTGCACGGCCCGTTCCGCTCGCGTCGCCCATTCCGGTCGCGTCGCCCGCAACGCCCGCTCCACCCGCACCGCCCGCGTCGCCTGTTCCGCCCGCACTGCCCGCCGGACTGGACGACCACCTCGCCGCCCGGCTGCCCGCCCACCTCATCCCCACCGCCCTGGTGCCGCTGGCCGCGCTGCCGGTCACCGCCAACGGCAAACTCGACCGCACCGCGCTCCCCGCTCCCGAACTCGCCTCACCGGACGACCGGACCGCCCCCGCCACCGAGGACGAACGCCGGCTGGCCGCCCTCTTCGCGGACCTCCTGCGGACCGAGGACGTCGGCGTGCACGACAGCTTCTTCGCCCTCGGCGGCGACAGCATCCTCTCCATCCAACTGGTCGGCGCGGCCCGCAAGGCCGGGATCGTCTTCACCCCTCAGGACGTCTTCCGCCGACGCACGGTCAGCGGCCTGCTGGAGGTCGCTGAACGGGCCGCCGCAGCGCCGACCGGACCGCAGGACGCGCGGAGCGCCCCGGACGACGAGACGCCGAGTACCCGGGACGACGGGGCCCCGGGACGGCTCACCCCGCTCCAGGAAGGACTGCTCTTCCTCTCGCAGTACGACGGCCTCTCGCCCCACGACGGCGGTCTCGCGCCCCACGACGGCCCGGAAGGCTCCCGGCAGGGCGAGGGGTCCGCGCCGCTGGACGTCTACCACGTCCAGGTCGTCATCCGGCTGGCCGACGCCCTCGACACCGACCGGCTGCGCACCGCCCTGCGCACCGTCGTCCACCGCCACGCACCCCTGCGCACCGCGTTCACCGGCGGCGACGACGGCTGGACCCAGCGCGTACGGGACGGTGGGGAACCGGAGGTGGAGGAGCTGGACCTGCGCCGCCGCAAGCCCCGGGAGCAGGAGCGCCGCGCGGCACGGCGCATCGACGACGAACGCCGCCGCCGCTTCGACCTGGCCGCCCCGCCGTTGCTGCGCGCCACCCTGATCCGGCGCTCCACCACCACCGAACTGGTCCTCACCGGACACCATCTCGTCCTGGACGGCTGGTCCCTGCCGCTTCTCGTACGGGAACTCCTCCACGGTTACGCCGGCCTGGAGCTGCCCCCCGCGCCCCGTTACGCGCCCTACCGGTCCTGGCTCGACGCGCAGGACGCGGACAGCGCCGCCGAGGCGTGGAGCCGCGCCCTGGACGGTGTCACCGAGCCCACCCGGCTCGTGCCCGACGATCCCGGCGAGCCGGAACTCCCCGACGAGCACGTGGTGTCGCTGGACGCCGAACTCACCGGCAGGATCGTCGCGTTCGCCCGCGAACGGGAGCTCACCCTGAGCACCCTCACGCAGACCGTGTGGGGCCTGGTGCTGAGCGCCCACACCGGACGGCGTGACGTCGTCTTCGGCACGGTGGTCTCCGGCCGGCCCGCCGACGTGCCCGACGCGCCGGACATGATCGGCCTGTTCGTCAACACCGTGCCGGTACGGGTGAATCCGCGCCCCGAGGAGACGCTCGCCGCCCTCGCGGAGCGGGTCCAGGACGAGTTCGCCGCGCTGCTGCCGCACCAGCACCTCGGGCTCGCCGCGATCCAGCGGGCGGCCGGTCACGGCGTCCTCTTCGACACCCTGACCGCCCTGGAGAGCTACCCGGCCGACGGGGTGCCCGCCCTCGCCGCCGCCACCGGGCTCGGCCTGGCGGAGATCCGGGGCCGGGACGCCACCCACTACCCGGTCACCTTCGCCGCCGTCCCCGGCGAGCGGCTCACCCTGCGCCTGGCCCACCGCCCCGGCGCGGTCCCGCCGCACCTGGCCCGCGAACTCGCCGGACGTGTCGAGCATCTGCTCCGTACGCTCGTCACCGCCCCGGACACCCGCGTCGGAGCCCTGGACCCCCTCACCCCCGCCGAGCACACTGCTCTCGCCCCGCACCGCGAAGGCCCGGCGTCGCCCCCCGCCCGCACCTGGGCCGAGCTCTTCGCCGCCCAGCGGGACCGGCGGCCGGACGCCGTCGCCGTGGACGCACCGGGCGAGACACTCACGTACGCCGAACTGGACCTGCGGGCGGGGGACTTGGCGGCCCGGCTGCGCGCTGCCGGAATCCGGCCGGGACAGTCGGTCGCCGTCGTCCTGCCGCGCTCCGCCGACCTGGTCGTCGCCCAGCTCGCCGTCCAGCGAGCCGGTGCCGCCCACCTGCCCATCGACCCCGACTACCCCGAACAGCGCATCGCCGCCATGCTCCAGGACGCCCGCCCGGCCGGGACCCTCACCCACCGGGCCCTCGCCGACCGCTACCCGGCGGCGCTGCTCACGGACGGGGAGCCGGGGGTGGAATCCGGCGTCCGTTCCCTGAGCGGGACCCTGGAGGCGGACACCGGCGCACCCTCCGCGCCGCACACCACCGTCACCCCCGACCACCCCGCCTACCTCACCTTCACCTCCGGTTCCACCGGTCGCCCCAAGGGCGTCGTCACCACCCACCGGGGACTCGCCGCCCTCGCCACGGCCCAGGCCGAACGCCTCGGCATCGACGACGACAGCCGGGTGCTCCAACTCGCCTCGCCATCCTTCGACGCCTCCGTCATGGAGACGCTGATGGCCCTGGCCACCGGAGCCGCCCTGGTGATCCCCGACCCCGGACCGCTCGCCGGCGAACTCCTCGGCGAGACCATCGCCCGGCACCGGATCAGCCACGCCCTCATCCCGCCGACCGCCCTCACCGGACTGGAACCCGAAGGTCTGGACTGCCTGCGCACTCTCATCGTCGGCGGCGAGGTGTGCACGGCCCCGCTGGCCGCCCGCTGGGCCCCCGGCCGCCGCATGGTCAACGCCTACGGCCCCACCGAGGCCACCGCCTGCGTCACCATGAGCGCACCCCTGCGCCCCGGAGCCGAACCCCCCATCGGCACCCCGCTGCACGGCGTCCGCACCCACGTCCTGGACGCCCTGCTCCGGCCGGTCCCGCCCGGCGCGACGGGGGAGCTGTACGTCGCCGGGCCCGGCGTCGCCCAGGGCTACCTGGGCCGCCCGGGGCTGACCGCCGAGCGCTTCATCGCCGAGGCCGGCGGCGTTTCCGGCAGCCGGATGTACCGCACCGGCGACCTCGTCTCCCGTACGGCGGAGGGGGCGCTGCGCTACCACGGCCGCGCCGACGACCAGGTCAAGGTCAGGGGTTTCCGGGTCGAGCCGGGCGAGATCGTCGCCGCGCTTCAGGCACTGCCGGAGATCCGCTCGGCCGCCGTGATCCTCCGCCAGGACGGCCCAGCCGGGCCTCGAAGGCTGGTCGCCTACGTCGTTCCGGCGGGCGGCGATGCGGGCGGCGTTGCGAAGGACCACGGGCCGGGCGATGCGGTGGGAGACGCCTCCGGCCATGCGACGGGCGATGCGGTAGGAGCCTCCAGCGACGCGGCGGGAGACGTCCTCAGTGACGCGACGGGCGTCGTCCCCAGCGACGCGGCGGACAACGGACCGGGGACCGCGACGGGCCGGGAGCCGGGTGGCTTTATCGACCCCGCCGCCCTGCGTACGGCCCTGGCGGGGACCCTGCCCGCCCATATGGTGCCCGCCGCCTTCGTGCCCCTCGCCGGGCTGCCGGTGACCGCGCACGGCAAGCTCGACCGCGACGCCCTGCCCGCGCCCGACTTCAGCGCAGCCACCGGACAGGCCGCCCCCGAAGGGCCCGTCGAGGAGGCCCTCGCCGCCCTCTTCGCCGACCTGCTCGCCCTGCCCTCCGTGGGGGCCGAGGACGACTTCTTCACCCTCGGCGGCGACAGCATCCTCTCCCTGCAACTCGTGGCCCGGGCCCGGGCGGCCGGGTTCCGCATCACCCCGCGCGAGGTCTTCGAGGAGACGACGGTACGGGCGCTCGCCGCGCTGGTCTCCGGCCGGGCGTCCGTGCCCGCCGCCCCCGCGACGGCTCCGGCGGCCTCGCCCACCGGTGCCGCGCCGCTCACGCCCATCATGCGCTGGCTCGCTGAACGCCCCGGCCCCACCGGCCGGTTCAGCCAGTCGATGCTGCTCACGCTGCCGCCGGGAGCCGACCACCCCCGCACCGCCCAGGTCCTGAGCGCGGTACTGGACCACCACGCCGTGCTGCGCGCCCGGATCGACCTCGCGGCCGGGACCTTCGTCGTCCCGGAGCCGGACGCGGCGCAGTCTCCGCCGCCGCTGGACGAAGGGTTGGGGGACCCACAGGCCGGCCCGGACTTCTGGGCCCGCGAGGTCGACGAGCTCGCCGCCCGACTCGCCCCGGCCGAGGGCCGCATGGTGAGCGCCCGGAGCTACGCGGGGAACGGGGAGGCCCCCGGCAGGCTGCTGCTCGTCATCCACCACCTGGCCGTGGACGGCGTCTCCTGGCGCATCCTGCTCGACGACCTCGCCCAAGCCTGGAGCGACGCCTCCGAAGGGCGTGCCCCTCAACTACCGCACCCGACGACCTCCTTCCGGGAATGGTCGCTCGCCCTGGAACGGGCGGCCGCCCGCCGCACCGCCGAACTCCCCCTCTGGCAGCAGGTCCTGGCCGCTCCGGACCGCCTCCCGGCCCCAGACCGGCTGCCCGCTCCGGACCGGCTCCCCGCCCCGGCGGCGTACACGCGGCTGGACCTGGGAACGGTCGCCGAAGCCCGCCATCTGACCCGGACCCTGAGCGGCGACCACACCCGCGCCCTCCTCACCGGGGCCGCCGAACGCCACGGCGCACGGGTCCAGGATCTGCTGCTCACGGCGCTGGCCCGTGCCGTACGGGAGTGGAGCGGGCGCGAGGGCGTGGACTTCGCCGCCCATGTGGAGGGCCACGGCCGGGAGCAGCAGATCGAGGACGGCCTCGACCTCTCCCGTACCGTGGGCTGGTTCACCAGCCTCTACCCCGTACGCCTGGCGGCCACGGCCGGCGAGCCCCCGGCCGACACCCTCGCCCGCACCCGGGACCACCTGGGGACGCTGCCCGACAGCGGCATCGGATACGGCCTGCTGCACCACCCGCATCCGGCCGAGGGCCCGTCCGGGGACCGGGCGAACCGCCCGGCCGCAGCCGAGGCGCCCGCCATCGCCTTCAACTACCTGGGCCGGTTCACCACAGCGCCCGGCGGCGCGGGAGCGCCCTGGAGCCCGGCGGCCGAGGCGGGCGTACTCGGCGGCGCGATCGACGACGCGCTCGCGATGGCCCACGCCGTGGAGATCAACGCCCTCACCCGCGACACCCCTGACGGACCGCTGCTGGACACCCGGATCACCTGGTCACCGGCCGCCGTCGACGGCGGGACGGCCCACGCCCTCGCCGACTGCTGGGAGCGTGCGCTGACCGCGCTCGCCACCGCCGGGCCACCACCCGCCGAAGCGCCCGCCCAGGCGCCGGCCCACGGGCTGTCACCCCTCAGCCCCGAACAGACCGCACTGCTCGAAGCCCGATGGAGGAACCGGTGAGCGTGGACCACGGCCTGGAAGACATCCTTCCGCTGGCGCCCCTGCAAGAGGGCCTGCTCTTCCACGCGGACCTCTCCGGCGCGAGCTCCGGCTCCGGCACGGCCGAGGGGATCGACGTCTACACCATGCGTCTGGTCTTCCGCCTCGACGGCGACCTCGACGCCACCGCCCTGCGCCGGGCGATGGACACGGTGCTCGACCGCCACCCCCACCTGCGGGCGGCCTTCCTCCAGGAGGGCCTGGACCGGCCCGTCCAGGTCGTCCCGCGCGACGGCGAGGCGCCCTGGCGCGAACTCGACCTGCGCGACGCGGACCCCGGGCAGCGCCGGGCGCGGGAGCAGCGCGTCCTCGACGAGGAACGCGCCCACCGCTTCGACCTCACCCGGCCCCCGCTCCTGAGGCTCACCCTCCTGCGCCACGCCGACCAGGAGCACACCCTCATCCTCACCGCCCACCACATCCTCCTCGACGGCTGGTCCGTGCCCCTGCTCGGCAAGGAACTCTTCACCGCCTACGCCCAGCACACCAAGGCCCCCGCCGCGCCCACGCTCCCGGCCGTACGGCCCTACCGCGACTTCCTGGCCTGGCTCGCCGCCCAGGACCGCCCGGCCGCCGAAGCCGCCTGGTCCCGGGCGCTGGCCCCGCTGACCGGGCCCACGCTGCTCGTCCCCGCGCCCGCAGGCGGCTCCGTGGCCGAACCGCCCGTCCAGCTGGACCTGCGGCTCTCCGCCGCCACCGCCGAAGGGCTGGCGGCGTTCGCGGCGGCCCGCCGGCTCACCGTGGCCGCCGTCCACCAGGCCGCCTGGGGCATCACGCTGGCCCGTCTCACCGGCCGGTCGGACATCGCCTTCGGGACCACCGTCTCCGGCCGGCCGGCCGATCTCGACGGCGTGGAGTCCATGATCGGACTGTTCATCAACACCCTTCCGGTGGTCGTCCACGCACCGCCGCGCGCACCGCTTTCCGACGTCGCGACCGCCCTCCGCGCCGACCGGACGAAGCTCCTCGGGCACGAGCACCTGGGGTTGCAGCGCATCCAGCAACTCGCCGGGCACAGCGAGTTGTTCGACACCCTGCTCGTGGTGGAGAACTTCGGCGTCGACAGCCGGGGGCTCGCCGAGGCCCAGGCGGCGGGTGGCCTCACCGTGCGCTCGGTACGCGGCGAGGACGCCACGCACTATCCCGTCACCGTCGTCGTCCACCCCGGCCCCGAGCCCCGGATCGCCCTGCGCCACCGCCCCGACCTGCTCACCGCCGGCCGGGCCCGCGCCCTCGGCACGGCGTACGTGCGCGTCCTGGAGGCCCTGGCGACCCACCCCGAGGCCCCCGTCGGCACGGTGGACCTGCTCTCGGCACCGGACCGCCGCCGCGTCCTGGAGGACGGCGAAGCCCTGGTCCCGGAGGAGCGGGACTTTTCGGATGAGGGGGACATCCCGGGGGAGGGGGACTCGCCCGATGCGCGGGACTCCCCGGAGGAGCGGGACGACGAGAGCATCCCGGGCCGGTTCGCCGCCGCCGTCGCCCTGGACCCCGACGCGATCGCCGTGACGGACGCGGACGTGCGTACCAGCTATCGCGAACTCGACGCCGCATCCGACCGGATCGCCCACCTCCTGCACGCGCACGGAGCACGCCCCGGCACCCTGGTCGCCCTCGCCCTGGACCCCTCCACCCGCCAGATCGCCGCGATCCTCGGGGTGTTGAAGACCGGAGCCGCCTATCTGCCGCTGCCCACCGACGCCCCGGCCGACCGGATCGCCCTCCAACTGGGCACCGCACGGCCCGTGGTGGGCCTGACCACCACCCAACACCGGGCCCAAATGCCCCCGATCGGCGGCAGGACGGACCGCCCCGGAGCGGGGTGGCTCGCCCTGGACGAGGTACCGGATCCGGAACCTTCCCCGCGTCCGGCGCCCCGCGTCCCCCGCGACGCCGCCGCCTACGTGATCCACACCTCCGGCTCCACCGGCCGGCCCAAGGGCGTGGTCGTCGAACACCGCAGCGTCCTGCGCCTGCTGGACGCCACCGACGAGGACTTCGGCTTCGGACCCGCCGACGTGTGGACGCTCTTCCACTCCTACGCCTTCGACTTCTCCGTCTGGGAGATCTTCGGCGCCCTGCTGTACGGCGGCCGGCTCGTCATCGTCCCGCGCGCCGTGACCCGCGCCCCCGAGGAGTTCGCCGCCCTCCTGCGCCGCGAACGCGTCACCGTGCTCAACCAGACCCCCTCCGCCTTCCACCAGCTCGCCGACGCCCTGCCGGAGAACCCGAAGGGCGACGAACTCGCGCTGCGCACCGTGGTGTTCGGCGGCGAGGCGCTGGATCCCGAGCGACTGGGGGAGTGGTGGCGACGGTACGGGGACGAGGGCCCCGAACTCGTCAACATGTACGGCATCACCGAGACGACCGTCCACGTCACCCACCGGGTGCTGGACGCAGCACCGGCCGCAGGGGCGGACGACGGGCCGCGCAGTCCCGTCGCACCGGCCGCAGGGGCGGACGGCGGGCCGCGCAGTCCCGTCGCACCGGCCGCAGGGGCGGACGGCGGGGCGCGCAGTCCCATCGGCCGGCCGCTGGAGGACCTCGCCGTACGCCTTCTGGACTCCGCCCTCCACCCGGTCGCCCCCGGCGCCACAGGAGAGCTGTACGTGGCGGGGCCCGGCCTGGCGCGCGGCTACCTGGGACTCCATGCCCTCACCGCCACCCGCTTCGTCGCCGACCCGTACGGCGGGCCCGGGTCCCGGATGTACCGCACCGGCGACCTGGCGCGCTGGACGGCGGACGGGGAGCTCGACTACCTCGGCCGCGCCGACGAGCAGGTGCAGATCCGGGGCTTCCGGGTGGAGCCGGGCGAGGCGCGGGCCGCCCTCGCCGCGCTCGACGAGGTCGCGGACGCCGTCGTCCTGGCCCGCCCCGCCCCCGGCGGCGGCACCAGGCTCCTCGGATACGTCACCCCCGCCGGCGGCGACCCGGTCGACCCGGCCCGGCTCCGCGAGGCCCTGCGCGCACGGCTGCCCGACTATCTCGTACCCGCCGCCGTCATGGCCGTCGACCACTGGCCGCTGACCGGCAACGGCAAGCTCGACCGGAACGCCCTGCCGGAACCGGAGGACGGGGCCACCGCCTCGGGACGCGCGCCGGCGACGCCGCAGGAAGAGATCATCGCGCACCTCTTCGCCCAGATCCTGGAACGCGAACAGGTCGGCGTCGACGACGACTTCTTCGCCCTCGGCGGCCACTCCCTGCTGGCCACCCGGCTCGCCTCCCGGATCCGTGCGGCCCTGGACGTACGGCTGTCGGTACGCGATGTCTTCGAGGCCGGGACCGTCGCCGCGCTCGCCCGCCGCACCCGGAACGCCGAGGCCGCCCCCGCACCCCTGCGCCCGCGACCGCGCCCCGACACCCTGCCGCTCTCCCCGGCCCAGCAGCGGCTGTGGTTCCTCCAGCAGCTCCACGGCGTCAGCGCCGACTACGCCATCCCGTTCGCCGCACGCCTCACCGGCCCGCTGGACGTCCCCGCCCTGCGCGCCGCCCTCACCGACGTGCTGACCCGGCACGAGAGCCTGCGCACCGTCTTCCCCGCCACCGAGGGGCGGCCGCGCCAGCACATCGTCGGGGCGAGCGACCTCCCGCCTCTGCTCACCGTGGTCGAATCCACCGGCCAGGACGACGAACTCCGTTCGTTCACCGAGGAGATGACCCGAACGCCCTTCGACGTCGAGCGGGACGTGCCGCTGCGGGCGGGGCTGCTGCGACTCGCCCCCGACCAGCATCTGATCGTGCTTGTCGTCCATCACATCGCCGCCGACCAGTGGTCGGCCCGGCCGCTCCTCACCGACCTCGCCACCGCCTACGCGGCCCGCCGCGAGGGCCGCGCCCCCGACTGGCCGCCGCTGCCGGTGCAGTACGCGGACTTCACCCTCTGGCAGCGCGAGACCCTCGGCTGGGACGACGGCGCACCGCTCTCCGGCGGCATCGTCGCGGCCCAACTCGCCCACTGGCGCGAGCACCTGGGCGACCTGCCCGCCGAACTGCCCCTGCCCGCCGACCACCCGCGCCCCGCGGTCCCGAGCCACCGGGGCGGCTTCATCGGCTTCACCGTCCCGGCCGACGTCCACGCCGCGATGCGCACCCTGGCCCGTACCGAGTCGGTCTCGCTGTTCATGGTCGCGCACGCCGCCCTGGCGACCCTCCTCGCCCGCACCGGCTCCGGCCACGACATCGTCATCGGCACGCCCGTCGCCGGACGCCACGACACCGCGCTCGACGACCTGGTCGGCTTCTTCGTGAACAACCTGGTCCTGCGCACCGACCTGTCCGGCGACCCGTCCTTCCGGGACCTCCTGCGCCGGGTCCGGGAGGGCGACCTCGCCGCCTACGCCCACGCCGACATCCCCTTCGAACACCTCGTCGACGCGCTTGCTCCGCAACGCTCGCTCGCCCGCCACCCGCTGTTCCAGGTGATGCTGGCGTACGAGAACCGGCAGGCGGGTGAGATCGGGCTGCCCGGCCTCACCACCACGACCGTCCCGGCGCGCGGCCGCTCCGCCAAGTTCGACCTGACCTTCACCCTGGCCGAACGCGACGGCACGGACGGCATCGAAGGCGTGCTGGAGTACGCCGAGGACCTGTTCGAACCGGCCACCGCCCGGGCTCTGGCCGAGCGCCTGGTCCGGGTGCTGTCCGCGGCCGTCACCGACCCCGCCGCACCGCTGCACCGCCTGGAGATCCTGAGCGCCGCCGAACGGACCGCGCTGCTCGGCGGCCCCGAGGACGCCGCCGTCCCCCGGGGCGACGCCTGCGCCACCCTCCCCGGACTCTTCGCCGCCCAAGCCGCCGCACACCCCGCAGCCCCCGCGCTCGCCGGACCCGCCCTCGCCACGGGCCTGCGCACCGAACTGGACTACCGGGGCCTGGACGCGGCCGCGAGCGCCCTGGCCCGCACCCTCACCGACCACGGCGTACGGGGCGGGGACCGGGTGGCGGTGATGCTGCCCCGCACCGTCGAGGCCGTCGTCGCGCTGCTCGCGGTGGCGAAGACCGGAGCCGTCTACGTCCCGGTCGACCCGGGCTACCCGGCCGAACGCATCGCCCACATGCTCACCGACGCCGCCCCCGCCCTCCTCCTCACGGCCACCGGGACACCCGCCTCCGCAGCCCCCGCCCCCGGAGGCGTGCCCCGCCTGGAGCTGGACAGCTCGCTGCTCACCCGGTCCGCCGACGACCCCGGGCACTGGCGCGCCCTGCGCCCCGACGCGGCGGCCTACGTCATCTACACCTCCGGCTCGACCGGCCGGCCCAAGGGCGTGGTCGTCACCCACACCGGACTGCCCGCCCTCGCCCGTACGCTCACCGACGCCTTCGCCCCCGGCCCCGGCTCCCGCGTCCTCCAGTTCGCCTCGCTGAGCTTCGACACCTCCGTGTGGGAGATCGCGATGGCGCTGCTCACCGGAGCGGCCCTGGAGATCGTGCCCGCCGAACAGCGCCTCGGCGAACCCCTCGCCCGCTTCCTCACCGAGCACCGCGTCACCCACCTCACCGTGCCGCCCGCCGTCCTCGCCGCGCTCCCCGAGGACGCGGTCGCCCCCGGAGCCACGCTCGTCGTCGCCGGAGAGGCGTGCACACCCGCTCTCGTACGCACCTGGGCCGGCCGCACCCGGATGTACAACTCCTACGGCCCGACCGAGACCACTGTCGACGCCACCCTGTGGCGCTGCGCCCCGGACGGGCTGCGCGCCGACGACAGCGGGCCCGTCCCGGTCGGAACCCCGGTCGTCGAGACCGCCGTCTACGTCCTGGACGCGGCCCTGCGTCCCGTACCGCCCGGCACTCCAGGCGAGTTGTACGTCGCCGGGTCCGGGCTCGCCCGGGGGTACTGGGGCCGCCCCGGGCTCACCGCCGGACGCTTCGTCGCCAACCCGTACGGGCCGCCCGGCTCCCGCATGTACCGCACCGGCGACCTGGCCCGGCGGCGCGGCGACGGGGAGCTGGAATACCTGGGGCGCGCCGACCACCAGGTGAAGCTGCGCGGCTTCCGCATCGAGCTCGGCGAGATCGAGTCCGCGCTCACCGCCCTGCCGGGAGTGCGCCAGGCCGCCGCCGCACTCCGCGAGGACCGGCCCGGCAGCAGACTGCTCGCCGCCTACGCCGTCGCCCGGCCCGGCACGGACCTCGACCCCCGGGAACTGCGCGAGGCGCTCGCCCGCCGACTCCCCGACTACGCCGTCCCCGCGACCGTCACCGTGCTGCCCGCCCTTCCGCTCGGCCCCACCGGCAAGGTGGACCGCACGGCCCTGCCCGCCCCGGCGACCTCGTCGGCCGATGACGACGACGCGCCCCTGGAGGGGGCCGCCGCCGCCCTCGCCGCCCTCTTCGCCGACGTCCTGCGGCTGGAGCGCCCGCCCGGCGGCGACGACTCCTTCTTCGCCCTCGGCGGTGACAGCATCTCCTCCATCCAACTGGTCTCCCGTGCCCGGCAGTCGGGCTTCGACGTGAGCGCCCGGCAGGTCTTCGAGCGCCCCACCCCGCGTGCGCTGGCCGAGGTGGCCGCCCCGCGCACGGACGCACCGGCCGACCGGGCTGACCCGGTGGCGGACGCGTCCGCGCCGGCCCTGTTCACCCCGCTCATGCACTGGCTGCGCCGCAACCCCGAGCACTGGACCGGCTTCCACCAGTCGATGCTGGTCACCGTTCCGGCCGAGCTCACGGCGGAGCGGCTGCGCACCGCCCTCGGCCTCCTCCTGGACACCCACGACCTGCTGAGCGCGACGGCCGTCACCGACGCGGAGCAGCCGTGCCTCACACCGGCCGACACCGCCCCGGACCCGGCCTCCCTCCTCACCGTCGTCCCGGTCTCCGGGGACGAGGCCGGGCTACGGCACGCCATCGACGCGCACTCCCGGGCCGCAGCCGGTGAACTCGACCCGGAACACGGCAGGTTGCTGCGGGCCGTGTGGTTCTCGCGCGGCCCCGGCCGCGACGGACGGCTGCTGCTGCTCGTGCACCACCTCGCCGTCGACGGGGTGTCCTGGCGGGTGCTGCTGCCCGACCTCGCCCACGCCGTCACCACCGGTACGCCCCCTCCCCGCCCCGGCACCTCCTTCGCCCACTGGGCGGACGCGCTGTACGCGGACCCCGAACGCTTCGCCGACGAGCGGGACCACTGGGCCGCCGTGCTCCAGGACCCGCCCGCGCCCCTGGCCGCCCCGGACGCCGCGACCGCCCGGCACACTCCCGGCGAGCTGCGCACCGAACTCGCCCCGGAGATCACCGCACCGCTGCTCGCCGCGACCGCCGCAGCCTTCCACGCCCGCCCCGACGAACTCCTCCTGGCGGCCCTCGTCCACGCGATCGGCGGTGACGCCCCGCTGCTGGTCGACCTGGAATCGCACGGCCGCCACGAGGAGGCGGTCCCCGGAGCCGACCTCTCGCGCACGGTGGGCTGGTTCACCACGCAGTACCCCGTACGACTGGACCCCGGCAGCGGTTCCCCCGGGCAGGACGTCAAGCAGGTCAAGGACCGGATCGGAGCCGTCCCCAACCGGGGAACCGGCTACGGGGCCTTGCACGCGCAAGCGCCGAGCGGGGCCCAGATCGCCTTCAACTACCTGGGCCGCTTCACCGCCGAGGCCCCCGGCGGGCACTGGGGCCCCGCCCCGGAATCGGACGCCGTCCACCCCGGCCCGCAGCCCGTCCTCATGGGCGGACACGTACTGGACCTCAACGCCTCCACCCTGGACGGCCCGCGGGGACCGGTGCTCACGGTCCGCTGGACGTACGCCGCCGATCTCCTCGGCCCCGACCGCGTCCGCACGCTCGCCGACCGGTTCACCGCCACCCTGGGCGAACTCGTCCGGCGCACCGGCGAACCCGGCTTCGCCGGACACAGCCCCGGCGACTTCGCCGTGCCGCTGAGCCGGCAGGAGATCACCGAGCTCGAAGCGGCCCACCCCGCACTCGACGGCGTACTGCCCCTCACGCCCCTCCAGCACGGTCTGGCCTACCACGCGCTGACCGAGGACGTCACCGGACCCGATGTCTACGTGGTCCAGCTGGAGTTGGAGCTCACCGGCCCCCTCGACCCCGCCCGACTGCGCCGCGCGGCCCGGGCCGTCGTCGACCGGCACGCCAACCTGCGCGCGGGATTTAGGCGGCTGGGCACCGGCCGGCTGGTCCAGTACACGAGTGCCGAAGCCGCTCCGCGGTGGACCGAGCACGACCTACGGGAGCACCCCGCCGACCTGGCGGCCCTCGTCGCCGATGACCGCGCCCGGCCCTTCGACCCGGACCGCCCGCCGCTGCTGCGCTTCACCCTGATCCGTACCTCCGAAGACCAGTGGCGGCTGCTGTTCACCAGCCACCATCTGCTGCTCGACGGCTGGTCGGCCCCGCTGCTCCTCACCGACCTCTTCGACGCCTACGCCGGCCGACAGCCGGTCCAGCGCCGCCCGTTCGCCGACTACGCTCACTGGCTCGCCACCCGCGACCGCCCGTCCGCCGAAGCCGCCTGGCGCGGTGCCCTGGCCGGGACGACGGAACCCACCCTGACGGCTCCCGCCTCCGCCGCCGCGCCGCCCACAGCCCTGATCCCCGAGGAGACCGGGACCGTACTCGACGCCGACCTCACCTCGGCGCTCCAGCGGTACGCACGGGCGGAGGGCACCACCCTGAACACCGTCGTCCAGGCGGGCTGGGGACTCGTCCTGGCCCGCCTCACCGGCCGGGACGACGTGGTGTTCGGCAGCGCGGTATCCGGCCGGCCCGCCGAACTCGACGGTGTGGAAGGGATGCTGGGGCTGTTCGTCAACACCCTGCCCACCCGCGTACGGATCCGGCCGGACCTTCCGATCGGGGAGACCGTCACCGATCTGCACGCCCGCCAGGTCGCCCTGCTCGACCATCAGCACCTCGGACTGGCGGACATCCAGCGCCTGTTGTCCCTGCCGGCCCTGCTGGACACGATGACCGTCTTCGAGAACTACCCCTTCGACGACGAAGCCCTCACCGGCAGCGAACGCGCCGCCGGACTCGATGTGCGCGGGGTCGGCGGCCGGGACGCCACCCACTATCCGCTGACGCTCGCGATCACCCTCCAGGGCGGCCGGCTGCGGCTGGTCCTCAAGCACCGCCCCGACCTGTACGACGCCGACGCGGCGCAACGCGTCCTGAGGCTGCTCACCCGCGCCCTGGACCACCTCGCCCACCGGCCGCAGACGCTCGCCGGTCGGGTGGACATCGCCCCGGAGACGGCCACCGGGGTGACGGGACGGGCCGTGCCGGCCGCCGACGTCGAGACGCCTGCCGCCCCCGCCGAGACCCTGGGCTGCGCTGCCGTGGTGGCAGCCGTCGCCGCCGTGGAACCGGACGCCGTCGCCGTACGCACCCTCGGCGGCGGAAGGACGCTGAGGTACGGCGAACTCGCGGCGCGGGCAGGCCGGTTCGCGGAGCTGCTGCGGGAATCCGGCGCCGGACCGGAGGCCGTCGTCGGCATCCTGCTGCCCCGCTCCCACGACCTGGTGATCGCCGAACTCGCCGTGTCCTGGACCGGAGCGGCCTACCTGCCGCTGCACCCCGACTGGCCCGCCGACCGCATCCGCGCGGTGCTCGGCGCGTCGGGCGCGGTCGCGCTGGTCTGCGGCCCCGGCACGGACACCGCCCCGTACGGGCGGCTGCCGGTCCTGCACCCGCCCGCCGCCGAGCCCGGGGCCGGGTCGGGGAACGAGCGCTGCGCACCGCCCGCCGGGCCCGCGCCGGACCGGCTGGCGTACGTCATGTACACCTCCGGCTCCACCGGGGAGCCCAAGGGCGTCGGCGTCCCCGAGAGCGCCGTCCTCGCCCTCGCCGCCGACAGCCGGTTCGCCGGTGACGCCCACCGCCGGGTGCTGGTCCACTCGCCGCACTCCTTCGACGCGGCCACCCACGAGATGTGGGGCACCCTGCTGCGTGGCGGCGAACTGGTCCTCGCCCCGGACGAACCGCTGGACCCGGCCCGCTGGCGCGAGCTGCTGGCCCGCGACGCCGAGCGGGGCGGGGGAGTGGACGCCGCCTGGTTCACGTCCGGGCTGTTCGCCCTGCTGGCCCAGGACGCGCCGGAGACCCTCACCGCGCTGCGCGAGGTGTGGACCGGCGGCGACGTCGTCTCGCCGGCCGCCGTGGCCGCCGCACTGGCCACGGCACCCCACCTGCGCATCGTCAACGGCTACGGGCCGACCGAGACCACCACGTTCGCCACCGCCCACGCGGTGGACCCGGGCGCGCCCGACGACGGCCCGCTCCCGATCGGACGCCCCCTGGACGGCATGACCGCCCGGGTGCTGGACACCGCGTTGCGGCCCGTCCTGCCCGGAGTGCCGGGCGAGCTGTACGTCGGGGGCGCGGGCCTCGCCCGCGGCTACCACCGGCGGCCCCGGCTCACCGCCGAACGGTTCGTCGCCGATCCGTACGGAGCGCCGGGGGAGCGGTTGTACCGCACCGGCGACCTGGTGCGCGTCCGCCCGGACGGGGGCCTGGACTTCCTCAGCCGCACCGACGACCAGATCAAGCTGCGCGGGCACCGGGTCGAGCCCGGCGAGAGCGAAGCCGCCCTGCTCGCCCAGGAGGGCGTCTCCCGCGCGGCCGTCGTCCTGCGCACGGACCTGCCGGGCGGCCCGGCGCTCGTCGGCTACGTCGTACCGGAGACCGGGTCGGGTGGATCCCCGGACCTCTCGGCCCTGCGCGACCGGCTCGCCGCCGTCCTCCCCGCGTACCAGCTCCCCGCCGTCCTCCTGAGCGTCGAGGCGCTCCCGCTCACCGAGAACGGCAAGGTCGACCGCAAGGCCCTGCCCGCGCCCGGGCCCGCCGCCTCCACCCGGACCCGGAGCGGACAGGAGCCGGTCGACCAGCGCACCGAACTGCTCTGCCGCATCTTCGCCGACGTCCTGCATCTGCCCGAACTCGGCCCGTACGACGACTTCTTCGAGCACGGCGGGCACTCGCTGTCCGCGATGAGCCTGGCCGGCCGGGTACGGACGGCCCTGGGAGCCGACCTCAGCGTGGGCGACCTGTTCACCGCCCGGACCCCCGCGGCCACCGCGGCCCTGCTCCGGGACGCCCGGCGGCCCGCCCGCCCCCCGGTCGCGGCAGCCAGGGGCCCGCGACCCGCCGAACCGCCCCTCTCCGCCGCCCAGCAACGCCTCTGGTTCCTCCACCGCCTCGACGACGAGCCCACCGCCGCGTACAACGTGCCCATCGCCCTGCGCCTCACCGGCCGCCTGGACACCGAGGCGCTGCGCCACGCCCTCGCGGACCTCGCCGCACGCCACGAGGTGCTGCGCACGGTCTTCCCCGAACGCGAGGGCCGCGCCGTGCAGCACATCCTCACACCGGGCGACGCCCCCGTACCGCTGACCGTCCGCGACGTGGCCGCGCCGGAGCTCGACGCCGCCCTCTCCGAGACCGCCACCCGGCCCTTCGCGCTGGAAGCCGAGACCCCGCTGCGCGCCGCCGTGTTCCGGGTGACGCCGCACGGCGAAGGGGGCCGTCACGACGTGGTGACTCCGTACGGGGAAGGGAAGCGCCCCGACGTGGTGACTCCGTACGGGGAAGGGAAGCGCCCCGACATGGTGACTCCGTGCGGCCAAGGGGAGCGCCAGGACGTGCTGCTCCTGGTGCTGCACCACATCGCCGGCGACGAATGGTCCGTACGCCCCCTCCTGGACGACCTGGCCACCGCCCTCGCCGCCCGCACCGGCGACCGGGCCCCGCGATGGGCTCCGCTGCCGCTCCAGTACGCCGACCACACCCTGCGGCAGCGGGAACTGCTGGGGGCCGAGAGCGACGAGGACAGCGAGATCGGCCGCCAGATCCGCTACTGGAAGGACGAGTTGGCCGGGCTCCCGGCGGAGACCGCGCTCCCGCTGGACCGCCCGCGCCGACCGGACACGGGCCACGACGGCGGGGTCGTCACCTTCGGGTTGTCGCAGGAAGTGACGCGCGGGCTGCGACGGCTGGCCTCGCGGACCGGCGCGACGCCGTTCATGGTCGCCCATGCGGCGCTCGCCGTCCTGCTGCACCGCGTCGGAGACACCGACGACGTGCCGATCGGCACGCTCGTCGCCGGCCGCGACGACGCCTCCGTCCATGACCTGGTCGGCTTCTTCGTCAACACCCTCGTGCTGCGCACGGACCTCGGCGGCGACCCGACCCCCGCCGAACTCGTGGCGCGCGCCCGGGACACCACACTGGCCGCGCTCGACCACGCGGACCTCCCCTTCGAGCGGCTGGTGGACCTGCTGGACCTCGAACGCTCCCTGGAACGGCACCCGTTGTTCCAAGTGATGATCAACTACCAGACGTGGACCACGACCGGCCCCGAACTCGCCGGACTGGGAAGCGAACCGCTGGCGGTGCACACCCGTACCGCCAAGTTCGATCTCACCTTCACCCTCGTCCAGGAACCCGGCGCGGACGGCGCCCTCAACGGCGGCATCACCTACCGCACCGGACTCTTCGACGAGCAGACCGTCCGGCGGCTCGCAGGCTGGTACGAGCGGGTCCTGACCGCCTTCGCGGAGCGCCCCGACCACCCAGCCTCCACCTGCCGCCTGCTCACCGACGACGAGCACCACCGGCTGGTCACCGAGTGGAACCGCGCAGAGGAGCCGGTACAAGCGCCCACGATCGCCGGGGAGTTCGCCACCCGGGCGGCCCTCACCCCTGATGCCCCCGCCGTGATCGACGGACCCCGCACCCTCGCCTACGGCGAACTGCTGGCCCGGGCGCAGGCGCTCGCCCTACGGATGCGGAGCCACGGAGTGCGGCACGGCGAACCCGTCGCCGTCCTGCTGCCCCGCTCGACGGAACTGGTCATCGCGGCCCACGCCGTGTTCCAGGCCGGAGGCGCGTACCTCCCCCTGGATCCGGCCCATCCCGCACAGCGCATCACCGGCATGCTCTCCGACAACCCGCCGCCGCTGCTCCTCACCGACACGGCCCACCGAGCCCTGCTGCCCACCGGTCTCGGCTGCCCCGTACTGCTGGTCGACGCCCCGGACGCGGAGGGCCGGGGGGCCCAAGCGGCAGACACCGGAGGCCGAGTGCTCGGCGACCCGCAATCCGGCGACCCGCGCTCCGGCGACCTGCAATCCGACGACCCGCGCTCCGGCGACCTGCGAACCGGCGGCCCGCGCTCCGGCGGCCGGGACCTCGAAGGCCAGGGCGCGCCCGCCCCGTTCGAGCCCGCCGTCCCTCACCCCGCGCAACCCGCGTACATCCTGCACACCTCGGGTTCCACCGGCCGCCCCAAGGCCGTCGTCGTGCCGCACGGAGCGCTGGCCAACCGGCTCGCCTGGACCCAGCGGCGCTTCCCTCTCGGCCCGGGCGACCGGATGCTCGCCAAGGCGTCCCCCGGATTCGACGTATCGGTCTGGGAGTTGACCGGACCGCTGCTCGCCGGAGCCACGGTCGTCCTCGCGGGCCCGGACGGCCACCGCGACCCCGCGTACCTGGCCCGGATCATTCGCGAACACCAGGTCCACGCGGCCCACTTCGTGCCGTCCCTGCTCGCCCTGTTCGCCGCCGAACCGGAGGCCGCCCACTGCACATCGCTCCGGTGGGTCTTCAGCGGCGGCGAAGCGCTCACCGACGCCCTCGTGCGCCGCTGCGCGGAGGTCTTCACCGCACCCGTCGTGAACCAGTACGGGCCCACCGAGGCCGCCGTCGACGTCACCGCCCGCATCGCCGTCCCCGGCGAACAGCCGCTCGTGCCGCTCGGCACTCCCGGGGCCGGCACCCGCGCCTACGTCCTGGACGCGCGCCTGCGCCCCGTACCGCCCGGCGTGAGCGGGGAGCTCTACCTGGGAGGCGTGCAGTTGGCCCTGGGCTACCTCGGCAGGAGCGGGCAGAGCGCCGAGCGCTTCGTCGCCGACCCGTTCGGCGGCCCGGGGGAGCGGCTCTACCGCACCGGCGACCTGGCCCGCTGGAACCGGCGCGGTGAGCTGGAGTACCTGCGCCGCACCGACGACCAGGTCAAACTGCGCGGCGTACGGATCGAGCCGGAGGAGGTACGGACCGCCCTGCTCGGCCATCCCGGCGTACGGGACGCGGTCGTCGTCGTCCGCGAGGATCAGCCCGGCGCGGCGCGGCTGGTCGGCTACGTCACCACGCAGGACGACACCGGCCCCGCCGATGCCCTCCCCGCCGACCCGGGCACGCGCACCGCGCGAGGACTCCCCGCCGCCCCGGACACCGGCGCCCGCACCGCCCGGCTGCTCCCCGCCGACCTGATCGCGCACCTCGCCCGGCTGCTCCCCGCCGCCCTGGTCCCCTCCGACGTCGTGGTGCTGGACCGCTTCCCGCTGACCGTGAGCGGCAAGCTCGACCGGTCCGCCCTGCCCGCACCGGCGTCCGCACGGCCCTCCGGCGCCGGACCGCTCACGGACGCGACCGAGCGGGTCGTCGGCGAACTCTTCGCGGACGTGCTCAAGGTGACCGCTGTCGGACGGCACGACAGCTTCTTCAGCCTGGGCGGCGACAGCATCTCCTCCATCGTGCTGGTCAGCGCGGCGCGGCGGCGCGGACTCGTGATCAGCCCGCGCGACGTCTTCGAACAGCGCACCGTCTCCGCCCTGGCCCGGACCGCCCGGCGGGAGGAGACGACGGTCTCCGTCCACGACCCGGGCGCGGGGACCGTGCCGCTCACCCCCGTCATGCACGCCCTGCGCCGGCGCGGCGGCGACCACCGCACCTACAGCCAGTCCATCCTGGTGACCACACCGCCCGGCCTCACGGCCGAGAGGCTGCGCCACGCCCTGGCCCTCCTCCTCGCCCACCACCCCGTCCTGGCCGCCCGGCTGGACACGACGGCCGACGAGTGGGCGCTCCACGTCCCCGAGGACCCCGCCCTCGACGCCGACGCCCTGCACTGCCTCCGCCCGGATCCGGAGAAGGCCGAGGCGCTCGCGGAGGCCATCACCGAAGCGTCCCGCACCGCCACCGGCCGGCTCGACCCGCACGGCGGCCGGATGCTCCGCGCGGTCTGGTTCGACCTGGGATCCGGGAGCGGGCGGCTGCTGCTGATCGCCCACCACCTGGTCGTCGACGCGGTGTCCTGGCGGATCCTCCTCCCCGACCTCGCCCAGCTCTGCGCCGACCCGGTGGCCCCGCTGCCCCCGGTCGAGGTCTCCTTCCGCAACTGGTCCCACGCCCTGACCGGCACGGCCGCCGATCGACGCCCCGAACTCGCCTACTGGGCTGATACGTTGGGTGATCCGGCCGACCCCTCCCCGTACGGGCGCACACCGGACCCCGCCACCGACACCCCGGACACCGTCCACCGGTTCACCACCACCGTGCCCGCCGCCCTGGCCGGCCCGGTCCTCAGCGAGGTCACCGAAGCCTTCCACTGCGGTGAACAGGACGTCCTGCTCACGGCCTTCGTCCTCGCCCACAGCCGCTGGCGCTCCACCGGCAGCACCCTCGTCCTCCTCGAAGGGCACGGCAGGGACGCCGCCCTGCCCGGGGTCGCCGCCCCCGCCCGCACGGTCGGCTGGTTCACCAGCCAGTACCCCCTGCGGGTCCGGCTGCGGGACGCCGGACCCGACACCACGATCGCGGACCCGCAGGCGGCGGGCCGGCTGCTCAAGCAGATCAAGGAGCAATTGCGCGCCGTACCGGACCACGGCATCGGCTTCGGCCAACTCCGGTACCTGGAAACCGAATCCGCGGCGGCCCTCGCCGCCCGCCCGGAACCCCTGACCGGCTTCAACTACCTCGGCCGCTACGACGTGGGCGAGGCCGAAGCCGCCGCACCCGAACCCTGGACCCCCAGCCCCGAGTCGCCCGCCGTCTGGCGCGAGCCCCCGGCACTGGGCGTCCGGACGGCGCTGGACCTCGACATCACCGCCCTGCGCCGCCCCTCGGGCACCGAGCTCTCGGTGAGCTGGCACCACGCGAGCCGGCTCGTGAGCGACGAGGAGATCGCCGTGCTCGACCGGTGGTGGCGCACCGCCCTGGAAACCCTGGTGTCCGCCGCCCGCACCCAGGCGGCCGGACACACCCCGTCCGACCTCGGCCTGCTGTCGCTGAGCCAGGACGAAATCGACGAGTTCGAAGACGAGTGGAGGACCACGTGACCGGCGCACCCTCGGGACTGCAGGACATACTCCCGCTGTCCCCGCTCCAACAGGGGCTCTACTTCCTCTCGTCGTACGACGAGAGCGCGCTGGACGTGTACACCGTGCAGCTGGCCCTGGACCTGACCGGACCGCTCGACCCGCCCCGGCTGCGCCGCGCCGCCGACGCGCTCCTGAACCGCCACACCAACCTCAAGGCCGCCTTCCGGACCCGGCGCAACGGCGACCCCGTCACCGTCATCCCGCACACCGTGCGCATCCCCTGGCAGGAGACCGACCTGTCCGGCCTGGAGGCGGCCGAGCAGGAGCGCCGGGTGCGGCGGCTCACCGACGCCGACCGGCACACCCGCTTCGACCTCGCGCGGCCGCCGCTGATCCGCTTCACCGTGCTCCGCCTGGCGGCCGGCCGGCACCGGCTGCTCCTCACCCACCACCACCTGCTGCTGGACGGCTGGTCCACCGCCCGCGTGGTCCAGGAGCTGTTCGCCCTGTACGCGGCCGACGCCTCGCCCGCCGCCCTGCCCGAGGTCCGCCCCTACCGCGACTACCTGGCCTGGGCCGCCGCCCAGGACCAGGTGGCCGACGAGCGCGCCTGGAGCGAGGCGCTGGCCGGTCTCGACGGGCCCACCGTGATCGCCCCGGCGCTGGACGGGCGGCAGCCGCAGGCCGAACCGGCAGCGCTGCCGGTGGAGTTGGGCCCCGGGTCCGCCGCCGCCCTGGTCGCCGCCGCCCGCGCTCTCGATGTGACCGTGCCCGTCGTCGTACAGACGCTGTGGTCGCTGGTCCTCGCCGATATGACGGGACGTCAGGACGTGGTGAGCGGCACCACGGTGTCGGGACGGCCCGCGGAACTCGCCGGGGCCGAGCACATGGTGGGGCTGTTCATCAACACCCTCCCGGTACGCGTACGGCTGCGGCGGACCGACACCCTCGCGGGCCTGCTGCGCCGCACGGCGGCCGAACAGGCCGCGCTGCTGCCCCACCACCATCTCGCGCTCGCCCGGATCCAGAAGCTCACCGGGTCCGGCGGCCCGCTCTTCGACACCCTGTGCGTGTTCGAGAACTACCTCGTCGACACCGCGGACGGCGATGAACAAGCCGAGGAGGCGAAGGAGTTCGCAGGACTGCGGGTCACCGCCGTCACCGGCCAGGACGCCACCCACTACCCGCTCACCCTGGTCGCCGCCCCCGGCCAGGACGGCGGCCCCGTGCTGCGGCTGCGCTACCGCACGGACGCCCTGACCGAACGCGATGCGGCCCGCGTCGCCGCCCGACTGCGGCGCGCGGTCGAGGAGTTCACCGCCGACCCGCACCGCCCGCTCGCCCGCACCGACCTCCTCACCCCCGCCGAACGCACCCGGGTCCTGACCGACTTCAACGCCGACACCACCCCGCTCACCCCCGCCACCCTGCCCGAGCTCTTCGAACGGCAGGCGGCCGCCCACGCCGGCCTGCCCGCCGTGGACGACGGCGGCCGCGTCCTCACCTACGCCGAGCTGAACACCCGCGCCAACCGCCTCGCCCACCACCTCGTCGCGGCCGGCGTCGGACCCGAGGACGTCGTCGGCGTCGCCCTGCGCCGGGGCGCCGACGTCTACGCGGCCCAGCTCGCGGTCGGCAAGGCCGGCGGCATCTTCGCGCCGCTGGACCCGGACCAGCCCTCCGGACGGCTCGCCGGGCTCGTCGCGGACAGCGGGGCGGACGTCGTCCTCACCCACTCCGCCACCGACGCCACGGGCTGGTCGGGCGAGGCGACGGTCATCGAGACCGACCGGCTGCCCGCCGGCCTGCCGGACCACGACCCGACCGACGCCGACCGCCGGTCACCGCTGAGCCCGCACCACGGGGCCTACCTGATCTACACCTCGGGGTCCACCGGCAGGCCCAAGGGCGTCCTCGTCGAACACCGCCCGCTCGTCGACCTGATCGCCTGGGCCCACGCGTGCTTCTCCACCGGACCGGGCGACCGCGTCACCCAGTTCGCCTCCCCGAGCTTCGACGTCACCTTCTGCGAACTCGCCAACTCGCTCTTCGCCGGCGCCACGCTCGTGGTCGTCCCCGAGGAGGAGCGGGCCGGTGCGCCGCTGGCGGAGTTCCTCGGCCGGGCCGCCATCACCCTGGCCGTGATCCCACCCACCGTCGTCGCCTCCCTGCCGCTCGACGCCACCCTGCCCGAGAACATGAGCCTCATCGTCGGCACCGAGGCCCTGCCCCCCGAGGTCATCCGCACCTGGGCGGGCCGCCACCGGCTGTTCAACGCCTACGGGCCCACCGAGGCCGTGGTCAACTCCGCTACCTGGCAGGTCCCTTCGGACTGGACCGGCGGGCCGGTCCCGATCGGCCCCCCGGACGTCAACAAGCGCGCCTACGTCCTCGACGGCCTGCTGCGCCCGGTCGCCCCCGGCGTCCTGGGCGAGCTGTACATCGCGGGCCCCGGCCTTGCGCGCGGCTACCTCGGCCGCCCCCTGATCACCGCCGACCGGTTCGTCGCCGACCCCTTCGGCCCCCCGGGCACCCGCATGTACCGCACCGGCGACCTGGCCCGCTGGAACGAGCGGGGCGAGCTGGAGTACGCGGGCCGCACCGACCACCAGCTGAAGATCCGCGGCTTCCGCGTCGAGCCCGGCGAGGTCGAGGCCCGCCTCACCGCCCACCCCGGCATCGCCCAGGCCGTCGTCACCGGCCAGACCGACCCCCGGGGCATCCGCCGGCTGGTCGCCCATGCCGTCCCGGCGGCGGGCAGCACCCCCCGCCCGGCCGACGTCATCGCCTGGGCCGCCGAGAGCCTGCCGGACCACATGGTCCCGGCCGCCGTCGTGCTGCTCGACGCGATCCCGCTCACCCCGGCCAACAAGACCGACCGGGCCGCCCTGCCCGCCCCGGACTTCACCGCACCGGGGGACGGCGGCACGGCCCCGCGCACCGACCGCGAGAAGGAACTCGCCGCCCTCTTCGCCGAAGTGCTGCATCTGCCCGAAGTCGGCGTGGAGGAAAGCTTCTTCGCCCTCGGCGGCGACAGCATCTCCGCCATCCAGCTCGTCGGCGCGGCCCGCCGCCGAGGACTGCGGTTCAGCCCCCGGGACGTCTTCGAGCGGCGTACGGTCGAACAACTCGCCGCCCTCGCCCGCACGGTCGACGACACCGCCGCGCCCGTCGAACGCACCGCGCGCAGCGCCCCGCTCACCCCGATCCTGCGCGGGCTCGTCGAACGCGGCGGCCCGATCGCCGACTACCACCAGTCCACCGTGCTCCACACCCCGCCCGGCGCGGACGCCGACCGGATCACCGCAGGACTGCGCCGCGTCCTGGACCACCACGACGTCCTGCGGGCCCGGCTCACCGACCACACCCTGGAGATCCCGGCCCCCGGGGCCCACCCCGAGCAGCCCCCGCTGATCAGGATCGATGCCGTCGAGAAGGCCGAACAGGACCTCCTCGCCACCCTGCGCGCCGGGGCCCGTGAGGCCGCCCGGAGCCTCGACCCGTACGCGGGCGTCATGCTCCGGGCCGTATGGCTGGACGCGGGACCCGACCGCGGCGGCCTGCTCGCCCTGCTCATCCACCACGCGGTCGTCGACGGCGTCTCCTGGCGCATCCTCACCCAGGACATCGCCGCCTCCCTCGAAGCCGAGCGCCACGGCCACACCGTCGAACTCCCGCCCGTGCAGACTGCGTTCGCCGACTGGGCCGAGAGCATGGCCCTGGCCGCCCGCACCCCCGAGCGGGTCGCGGAGGCCGCCCACTGGACCACCGTCCTGGCCGGCCCGGACACCGCGCTGCCGCCCGTGGACCCGGCGCGCGACACCTTCGCCACGGTGCGGACGATCCCGGTCGCGCTCGCCCCCGAGCACACCCGCCCGCTGATCACCCGACTGCCCGAGCGCTTCCACGCCGGACCCGACGACATCCTGGTCACCGCGCTCGCCCTGGCCTTCGCCGCCTGGCGCGGCGACGCCGACCCCCTGGTCGTCGACATCGAAGGCCACGGCCGCGCCGACCACCTCGTCGCCGACGCCGAACTGTCGCGCACCGTAGGGTGGTTCACCAGCGTGCACCCGGTACGCCTCGACCTCGGCGGCCACGCCCCGGCGAGCGCCCAGGAGACGGCGGCGGCCCTCAAGCTCGTCAAGGAACAACTCCGCGCCGCCCCCGACAGCGGCATCGGCTTCGGGCTGCTGCGCCACCTCAACCCGGAGTCCCGCGCCACCCTCGCCGCCCTGCCCGCCCCACGGGTGGCGTACAACTACCTCGGCCGCTTCGGCACACCCCACGAGAGGCCCGGCGGCGGGCCGCCCGCCCCCTGGAGCCCCGCCCTGACCGGCTCGCTCGGCGGGGGAGCGGACGACGCCCTGCCCGCGTCGCACACGCTCACGCTCAACGCCTCCATCGTCGACGGACCCCAAGGGCCCGCCCTCCAGGCCGGGTTCAGCTTCCCCGACCGCCTGCTGGACCCGGCGGACGTCGAACGCCTCGCCCACCTCTGGACCACCGCCCTGCGCACCCTGGGCCGCCTGCTGGACGACCCGGCGACCGGCGGCCACACCCCCGGCGACTTCCCTCTCGTCGAGGTCGCCCAGCAGGAGATCGACGCCCTGGAAGCCCGCGGACCGCTCACCGACCTGCTGCCGCTCTCCCCGCTCCAGGCCGGCCTGTACTTCCTGACCCGTTACGGCTCCGAGGGCGACGGGCCCGACGTCTACACCACGCAGACCACGCTGGAGATCGAGGGCGACCTCGACACGGCCCGGCTGCGCACCGCCGGCCGCGCCCTCCTCGCCCGCCACCCCAACCTCCGGGCCGGGTTCCACAGCCGCCAGGACGCGGACCCGCTCCAGGTCGTCCCCGCCGTCGCCGAGATCCCGCTCCACGAGTACGACCTCACCTCGGCCGACCTTCCCGAAGGCCGGCGCGAGGGGCGCGCGCGGAACATCCTGGACGCCGACCGCCGCAACGGCTTCGACCTGTCCGCGCCCCCGCTCCTGCGCTTCACCCTCGTACGGCTGGGCGCGGGCCGCCAGCTCCTCGCCCTCACCTCCCACCACATCCTGCTCGACGGCTGGTCGGGCCCCCTGCTGGTGCGGGACCTGCTCGCCCTCTACCGGGGCGACCCCGGACCGGCCCCCCGCCCCTACCGCGACTACCTCCACTGGATCGCCGGCCGCGACCGCGCGACCACGACCCGGCTGTGGCAGGAGGCGCTGGCCGGGATCGACGGGCCCACCCGCCTGGTCCCCGACGCGGCGGCGCTGCCCGCCGGAGTCCCCGAGCGCGTCGAGATCCCGCTGCCCGACGAGCTCGTGGCCCGCGTCCACGCCTTCGCCCGCGCCCAGGACGTCACCGTCAACTCCGTGCTCCAGAGCGCCTGGGGCCTCCTGCTGGGCCGGCTCACCGGCCGTAGCGACGTCACGTTCGGCGTCACCGTCTCGGGACGCCCCGCCGACCTCGACGGCTCGCACGAGATGATCGGCCTCTTCATCAACACGGTGCCCGCCCGCGTCACCCTGCGCCACGACCAGCCGCTCGCCGCCCTCGTACGGCAGACGAGCGACCGGCAGGCCGTACTGATGGACCACCAGTACGCACCGCTCGCCGAGCTCCAGCGGCTCGCCGGACACCGCGAACTCTTCGACACCCTCATCCTCTTCGAGAACTTCCCCGTGGACGCCGAACAACTGCGCCGCACCGAGGAGCGGGCGGGTCTGCTCGTCACCGGGGCCCGGGGGCACGACGCCACCCACTACCCGCTGGTCCTGGTCGCCCTGCCCGGCCGCGATCAGCTCGCCCTGGCCCTCGACCACCGCCCCGACCTCCTCACCACCGAGCAGGCGGCCACCATCGGCGCACAGTTGCGCCAGGTCCTGGAACAGCTCGTCGACCGGCCCGAGCGCCCCACCGGCTCCATCGGCCCCGCCGCCACCGACACGGCCCGCCTCGACGGCCCGGTCCACGACGTCACCCCGCTGGGCCCGGCCGGCCGCTTCCTCCACCGGGCCGCCGCCACGCCCGACGCCACCGCGCTGATCGCGGGCGACGAGGAGTGGAGTTACGCCGCTCTGGCCGCCCGGGTCACCACGCTCGCCGGGCGACTGCGTGACCTGGGCGCACGCCCCGAACAACTGGTCGCCGTCGCCCTGCCCCGCAGCGCCGACCTGCTCGCCACCCTGCTCGCGGTCTCCGCCACCGGGGCCGCGTACGTCCCCGTCGACCCGGACTTCCCGGCCGAACGCGTCGCGTACCTGCTGGCCGACGCCGACCCGCTGCTCGTCATCGACCCCGACTCACCGGTCCTCGCACCGCAACCGGACGACGGGCCCGGCCCGGCCGCCCCGGGAGCCTCACCGCGGCCGGACGACGGGCCCGGAGCGCACGCGTCGGGCGTCGCACCGGGGGAGCCGGGCCCCGTACCGGATCTGCCCGGCCTCGCACCGGGGAAGCCCGGCACCGGCCCCGTACCGGATCTGCCCGGCATCACCCCCGCCCCCGAGACCACCGCGTACGTCATCCACACCTCCGGCTCCACCGGAAACCCCAAGGGCGTCGTCGTCACCCACCGGGCCCTCGCCAACCTCCTGGACGCGATGGCGGACACCCTCGGCACCGGCCCCGGCGACCGGCTGCTCGCCGTCACCACCGTCAGCTTCGACATCGCCGCCCTGGAACTGCTCGTCCCGCTCGTCACCGGCGCGAGCGTCGTGCTCGCCCGGCGCGACCAGGTCCTGGACCCCGTCCTGCTGTCCGGCCTCGCCGAGCGCACCGGCGCGACCCACCTCCAGGCCACCCCGTCCCTCTGGCGCGGCCTGACCGACGCCGCCCCCGGCCTCCTGGACGGCCTCTGCGTCCTGAGCGGCGGCGAACCGCTCCCCGCCGACCTCGCCGACCGCCTCGCCCGGGGCGGCCGGCGGCTCGTCAACCTGTACGGCCCCACCGAGACCACCGTCTGGTCCACCGCCGCCGAACTCGCCGCGGGACAGGGCGATCCGCACGTCGGGCGCGCCCTGCGGAACACGACCCTGCGGGTCCTGGACGCCGGGCTGCGCCCCGTACCGCCCGGCGTTCCCGGCGAGCTGTACATCGGCGGCGCGGGGCTGGCCCGCGGCTACCTCGGGCGCGGCGGCCTGACGGCCTCCCGGTTCACCGCCGACCCGTACGGCGGGCCCGGCAGCCGCATGTACCGCACCGGCGACCTCGCCCGGTGGCAGCGGGACGGGACCCTGCGCGTCCTCGGCCGCACCGACCACCAGCTGAAGGTGCGCGGCCACCGGGTCGAGCCCGGGGAGATCGAGAACGCCCTGCGCTCGCACCCCGACGTCGTTGACGCCGTCGTGGTCGGCCTGCCCGATCCGGGCGGCTCCGTACGCCTGGTCGCCTATGTCACCGGAACGGCCACCGGGCTGCGCCCCTACCTCGCCGAACGGCTGCCCGACCACCTCGTCCCCTCGGTCCTCGTGCCGCTGCCCGCGCTGCCGCTGACCCCCAACGGAAAGGTCGACCGGGCGGCCCTGCCCGCACCCCAGGCGTCCGGCGGGGACCGGACCCGCGCGCCCAGGAACGCCCGGGAGGCCGTGCTCGGGGAGCTCTTCGCCGACGTGCTCGGGCTGGACCACGCCGGACCCGACGACGACTTCTTCCGGCTCGGCGGCCACTCGCTGCTCGCCATGCAGCTCGCCAACCGGCTCCGCTCGACCCTCGGCGTCGAGGTCGCCCTGCGCGACGTCTTCGAGCACCCCACCCCGGCCGCGCTCGCCCGGACGGTGCTGCCGCGCTCCGGAGCCCGTACGGTCCCGGTGCGGCGCGAACGCGTACCGGGCCGGCCGCTGCCGCTGTCGTTCGCGCAGAACCGGCTCTGGTTCCTGCACCGCCTGGATGGCCCCAGCGCCACGTACAACCTGTTCATCGTCCTGCGCCTGGGCGGGGCCCTCGACGTGGACGCCCTGCGCCGGGCGATCGGCGACGTCGTCATCCGCCACGAGAGCCTGCGCACCGTCTACCCCGACACCGAGGGGCTGCCGCACCAGCACATCCTGGACGAGGCCGAGGCCCGCGCCGCCTGCGGGCTCACCGTCACGGAGGTGGCCGAGGCGGATCTCGACGCGGCGCTGCGGGCGCGGGTCACCCACCCGATCGACATCATCGAGGAGATCCCGCTCCGGGCCCGGCTGCTGCGCACGGAGACCGATCACGTCCTCGCCCTGACGCTCCATCACATCGCGGGCGACGAATGGTCGATGCGCCCCCTCACCGAGGACCTGCGCACCGCCTACACCGCCCGCGCCGCCGGAACCGAGCCCGACTGGGAGCCGCTGCCCGTCGACTACGCGGACTACGCCCTCTGGCAGCGCGACGTCCTCGGCGACGAGGGCGACCCCACCAGCCGGGTCGCCCGGCAGGCGGCGTACTGGAAAGAAGCGCTCGCCGGTTCGCCCGACGAGCTGAGCCTCCCCTACGACCGCCCGCGTCCGGCGCGGGAGACCCACCGCGGCGCGACCGTCGCCTTCACCGTCGACCCCGCGCTCCACGCCGGGCTGCGGGCCCTCGCCGCCCGCAACGGCGCCAGCGTGTTCATGGCGGCGCAGGCGGCCCTGGCCGTCCTGCTCTCCGCCCACGGCGCGGGCTCCGACATCCCCATCGGCACGCCGGTCGCCGGCCGTACCGACGAGAAGTTCGACGATCTCGTCGGCTTCTTCGTCAACACCCTGGTCCTGCGCACCGACCTCGCCGGGCGGCCCACCTTCCTCGAACTCCTCGCCCGCGTCCGGGACACCGACCTGGCCGCCTTCGACCACGCCGACCTGCCCTTCGAGCAACTGGTCGACATGGTCGCCCCCGAGCGCACCCTCACCCGCAACCCGCTCTTCCAGGTCATGCTGGTCTTCCAGAACATCACCGAGGAGACCTTCACCCTGCCGGGCCTGGACGTCGCCCCCCTCAGCGCGGACCCCGAAGTCGCCAAGCTCGACCTCCAGTTCACCCTGGCCGAACGACCCGGCGGGGGCGGGATCAACGGCATGCTGATCTACCAGACCAGCCTGTTCGACCACGCCACGGCCCAGGCTCTGGCCGACCGTTACGTCACCCTCCTGACCGCCCTGGTCGCCCACCCCGAACGGCCCGTGCACCGCGCCGCCGTCCTCAGCGCCCCCGAACGGGCCCGGGTGCTCGCCTCGGCCACCGGCCGACACCGCCCGCTGCCGCCCGTCACCCTGCCGGAGCTGCTCGCCGAGCGGTACGGCAGGACGCCGGCCGCCCCCGCGATCATCGACGGCGAACGCACCCTGTCGTACGAGGAGTTCGACGGGCGCGTCGGCCGGCTCGCCGCCCTGCTGCGGGAGAGGGGCGTGGGGCCCGAGAGCCGGGTCGCGGTGGCCCTGCCCCGGAGCACCGACCTGGTCGTCGCCCTCCACGCCGTACAACGCGCGGGCGGGGCCTATCTGCCGGTCGACCCGGAGCACCCCGCCGAGCGCATCGCCCACCTGCTCGACGACTCCGACCCGTGCCTCCTGATCGGCCGGACCGAGGTGCTGGACGGTCTGCCCGTCCCCACCGGCCTGCCCGTCCTGCCGCTCGACGACGACGCCGTACGGGGCAGTCTGGCGGCGGCCGAGCCCGCAGGGGTCCACCCGGCGCTCCGCCCCGACCACGCCGCCTACGTCCTGTACACCTCCGGCTCCACCGGCAGGCCCAAGGCCGTCGTGGTCACGCATGCGGCGCTCGTCAACCGGCTGCGCTGGATGGCCGATTACCGCCCGCTCGCCCCGGACGACCGCGTCCTCCAGAAGACCCCGGCCGGATTCGACGTATCCGTATGGGAGTTCTTCCTGCCGATGCTCACCGGCTGCACCCTCGTCGTCCTGCCGGACGGCCACCACCGCGACCCGGCCGCCGTCGCGGAGGCCGTCATCCGGCACGCCGTCACCACGCTCCACTTCGTCCCCTCGATGCTGGCCGCCTTCGCCGCCGAACCCCGGGCCGCCGACTGCACCGGCCTGCGCCGGATCATCGCCAGCGGCGAGGCCCTGAGCGGCTCCCTGGCCGACGCCGTGCACCGGGCGCTGCCCCGCACCGCTCTGCACAACCTCTACGGCCCCACCGAGGCGGCCATCGACGTGACCGCCTGGGAGAGCACCCCCGGCTCCGGTTCCACCGTGCCGATCGGCCACCCGGTGGACAACACCGGCGTCCACGTCCTGGACGCCTGGCTGCGCCCCGTGCCGGACGGCGTCACCGGCGAGCTGTACCTCAGCGGCCCGCAGCTCGCCCGCGGATACGGGGGCCGGCCCGCCCTCACCGCGGCCCGCTTCGTCGCCCACCCGTACGGCGGCCCGGGCGAACGCCTCTACCGCACGGGCGACCTCGTCCGCCGCCGGGCGGACGGAGCGCTGGTCTACGTCGGGCGCACCGACGGCCAGGTCAAACTGCGCGGGCTGCGCGTCGAGCTCGGCGAGATCGAGGCCGTCATCGGCGAGGACCCGTCCATCGCGGCCTGCGCCGTGCTGGTGCGGGAGGACCGGCCCGGCAGGCCCGTCCTCACCGGCTATCTGGTCCCCGCCCCCGGCTCCACGCCCGACCACCGAAAGATCACCGAACGCTGCGGCCGGCGGCTCCCCGACCACATGGCGCCCACCGCGCTGATCACCCTGGACCGCCTCCCGCTCACCCCCAGCGGCAAGCTCGACCGCACCGCCCTGCCCGCCCCCGACCTCGCGGCCTCCGCCACGTCCGTCGCCCCGCGCGGCATCCGGGAGGCGCTGCTCACCGCCCTCTTCGCCGAACTCCTCGGCATCCCGGAGGCGGGGGCGCGGGACAGCTTCTTCGCGCTCGGCGGCGACAGCATCCTCTCCATCCAGCTGGTCGCCCGCGCCCGCAAGGCCGGTGTGGTCATCACGCCCCGGGACGTCTTCGAGCACAAGACCCCCGCCGCGCTCGCCCGCGCCGCCGCGACCGCCGGACCCACCGCCGTACCGCGACTCGACGCCACCGGACGGCTTCCGCTGACGCCCATCATGCGGTGGGCGCTCCAGCGCGGGCCGATCGACGGCCTGCACCAGTACGCCCATCTCGTGACCCCGCCCGAAGCCACCGCCGCCACCCTGACCGCCGCGCTCGGCCGGCTGGCGGAGCGGCACCCGATGCTTCGCGCCGCCCTGGTGGGCGACCCCGGGCGGCAGGCGCTGCACATTCCCCCGCCGGCCGGCCGCACCGGGGGCGAGGCGCGTGTGCTCCTCCACGCGGACTGCTCCGCCGACCTCCCCGGGAGCGCGGCCGCGGTCGAAAGGGCCGCCTCGCTCGCCGCTGAAGCCGTCGACCAACTCGACCCTGCTGAAGGGCAGTTGGTGCGGGCCGTCTGGTGCGACCACGGTCCGGGCCGCAGCGGGCGGCTGGTCCTGGTCATCCACCACCTCGCCGTCGACGGCGTCTCCTGGCGGATCATCACCGCCGACCTGGCCGCCGCCCACGCCGACGTCCTCGCCGGAGCCCCGCCCGCCCCGCCCGGCGACGGCACTTCCTTCCGGCAGTGGGCCCTGGGCCTGGCCGACGCGGCCGCCGCACCCGCGCGCCGGGCGGAGGCCCCCGTCTGGCGGGCCAGGGAAGAACGCACCGCGCCCGCGCTCGGGGCCCGCCCGCTCGACCCGGCCCTGGACACCCAGGACACCGTCGCCCACCTGGAACGCACCCTGGACCCCGCCCTCACCCTGGCCCTGCTCACCCGGGTCCCCGCCGCCGTGCACGGCTCCGTCCACGACGTCCTGGTGGCGGCGGCCGGGCTGGCCCTCGGGCGCTGGCGCGAGGAGCGCGGGGCGGGGGAGCGGGGCGGTGACGTCATCGCCGTGGAAGGGCACGGGCGCGAGGAGAGCGTCGTCCCGGGCTCCGAACTGTCCACCACCGTTGGCTGGTTCACCAGCTGGTACCCGGTCGCCCCGGACCTCCCCGCACCGGTGCCGGAGCGCGGCGGCGACGCGCGCAGCGCGCTGATGGCCGTCAAGGAACACCTGCGCGAGACCCCGGACCAGGGCATCGGCCACGGCCTGCTCCACCACCTCGACGACCCCGCCGGCCCCTCCCGCACCCCCGAAGTGGTGCTCAACTACCTCGGCCGCTTCACCGCACCCGGCGGTGCGGCCGACACCGGACCGGCGGCGTGGTCGCCCGCCCCCGAGGCGCTGCCCCCGCTGCGGCCCGCCCGCAACACCGTGCCCGTCCTCTTCCCCCTGGAGATCATCGCCTCCACCATGGACGGCCCCGAAGGCCCACGGCTGGCCACCCGCTGGACGTACGCCACCGGCATCCTCGCCGCACAGGACGCCGAACGGCTCCTCACCCTGTGGTGCGAGGCCCTGGAGACCCTCGCCGACATCCCGGCGGACCCGGTCCACACGCCCTCCGACTTCCCCCTGGTCCCCCTGGACCAGCGCCGAATCGACCGGCTCCAGGAGCGGTCGCCCGCGCTCCAGGACGTCTGGCCGCTCACCCCGCTCCAGGAAGGGCTGTACGCCCTCACGCAGTTGGCGGACGACGACGTCGACGTCTACACCATGCAGCTCGTCCTGCGGCTCGCCGGGGACGTCGACGCCACCGCCCTGCACCGGGCGGCGGCCCGGCTCCTCGACCGCAACCCCGGGCTGCGGACCGCGTTCGTCACCACCGGCGGCCGTCCCGTACAGGTCGTGGCGGCGGACGTCGCACCCGACTGGAGCGAGAGCGACCTCAGGACCGCCGCCGGCACCGCGCGGGAGGAGGCGCTGCGCGCGATCGCCGAGGACGACCGCACCCGGCCCTTCGACCTGACCACGCCGCCCCTGCTCAGACTGCGGCTCGTCCGGCTGGGGGAGCGGGAGCACGCCCTGCTCGTCACCAACCACCACGCGATCCTCGACGGCTGGTCGGTGCCCGTCCTGCTCCAGGAACTGCTGTCGCTGTACGCGGCCGAGACCGGGCCCGCCGAACCGCCCGCCCTCCGGCGTCCGTTCCGGGACTTCCTGGTCTGGCGCGCCGCCCAGGACGTCCCCGCCGCCGAGCACGCCTGGCGCGAGGCGCTGGACGGAGTCACCGAGCCGACCCTGCTCGCCCCCGCCGACCCCGGCCGGCGGCCCGTCCTCTCCCACCGGATCCCGCACCGGCTGGACGAGGTCCTCCGCGAACGCCTGCAAGGGCTCGCCCGGAGCGCCGACGTCACCCTCAACACCGTGGTCCAGTTCGCCTGGGCCCTGCTGCTGGCCCGGCACACCGGCCGGGAGGACGTCATCCTCGGCGCGACGGTCTCCGGACGACCGGCGGAGATCGACGAGGTGGAGAGCATGACGGGCCTCTTCATCAACACCCTGCCCGTCCGCGTCGACCTGCGGCGCGCCACCACCGTACGGCAGGCGCTGGCCCGGCTCCAGGAGGAGCAGTCCAGGCTCTCCGCCCGTCAGCACCTCGGCCTCGCCGCCATCCAGCGCATCGCCGGGGCCGGTGAACTCTTCGACACCCTCCTGGTGTTCGAGAACTACTTCGTCGACGGGGACGGGCTGCGCCGCGCGGAGCGCTCGGGCGACCTGGCCGTCACGGCGAGCGAGCACACCGACGCCACCCACTACCCGCTCACCCTCGCCGTCGTACCCGGCGGCCACCTCACCCTCGAATACCGGCCCGACCTCTTCGGCCCCCAGGAGGCGGGCGGCCTCATGCGCCGGTTCACCCACCTCCTGGACGAACTGAGCAGCCGCCCCGACGCCCCCGTCCACCGCGTCCAGGCCCTCGACCCGGCCGAGCGGAGCCGGATCCTGGACGACTGGAACCCCGCTCCCCGCCCGCACCCCGCGCAGACCCTGCCCCAGCTCTTCGCCGAGGCGGCCGCCCGCGACCCCGAGGCCCCGGCCGTGGTCTGCGGGGCCACCACCCTGAGCTTCGGGGAGCTGGCCGCCCGCGCCGCCCGCCTCGCCCACGAGCTCGTCGCGCGCGGCGCGGGCCCGGAGGACGTCGTGGCGCTGATGCTGCCGCGCACCGAGGACATGCTCGTCAGCATCCTCGCCGTCCACCAGGCCGGGGCCGCCTATCTGCCGCTGGACCCCGACTACCCGCCCGCCCGGCTCGCGTTCATGCTCGACGACGCCTCACCCGCGCTCCTGGTCACCACCACCGCGCTCGCCGGCCGCACCGCCCACCCGCACACCGTGCTCCTCGACGACCCCGCCACCCTCGCCGCGCTCGCGGACCGCCCGGACCAACCGCCCACCGACAGCACCCGGTCGCGCCCGCTGCTCCCCGACCACCCCGCGTACCTGATCTACACGTCGGGCTCCACCGGCGCCCCCAAGGGCGTCGTGATCACCCACCGCGGTGTGGTCAACCTCTTCCACAGCCACCGCCGGGCCCTGTACGAGCCGGTCGTCGCCCGGACCGGCCGGGACCGGCTGCGCGTGGGGCACGCCTGGTCGTTCTCCTTCGACGCCTCCTGGCAGCCCCAGTTGTGGATGTTCCACGGCCACTGCGTGCACGTCCTGGCCGAGGACGTCCAGCGCGACCCGGAGCGGCTGCACCGCTATCTCCGCGCCCACGCCGTCGACTTCATCGAGGTGGCCCCCTCCGTCCTGGCCCAGCTGGAGCAGGCCGGGCTCACCGAGGGCGGCCGGTGCCCGCTGCCCCTGCTCGGCGTCGGCGGCGAAGCCGTCCCCGACACGCAGTGGGCCCGGCTCCGCGAGCTCCGGGACACCGAGGTGGTCAACCTGTACGGGCCCACCGAAGGCACCGTGGACGCGCTGGTGGCCCGGGTCCGCGACAGCGAACGCCAGCTCATCGGCCACCCGGTGGACAACGCCCGGGTGTACCTCCTGGACGCGGCCCTGCGCCCGGTGCCGCCGGGGACGCCGGGGGAGATGTACCTCGCGGGCGCGGGGCTGGCCCGCGGCTACCGGGGGCGGGCGGCCCTGACGGCCGAGCGCTTCGTCGCGGACCCCTTCGCCGCCGACGGCAGCCGGCTCTACCGGACCGGGGACCTGGCCCGCTGGACGCGCGACGGGGCGGTGGAGTTCCTCGGCCGGGCCGACGACCAGGTGAAGATCCGGGGCTTCCGCATCGAGCCGGGCGAGATCGAGACGGCCGCCGCCGCCCACCCGGACCTGGCCCGCGCTGTGGTCACGGCCCGGGAGGACGACGGGGTGCGCCGACTGGTCGCGTACGCCGTGCCGCGCCCGGGAACCGCCCCGGACCCGGTCGAGGTGCGGGCCTGGCTCACCGGGCGGCTGCCCGCGCACCTGGTCCCGGCGGCCGTGGTGCTGCTGGAGGCGCTCCCGATGACCGCGAACGCCAAGCTCGACCGCGCCAGGCTGCCCGCCCCCGACTTCGGCGCGGCCGTCCGGGGCCGGGCGCCCGTGGGGGAGCGGGAGCAAGCGGTGTGCGAGGCGATGGCCGACGTACTCGCGCTGCCCCGGATCGGCGCGGACGACGACTTCTTCGCGCTCGGCGGCGACAGCGTCGTCACCGTCCGGCTCGCGGGGGCGTTGCGGGAGCAGGGGTGGCGGGTCTCTCCCCGGGACGTCTTCGTGCACCGCACCGCCGCCGCCCTCGCCCCGGGGCTGCGGCGCGGGGCGGAAGCGGACGGTACGGCTGCCGAGCCGGACGCCGGGATCGTGGGCGAGGCCCAGGACGCGGAGTCGCCGGGGACGGGTCCCACCGGCGTCTCGCCGGCCGCTCCGCGGGACGACCGTGCCGGACACTGACCGGCGGCACAGCGCGGGAGGGGGACCCGGCCCCGGCCGGATCCCCCTCGGTCCCGCACACCCCGCCCGCGCCGCACGGCGCGGGCGGGGATCGTCCCGCGTGCCACCCCTACATCTTCTTGAGCATGGCCTCGATCTCGTCGACCGTGCTGATGGCGAAGCTGTAGTTGGCCATCACGAAGTGCTTGGAGGGGAAGGCGCGCCCGGCCTTGACGGCGGGTACGCCCTTCCACAGTTTGTGGTCCAGCAACTGCTGGGTCGTGGGGGTCGCCTTGCCGTCGTACTGCACCGAGTAGATCAGCGCGTCGCAGTCCTTGAGGACGTCCATCTCCTCGTAGCTCTTGGCGACGAAGCCCGCCTCCTTCTCCGGCAGCCCCGCGCCGATACGGAGCCCGACGTCGCGCATCACCGTCACCAGAGGGGTCCCGAGGAAGAATTTCCCGTTCGGGCCCCCGCTGAGCGGCGCCCAGGTCGTCGTCTCGATCTCCTTGCGGTAGGCCGTCTTCACCTCGGAGATCCGCCGCTCGTACTCCTTCTTCTTCGCGGCGAGCTCACTCTCGCGGTTGACCGCCGTGGCGATCTTGGCGATCTGCTGGTGCCAGAGCGACCCGCTGGTGTGCCAGTCGAAGTACGCGACCGGGGCGATGGTCTTGAGCGGAGCCGACTTCTCCTTGTAGAACTGATCGATGATCAGGTCGGGCTTGAGGGCGGCGATAGCCTGGGAGTTGGGCGTTCCCGAGGCGCCGATGGTGTCGACGCTCTTGAGCTGTGCGTACACGTCCGGAGGCAGCAGTTGCGCGTTGGCCGCCCCATCGGGGACCCCCACGGGAACCAGTCCGAGATCGAGGAGCATCAAGGCGTCGTAGTTCTCCAGAACCACCACCCGCTCGGGCTTCTCCGGCACCCGCACGGTCCCGTTGTCCGTCTTCAGGCTGCGGGTCGCCGCACCGGAGGGTGCTGTGGACCCGTCGCCCGAGGGCTTGCCGTCGGACTCGCTCACGCCGCACGCCGTCAGACCTAAGGCCGCCGCGGCCCCCGTGAGCCCTCCGAGGAAACGCCTGCGCTCCACCGGGCCGGACAGGACACGTGAACGTGCCATGTTCACTCCTTCGTTCAGGAACAGAGAGTTCTCCCGGCCGCACCGGAGCGGTACCGGAAGTAAGGTATGCCTAACCTATCGCTTCCGGGTGGGATTCCGGGAGTCGATCACCGAACATCAGCGAGGAGTCCGCGGAACATGAGCAGGGCCACGACCGATGAGCGCCGAACCCGCAGGCCGGGGCGCGTCTATGTCACCACCGTGCGCAGGGTGCGACGCATCACGCCCCGAATGGCCCGACTCACCCTGTACGGTGACGAACTGTCAGTATTCAGCAGTCAGGGAAGCGACCAGCATGTCGCCCTGTACTTCTACGAGCCCGGCGTCGAGCTGCCCCGTCCCTTCACGGCCGAGGCGGCCAGAGCCCTGCTGCCCGTCGCCCAACCGCGCCTGCGCCGCTACACCATCCGGAGCCACCGCCCCGAACTGGGCGAAGTGGACATGGACTTCGTGCTCCACGGCCCCCGACAGCTCGCCTCCGGCTGGGCGGAGCGGGTCCGGCCGGGCGACGAGGTGATCTGGTTCGGGCCCAGCCCGGCCTATCCGCTCACCCCGCTCACCGACTGGACCCTGCTGCTCGGGGACGAGACCGCGCTGCCCGCCATCGGCGCAATCCTCGAGGAACTCCCGCCCGGGCACCGGGTCCTGGCCGTGATCGAGGTCGCCGGCCAGGAGGAGGAACAGCCGCTGCCCAGCCGCGCCGACGCCACCGTCACCTGGCTCCACCGCCACGACCGCGACCACGGCGACCTCCTGCGCGACCACGCCCTCTCCCTGGCCCTCCCGCCCGGCAGCGGCCGCGTCTGGGGCGGCGCGGAGCGCACCGTCGTACGGACCCTGCGCCACCACTTCGTCCACGGCCTCGGCCTCGACCGCGCCGACACCCATCTCACCGCCTACTGGACCAAGGGCGAAACCCAGGACAGCGAGGTCTGACCCCCACCATGCCTTCCGCAACGCTCAACGGCAGCACCCTGTTCTACGACGACACGGGCCACGGGGAGCCCGTCGTCCTCGTCAACGGCACCGGCGCCAGCCGCGGCGCCTGGCGCGCCCACCAGACCCCCGCCCTCCTCGCGGCGGGCTACCGGGTCATCGCCCCCGACAACCGGGGCTACCCGCCGGACGCGGCGCCGGCCGGCCCCGTCACCCTGGACGCCATGGCGGGCGACGTGGCGGCGCTGATCGACCACCTCTCCCTCGCCCCCTGCCGGATCGTCGGCTTCTCCATGGGCGCGTCCATCGTCGGCGAACTCCTCCTCGCCCGCCCCGAACTCGTCAGCCAGGCCGTCCTGATGGCCGGACGCGCCCGCCCCGACACGTTCGGCTCCGCCATCAACCTGGCGGCCCGCGAACTGTCCGACAGCGAAGTCGACGTCCCCGCCTCCCACCACGCCGTCTTCACCGCCCTGTGCTACCTCTCGCCCCACACCCTGCGCGACCCCGAGGCCGTACAGGACTGGCTCGACGTCTTCGCCTACGCACGGGGGGAGTCCGGACCCGGCGTCCGCGCCCAGTACGAGGTCATGGCCGACCCCACCGACCGGCTGCCCCGGTTCGCCGCCCTCGACGTCCCGCTCCTGTGCATCGGCTTCGCCGACGACGTCATGATCCCGGCGGCGGCCGGCCGGGACATCGCCGACACCGTCCCGGGGGCGCGCTACACCGAGATCGAACGCGCCGGCCACTTCGGCCATCTGGAACGCCCCGACGAGGTGAACGCGGCGCTGCTCGACTTCTTCGCGGAGCTGCCCGCCCGGCCCGCCGAGCCCGTCCGCTCCGAACGCCCCCTCGACGCCGGGCGAGGTGTCGCATGAGCCGCCCCGCGGAAGCCGCGAAGCCGGATCCCGCCGACCCGGCGCCCGCCGCGCCCACCACCAGGGACGGCCTGCGCCTCCTGACGGGATGCCTGCGGGACCGTCCCGCCCTCGCCGCCCTCGCCGTGCTCGGCGGCCTCGTCTACCAGCTCGCGCTCATCGCCCTGCCCTGGTTCATCGAACGCGCCGTCGACCAGGGGATCGTCCGCGAGGACAGCTCAGCGCTCCTCCGCTGGGCCGTGATCATCGTGGCGGCGGGCATCCTCGCCGCCCTCGCGGAAATGCTCCTCGGCTGGTACTCCACCCTGCTCGCCACCACCCAGGGCAACCGCCTCTACATCGCCCTCGCCGACCGGGTCTCCCGGCTCGACACCTCCGCCCTCACCCGCTTCGGCGAGGGCGACCTCGGCATGCGCGGCACCCGCGACGTGGACCTGGTGCGGGGCTGGCTCTCCGGCTTCGCCTCGTTCGTGACCGGGATCGCCGGCTTCGCCGTCATGATCGTCGCCATCATGCGGCTCGACCCGCTGCTCGCCGTGCTCTGCGTGCTGTGCGTCCCGCCCCTGGTGTGGATCAACACCTACTGGTTCCCCAAGCGGTTCGGCGCCGCCAACACCCGGCTCTCCGCCGCCCATGGCAGCCGCGCCGACGCGGTGGAGGAACTGCTCTCCGCCAGCGCGGCCGTACGCGGACTCGGCGGCGAACCCGCCCTGGTGCGACGGCACCACGAGCGCAGCGCCACGGTCACCGAGCACACCCTCGCCACCGGACGGGTCTCCGCCGACTGGGCCGCGCTCTCGCCCTTCGTGCCCGCCCTCGCCATCGGAGCCGGGCTCGGCCTCGGCGGCGTCGCCGTGCTGCGCGGCACCATGTCCGTGGGCGGCATCGTCGCGTTCACCAGCTGGATGAGCATGCTCGTCCTGTGGGTCGGCGTCATCACCCTGCGGGTCAGCCAGCTCAGCCAGGCCACCACCGCCGCCCGCCGCCTCCAGGAAGTCCTGCTGCCGAGGCCCACGGACCGCGCCGAGGGAGCCGAACCCCTGCCCGCCGCCGGCGAACTCACCGCCGAGGGCGTCAGCCACCACTCCGGCGGACACGCGATCCTCGCCCCGGTCGACCTCACCGTCCGCCCCGGCGAGCTGATCGCCGTGACCGGCCCCACCGGCTCCGGCAAGACCACCCTGCTGAGGATCCTCGCCGGACTCCTGCCGCCCAGCACCGGCGTCGTACGCTTGGGCGGCCTCCCGCTGGAGTCGGCCGACGCCGCCGACGTACACGCCAGGATCGGTTACGTACCCCAGCGTCCCGTCACGCTCAGCGGCACCCTCGCCGACAACCTGCGCCTGGGCGCGCCCTATTCGGACGACGAGCTGCGCCGGGCCTGCCACACCGCCGCCCTCGACGGCTACCTCGACTCCGCCCCGGACGGGCTCGACACCCTCGTGGGGGAACGTGGCAGCACCCTCTCCGGCGGCCAGCTCCAACGCCTCGCCCTGGCCCGAGCCGTCCTGCGCCGACCGTCCGTCCTGCTCCTCGACGACATCACCTCGGCCATCGACACCACCACCGAACGCGCCCTGCTGGAAAGGCTCCGCGCCTGGTCGGGCACGACCGCCGTCGTCTGCGCCACCCACCGCTCCACCTTCATCGAGGCGGCCGACCGCACCCTCGCCCTGACACCGGCCCGGACGCCGGAAGCCGACGACGTAACGGAAGAGCGGGTGACCACCGGTGGCTGAACACCAGCGCCTGACCGCGACCCCCGACCAGCGCCGCGTCCTGCGCCGCGCCTGGCCCCATATGCGCCCCGAACGGCGCGGGATCGCCCTCGCCCTGGGCGCGAGCGCCGCCGCGACCGCCGCCACCGTCGCCGTGCCCGCCGTCATCGGCGCGGGCGTCGACCAGCTCCTGGAACGGGACCGCGCGGGCCTGTTCACGGCCGTCGCCGCCCTCACCGTACTGGCGCTCCTCCGACTGGTCCTCTTCCGCCAGTCGGAACTGCTCCTCACCACCGTCGGCGAACGCGTCGTCCGCGCCCTGCGCGAACTGGCCGTCACCCGGCTCTCCCGGGCGCCGCTCCGCTTCCTCGAAGCCCACCCCTCCGGGGATCTGCTGCGCCGGACCACCACCGAGATCGCCGACCTCGCCAACTTCGTCCGCAGCCAGCTCCCCGACGTCCTCACCGTCGCGGGCTACCTCGTCTTCACCACCGTCCTGCTGCTCAGCTACTCGCCCCTGCTCACTCTGGCCCTGGCCCTCGCGTTCGTGCCCGCCATCGTCGGTGTGCTGCGGCTGTTCAAAAAGGCCGCCAACCCGGCGTTCGCCGCCGAAGCGGCCGCGGCCGGCACCGTGGCGACCACCTACCGCGAACTCGTCCAGTCCCGCGAGATGCTCCAGACCGGCGGCGGCATCGGCTTCTGGCGCGAGCGCTTCCTCGCGGACAACGAGCGCCGCTACCGGGCGGCCCGGCGCAGCCAGCGCAGCCTCTTCCTCATCAGCCTCTCCCGCATCGTCCAGAGCGTGACGACCGCCGTGCTCCTGCTCGTCGGCGGCTGGCTCGCCTCCCGGGGCTCCATCAGCGTCGGTACGGTCGTGGTCTTCATCCTCGCCACCCGCCAGCTCTTCGACTCGGCCACCCAGGCGTCGAACCTGGTCGGCCAGGTGCAGATCTCCCTGGTCGGGCTCGCGCGCCTGCTCGACCTCCTCACCACCACCGCGCCCCGCCCCGCCCTCGCCTCCCCCCGCCCCGCCCCCGACGACGAACCGCGCCCCGTCACCGCCGAACGCGGCCCGCTCGACATCGAGGACCTCCACTACGCGTACGTGACCGGCACCGAGGTCCTGCGCGGTCTGTCCGTACGGGTGGAACCGGGCGAACGCGTAGGGCTCGTCGGCCCCACCGGCTCGGGCAAGACCACCCTCGCCAAACTCATGACCGGCCTGTACGCCCCCGACAGCGGAACCGTCCGCTACGACGGCCACGACCTGACGAGCCTCCCGCCCGCCGAACTGCGCCGCCGGATCGTCCTGATCCCGCAACGCGTCCACATGATCGAGGGCACCCTGCTGGACAACCTCCGGCTCGTGCCGGGCGACCCCGACGAGCAGACCATCGCCCGGGCCGTCGAACACCTCGGCCTCACCCGCTGGATCGGCGCGCTCGACGACGGCCTGCACACCGACCTGGGCCGGGGCACGGGCAGACTCTCGGCCGGTGAACTCCAGCTGATCGGCCTGGTGCGCGCCGCACTCCTGGATCCGGCCGTCCTCGTCCTGGACGAAGCCACCGCCGACATCGACCCCGAGACGGCCAAGACCCTGGAGAGCGCGATCGACACCCTGCGGGCCGACCGGACCCTCATCGTCATCGCCCACCGGGAGGCCACCATCAAGCGCCTTCGACGCATCATCCGCCTCGACGAGAACGCCCTGCTCACGCAGAGCTGACCGGGCAGACGCGGAACCGGCCCTGCCCACCTGCGTGCTGACCGGGCAGACGCGGAACCGATCCTGCTCACCTGCGTGCAGACCGGGCAGACGCGGAACCGGCCCTGCTCACCCGCGCACTGACCTGACTCACCCGGAACCCACCTGCTTCCGGCCCGGCCGAAGCGCGGCTCCCGGTCGGGGCCCCCTAGGCTGCCACCCGGCACCCGGCCCCGACCCAGGAGCGCGCACACCATGTTCGAACCCGCCCCGCACCACCCCTTTCCCGAGGCCCTCCGGCCGGACGAAACACCTGCGCCGCACCCGCTCCTCGCGCCGGTGCTCGGCCTCCTGGGCGTCTGGACGGGCCGGGGGCGCGGCGGATACCCGACGCTCGACGAGGAGTTCGCCTACGCACAGGAGGTCACGTTCAGCCACGACGGGCGCCCCTTCCTCCACTACGCGTCGCGCGCCTGGCTGCTCGACGCGGACGGCGCGCCGCTGCGGCCCTCGGCCCGGGAGAGCGGCTGGTGGCGGGTCCAGCCCGAGGGGCGGATCGAGGCGCTGATCACCCAGCCCACCGGCGTCGCGGAGATTCTGGTCGGCCGGACCGGCGACGGCGGCGTCGACCTCGCCACCCACGAGGTGGCGCTCACCCCCACGGCCAAGGAAGTCAACGCCACCCGTCGCCGCTTCACCCTGACCGACGACGACACGCTGTCCTACGTCCACGACCTCGCGGCGGTCGGCCGGCCGTTGCAGCACCACCTTTCGGCGGAACTTCGCCGCACCCTGTAGAAACGCCACGCCATGCCCCGTGATGCGACGCGGCGCGACGCGATGGTCGAGCCGGTGGATCGCTGTGCGTCGCTCCGCACACCGGCGGCATGGTTCCGGCTGTCCGGGGAAGACGTCCCGGACAGCTCTCGCGAAGGAGTGTCGCACCGGATGTCCATACCCAGTTACCCGCAGGAGCCGAGCGCCGACCGTCCCCAGTACAGCAGCCCGGAACCGGCCAGGTCCAACGGGTTCGCGGTCACCGCGCTGATTCTGGGGCTGGTCGCCTGCCTCCTCTTCTGGACGATCGCCGGAGGGCTCCTCCTCGGTGTGCTCGCGGTGGTGTTCGGTGTCGTCGCCGTGCTCCGCACCCGCCAGGGCCGGGCCCCGCGCCGGGTCATGGCGATCGTCGGCGCGGCTCTGGGCGCGCTCGGACTGATCGGCTCGGTCGTCGTCCTCATCATCGCCGTCTCGGTCTACAACTCCCCGGAGTTCAAGGAGTACGAGAGGTGCGCGGAGAGGGCGAACAGCCAGCCCGCCAGGGACCGGTGCGCGGAGGATCTCGGCGAGAGCCTGTTCCGCTGACCCCGAACGGCGGGGCGGCGGTTTGCGACCGCGGCCCGAGTTTGTGACGGTAGGGGGCGGGGAGTGATCTCCCTCACCGGACCGGACGGTCCGGCGGATCAAGTGCAGGCAACGAAGCAGAGGGAAGAGGAGGGGCCGATGTCCTCGAAGCGACGTCGTAAGAAGAAGGCTCGCCGCAAGAACGGCGCCAACCACGGCAAGCGCCCGCAGAGCTGAGGGCGGTCCGGGGGTTCGAGGGGCGGCACCGCACGGTGCCGCCCCTCGAACCTGTTCCCGTGCGGGCGCGGCGTCTTCGTACGGTCCGCGACGTCTTCGTACGGTCCGAGGTCTCTTCGTACGGTCCGAGGGGGGGCGACTTGTACGGTCCGAGGAGGGCGACTCGCACGATCCGAGGAGGGCGACTCGCACGGTCCGAGGGGCGACGCCGGGCCCGGCATCCCGCCGCGATGCCGGGGCGGGGCCGTGACACTCATAGGGTGACCCCATGTCTGCCACGTTGAGCTCCAAAAAGACCGCGGCCGCGCTCCGCACATCGGCGCGCGTCTCCGTCGAAGTGCTGCTGATCCTCCTGATGGCCGCCGTCGTCCTGTGGTTGCTGGGCAAGACGTGGCCGATCGTCTGGCCGCTCATAGTGGGTCTTCTGCTCACCACCCTGACCTGGCCGCCGGCCCGCTTCCTGCGCAACCGGGGATGGCGGCCCGCACCGGCCGCCGCGCTGGTGACCGTGCTGTTCCTCCTGGTCGGCGCCGGCACGATCGCGCTGATCGCGGTGCCGGTCGCCTCCCAGTCCGGTGAGCTGGCCGACGGTGTCGTCGAAGGCATCGGCCGGCTGCGCGACTGGGCCGCCGGGCCGCCGCTGAACGTCAGCGAGGCCCAGATCACCGGCGCCTTCGACGCCGCCGTCGACCGCATCGAGAACAGCGCGGGGAGCGTCGTCACCACAGCGGTCACCGGGGTGAGCACCGTATTCAGCGGCCTGATCACCGCCGTCCTCGCCCTCTTCCTGATGTTCTTCTTCCTCAAGGACGGACCGCGGTTCCTGCCGTGGCTCACCCGTCAGCTGCCCGGCCGGCTCTCCACCGACATCCCCGTCGTGGCCGAGCGCTGCTGGAACACGCTTGGTTCGTTCGTGCGCTCCCAGGCGTTCGTGGGTCTGCTCGACGCCGTCTTCATCGGCATCGGCCTGTGGATCCTCGATGTGCCCCTGGTGCTGCCGCTGGCGGTGCTGACGTTCGTCTCCGCGTTCGTGCCGATCGTGGGCGCGGTCTTCGCCGGTTTCGTCGCGGTCCTCATCGCGTTGGTCTCGAACGGGCTGACGGACGCGCTGATCGTGCTGGCGATCATCATCGCGGTGCAGCAGTTGGAGGGCAACGTCTTCCAGCCCATCATCCAGAGCCGCGGGCTCGGCCTGCACGCCGCGGTGGTCCTGCTGGCGGTGACGCTGGGCGGCAGCCTGGCCGGGGTGGTGGGCAGCCTCCTCGCGGTCCCGGTGGCGGCGTTGCTCGCGGTGATCTGGAACTACGTACGCGAGCAGCTCAGCGACCCGCCGCAGGAGCCGGAACCGCGGGACGAACAGGATCCGGAGCCGGGGCCGGACTCCGGCGAACCGGACGTCGCCGCCCCCGTCCCCTCGTAACAGCGCACACCGCACACCGCACTTGCCCCCCCGCGTCCCGCAGCACCCGCCGCGCCGGCGGGCGTGACGACGTAACCCGCCTTCCGCCGGGGGGCGTTGACCTCTTCGCGCGATTTCGTCCCCACCGGCCTGCCTCAGCACCACCGAGGCGGGCCGGTTTCCGTTTTCCGCATCCGGCCCCCGGCCTTCCCGCGACCGGCTCCCCGGCCGGCCCGCCGGGCGGTGGCGGGCGCGGCGGGACGTGGAGAGCTCGTACAGATTCGCTGCGCGGGTCTAGGCCCACGCTCCCCTCTTGCTATACCTTGCGTCTAATAAGCTTGCTAGACACCGCGTCTAACAAGCGAGGGCGGCGCTCGCGGGCCGGCGATCTCATCGGGCGGGAACGCGATGGGGCACGGGTCGGGCGGCGCCGGGTCGATCTCTCGAGTCAAGGAGCCGCACCATGTCAAGCAGCACCGTTCGGCCGGAGGACCAGGATCAGGACCGGGACCGGCTCACCGAGCAGGACGTCGCCCGACGACTGCTCGACTCGGCCGCCAAACTCTCGTACGACCCGGCCACGCAGGTCGACTGGGACACCCCGCTCGACCTCGACCACCACGGCGCGAGCCCCGAGTGGAGCACGCTGTACAACACCGCGTACTGGGGCGAGTTGACCGACGCGCAGCGCAAGGCGCTCACCCGTCAGGAAGCGGCGTCCGTCGCCAGCACCGGCATCTGGTTCGAGATGATCCTCCAGCAGATGGTGCTGCGCGACATGTACGCCAAGGACCCGACCGACCCCCGGTTCCAGTGGGCGCTCACCGAGGTCGCCGACGAGTGCCGCCACTCGATCATGTTCGCCCGGGGCGCGGCGAAGCTCGGCGCGCCGGCCTACCGGCCGCGCCGGCCCGTGGTGGAGCTGGGGCGGGCCTTCAAGACGCTGGCCTTCGGCGAGGCGGCGTACGCGGCGATACTCGTGGCCGAGGAAGTCCTCGACGTGATGCAGCGCGACTGGATGAGGGACGAGCGGGTCGCGCCGTTCGTGCGCACCATCAACAACATCCATGTCGTGGAGGAGTCGCGGCACATGAAGTTCGCCCGCGACGAGACCCGTAAGCGGCTGCGCGACGCGGGTGCGGTGCGGCGGCAGCTCAACGCCATCGTGGTGGCGATCGCCTCGTACTACATCGTCACCAGCATGGTGAACCGGGACGTCTACGCGAACGCGGGCCTGGACGCCAAGCGGGCCCGGTCCGAGGCCAGGGTCAACGAGCACCACAAGTCGCTGATGCGGTCCAGCTGTTCAGGACTGATGGAGTTCCTGGCCTCGGCCCGGCTGCTCACCAAGCCCGCCCTGTTCTTCTACAAGCGCGCCTCGCTGATCTGATCCGGGGCCGACGACCCGCGCCGACGATCCCCGACCACGACCCGAGACGACGAGATGACCTACGCGATCACCCAGACCTGCTGCAGCGACGCCACATGCGTCGCCGTGTGTCCCGTCAACTGCATCCACCCGACCCCCGAGGAGCGGGCGTTCGGGGCTACGGAGATGCTCTACGTCGACCCGGCGACCTGCATCGACTGCGGGGCCTGCGCCGACGCCTGCCCGGTCGACGCGATCTTCCCGGTGGACAGCCTCTTCGGGGCGCAGAAGGAGTACGCGGCCATCAACGCGGCCTACTACGCCGACCGGGAGCCCGAACCCGCCCCCGCCGGGCCGAACTTCCACACCTGGGGCGAGCCCTCCTTCGAACGCGGCCTGCCCTCCGACTTCGCCCCGATCCGGGTGGCTGTCGTCGGCACGGGACCCGCCGGCATGTACGCCGCCGAGGACCTGCTCCTGCACACCAACGCCGAGGTGACCCTCGTCGACCGGCTGCCGGTGGCGGGCGGTCTCGTCCGTTACGGAGTCGCGCCCGACCACCCCGCGACGAAGAAGGTGGGCGAGACCTTCGCGCGCTTCCACTCCCACCCCCGGGTGCGGATGCACCTGGGCGTCGAGGTCGGCAAGGACATCACCGCCCAGGAGCTCGCCGCGCACCATGACGCGGTGATCTACGCGGTCGGCGCCTCCACCGACCGCAGGCTCGGCATCCCCGGCGAGGACCTGCCCGGCAGCACGTCGGCCACCTCGTTCGTCTCCTGGTACAACGCCCATCCGGAAGTCGCGCCCGAGTCCGTGGCGCTCACCGCACAACGGGTGGTCGTCGTCGGCAACGGCAACGTCGCCCTCGACGTCGCGCGCATCCTCGTCACGGACCCGGAGGCGCTGGCCGGCACCGACATCGCCGACCACGCGCTCGCGGCGCTGCGGAAGTCGGACGTACGCGAAGTGGTCCTGCTCGGGCGGCGCGGCCCCGAGCACGCGGCCTGCACCGCGTCCGAGCTGCTCGCCCTGGGGCACCTGCCGGGCGTCGACCTGCTCGTCGACGACCACGACCCCCGGACCGGCGTCGCGATCGACGCGGCGGGCCCCGGCGAGAAGGCGGCCCTGCTGCGGGACGTGCCCCGCCGGACGGTGGACTGGTCACGTCCGCCGGAGCCCGGTCGGCGCATCGTCTTCCGCTTCCACTCCGCCCCGGTGGAGGTGCTCGGCGACGACGGCGTCACGGCGGTGCGCGTCACCACGGGCCCGGGGGAACAGGAGATCCCGGCGGGCCTGTTGCTGCGGGCGGTCGGCTACCGGGGGCTGCCGGTGCCGGGCCTCCCCTTCGACGAGGCGACCGGGACCGTGCCGCACGAGGGCGGCCGGGTGACGGGCATGCCGGGGACGTACGTCGTCGGCTGGATCAAGCGCGGACCGTCCGGCGGCATCGGAGCCAACCGCACCTGCGCGGCCGAGACCGTCGGAACGCTGCTGGCCGACGCGGTGGCGGGAACCCTCACATCGCCGGCCCACGCACCGGCGGCGTTCCGCCGCCTCGCCCGGAGCCGCGGCCGCGACGTCGTGGACGCCCGGGGGCTGGCCGCCATCGAGCGGGCGGAGGTGGCCCGGGGCCGGGAGCACGGCCGCCCGCGGGTCAAACTCGACACGGTGCCCGCCCTGGTGGCGGCGGCGAAGGGCCGCCGTCGTTGGAAGACGCCGAGCTGAGGGACCGCGGCGGTATCCGCACAAGGCTGGGGCTTCATCAGTCACCGACTGATGAAGCCCCAGCCTTCAGATGCTTCGAGGGCGGTCAAGGGCGACCGGGGACCGTCAGAGGTCTGACCGGACTTCAGGTCCTGAAAGCCTTTCGGGGCCGCCTTCGGCCGCCACCAGCTCGGCCAGTTTCTGGAATTCCCCCAGGTCGTAGTTGGCCAGCGCCGAATCGAGATTGGTCAGCGCGCCGAGGTGCTCCACAAAGCCCTGGGGGTCGTATTCGATCTGGAGGGCGACCCGGCTGGAATGGTCGTCGAGGCGGTGGAAGGTGACGACCCCGGCGTGGTGGACCCCTTCGGTCGTCTTCCACGCGATGCGGTTCTCCGGCACGACCTCGGTCAGCTCCGCGACGAACCTCTTGTCCGCACCCGGCAGAGACAACTGCCAGGCGAAACGCCGTTCGTCGAGCGGGTCGACCCGCTCGACGTGGCTCAGGAACCGCGGCCACTCGGTGACATCGCTCCACAGCGCCCAGGTCACGGAGACCGGGGCCTCGATGTCGACGGTCTCGACCAGCGAGGAGGACATGCACAACCACCTGCTTTCCCTCGGATGCGGCTTGCGCTGCCTAGTACCCGCATTCCTTCCGCCCACGCGGAGCCGACTGACGGAAAACCTTTATCAGGCGCATACTCGAAGTTAGTCGGCATTGTTTGGAGGACTCCATGATCGTCCTCGGTGTCATTCTGTTGGTGATCGGCCTCGTGGCCGGCATCTCCGTTCTCTGGACCATCGGCATCATCCTGGTCGCGGTGGGCCTCGTGCTGTGGCTCCTGGGGTCCATGGGCCGCGCGGTGGGCGGGAGGCGTCACTACTGGTAGAGCCGCCACTACGTGGAGTCGCACCACTGCCGGAAGTCGTGATTGTCAGTGGCCTCTCTTACGGTGTGAGCACTGGGACCCGCCGGAAAGCGGCGGGTCCGCCCTGGGGAGGGGACTGCCATGCCTGCCGCGTCCACGGTGTCGACGACGTATCTGGAGCTTTCACAAGAAGGCGCCGGAGCGCACAAGTTCTACGAGGTGACCGTCGACGGCCACGTGGTGACGGTGCGGTACGGGCGCATAGGCGCGGCCGGGCAGACGCAGACGTCCACGTTCGCCTCGGTCGCGAAGGCGCAGGCCGCAGCAGCGAAGAAGGTGGGGGAGAAGGTCCGCAAGGGCTACGCCCCGGCCGTCCCCGGCGGGCGCGCGCCACGCTCGGTGACCCGCCGCCAGGTGACGTCCGCCCCCTCGACCGCGCGTGCGGTCGCCCCCGTGCTGTGGCGGTTCCGTACGGGCTCCTCGGCGTTCGGCATCCACGTGGACGACGAGCAGTGCTGGGTGGGCAACCAGGCGGGCGACGTCTACACCCTGGACCACGACGGCGGCGTCCTCGCCCGCTTCAGTCTCCCGGACGGCGTGAAGTGCCTGGTCGCCGACGACTTCTGGATCTACGCGGGCTGTGACGACGGCCGGGTCTACGACCTCTCCTCCAAGCTGCCGTTCGCGGCGTACGACATCGCGGCAGACGTCGACATCTTCTGGCTCGACATCCATGAGGGCCTGCTGAACGTGTCGGACCGCGACGGCCGGCTGACCGTCATCGACCACGAGGACGAGCACCAGTGGGCGCGCCGCAGCCAGGGCGAGCACGCGTGGATGGTCCGCGCCGACGACCGGGCGGTCTACCACGGCCACCACCGGGGCGTCACGGCCTACTCCCCGGACGGCGGCGGCGAGCTGTGGCACACGCCCACCCGGGGCGGCGTCCTGTTCGGCTGGCAGGAGGACGACGCGGTGTACGCGGGGACGGCGCACCGGGCCGTCCAGCGGCTGTCGAAGTCCACCGGCGCGATCGAGGCGACCTACGCGTGCGACAGCGCGGTCTACTCGTGCGCCACCTCGCCCGGCGGGCGGTTCGTCTTCGCGGGCGACGCCTCCTCGTCGGTGTACTGCTTCGACCGGGACGGCACACGCCTGTGGAAGCTCGGCACGGGCGGCGGATCGGCGCTGTCCATGCAATACCGCGACGGGCGGCTGTATCTGGTCACGACCGATGGCTCATTGGTCTGCGTGGACGCGAGCGAGGCGGCCATCTCCGCGGCCCAGCAGGGCACGGTCCCCGCGCCCCGTGACGTCAAGCTGGCCGCGGCACTGCCGACCTACGCGCCCGCCACCGCCCCGGCGGCGGTCACCACCGTGACCCACGCCCCCGCCGGGGCGGTCGTCGTCGAATGCGTCCAGGACGCCGGCGGCCGGCTCCGGGTGCACGTGGTGTCCGGGGGCTACGACACGTCATGGAACGTTCAGTTCCCCCGCGCGATACGGCAGCCCGGCGCGCGGTACGTCGTGGACGCCCTGCACACGGCGGCCGGCGGCTTCTACCGGGTCCGGGGCGACATCCGACGACTCCAGTGAGCGCCCGCGCGGCCGGAGCCCTGTTCATGCGAGTGCAACGACAAGCGCATGTCCGGAGGAGGGGGACCCGGCCTATCGTGGACGGGTGACCCTCCCGGCGCTGTACCGCAGATTGCACGTGGACCTGGCGCGCACATGCGCGTCCCTCTGTTGACGAGCCGGCCTCCGCCTCCGTACGTCAACAGCCACGAGCACAGGGAGAGATGGGCATGACCACTGTCGCCGGCCACGAGATACGGCGCGTCGGACCGAGGATCGGCGCGGAGGTGACCGGCGTCGACCTGACGAAGGCCGTCGACACCGCGACCGCCGACCGGCTGCGCGAGGCGTTCGAGGAGCACAAGGTGCTGGTCTTCCGCGACCAGCACCTGACGCCCGATCAGCACGTCGAAGCCGTACGCCTCTTCGCGGAGCCGTTCGACCACCCCACCGCCGTGAAGGACGCGGCCAACCCGCTGGTCTATCCGTACAACGTCCGGCAGACCGGGAAAGCGAGCGCCTGGCACATCGGCGGGCTGTGGCGCAGTCCCGTCTTCGCCATCGAGTCGCTGACGTACGAGGAGGTGCCCGAGCTCGGCGGACACACCCTCTGGGCCGATCTCCAGGCGGCGTACGACGATCTGTCGGAGCCGTTCAAGGTGCTGCTCGAATCGGTGAGCGCCACCTATGACGCGGACCCGAAGAACTACGCCCAGGGCACGAAGCGCACCGCCGTCGCGGAGACCGTCGAACACCCGGTCGTCCTGAAGCACCCGGTCACCGGGCGCAGGGGACTGTTCCTCAGCACCTCGGCGATCGGGCTCACCGGCGTCACGCCGGAGGAGGGCAAGGTGCTGCTGGACCATCTGCTCCGGCACGCCTCGTCGCCGGACTACACCATCCGCTTCGGCTGGAGCCCCGGCGACTTCGTGCTGTGGGACAACCAGGCGACCTGGCACTACGCCGTGGACGACTACGGCGACGGCGCCCGCGTCTACCGCAAGGTGATCGGCGTGGAGCACCCCGAGGCCAGGGCGCGCGCCTTCTGACGCCCTGCTCATACGGTGAAGGGGTCGACGACCCCCTTCACCGCCTCCGGCTCCCGCCGCTCGCCGGGCGACGGGAGCCGGAGGCCGAGGCGCTCGTTCAGCCGGCGATTCCCCCCAGTTCCGCGTCGGGCGGCAGCACCCGGACGAGCTTGCGGTTGACGAACTCCCGCATCCCGAGCTTCGAGAGCTCCCGGCCGTAGCCGGAGCGCTTGATCCCGCCGAACGGCAGGTCGGCCCGGGTCGAGGTCGGGTGGTTCACCCAGACCATGCCGGTCTCCACCCGCTCGGCCACCCGGCGGCCCCGTTCCACGTCCGAGCAGAAGACGGATCCGCCCAGGCCGTACTGGCTGTCGTTGGCGAGCGCGACCGCCTCCTCCTCGTCCTCCACCCGGTAGATCACCGCGGCGGGGCCGAACAGCTCCTCCGCGTACGCCCGCATGCCGGGCTTCACTCCGGCGAGGATCGTCGGTTCGACGAAGGCCCCGGTCCGGTCGATCCGGTCGCCGCCGATCAGCAGCTCGGCCCCTTGGTCCACCGTCTCGCGGATCTGCTCGACCAGGTCCGAGGCCGCCTGCTCGGACGAGAGCGGCCCGAGCGTCGTCCCCTCGTCGGACGGATCGCCGGCCTCCAGCGCCGCGAAGCCCCGGCGCATCCCCTCGACGAAGTCGTCGTACACGTCCGCCAGCACGATGAACCGCTTGGACGCCACGCAGCTCTGCCCGGTGTTGGCCATCCGGCCGGCCACCGCCGCGCCGACCGTACGCTCCAGGCCCTCGCCGTCGAGCACGATGAACACGTCGCTGCCGCCCAGCTCCAGCAGGCTGGGCTTCATGTTGCGCCCGGCCCGTTCGGCGACCTGGGCCCCCGCCCGTTCGCTGCCCGTCAGCGACGCCCCCTTCACCACGGGGCTGTCGATGATGCGTGAGATCTCGTCATGGCTCACGAACAGATTCGTGTAGACGCCCTCGGGAGCACCCGCCTCCCGGAACAGCGCCTCCAGGGCGAGCGCGGACTGCGGACAGATGCCGGCGTGCTTGACCAGGACGGTGTTGCCCAGGACCAGGTTGGGGCCCGCGAAGCGCACCACCTGGTAGAGCGGGAAGTTCCACGGCATGACGCCGAGCAGGACGCCGAGCGGCTCGCTGACGAGATACGCCTCGCCCTCCTCGACGTCGAGCGGCTCGCGGGCCGCGAAACCGGGCCCGTGCTCCGCGTAGTACGCGAGGATCGACGCGGCGAGATCCACCTCTCCCCGCGCCTCGGAGATGAGCTTGCCCATCTCCAGGGTGATCAGCCGCGCCAGGGTCTCCTTGCGCTCCTTCATCAGCTCCGCGACGCGCCCGACCAGTGCGGCGCGGTCCTCGACGGCTCGCTTCCGCCACGCGCCGAAGGCGTCGTCCGCGGTCTCCAGAACCGCGTCCACCTCCGCGCCCTCGATGGTCGGGAACTCCGCGAGGGTCTCCCCGGTGTACGGATTGACGGTGGCGAACGAACTCTTGCGCTGCTCTGACATGGAATCTCCAGGACGACAGGTGCCACACGGGGCGGAACGTTGCGCTCCGCCTCCTGCGGGGTACCCGGCTCAGCCAGCAGAAAACAGGCCATATGCGTTTATATGATTAAGCACTGCCGGTGACCTGACGGATCACGGGAGGGGGAGGTTGACGAGCCGGAGATACCGCTCCCAGTCCCAGAGGGCTCCGGGATCGGTGTGGTCACTGCCCGGCACCTCGTGATGGCCGACGACGTGCGACCGGTCCTTGGGTATGCCGTGGCGTTCGCAGATGTCCGCGGTGAGCCGCGCCGAGCGCAGATACATCACGTCGGTGAAGTACTCCGGACGGTCCACCCACCCCTCGTGCTCGATGCCGATGCTGCGGGTGTTGAAGTCCCAGGCGCCCGCGTGCCACGCGATGTCCTGTTCCCGTACGCACTGGGCGACATGGCCGTCCCCGGAGCGCACCACGTAGTGGGCGGACACCCGCTTGGCCGGATTCTGGAAGATGCCGATCGTCGGGGTGAACATCTGCTGGGCGACATGGACGACGACGCGATCGATCCGGCGCTCGGAAGGGTGCGAGGGGACCGTGTAGTTCGCCGCGTCGGCCGGCGCCCAGAGCGCCGCCGGATAGTCCGCGACGGCGGCCGGATCCGCCACCGCCCGGGCCGGAGCGGGAACCACCGCGGCCGCCGCGGTGACGGCGGCGGCCTGGAGGAGCCTTCTGCGGTGCATCGTGCTCCTGCGGAGTCGGGGCCGGGGTGAGAGGCGGGCCGGGGCAGGGCCGCCCTACGGCGGTCGCGTACGGCCGAGGGCGGGCCGAGCCCGTCTCCCGCTGATGACGAGCGGAAGAAGGCTCCGGTTCCCGCCCGTTGCCGCCGGAACCCCGTGCGCCGGCCCCGCCGACGGGCCTCAGCTACCGGCCGAGGCCCCCGCGAGCACCCCCGCCAGCGCGCTCGCCGGATCGTCGTCCGCAGGCCCCGCGGGCGTCCAGCGGCCCCGCTCCTTGCGGTACGGCCACCACCGGCCGTCGCGGTCGTACCGGAGCTGTACGTCCGCGCCCGCCACGGTCCAGCGGGCCCGCCCCGCCCGCAACGGCGGCCGCTCGCCCTCCTCCCACGCCGACGCCAGCCGGGCGCGAGCCCGTGCCAGGGACTCCGGGTCCGGGTCCCACACCTCGTCCAGCACCGCCAGTGCGGCGACCCCTCCGTAGCGCCAGGCGCGCACCGCGGCCTCCAGCTCGGCGCGCGGCCGGCCGGAGCCCGTGGCCAGCCGCGCCGCGATCGACGGCTCGGGGCGGGCGTCGGCGGCCAGCCGCACCGCGTCCTGCTCCGCCGTCAGCCCCACCGCGACCGGCTGCCGTTCATGCCCCGGCGCCAGCGCCTCCACCAGCATCCGATGGGCCCGTACGGCGCTGTCGGCGGCCAGGACCTCCAACGCCGCCGGGTCGAGGCCGGGCGGCGGGCCCGCCTCCGTGTCGAGCGACGGCGGCAGTCCCGGTCCCTCGGGCGCCGCCGGGGGAGCGGGGAGCGGCGGCAGGATCGACCCACCGGCGAACGCCTCACCGGCCGGAACCCCGTACCCCTCCCGATCCCCGCCCTCCGGCGCGTCGCCGCCCTTCGCACCCCGCACCGCACGGGCGGCGCTGCGCACCTGGAGCTCGTCCAGCAGCCGCCGCTCGCCGCGCCCCCGCATCAGCAGCAGCACGAACGGGTCCTCGTCCAGCAGCCGCGCCACCTGATAGCACAGGGCCCCCGAGTGCGGGCAGTGGTCCCAGGTCCCGCACGTGCACTCCGGCTCCAGATCACCGATGCCGGGCAGCAGATCCACCCCGGCGCCCGCCGCGTCCTCCACCAGAAGCGGCGGCATCTCCCGGTCCAGCAGCGCCGCGATGTGCCCGGCCCGGTCCACCGCCATGCCGAGGAAGTGGTCCCACGCCTCGTCGCTCAACTCCTGGAGCAGCACATCGCTCCGGTGGTCCGTGCCGTCCCGGTCCCGTACGACGGCCGTGATCCGGCCGGGGCGCACGGAGACCGCCCCGACACCGCCCTCCCGGGCCAGCCGCCGCCCCTTCTTGAGCTGCTGACCGTCCAGGGCGGTGTCCTCCAGCGCCTTGAGCCACGCCCGGCCCCACCAGGACACGGCGAAACCCCGGCCCGGCGGGGGCGGCAGCGGCGCGAACGTACGCTCCGCCCCACTGCCGGCGTCCGTCCCGCACTCGTGATCGAAGTCGTCGTCGCTCATCGTGCGCCCCCTCGCAGCATGACCAGATCGGCCAGTTCCGCATCGGTCAGTTCGGTCAGTGCGGCCTCCCCGGAGCCGAGCACCGCGTCCGCGAGCCCCTGCTTGCGGGCGAGCATCTCCGCGATCCGGTCCTCGATCGTGCCCTCGGCGATCAGCCGGTGCACCTGCACGGGCTGGGTCTGCCCGATCCGGTACGCCCGGTCCGTCGCCTGCGCCTCGACCGCCGGGTTCCACCAGCGGTCGAAGTGCACGACATGACCGGCCCGGGTGAGGTTGAGCCCGGTGCCCGCCGCCTTCAGGGACAGCAGGAACACCGGGGCCTCGCCCGCCTGGAAGCGGTTCACCATCTCCTCGCGGCGCGCCACCGGCGTACCGCCGTGCAGGAACTGCGTACGCACCCCGCGCGCCGCCAGATGCTCCTCCAGCAGCCGGGCCATCCGCACGTACTGCGTGAACACCAGGACGGAGCCCTCCTCCGCCAGGATCGTGTCCAGGAGCTCGTCCAGCAGCTCGACCTTCCCCGAGCGGCCCGCGATCCTCGGCCGCTCCTCCTTCAGGTACTGCGCCGGGTGGTTGCAGATCTGCTTCAGCGCCGTCAGCAGCTTCATCACCAGCCCCCGCCGCTCGAACCCGTCCGCGCCGGCGATCTCGGCCAGCGTCTCGCGGACCACCGCCTCGTACAGCCCGGTCTGCTCGGTCGTCAGCGACACCGCCCGGTCGGTCTCCGTCTTCGGCGGCAGCTCCGGCGCGATCCCCGGATCGGACTTGCGGCGGCGCAGCAGGAACGGGCGCACCAGGGCCGCGAGCCGCTCGGCGGCCTCCGGGTCGTTGCCGCCCTCGACGGCCGCGGCGTACCGGCTGCGGAAGGTCCCGAGCCGGCCCAGCAGCCCGGGCGTCGTCCAGTCCAGGATCGCCCACAGCTCGGAGAGGTTGTTCTCCACCGGGGTGCCGGTCAGCGCGACGCGGGCCCGGGCGCCGATGGTGCGCAACTGCTTGGCCGTCGCCGCATGCGGGTTCTTGACGTGCTGCGCCTCGTCGGTGACGACCATGCCCCAGGACGCGGCGGCCAGTCGGGCGGCGTCCAGACGCATCGTGCCGTACGTCGTGAGGACGAACTCGCCGTCCACCAGGCCCTCCAGGGAACGCGCCGTGCCGTGGAAGCGGCGTACGGGAGTGCCCGGGGCGAACTTCTCGATCTCCCGCTGCCAGTTGCCCATCAAGGAGGTCGGGCAGATCACCAGCGTCGGGCCGGCCGCGTCCGGGTCGCTCTGCCGGTGCAGATGCAGGGCGATGAGCGTGATCGTCTTGCCCAGGCCCATGTCGTCGGCGAGGCAGGCGCCGAGGCCGAGCGAGGTCATGGTGTTCAGCCAGTTCAGACCGCGCAGCTGATAGTCCCGCAGCGTCGCGGTGAGCGCCTCCGGCTGCTCGATCGACTGCTGAGCCGCGGACTCCGGATCGGCCAGCCGCTTGCGCAACCGCTCCAGCCGGCCCGTCGCCGCCACCTCGATGCGGCGTCCGTCCACCTCGGTGGAGCCGGTCAGCGCCGCGCCCAGCGCGTCGATGGGCGTGACCTTGTGGTCCTGGGCCAGCCGCGCCCGGCGCGCCTCCTCCGGGTCGATGAGGACCCACTGGTCGCGCAGCCGCACGATCGGCCTGCTGGACTCCGCGAGCCGGTCCAGCTCCTCGCGGCTCAGCTTCCGGTCGCCGAGCGCGAACGACCAGTCGAACGCGAGCAGGGCGTCGGCGGAAAGGAACGAGGGTGCGCCGGCGGCGGCCCGCCCCCGACTGCCGTCACCGTCCGCGCCCTCTTCATCCCCACTGGCACCGTGCTCGTCTGCCGGGCCGATCACCGCGCGTGCGGTCAGCTTCCCGACCAGTTGCCGGGGCCAGTGCACCTGCACGCCTGTGGCGGCCAGGGCGCGCGAGGCGGGCCCCAGCAGCTCGGCGATCTCCTCGTCGGCCGGCTCCACCGCGTCCGGTACGGCGGCGGACAGCAGCGGCGCCAGCGGCGGCCAGGCACGGGCGGCGCGGCGCAGGGCGAGGAGGGCGTCCATCCGGGCCCCCGGCCCGAACGCCGTGGCGTTGCGCGTGCCGCCCGCCCAGACCTCGGCCGCGTCGGCGACCAGGGAGGGGTCGCTGACGCTGTGGATCTGGAGCACAGCGCGGAACGAGGGGCCCGCGGCGTCATAAGAAGTGTCCTGGCGAGGAGCGGTGCCGTAAGAAGTGTCCTCGCGAGGGGCGTTGCCGTAAGAAGTCCCCTGGTGAGGAAGGTCCTTGTAAGGAGGGCCTTCGTCGCCCGGCGAGGCCGCCCCGATGACCTCGATACGCAAGGAGAGCCGGACGCCCGCGTCGTGACCGGCCGCCACATCGGCGGCCCAGGCCCGCCCCTCGGGCAGCCGCTGCGGTTCCCGGGCGGCGAACGCCGGACCCGCGGCGGCGAACCCGGCGGCGGGCGTCCGGGGCAGCTCGTCGGCCACCGCGTCGAGGAACGCCCGCAGCAGCCGTTCCGGCTCGGGCAGCAGCAGCGGCCCGCCCGCCTCCGCACCGGTCTCCAGCGGTGTCGCGTGCGCGGCCGGCGGCATCGACGCGGCGAGCTCCCGGACCCGTTCCAGGTCCTCGGCGGCCAGCGGCCCGACCCGCCAGGCGTCATGGCCGGCGGGGCTCAGCCCGGGCAGCAGGAGCCCGCGGGCCACGAACTGAAGGGCCAGCAGCGCGGCGGCCCCCCAGAAGGCGGTCGCGGGAGAGGCCGGCCCGCCGGCCCGTGCCCGCGTCAGCACCGGCAGGGCGTCCCGTACGGGAAGGTGCAGCGCGGGTACGGCACGGTGCTGGAGGCCGGGGTCGACGACGATGAGCTCCGACGAGGCCCCGAGGCCCTCGGGAGGGGTGCTACCGTCCGGATTCCAGAAGGCGATCAGGCCGGTACGGGCCGGATCTGCGGGGATGAAGACTGCGGAGCAGCGGGACAGTTCGGAGATCTCGGAAGGCGTTGCCGCAGGGTGCCGTTGCACAGCGATGCAGATTCCTCAAACTTGACTAGTGGGTCAGGGTCGCCGAGGGTACCCCACTCCCTGCCGCGCCGTGCCGATGCACACCGTGATCCACCTCACTCATCGCCGCCCCCGGTGTCGAGGGTGCAGCCAGCACCACCATGGGGCGCTGGGGCCTTCCCCCGCAGGAGCGGGGTGGTGGCGTCATGGTCCCCGGGAGCCTCCGCTCCGTACGTTCTATGAGGTCAGCGCCGCTATGTTCCAGAGACCGGAGACTTCATGCCCCAGGCGACAGCCACCGTTGCGGATCCCGCCGGTGACAGCGGTTCGAAGCGTCCCGGCTCCCCGGCCCCCGGGAGTGATTTCGCCCCGCTGCTCCGTGCCGTCAGGGGGCAGGGCCTCCTGGAACACCGACCCGGACGGTACGCGATCAGCATCGCGGCCAACCTGGTGGCCCTGGGCGCGGTGATCGCCGCGTTCGTCCTGCTGGGAGACACCTGGTGGAGTTTGTTCCTGGCCCTTCCGCTGGCGGTCCTGTGGACCCGGACGGCCTTCGTCGCCCATGACGCGGGCCACTCCCAGATATCCGGCCACCGCACGGTCGGCAGGCTGATCGGCCTGGTGCACGCCAATCTGCTCCTCGGCATGAACGAAGCCTGGTGGAACGACAAGCACGTACGGCACCACGCCAACCCCAACCACGTCGACAAGGACCCCGACGTCGGCGTCGGCGCCCTGGTCTGGACGCAGAAGCAGGCGGCCCAGCGGGAGGGATTCGCCCGCTGGCTGACCCGCAACCAGGCCCGCCTGTTCTTCCCGATGCTGCTGCTCGAAGGCATCGCGCTGAAGATCTACGGATTCCAGTTCCTGCGCCGCCAGCCGGCCGGGGAGCGGGTCCTCTCGGCCCTGCTGATGACCGCGCATCTCGCCCTGTACGCGACTCTGCTGTCGGCCGTCCTCTCCCCGGGCAAGGCCGTCGTCTTCGCTCTGGTGCTGCACGCGCTGTTCGGACTCCACCTGGGACTGGCCTTCGCCCCGAACCACAAGGGCATGGAGATGCCCGACCCGGACGGGGACCGCTGGGGCCACCTCCAGCGCCAGGTCCTGACCTCGCGCAATGTGCGCGGCACGCTGCTCACCGACTGGTTTCTCGGCGGCCTGAACTACCAGATCGAGCACCACCTCTTCCCGAGCATGCCGCGCCCCCACCTGCGGCTGGCGCAGCCCCTGGTCAAGGCGCACTGCCGGAGCATCGGGATGCCGTACGCGGAAACCGGACTCGTCGAGTCCTACCGGCAGGCGCTGGCCCACATGCACGAGGTCGGCGAGCCGCTGCGAGGCGAGCCGCCGCGATGAGGGGCGACACGAGGAGCGGCGCGGGGAACATCACGGGGAACGTAAGGGCGCGCAGGCGCGTTGACGGAACAGGAGCGGCGCCGGCCGCGAAGGAGGCGTGGACCATGTCGAACGGTGCGAAGGTCGCTGTCGCGGGAGTGGTGGCGGCAGCCGTCCTATGGCCCCTGATCGGATTCTGGTGGGCGCTGCTGGTGGTGATCGGCGTCCCCGCCGCGGGCTACCTGCTGCTGGACCCGTCCCAGCGGCGCAGGCTCCGCAGGATCAACCGCAGGCAGATCGGCCGCTGAGCCGGACGCGGCGACCACCGGGCCCCGGCCTGCACCGGGACCCGGACGGCGCTCTGCGTTCTCCGCGCCGCGGTCCCGGTCTCCCCGTCACGCCGGACGCGCGGCGAGAGCGTCCAGCGCCTTCAGCAGGCCCGGCAGGTGCTGCCCGCGTCCCACGGGCAGCACCTCGCCCGGCTCCTCGTCCAGCAGGATGAACGCGATGTCGTCGGTCCTGGCGACCATCGACCACCCCGGTCCGTCGACACGCAGAGTGCGTGCGTCGGCGGACGCGAAGGCGGACCGGATCCGGCCGGGCGGCGGGGGAGCCGCCGTCGTATAGGCGAGAGCCTCCGACAGAGCCCGCCGTACGCCGGGGTGCCGGCCACCGTCCCCCGCCAGGTCGGCGGCGACTGCTCCACCGTCCCCCGGCTCGGCCGTCCCCTCCGTGTCCCCGGGGCCCTCCCCGCCCGGCCGGACGAACTCCGCGTCGTCGATCTGCTCCCGCCACAGCGCCCACTGCCCCGCGATCTCGTCGGCCCCCAGCCGCCGCTGCGCGGGACCCCAGACGCCGGTGTCCGGAGGCGTCAACGGGGCAGGGCCGACCCCGTCCGTCCGCGGGTCGTGCGGGGCGGGCACACCGGGCGCCGCGACCGCCACGGCGAGCGGCCAGCCGGGCAGCGCGCACAGCACGGTGCGGTCGTCGGGCGAGAGGTCGTGCTCCATGCCGCAGTCCCACGCGGCGATGGCCACCGCCACCAGGGAGACGTCCTCGACCACCACGGTCCACCGGGCCCCGTCGCCGTCCTGCCCGAGGACGAGGCCGTAGCCCTCCTCGTACGGTTCGAGGGACAGCGCAGCGCACGCGGCCGCGTAGTCGTCACCCAGCACGCTCGGGAACCGTCCGGGAGTCAGCAGCACCGCGGTCAGCACAAGCAGCGCGTCGTCGTCGGCGTCCGCACCGGCCACAGTGTCCTCCTCGCCCCGTATCCCTCTATCGCTCAGCCACCCGTCGCGTCGCCCGGGCCCGCCTCGCTTCTTCCGTCGGCGCACCTTAACTACTCGGTAACCCTGTCGTCGAGGCCCTGACAAGCACGCTCGAACGGGATTCGTACGGGTGTGGGGAAGGCGCACGGGCAGGTCCGGGGCGGCTCCTGGACTGCCCGGAAGGCCCGGGACCCAGGAGGCGATCCGCGTAAGGTTGGGCCTCCGCACGAGCAAGGGGAGAGCATGGTGACGCGGTACGACCGGCTGAAGGAGATTCAGCGACTCGACCCGGAGCGGGACTTCTTGGAGATCTACCGCCTCACCGTCACCTACGAGTTCCCCTGGGACATCACCCGCGCGCTCGAACTGGCCCTGTACCGCACGTATGCCGTGCCCAGCATCGGACGACTCCTCGACGAGACGGCACAGTTGACGGAGCGTTCGCAGAAGCGGTACGACGACACCGCGCTGCTCCTCGACACCGTGGTGGAGCACGGATTCGACACCGAGGAGGGGCGCACGGCCGTCCGCCGCATCAACCAGATGCACCGCAGTTACGACATCAGCGACGACGACATGCGCTACGTCCTGTGCACCTTTGTGGTCACCCCGAAGCGCTGGCTTGACGACTTCGGCTGGCGTCGGCTCTCCGACCACGAACTGCGGGCCTTCGCCGCCTACTACCGCACCCTGGGCGCGCGGATGGGGATCAAGGACGTCCCCCGGACCTACGAGGACTTCGAGCGCACCCTCGACACCTATGAGCGCGAGCACTTCGGCTGGGACGAGGGAGCCCGCCGGGTCTCCGACGCCACCCTGGCGCTCATGGGGTCCTGGTACCCGGCCCCGCTGGCCCCCGTGGTGCGCGGGGCGAGCCTCGCACTCCTGGACGACTCGCTGCTGAGGGCGTTCCGGTACGAGCGCCCGGGACCGGTGGCCCGTGGGCTGACCCGGGGCGCGCTCCGGCTGCGGGCCCGCGCCGTCCGGCTCCTGCCGCCCCGGCGCAAGCCGCACTACGCGCGCCAGAACCCGGAGATCAAGGGCTACCCGGACGGTTACGAGATCGCCGCACTCGGTACGTTCCCCACCCCGGGCGTCCGCGGCTGCCCGGTCCCCGGCCACGGGCGGCCTTCACGGACGCCCGCCGAGTGATTCCGGGGCGGTCTGCGGCCACCTGAGCCCGCCCCCCGCCTCCTCGGCCCCCGTTCGTCAGGGGCGGCGTACGGCGAGGGCGAGGAAGCGGTCGTCCTCGTCGGTGTAGGAGTCCAGCCGCCATCCGGAACCGGCCAACAGCGCCCGCAGCCTGGGTTCCGCCCGAAGATCGTCGTCGGTGATGACGCGCCCCTGCCGGGCGGCCAACGCGGCCCGGCCGATCGGGTGGAACAGGGCCAGCATCCCGCCCGGCCGCACCACCCGGGCGAGCTCCGCCAGATCGGCCCCGGGCCGGGCCAGATGCGAGATCAGCCCGGCCCCGAACACGGCGTCCAGCGCCCCCTCGCGCAACGGCAGCCGCGAGACGTCGGCGCGGAGGAGCAGCGTCCCGCCGGCGTCCCGCCCCGCCCGCACCGCTGCCTCCAGCATGGCCGGGGTGAGGTCGGCGCCCAGCACCGTACCGCGCGGACCGACGACCGCACGCAGGGCCGGGAGCGCGCGCCCGGTGCCGCAACCCGCGTCGAGGACGGCGTCCCCGGGCCGCAGCCCGAGCAGACCGGCCGCGGCGGCGTACGCCGGGCCGTCGTCGGGGAACCGGCTGTCCCAGTCGGCCGCGCGCGGGGTGAAGAAGTCCAGGACATGGGCGCGGTGATGAGCGTGTGCGGGGTCATCGGTCATGCGGACATGATCGCGCAGCCGACGTCGGAACGTCATGCTGGGGACCGGCGTCGAAGACGTGACGCCGGGGAGCCCGCTGTCGGAACGCAACGCCGGGGAGCCGCCGGTTCGGGCCCCGACGCCCCCTGCCTCCGGGGCGGGGTCGCCGGGCGCCCCGGAGGCGTCCTGATCAGACGTTGACGCCGTAGTCGGACGCGATGCCGGCGAGCCCGGAGGCGTACCCCTGACCGACAGCGCGGAACTTCCACTCCGCGCCGTGCCGGTACAGCTCGCCGAAGACCATCGCGGTCTCGGTGGAGGCGTCCTCGCTCAGGTCGTAGCGGGCCAGCTCCACCCCGTTCGCCCGGTTCACCACGCGGATGAACGCGTTGCGCACCTGGCCGAAGCTCTGGCCCCGGCTCTGGGCGTCATGGATCGAGACCGGGAACACGATCTTCGCGACCTCGACGGGGACCGACGCGAGGTCGACCTCGACCGACTCGTCGTCCCCCTCGCCCTCGCCCGTCAGGTTGTCACCGGTGTGACGGACGGAGCCATCGGGGCTGTTGAGATTGTTGTAGAAGACGAAGTGGGCGTCGGAGAGGACCTTGCCCGCCTCGGAGCACAGCAGCGCACTGGCATCCAGATCGTGATCGGCTCCGGTCGTGGTCCGGACGTCCCATCCGAGGCCGACCGTGACGGCGGTCAGGCCGGGGGCCTCCTTCGACAGGGAGACGTTGCCGCCCTTCGCCAGGCTCACACCCATGTACTTCCTCCAGTGTTCTGTCTGTGTTCCGTCGGTCCGCATGTGTGATCGATCGGACGATCCCTTGATCCTGCGATCCGTGCTGTGTCGCTGTCACTACATGTGGCCGCTACTGATACGAACGCTCCGCGCGGCCCGCGGGGTTCCCGGATTGCGCAAGCCGTGAAATGAACGCTCGCGCAAGCCCTGAAAATGAACCGCGGCCGAGTGCCGGTCCGGGGGGCCGGGCACAGGGGGAGACGTCAGCGGGTCTCGTCGTCCTTCATGGCCTTTGCCTCGCTCTTGAGGATGCGCATCGACTTCCCCAGGGCGCGGGCGGTGTCCGGCAGCTTCTTCGAACCGAAGAGCACGACCACCACGACGGCCAGGATCAACAGGTGCCAGGGCTCCAGGCCGTTGCGCAACATTCTGGTCCCGCCCTTCTCTCCGTCCACGCGACAACAGTTGCCGCTTTGCGCAACTGTACAACTGTCGCGAGCGGGCCGGACGGCCGCCCCCTCAGCGCCCGGCACCGGCCTTTCGCAAGCGCCCGGCGTCGGCCTCACGCATCCCCTGCTCGCTCTCGGCACCGGCCGGATGACGCCGTTCGTAACGCCTCCGGGCCGCGCTCAGTCCCACCGCGTACAGGCCCAGCACCGAGCCGAGCAGCAGGTAGTAGAGAGGCGGCAGGGCGCTCATTCCCAGCAACGGCCCCACCGGGGTCAGCGGGAGCAGGACGCCGACCGCCGCGAGCCCGGCCGCCGCCGCCCGCAACGGCCCCCCGGCCCGCCGCTCGGCGGCGCTGCGACCGGTCCGCAGCAGGACCATCACCAGGGCCTGGGTCAACAGGTTCTCGGTGAACCACCCGGCGTGGAACGCCGCTTCCCCGTCCGCCCCCGCGTTGTGGAGGGCCAGGGCGAGCACCCCGAAGGTGGCGAGGTCGGCGGCGGCGTTGAGCAGCCCGAAACCGGTGATGAAGCGCAGGAAGTCACGCGAGCGCAGCACGGTCGGCCGCCGCCGGGCCGAGGCCGCCGGCCGGTCGAACGCGAAGGCCAGCTGCGCCGCGTCGAAGCACAGATTCTGCACCAGCACCTGCGCCGGAAGCATGGGAAGGAAGGGCAGCATCAGCCCGGCCGTCAGCATGGCGATGACGTTGCCCAGGTTGGAGGAGAGGGTGATGCGCAGGTAGGTGGCGATGTTGCCGCCGCTGTGCCGCCCCGCCAGCACCGCCCGGTCGATCGCGGTCAGGTCCTTCTCCGCCAGGACCACATCGGCCGCCTCGCGGGCCACATCGACGGCGTTGCGCGGACAGATGCCCACGTCGGCGGCGTGCAGGGCGGGCAGATCGTTGACGCCGTCCCCGAGGAACCCCGTCGTGCGACCGCCGGCGCGCAGGGCCGAGACGATTCGCGCCTTGTGCTCCGGCGTACAGCGCGCGAACACGGTCGTACGGTCCGCGACCCGCGCCAGTTCCGCGTCCGACAGCGTGTCCACCACGTCGGCCGTCACCACACCGCCGAACCCGTCCGCCGCGTCGACGCGCAGCCCGAGGTCCTCGCAGGCGCGGGCCGCCGTGCCCGGATGGTCGCCGGTCAGCACCTTGACGGCCACTCCCCGCCGGGCCAGCACACCGAGGGCGTCGGCGGCACTCGGCGCGGGAACGTCCCGCAGGGCGACCAGGCCCAGAAAGGTGAGACCACGCTCGTCCGCCGGGGTGTACGCGCCGGCGCGGGCGGGCCGCTCCGCACGTGCCACGGCCAGCAGGCGCAGCCCCGACTCCGCCTTCCGGTCCGCGAGGGCGAGCAGCCGCTCCCGCTCGCCCTCCTCCAGCGCGCACCGGTCGAGCACCGCCTCGACGGCCCCCTTGGTCGCCAACGTGTGGACGCCGAGCCGGCCGGGCGACCGGACCACGGCGGTCGCCACCCGCCGCACCGGATCGAAGGGCAGCGCAGCCACACCCTCGTACACCCCGAAGGCCCCGCGGTGTTCCGCCTCATCGGCGGCGTCCAGCACCGCTTCGTCGAGGGCGTCGGGCGCGGGCAGCTCGGCCAGCTGGAGGCTCCACAGAGCGTTGAGAGCGGCCCAGTGCAGCACATCGGGGTCGGGCAGGTCCGATCCGTCGATCGCCTCCTCCACGACGGGCCGGTCCTCGGTCAGCGTGCCCGTCTTGTCCAGGCACAGCACGTCGACGGCCCCCAGGTCGTGCAGGGCCGGCAGCCGCTTGACGATGACTCCGCTGGTACGGGCGAGCCGCGCCGCACCCCGCGCGAGCGCCGTCGTGACGATGACGGGCAGCATCTCGGGGGTGAGCCCCACGGCGACGGCGACAGCGAACGGCAGCGTCTCCAGGCCCCGGCCGCGCAGCGCCGCGTTGGCCATCAGCACCAGCGGCGGGGTCAGCAGCATGAACCGGATCAGCGTCCACGAGATGCCCCGCACCGAACGGTCGAAGGCGCTGGCGCCCCGCTGCCGGTCCCAACCGTCCTGGGCGGTCGCGAACCGGGTCGACCCGCCGGTCGCGACGATCACCGCCGTACCGCTGCCGGACGCCACACTGCTGCCCTGGAAGCACAGCTGAGGCCGCGCGAACGGCCCGGCGTCGCGGAGCGCGGGGTCCGGGACGTCGAGAGGGTGCTTTCCCATCGGGGCCGACTCCCCGGTCAGGGCCGACTGATGCACCGTGAGCCCGGCGGCGCGCAGCACCTGCACATCGGCGGGTACGAGGTCGCCCGGACCCAGCCGGATCACATCGCCGGGCACCAGATCGGCCACCGGCACTTCCCGCTCCCGGGGCGGGGCGCCGGCCGAGGGGCGGCGCACCACGGTCGCCGTGGTCGCGACCAGTTCCCTGAGCGCCGCTGTCGAACGGTCGGCGCGGTGCTCCTCGGTCGATCGCAGCAGGCAGCTGACCGCGACGAGGGCCAGGATCACGCAGGCCGTGCCCCACGCGAAGACGACGGCGGAGACCAGCCCCAGACAGAGCAGTACGGAGGTGAAAGGGTCACGGAGACTGCGGACGAAGCGCCGGGGCCGCGCGACCGGCCGCCAGGCGGGCAGGACGTTCTCACCGAACCGGCCGAGCCGCTCCTCGGCCTCCGCCTCCACCAGCCCGCGCGGCCCGCTGTCCAGCGAACGCAGGACCTGAAGGGAGGTGGGCGGCGGCGGTGGAGCCGGTGTCTGCGGGGAGGCCGGTGCCTGTGGCGCCTGCGGGGTAAGAGGACCCGCGCCGGGGACGGACGTGCCGGTGGTGGGCGTACGGGGGGCGGTACGGCCGGATCCCGCGGCTGCGTTGCCCTCAGGCACCGAGTTCACGCAGGCGTACGGGCTCCCGGACCGGCAGCCCGGCCCGCTCGGCGAGCTGGCCCACCATGAGTCGGACGACCGTCACCACGTCGGGGTCGTCGACCAGATAGACCTGCCGCCGGCCCTCACGGCGCGACCGCACGAGACCGGCCAGCTTGAGTTTCGTCAGATGCTGGCTGACCGACGGGAGCGTCCCGCCCACCCGCTCGGCGAGGCCCGTCACATCGCTCTCTCCCTGTGCCAGCGCCCACACGATGTGCAGCCTCGCCGGTGTCGCCAGAAGTCCGAAAGCGGCCGCGGCCTCGGCCAGCACCTCGGCCGGCGGATCCTGGAAGCCGCCGCCGGTAGCTGTCGACACTCTTGTCTCTCCCGTCCATGGGCCGCCCGGGTGGGCCCGTCAGCACTGTGGTCACCCTGATCCGGAGGAAACCAGTGTAGGGGCCACGGCCAACCGGCCCGGGAGCCGAGACCCGCACGCGCCGAACACCGGGGGACCGGACGGAGGACGCAAAGGGAGGGTGACGAGAAGAAACAGAAGACGCGGACTACACGGACGGGGACGGATGGGAAGACCGCCTCCACCGCAGCGATGGATTTCGGCCGTATTACCGTCCACTTGCCGTCCGCTCCGGTCTGTCGCCCGATCCGTACGGGCGAGAAGTCCGGAGCGGACGCACACCGCCCGGCTCCCCGACCCCATGGGCCGATCCTCGGGCGGCTGTACGCGTGGCCGGTCAGTCGGCCATGTCGGCCAGAGCGATCACCTTGTCGATCCGCACCCGCACCACCAGTTCACCGGGTACGCCGTTACGCCGCCCGAATTCCTCGGCAGCCTCGGCTCCGACGTAGCGCTCGGCGATCGACGTCGCCCAACGCAGCAGCTCCCCGGGGTCCTCGCTCAGCTCCGCATGCCCCTGGACCACGGCGAACGCGTACGGCGGCCGATCGTCGTCGACGCACACGGAGACCCGTCCGTCGCGTTCCAGGTTCCGCCCCTTCACGCTCCTGCCGCCGGTGTTGAACACCAGTGAGTCGCCGTCGAGCAGGAACCAGACGGGAGCGATGTGCGGGCTGCCGTCCGCCCGCACGGTCGAGACTTTCGCGGTGCGGGTCCCCTCGGAGAGGAACGCCCGCCATTCTTCCTCGGTCATGTGGTGTGCCATGCGCCCATCCTGGGCCCGATGTCCGCATGGCGCGAAGCGGAGCCCCGGGCGTCGAGGGGCGCTTGCCCGGACGGAGAGGGTGCGCAAGGCTTACGCGCGTAGCGGGGTACGGGGAACGAAGGCACGGGGAGGACGAGCGGATGGCGCTTGACCGGGGACTTGACTGGCTCCTAGACGATCTCACCAGCAGGGTGCGAAACATACGGCACGCCTTGGTGCTGTCGAACGACGGCCTGGTCACCGGGGCCAGCACCGGGCTGGCCCGGGAGGACGCCGAGCACCTGGCCGCGGTCTCCTCCGGCCTGCACAGCCTGGCGCGGGGTTCGGGCCGGCACTTCCGGGCCGGCCGGGCCCGCCAGACGATGGTCGAGTTCGACGAGGCGTTGCTCTTCGTGACCGCCGCGGGCGACGGCAGCTGTCTGTCCGTGCTGACCGCCGCCGAAGCCGATGTGGGCCAGGTGGCCTACGAGATGACCCTGCTCGTCAACCGGGTCGGCGAGCACCTCGGCGTCTCCGCACGCCAAGGCGGCTTGGACGACCCGCAGGGGCTCGGACCCGCCTGACCTGCGCTTACGGCCGCCCGGAGAAAGTTATCCACAGGCCGCGCCGAGGGTGACCCTGTCGAGCTACCGTGATCACGGAGAGTATTCGTCGCTCACGGGGGATGACAGTCATGACGGTCAAGGAAGCAGTACGTACACACGCGGGCGGTGCGCGCACCCGGGCCGGGCGCGGGGCCCACAGCGAAGACGTGGAGCGCGGCGGTGCGCACGCCTCGCCCGACACTCCGGCGGCCACCACCGCCGGTCGCGCCGCACAGGAACTGGGGCTGCGGCGCGGAGAGTTCGAGCTCGCCGTGCATCTCGGGCTGATCGCCGTCACGGCCGGGCCCGGCGGCGGGCGGCCGCGGGTGCCCGAGCAGGAGATCACGCGCCTGCGGGAGCAGCCGGGATTCCCCGACGGCCTGGCGGAGCGCGTCCGCACGGTCGGCACGTCGGAGGGCGCGGCCCTGCTCGGCATCGTTCCCGCGCGGTTCACCCGGCTGGCCCGGGCGGGCTGTGTCTCGCCGGTCACGTTCTATCTCAATCGGTATCGCGCGGTGGTCTGGCTCTATCTCGCCGACGAGCTGGCCGCCTTCGCGACGGAGGAGCCCGGACTGCTCGCCGGCCCCATCCCCGCGGAGATGCGCACGATCTTGGAAGCGGGAGGCGACCGGCGGGCGCGCAACTGGCGGTCCCAGCGCATCCACCGACTGCTGAACCGCACAAGGGACCCCTGGGCCCGGGCGGCGGTGGAAGCGTCCGCACTGGACTCCGCGCACCTGGCGGAGGTGGTGGACGACCCCTATGAACGCGCCTATCTCGTACGGGTCAGGCCGGAGCCCGTCTTCGGCCGCCCCGGCTCCGTGGCCGCCAGAGAGACCATGGGGGAGCTGATGCTGGCGGACGACCCCGACGAGATCCTGTGGCGGCGGCTCAATCTGACCCTGGAGCTGGACCGCGCCCGGGAGGAACGGCCCGCCCCGCGACCCGGGGACGACCCCGGGGCCGGGGTGGGGCCCGAGGCTGAACGCCCCGCCCCGCGCCCGGCGGCGGCACAGCCTCCACCGGCCGCTTCGCCACCGGGCCCCAGGGAGGCGCGGTCCGGCGTACGGGAGACGAGCGGGAGAGGGCTGCTGGCCAGGCTGCGGTGGCGGCGGCGGTGCGAAGAGGCGTAGTCGTGCGCGGACGGGTATCCGGGCCCGGCATCATGGTCGCATGTTGATCAGGGAAGCAACCCGCGAGGACTGGCACGCCATCTGGCCGTTCTTCCACACGATCGTCGCCGCCGGCGAGACGCTCACCTACCCGCCCGACCTCGGAAAGGAGGACGCCCAGGAGTGGTGGTACGTCGCCGCGCCGAACCGTGTGGTCGTCGCCGTCGACGACCGGGGAACGATCCTCGGCACCGCGAAGATGAACCGGAACCACATGGGCAACGGCTCCCACATAGCCAGCGCCACGTACATGGTCGACCCCGCCCACTCCGGGAAGGGCGTGGGGCGTGCCCTGTGCGAGTACTCGGTCGACTGGGCCCGCGACGCCGGCTTCCGGGCGATGCAGTTCAACGCGGTGGTCGAGACGAACACCCACGCGGTCAGGTTGTACGAGTCCATCGGCTTCAAGGTGATCGGGACCCTGCCGGAGGGCTTCAACCACCCGGCCGAGGGCTATGTGGGCCTGCACATCATGCACAAGTCGCTCTGACCTTGTGTGAAGTGGCAAGGGCACGGCAGCAGTTGTCTCGCCTGCGGATGTACGGGGCGGCTGCGTCGCCCCGGAGCAATGGCAGTACTGTGCGCCCCATCGCCATTGGGGCGATGAGATTTAGCTGGAGGAAGTACCCATGACCATACCCAGGAGATCGTGGCGTGCCGCGGGAACACTTGTGGCCGCTGCGGTCGTCGGTCTGACCGGAGGCGTCATATCCGCCGGTCCGGCGGCGGCTCACACCCCCACCTGGGCCGTGACCTGCTCCGAGGTGACTGTTGACCTCAAGTACTACACGCCGGGCGTCCCCAACACGGTGACCGTCACGGTGGACGGCAAGGACCTGTTGCCGACCGAGACGTTCGACAAGGAGTTCAACAGGAAGCTGACGCTTCCCGAGCACTCCGAGCCGGTGACGGTCCGACTGGTCGTCAAGGACGGCAACAAGAACGACAAGTACTCGTACGAGGGCGAGAAGACGGCCGACGTGTGCAAGGGGAAGCCCACCCCCACGCCGACCGAGACGGAGCCGACTCCCACCCCGACCGAGACCGAGCCGACTCCCACGCCGACCGAGTCGACGCCGTCCGAGACGCCGGGCACGCAGACGCCCGAGCCGAGCGACACCCCCAGCGGGGAGCCTTCGGAGTCCGCGCCCGCCGTGCCGGCCCCGAGCCCCACCACGCCTCCCCTGGCCGAGACCGGTTCGTCGTCCGCCACGCCGGTCATAGGCGGCGCCGCTGTCGCGGTCCTGCTCGCCGGTGGCGGCATCCTGTGGGCCGTCCGTAAGAGGCGCGCCACCCAGAGCTGACGCCCGTGCACCCGGCGCCCTCCCCGTCACGCGGTGAGCGGCGCCGGGTCGCCGAAGGTGTCGGAGCCGCCGGTCGAGGGGCGTGCCGCTTCGCTCACGCGAGGCGGCACGCCCCTCATCGCTCCCCGGCGGACGGGCCCAGCTGCGCTGCGGGCGGGCCCTGCTCCCGGGCGGGCCTGCTCCGCTGCCGGCGGGGCCTACCTAACCCCCGGCGGGCGGGCCCAGCTTCGCTGCGGGCGAGGGGGATGGAGATGCGGTGGTGGGCGGGGGAGCGGGGCCGATCTCGCACCAGACGGCCTTGCCCTCGCCGCGCGGCTCGATGCCCCAACGGGCGGCGACCGCGTCGAGCAGGAGCAGTCCCCGGCCCGAGGTCGAGGTCTCGCCGGGCGTACGCCGCCGGGGCCAGGCACTCGACCGGTCCTGGACCGAGAGCCGGATCCGCCGCACCGGTTCCGGCAGCACCTCCAGGGTCAGCACCGCCCCGCCCTCGGTGTGCAGCAGCACGTTCACCAGCAGCTCACCCGTGACCAGTTCGGCGTCGTCGGCGAAGTCGGCCATGTCCCAGTCGGCGAGCGCCTGCCGTACGATCGCGCGGGCGTCCGAAAGGCCCTCCGGGTCCGCCTGGTGGATGTACTGATGCAGCCGGGGCGCGTGCGAGGACCCCACGTCCGGGCTGCGCCGCAGCACCAGGAGCGCCACGTCGTCCCCCGACCCCCACCGCTCCCACAGCCGGTCGGAGAGATGGTCCGCCAGCGCCTCGGCCCCCGCCGGCCCGGCGCTCACCTCGTTGCGCAGCGCCTCCACCCCCGTGTCGAGGTCGGCGCCCGGCTCCTCCACCAGGCCGTCCGTGTACAGGACGAACGTCTCACCGGGGACCAGATCCAGCCGGGTCTCCGGGTACTCCTCGTCCCCGAACTCCGTGGAGATGCCCAGCGGCAGGCCCCCGCGCACCTGCGGGCTCCCGACCCGCCCGTCGGCGTGGCGGATGAGCGGCCCGAGGTGTCCGGCGCGGACCACGCGCGCCGCGCCGGTCGCCAGGTCGACCTGGGCGTAGGTGCAGGTCGCGAAGCGGTCGGTGTCCAGTTCGGACAGAAAGCGCGAAGCCCGCGCCAGCACCGTCGCCGGAGGATGCCCCTCGGCGGCGTACGCGCGCAGGGCGATGCGCAACTGGCCCATGATCGCGGCGGCATGGGTGTCGTGCCCCTGGACGTCCCCCACGACCAGCCCGTAACGGTTCTTGGGCAGCGAGATCACGTCGTACCAGTCGCCGCCGACCTGCCGACCGGTCCACGCCGCGTGGTAGCGCACCGCGATCTCGCCGCCCTCGATGTCCTGTATGCGCGGCGGAAGCATCGCGGACTGGAGCTGGGTGGCGAACTCCCGCTCCTCGTCGAAGAGCATGGCCCGCTGGAGCGACTGGGCCACGATGGCCGCGAGCCCCAGGCACAGGATCCGCTCATCGGCGTTGAAGACCGTGCGCTCCCGGTAGAAGAGGGCGAGCCCGCCGAGCGACCGGGCCTGGGCCACCAGCGGCAGATAGGCCGCGGCCCGGAACCTGAGCCTGCCCAGGGACGGCTCCAGCACCGGGTACCGCCGGGCGAGTGCGGCGAGGGAGGTGATGAAGCGCGGCCGCCCGCTGCGGATGGCGTCGGCCAGGGGCAGATCGCGGTCCAGATCCCCGGACCCGAATCCGTCGAGCGCCTCCAGCGACTCGCCGCTCAGCGCCACGATGTTCAGCGAGGAACTCTCCACGAGCCCCAGCGCCAGCCCGTCCGCCCCCAGCCTCGCCAGCCCGCCCGGACCGGTGAGCGCGGCCGTCACATCGTCGACGGTCACCGCCCGCGACATCGCGCTCGTGGTGCGCTCGACGATGTTGGTCTGGCGCTGCCGGCGCTTTTCCAGATCGAGCACGAAGGCCGAATGGGTGACTTCCGCCGTCGCATCACGGACGACCCCCACGATCCGGTGGGCCTTTCCGTCCTTCGACCGGAGGATCCGGGCCTGGACGTGGGTCCACTGGGTCGTCCCGTCATCCAGCGGGATCCGGAAATGGACGCTGTAGGAGTTGCTGCCGCCGGTGATGGCCTCGTCGATGGTCACGTCCAGCCGAGCCCGCTCGGCCGGCTCCAGCCGCTCCATCAGCGCGCCCGGGCGTGCGTCGTACGTCGCCGGGTCCACGCCGAAGACCGCGAGCCCCGCGTCGTCGACGTCCAGGGTCCGGGCATCGAGGTCCCACTCGAAGCTGCCGGTCCGGTTCATCGCGAGCCGTTCCGTCGGCCCGATCTCACCGTTGCTCCTCCGGTCGATCCGGCGGAGCGGAGCGGCCTCGGCGTCCTGCCGCCGTTCGTGGTCGGTCATGCATGCTCCGGAGGTCGTCCGGCGAGGCGCGGCGACGCGCCCCCTGGGACTCAATTGTCGAGCCGCTTCCCCTGTAGTGCCACAGCGGCTGTAGTGCCACGGCGGCCAGGAACCGACACACTCGCGCGACCCGCGACCCGCGACCCGCGACCCGCGACCCGCGACCCGCGACCCGCGACCCGCGACCCGCGACCCGCGACCCGCGACCCGCGACCCGCGACCCGCGACCCGCGACCCGCCTCCGGCCCGCGTGCCATGCCCACCGCCTCGGCCCCGCGTCCCGCCGCCCCTCTGTCCGGCGCACGACCCGGGGGTCGCAGAATGGCGGGGACGGCCCGTCCGGCCACGGCGGACAGCCCGTACCAGGTCTCCACCGCGCCCGGTGAGCGGAGCGCACACACGAACGGAGCGCGCACATGAACGACGACGACCGGCCCGTCCTGCTGGAGGCCCGAGGGCGCTCCCTTCACATCACCCTGAACCGCCCCCGCGCCATCAACGCCCTCACCCACACCATGGTGCGGCTCCTGGACGAGGCGCTCGCCGGTGCGGAGCGGGACGAGGCGGTCACCTCGGTGGTGCTGTCCGGCGCGGGCGAACGCGGCCTGTGCGCGGGCGGCGACATCCGCGCGCTCCACGACGACACCCGCGCCGGGGGCCGGGACTCGCTGGAGTTCTGGCGCGACGAATACCGCCTCAACGCCCGTATCGCCCGGTTCCCCAAGCCGTACGTGGCCCTCATGGACGGCATCGTGATGGGCGGGGGAGTCGGTGTGTCGGCCCACGGCTCCGTCCGGGTCGTCACGGAACGCTCACGCGTGGCCATGCCCGAGACCGGGATCGGCTTCGTGCCCGATGTCGGCGGCACCCGCCTGCTGGCCCGTGCTCCGGGCGAACTGGGCACCCATCTGGCGCTCACCGGTCGCGCAGTCGGGGCGGCCGACGCCCTCCTGTGCGGTCTCGCCGACCATCACGTACCCGCGCGCCGCCTGCCGGAGCTCACCGCCGCCCTGGCCGCCTCGGAGACCGCCGAGGACGCGAGGCGGTCGGTACGCGGCTTCGCCGAGGAGCCGCCCGCCGGTGAGCTGGCCGCGCAGCGCGACTGGATCGACGCCTGCTACGCCGTGGACACCGTCGAGGAGATCGTCCGACGACTCCGGGACAGCGCCGCCCCCGCAGCGGCCCGGGCGGCGTCCGAACTCTCCGCCCGGTCGCCCGTGGCGCTCAAGGTCACGCTCGCGGCCGTCCGCCGGGCCGCCCGGCTCGGCAGCCTGGAGGCCGTCCTCGACCAGGAGTATCGCGTCTCCAGCCGTGTACGCGAGGAACCCGACTTCGTGGAGGGCGTACGCGCCCGGATCATCGACAAGGACGGCAGTCCGCAGTGGAAACCGGCCACCCTCGCCGAGGTGGACGACCGCACGGTCGCCCGCTTCTTCGCCCCCCTCGGACCGGGCGAGCGGGAACTCGGCCTCGCCCCCGACCCCGACGCGGCGACCTGACGCGGTGACCTGAGGCCGGCGATCTCCGGCCGGCGACGTGAAGCCGGTCGGCTCGCAGCTGGTCGACCGGTGATCGTCGACCGGTGGTCGGCGGCCTGTGGTCACCGGCGGGACGACCTGGGACCGAGCGCCCGCAACCGACTCCTCCCGTCTACCTGTCGTCGCCGGACAGGCTCGGCTGCAACTCCCGTACGAGAGTGAAGAGCCTGTCCTCGTTCCCCGTCAGCCCCGCGCCGCGCAGGGCCCGGTCGGCCTCCCGCATCGGTGAGGCCAGCAGCGGCAGATACAGGGGTGCGTCCTCCGGGTCCGAGAGCACGGCCCGGGTGGCCTCCAGCAGGCGGACGTACGCCTGCGCCGCAGCGAGCTCGTCTTTGTCCATCTCAGCGTCTCCTGGTCAGATGTGTCGGACCGTCAAGCATCTCCCACGGGTCTGACAACGCCGCCCTGAGCCCGCTACCGCACGCCGGGAACTCCCGCCGGTGGCTCAACCTCCAGATACCGCCGCCTGCGGGGACCCCGGTAGAGCAACACCGTCCACCCGAGCCGCCGCAACGCGTCGGCGCAACCGGCCAGCGCCTCCTCCTCGTGGTGAGCGGCGCCGCTGCCGGGCGGCCCGGTCCATTCGATCCGGACCGACCCCGCCGACTCGCCGTCCCGCACGCGGTAACCGGCCGACACCCGGCGCCCCGCAGCGTCGACGGCGGACGGAACCGCGCCCGAGCTCTCCAGGGCCAACGAGACGGCCCGTACCGGCCGGTGCAGCTCCCACGGGGCCGGCACGGCCTCCGGATCGTCGCGCCCGACGTTGGTCAGGCGGCGGATCTGCAGCAGCCCCTCGAAGGCGGTCCGCACCGAAGCGGCACGCGCCTCGGCGCTCCCGGTGAGCGGCGGCCCGTCCCCGGTCGCGGGCTCGAACCCGGCGCTGTCCACGGTGCCCATGCATCCCCCCGCGCTCGGATCCTGCGTACGCGCCCAGTCTGCACCGACGCGGTGACACTCCCCGGCGATGAGATCTGCTCTCCGGAGCCCGGCACCGCCCGAGAGCGGTCCGGCAGCCGTCCGAGAGCCGTCCGGCAGCCCAGGGGCCTCCCTACACTGCTCCCCGGAGGTCCTCCTCCACGGCAGCCTTGAGGCGCTTGAGGGTGGTCCGGATGTTGCCGCGCTGGAACTGCGCGAAGGTCTTGCCGCGCGTCGCGACCCGGTCGAAGCCATGGGCCAGGAAGTCCGGCCAGGAGCGCCGGTCGTCCGTCCAGGTCTCGGTCACCAGGGTCCCGCCGTCCACCGCTTCGAAGCGGTACTCCCAGGTGGCGATCGGCCCGGGAAGCCGCGGCTTGCGGACGCCGATCGCATGGACCCGGAAGGCGAAGCGCTCACCCGGGTCGGCGGCCGTCACCGTGCACCGGGTCGTCCAGCTCACCGCGCCGCGCTTGTTCCGGCCCTCGAAGACCATGCCGACGTACGCGCCGCGCCGCTCGCCCCGCACGGTCGCCCCCCGGTTCTCGGGGCTCCACCGGCCCATGGCGGTGGGGTCGCTGAGCCGGTCGTACACCTGCGCCGGAGGCGCGTCGATCACGATGCTGTCCGCTACGGACATGGTGCGGGCCATGGTGCAACTCCTCGTCCACGGTCGTCGTCGGACCACGTCCGGGGCCGGACGGACCGTGACGGCGACATCCCGGGCCCACACCTTACTCACGAGTAGCCCACGGGTGGGGGCGGGAAGCGTCCCGGTGTTTGAGCAATACGCCAGGCCCCGGCGATCGCTGACCACGGCCAGGCCCCCGTGCGGCAGCACCCCGGCCAGGCCCGACGCCGCTCACCACAGCCGCGCCCCGGAGCGGCGGCCCCACGCCGAGCGCCCCCGCGCCGAGCGCCCCCGCGCCGCTCACCGCGTCCGGCGCTCCCGCCGGCTCGCCGCCCGTACCCGGACCTCGGCCGGCAGGCCGCGTACGCCCGCGCAGTCACGCGCGTCCGCGACCACCCCCACGCCGACCCGGCGCACCACCTCAGAGGGTCGGGCCTCGGGCTCGACGACCAGCGTCACCGACGCCCGCAACGGCCGTCCCGCCAGGCGCACCCGGGCGCGCGCCACACCCTCGACCGACGCAGCCTGCGAGGCCATCGCCCGCTCCCACGTCCGCCGCCGCAGCACGAGGCCGGGACCCCGCAGACCGACCCACCGGGGCCCGGACGTCGACACCTGGGCGGCGAACCACCGGACGAGCAGCGCCAGTACGAGGGTGAGCGCCACGATCACGACAGGCGTCCACCAGGCGTTCTCCCGCAGCCGGGCCAACCCGCCGCGGTCCAGCAGCACCCCATCGGCCGCGCGCCCGGACCACCAGCCGGGCACCGCACGCCCCACCCGGCCCAGCCCCGAACCGTCGCCCACGGCCAGCAGACCTCCGCCGACCAGCAGGACGAGGCCGACCGTCCCGAGCAGCGCCCGGTTCACCGCACCACGCCCGATCACCGCCACGCTCCGCACACCCTCTCGCCGCCCTCCGCCACACCGCTCACACCTCTCCGCCGTCCCGAGGCCCGCTCCGAGGCTCGGGGGCGGACGCGTCCGGTCGTCCCTCCGCCGGCAGCTCGTCCGGCTCCGGGGGCTGCCCGCCAGGTTCGCGCCCCACCCGGACCCGCAGTGCGGGCGTACGGGCCAGCCCCAGCTCCAGCAGACTCGCGCCCAGCACCCGGACCAACTCGGCGTGCACCCGCTCCGGGTCGCCGTATCCCATACCGGCCCGCACCTCCGCCCGCCGGACACGCACCCGCACCCGCGCCCGGAGGATGCCGGGAACGCCGAGGGCGCGCTCCCGGAGGATCCGGGCCGCCGCCGTACGGTCCACGGTCGCGCGCACCGCGCTGGCCGGCGCCGCCATGGGCAACCGCCGCCGAAGTCCCGGCAGCAGCGCGCTCCCCAGCAGCCAGAGGCCCGCGAGGGCGGCGACCGCCCCGCCGAGCCGCACCACGGGGTCCGCCGGTCCGTGGGTCGCCGCCCGGTCGAGCACCGCCATACGCCAGCCGGCGGGGGCGTCGCCGAAGCGGACCGCGACCACATCGACCAGCAGCAGCCCGCACGCCACGGCCCCCGCAGCGGCCAGGACCGCTGCCGGGACACGCCGTTGGGCCCTGATCCGGGGGGCGGGGCAGCCCTTGGCGGCGTCGTCCGAGACCCGGGGGCCGGGGCAGTCTTTGGCGGCAGCGTCCGATCCGGGCACCGCCTCCCCGACTTCCGGGGGCGGCGGAGACGCACCGACCGTCAGCGCGTCGACCCGCACCTCGGCCCGCGGCACGGCCAGACCCGTCAGGGCCGCGGTCCGGGCCGTGGCCCGCTCCCGGATCCGCCGCGCGGTCTCGTCGGCCCGCACCGGATAGGGCAGCCGCACACCCACCGTGATCGTCGCGGAGGCCCCGCGCACGGCGGCCGAACCCCGCAGCACCGCCCCGCCGTCCGGCAACGCCTCGGCGGCGGCCCGCTCGGCGATCCGCCGGACCGCCCGGGGGGCCACGGTCGTCGTGCCACGCCCGGCGGCGGGAACCGTCACGACCGCCTCCCCGCCAGCGAGTCAAGGAGCTCCCGCAGACCGGTGCCCCGGTCCACCAGATGCCCGGCCAGCCAGCCCAGCGCGCCGAGCGCGGCGACCACGAGGAACGCCCCGAACCCGCCGAACCAGCCCGCGAACCCCAGCGCCATGCCCGCCGCCGCGCCCACCGTGCCCCGGCCCGGCACACCGTCCACCGGGCCGGGACCGTCCACCCCGCGTGTCACGCCGTCACGCCACGCGGGTCTCGGCCGGAGCGGCCTCGGCGTCGTCCTCGGGCAGGTGCACGTCGTTCACCGTCACGTTGACCTCGACGACCTCCAGGCCCGTCGTCCGCTCCACCGCCGCGATGACGTTCTCGCGGACGTCGTGCGCCACATCGGTGATCGCGACGCCGTACTCGACGACGAGATCCAGGTCGATGGCCGTCTGCCGCTCGCCCACCTCGACCTTGACGCCCCGTCCGACGTTCGGCCGGCCGCCCGGAACCCGGTCGCGCACCGCGCCGATGGTGCGGGAGAGGCCGCCGCCCATGTCGTAGACGCCCGGGATCTCCCGGGCCGCCATCCCCGCGATCTTCACGACGACGGTGTCGGCGATCGAGGTCCGGCCCCGCGTCGCCGCGGGCTCGGACGCGCCGGTGGCCCCGCTGCCCACGGTCGTCGTACCGCCGACGCCACCGGACCGCTGCTGCCCGCCCGCGCCGGAACCCGTCGCCGCGCCCGACTTGGCGGTGGGAATGACACCGGCTGTCTGAGTGGTGGTCATGGAAACTCCTCGCATCTCGCTCGGCTCGTATCGCCTGACATCTCGTTGGACACGCTGTCCGCCGATTCGTCACGCGGGTTCCCGAAAACTTTTCGCCGATCCCCGATCCCCGATCCGAGATCCCGATCCCCGATCCGAGATCCCCGGGCGGAGATCGGGGCACACCAGTGCGTGACGTTCCGCGGTCCGAGGTGTCCAACCGAGAAGTCCGAGAAGTCCGAGAGGACCGAGAGGGTGTCGTGGAACCGACTGAGGGAGGGGCTGGTCCGTGCCCGGCGACGGGAATCAGATGACGGAACGGGCGCCGGAGGGCGTCAGGGCCGACGAAGCGCTGCTGGTCGTACGGGCCGGGGAGGGCGACGAGGAGGCGTTCGAGGTGCTGGTGCGGCGGCACAGCCCCGCCATGCTGCAACTCGCGACGCGGTTCCTGGGGGAACGGGCGGATGCGGAGGACGCCGTTCAGGACGCCTTCGTCAGCGCCTGGCGCAAACTCCCGGAGTTCCGCCGGGACGCCTCCTTCCACACATGGCTCTACCGCATCGTCACCAACCGCTGTCTGAACCGGCTCAGATCCCGCCGACCGGCGGCGGACCTCGACTCGATCCCCGAGCAGGCGGCCCCCGAACACCAGGCGTCGCCCGTCCGCGCCGTCGAGTCGCGGGCAGCGGCCGACGCGCTGTCCGGGGCGATGGCGGGCCTCTCGCCCGAACAACGTGTCTGCTGGGTGCTCCGCGAGATGCAGGGGCTGTCGTACGAGAGCATCGCGGACACGGTCGGAATCAGTCTGCAGGCGGTCCGCGGCCGGGTCTTCCGCGCCCGCCGCCACCTGACGGAGGCGATGAGCGCATGGCGATGAGCGCCAACCCCGACCGGCCGGACGAAAGCCGGTACGAAGAGGAGGAACGGCTCGCCTGCGGGCGTCTGCTGACGGACGTCTGGGACGCGTGGGACGCCGGGGGCAGCGGCGGAACGGACCGGGACCCGCATCTGGGAGCCTGCCCGCACTGCGCGTCGGCCCTGGCCGACCTGGCCGGTCTGAGCGATGCCGTACGCCGTACCTGCGCCGAGGAGCCCGGGGTGCCGGAGGCGACCTCGGCCGCGGTCACGGCCCGCGTGATGGACCTCGTCCGGCTCGAACTGCGCCCCGGGCGTCCGATTCCCCTCGGGGAGCCCGATGAGGACCACTGGATCGTCGAGGCGGCGGCCGCGCGGCTGCTGCGGGCCGCGGTCGACGCGCTGCCCGGGGTACGGGCCGGGAGCTGCCGGATCGCGCCGCTCGACCCGGCGGACCCGGCGGGCCCCGTGCACGTACGCGTCGAGGTCGTGGCGAACCTGACCCGGCCCCTGCCGGACCTGGCGGACGCCGTGCGCGCCCGGATCGCCGAGGCCGCCGACCAGGACATCGGCATCCGCCTCGGCGCGGCCGACGTGCTGGTCGTGGACATCCTGGACGACGACGACAACGACGACCATGACAACAACAACGACGACGATCACGACAACAACAACCACGACAACTACGGCGACGGCTCGGAAGGAGCAGCCCGATGACTCCGGACACTCTCCGCGACCGGCTGGCGGTCGCGGCGGCCGAGGCCGCTCAGGGCGTACCGGGCGTGGCCTTCCTGCGCCCCGGCGTCGTGGACCTCCTGCGGACGCGGATCGCCGACCGGGCCCCGCGACTCGCTCAGGGGCCCGGCGCGCGGGCGCAGGGGGTGCGGGTGCGTTGGGACGAGGCCGCCGACTCCTGGCACATCGACATCCGCCTCGTCCTCCACCGTGGGCGCCGCGCCCTCGACGTCACCCGGGCCGTGCGCGCCGCGACGCTGCTCGCGGTCCGCACCGAGCCGCCGGCCTCCGTCTCGGTGCGGGTGACGGTGACGGGGACGGTCTGAACGCCCGGCTTCACCGCGGGCCGGCCGACGGGGCCGAAGGCCACCCCGGCCGGGCCGTCCGGGACCGCGTCCCGGACGACCCGACCGGGGCCGTCGCGCGGGTCAGGCGCGCCACTCCGCCGTACGCTCGGGGGACGCGTCCGCCAGCGCCTTCACGATGGCGTCCGCGTCGCCCCGGTTGCCGTACACCGGAGTCCCGGGCTGCTGACGCCACGACTCGTCCAGGCCGCCGGTGTCGACCGTGTCAAAGCCCAGTTCGTCGATCAGATCGCGCACGGCCTGCTTGGCCGCCGGGTCGTCCCCGGCGACCGGCAGCGCCTGCCGGCCGGGGCTGCCGTGCGGACGGCCCCGGTCCAGGATGTCCTGCGCGTACGTCCCGTTGAACGCCTTGACCACGGGGTGGCCGATCTGCTGCTCGGTCCACCGGCTCTCCAGTAGACCGTCCTCGATGGCGGCGATCCGGCCGTCGCGCTGCTGCGGGTAGTAGTTCCCGGTGTCGATGACCACGGCGCCCTCCGCCGCCCCGTCCAGGAACCCCTTGGGCAGGTCGGGCACGGCCTTGAGCGGGACGGTCACGACGACGATCCGGGCCTCCCGAGCCGCCTCGGACGCCGCGACCGGAGTGGCTCCGGTCTCCTCGGCCAGTTCGGTCAGGGTCTGGGGACCACGGGAGTTGGCGACCGACACCTCATGTCCGAGCGCGGTCAGACGCCGAGTCAGATTGCCGCCGATGTTGCCCGCGCCGATAATGCCGATCTTCATGGATCCGACCTTCCGATGCCTGCTGGGTGGGGAAGAAGTGGTTCTGCCGCTTCACCAACTCCGCTCCCCGGTGAGCTATTCCGCACCGGCGGACGGAATGACGGTTCACCGGGCCGGGCTTTGCCGGAGCAGTCCCGCACCACCGGTCCGGTGTAGGCCATCTGAGTGTCCTTGCCGGGCGCTCGCGCGGGACGGGGAAGGATGTCCCACCGGACCGATCGTCGCGGGTCCATCCTGGTCGCCGAGTCCACACGGGCCGTTGACCGAAGGAGCGTCGCAGTGACGACGAGGGGCATCTCGCAACCGGTGGAGACCGATGCAGCCGAAGAGGACGAACTGCCGGTACGACTCAGGGAGCCGGGCAACGTCGTCATCAAGTGGCTGACCACCACGGACCACAAGACGATCGGCACGCTCTACCTCGTCACCTCCTTCGCGTTCTTCTGCGTGGGAGGACTGCTGGCCCTGGTGATGCGCGCCGAACTGGCTCGCCCCGGTATCCAGTTGATTTCGAACGAACAATTTAATCAAGCGTTCACGATGCACGGCACGATCATGCTGCTGATGTTCGCGACGCCGCTGTTCGTCGGATTCGCGAACTGGATCATGCCGCTCCAGATCGGCGCGCCGGATGTGGCGTTCCCGCGGCTGAACATGTTCTCGTACTGGCTGTACCTCTTCGGCTCGCTGATCGCGGTGGCCGGCTTCCTCACCCCGCAGGGAGCCGCCGACTTCGGCTGGTTCGCCTACGCGCCGCTGAACGACGCCGTCCGCTCGCCGGGCATCGGCGCCGACATGTGGATCATGGGTCTGGCCTTCTCCGGCTTCGGCACGATCCTCGGCTCGGTCAACTTCATCACCACGATCATCTGCATGCGTGCCCCCGGCATGACGATGTTCCGCATGCCGATTTTCACCTGGAACGTCCTGCTGACCGGTGTCCTGGTCCTGCTGGCCTTCCCGGTTCTGGCCGCCGCTCTGCTGGCCCTGGAGGCGGACCGGAAGTTCGGCGCCCATATCTTCGACGCGGCCAACGGGGGAGCGCTGCTGTGGCAGCACCTCTTCTGGTTCTTCGGCCATCCCGAGGTGTACATCATCGCCCTGCCGTTCTTCGGCATCGTCACCGAGATCTTCCCGGTCTTCAGCCGCAAACCGGTCTTCGGCTATATCGGCCTGGTCGCCGCCACCATCGCCATCGCGGGACTCTCCGCGACCGTATGGGCCCACCACATGTTCGTCACCGGCGCTGTACTGCTGCCGTTCTTCTCCTTCATGACGTTCCTCATCGCGGTGCCGACCGGGGTGAAGTTCTTCAACTGGATCGGCACGATGTGGAAGGGATCCATTTCCCTCGAAACGCCGATGCTCTGGTCGGTCGGATTCCTGGTCACCTTCCTCTTCGGCGGTCTGACCGGCATCATCCTCGCCTCGCCGCCGCTGGACTTCCACGTCTCGGACTCGTATTTCGTCGTCGCGCACTTCCATTACGTGGTGTTCGGCACCGTGGTCTTCGCGATGTTCGCCGGATTCCACTTCTGGTGGCCGAAGTTCACCGGAAAGATGCTGGACGAGCGGCTCGGAAAGGTCACCTTCTGGACGCTGTTCGTGGGCTTCCACGGGACGTTCCTGGTGCAGCACTGGCTCGGCGCCGAGGGAATGCCCCGTCGTTACGCGGACTATCTCGCGGCGGACGGATTCACCGCGCTGAACACGATCTCGACGATTTCCTCCTTCCTGCTCGGCCTCTCCCTCCTGCCGTTCTTCTACAACATCTGGAAGACCGCCAGGTACGGCAGGAAGATCTACGAGGACGACCCGTGGGGCTACGGCCGTTCGCTGGAATGGGCGACCTCCTGCCCGCCGCCCCGGCACAACTTCGTCACCCTGCCGCGAATCCGCTCCGAATCCCCGGCGTTCGACCTGCACCACCCGTCGCTGCGGGCCCTCGACGACGTCGCCAACCGGCCCTCCACCTCCGTCACGGTGGCGCCCGGGGACACCCAGGAGTGAGATCCGCCCGACCCGGCCCGGACGGCCCGACGAGAGGAGGAGGCGTGAAACCGGACAAGGAGAGCGCCCGCGGTCTGGCCCAACTGGAGGGCTATCTGCTGTGGAACGCCGAGGTGGAGAGGGCGCGGGCGCAGGCGCGGCGCTTCACCGACGAACTGCCCTGGCTCACCACCGCCCAGCGCGAGGATGTGGAGCGCGCCTACCTCGCCGACCGGGTCTCCGTCACCCGCGAATCGCTCATCCGCGTCCGCGACCGGGCGGTCGAACTGCGCGGCGAGTACACCGAGCGCTACGAGCGCCTCCGGGCCCGCTGCGTAGCCCTCGCGGTGGTGGCGGTGGGCGCGGTCACCGGCATCGGCACGTCGCTGACACTGCTGCTGCGCTGAACGGGACGCCGCGCTGCCGCGCCGAGCCGGGCGAGACCCGGCGCGGCGCAGCAATGCCGTACAGGACAGGACGGAACAGGGTCGGACGGCACAGAACGGGACGGCACAGGGCAGGACTGAGCGAGACAGGGCGGAGAAACCGCCCGGAAGTCACCCCTGACACCCCGGGGATCACCCCCAAACGCTCAGCGGGCGCCGAACTTCTGCGTCCACACCGGCCCGCCGCCTGAGTCCTGCTTGCCGATGCCCATCTCCTTGAAGGAGCAGTTCAGGATGTTCGCGCGGTGCCCGGGACTGTTCATCCACGCCTGCATCACATCGGCCGGGGTCCGCTGCCCCTTGGCGATGTTCTCGCCGTACGTGCTCCACCGGTAGCCGGCCGCGGTGATCCGGTCGCCCGGGTCGGTGCCGTCCGGCGAGGTGTGCGCGAAGTAGTCCCGCGCCGCCATGTCGGCGGAGTGCCGCTGTGCCGCCGTCGCCAGCAGGTCGTTGGAGGTCACCGGGCCGCAGCCCTCCTTCGCCCGTTCGGCGTTGACGATCTGGAGGACCTCGCCGCTCGTCGAGGCCGGGGGAGCGGGCGCGGGCGGCGGCTTCGGGGCCGGGGCCGCCGAGCTCGGTGCGGGGGGCCGGGTGCTCTTCGTCGGTGTGGCCCTGGCCGTACGCGAAGGACTCGGCGACGGCGACGCCGATGCGCTGGGTGAGGGGGAAGCGGAGGCGGACGAGGCCGAGGCGGATGGCGACAGTGTCGCCGGTTTGCGCGAGGGGGTGGCCGCCGTGGGCAGGGCCGAGCTCTCGGTCGGGACCGCCGCGGTCACCGTCGTCGCGTCGCGGTCCTCGTCGTCGGTGTAGAGGTGCACCGCCGCGCCGCCGGTACCGAGTGCGGCGATGGCGATCACGGCGGCCACGGCCGAGTTGCGACGGCGTCGCCGTGCCTGACCGCGCCTGCGCTCGGCCCGCCCGGCCCCGGCGAGCTCCCCGGTCCCGGACGACCCCGCGAGGTGCGCGGCGGTCGGCAGCAGCTCGGTGGCCGCCCCGCCCGCGGTCGCGGCCACCGGGACCAGTGCGAGCCCCACCAGCAGGCCCTCCGCCGGCACCAGCGCCGACCCGTGCCCCGAGCAGACCGTGCACTCGCGGGCATGACGGGCCAGCCGCTTCCGCCACAGGGCGGACGGCACCCCGTCCCAGCCGGCGACGATGTCCTCCAGCAGCACGCACGGCGGATCCGCCGCGAGCGCGCCCACCACGACCCGGGCCGCCTCCAACTGCGCCTTCATCCGCTGGACGCGTACGGCGGTGTGCTGGGGGGAGAGCTCGAGAGCCGCGGAGACCTCGGCCCGCGACAGCTGACCCGCGGTCTCCAGCCACCACAGCGACAGCAGCGCACGGTCGTCCTCGTCCAGCCAGCGCGTCGCCTCCGCCACCTGCCGCCGCTGGCCGGTCAGCCCGAGCCGCAGGATCGTCAGCTCGACGAAGTCGGCGCGCGGATCGGGCAGGTCGTAGGCGTCGTCCAGCCGGTCGGCTGACACGGCCCCCGACTGGCCCTCGCGCCAGTGGCGGCGGATCTCGTTCATGGCTATCGCCACCAGCCAGGAACGGAATCTCTCCGGATCGCGGAGCTCGGGCAGGCTGCGCAGCATGCGCAGCACCGTCTCCTGCACCACGTCGTCGACGTCCGCGTGCCCGTTCAACGCCCGGCCGACGACGTTGTACAGCAACGGCAGATACGACGCGACCAGCCGGTCCTTGGCCTCCTGGTCGCCGCTCCGCGCCGCCGCGATCAAGGCCGTCCCGTGATCCTTGCCCATGCTGTACTCACTCTTCCGGGGTCCGGTGCTGTCACTTCCCACACTCGGGAGATGCGGGGCGGCGGGGACGATAACAATAATCCGATGAGCATCCCGGATTTCTTCCGGTGTCTTCCGCCACCCGGCCCCCGGCCGGCGCGCACGGTCATGCCGCGCGACGCACCCCCGACGCGCACGGCCGCGCCCGCGGGTGGACCCGCGACGCGCTCGGTCCGTGCCACGAGATGCCTCTCGTGGCACGGACCGAACGCGTGCGAACAGCGGGGCGGCCGGTCACCGGCGGCCTCGTTCAGGAGTGCGGCCGCCCGTCCTGGTCCCGCTCCGAGCCGAACTGCTGCCTGAGCTTGTCCTGGGCGGTGTCGACCTGACCGCTGTACTTGCCCTTGGTCCGGTCGTCGACCATGTCTCCGGCCTTGTCGATGCCCTTGCCTGCCTGGTCCTCGTGACCCTTGAGCATCTTCTTGATCTTGTCCAGTGCGGACATGCCTGATCCTCCTCGCCTCTGCGCCCCCACCCATCAAGGGTCACCGGACCCGGCCCGGCCCGCATCCCGGACCCACCGGCCGTGCCGGGCCGGGAGGCTTCCGCCCCGGCGTCCGGACCACGGCCAGGACCCCCGCAGGACCCCGGCAGGAGTCCGCCAGGTGGACCGGAAGTGTGAAGCGGCGTCGGCTGGGCAGATACCGGTCACCTGGAGGAGGTGGTGGCCATGGGCCGCATCCGCATCGTCGTCCGTCGTCCCCCGCCCCCGTCCGGGCCGCCCCCGCTCGACCTGCGCACCCCCTCCGGGCGGCCGCTGCCCTACTGACCGCCCGGCGGCCCGTCGTCGTAGCGCGCAGACGCCGGCCCCGACAGCGGGGCGAGCTGTTCCACCAGCCCCTCCAGCTCCTCGACCGCGTGCTCCGTCTCCCGGCGGATGTTCTGGTGCTCGGCGACGATCGCCCCGAGCAGCAGCGCCGTGAGCGCCACGCACCCGTTGAGCATGGTGAGGTTGGCCATGATCTCCATCAGCGTGTGGCCCGCGAACGGCCCCAGGGCGTCCGTCCCGGCGATGATCGCCAGCACGGACACCACCAGGGCGCACGGCGCGCTGCCGGGCAGCTGGAACCGGAGCGCAGCCCAGATGATCACCGGAAAGACCAGGTAGATCATGGACAGCGAGCTCCGCGTGGAGACGAGCCCCGCCACGACCACGGTGACCGCGAGGAGCGACGCCTCCGGCCACCGTCCGGTCAGCCGGAACGACCGCACCCGGCCCAGCACCAGCAGTACGGGCGTGACCACGAGCACCCCCATGGCGTCCCCCGCCCACCACGACGACCAGACCAGCCAGAACCGCCCCGGGGGCACCTTGCCGTCGAGCAGCAGCGTCACGCTGCCCGCCGTGGCGCTGATGAGCATCCCGGCGAACGCCCCCAGGAAGACCAGACAGACACCGTCCCGCAACCGGGCCAGTTCACTGCGGAAGCCCACCTTGCGCAGCAGCGCGTAGGCGGCGAGCGGCGCGAGGGTGTTGCCGAGGACGATGCCCAGACGCGACACCGTGAACGCGTCGCCGATGGAGGAGACGGTGAACAGCGCGCCCAGGGCGATGCCCGGCCAGATCCGGCTGCCGCAGCACAGCAGGGCGGCGAGCGCGATCCCGGTGGGCGGCCAGAGCGGTGTGACCACGGCCCCGTCCAACACCACCTGGCGCGTCAGCCCGAGCCGCCCCGACAGGTAGTAGGCGCCGGTCACGCCCAGGATCTGCGCCACGTACACGGCCCGACGTCTGGCTTCCTTGCTGCGGATCACAGCTCTCATCAGACACCGGCCCCGCGAACGAGGCTGCCGATGACACGCGCGCCACGCCCCCGGCGTCACGGGTCCGGGACTTCAGGAGTTCACGGGTGACTCCGCGCGCCACCCGCCCGGCGTCACGGGTAGCCCGCGCACCCAGGCATCTCCGCGCACCACCGCGCCTCCGAGCGCCGCGGAGCCAGCGCCACCCCGTCGCCACGGGTCAGCGCCACCGCGTCACGGCGTTCCACGGCGAGCCGCCGCGTGCCGCAGGACGAGTACGGCGGCGTCGTCCTCGTGCCCCGTCAGCTCCGCCGCCCCGAGGACGCCGTCCGCCAGATCGTCCGCGTTCGCCCCGGCCTGCGCGGCGACCAGCCGGCGGACCCGGTCCAGACCGTCCTCGATCAGCAGCGACGGGCCCTCGACCACCCCGTCGGTGAGCAGCACGAGCACCCCGTCCGTGTCCAGGGTCCGGCGGGTGACGGGATACCTCTCCCCGGTCTCGATGCCCAGCGGCATGCCCCCCGGATCCTCCGTGATGCCCGACCGGCCGTCCACGGTCGCCCACACGCACGCCACATGACCGGCCCGCGCGCTGTGCAGCTCCCAGGTCTGCGGATCGAGCCGCAGGAACGTGCACGTCGCGAAGAGGCCGGAATCCACCGACAGCAGGAGATCGTTCGTCCGGCCCATGACCTCGCCCGGGTCGGAGACCGTACCGGCGATGGCCCGCATCGCGATGCGCACCTGCCCCATGAAGGCCGCCGCTTCCACGTCGTGCCCCTGGACATCGCCGATGGCGAACCCCAGAGCGCCGTCCGCGAGCGCGAAACCGTCGTACCAGTCACCGCCGATGTCCAGCCCGTCCCGGGCCGGCGCGTACCGGGCGGCCGACTGGAGGCCGGGGACGGTGGGCAGGGCAGCCGGAAGCATGTCGCGCTGAAGGGCCTGCGCGAGTTCCACTCTGGCCTGGTGGAATTCCACCTCTCGCCGCGCACGGGCAGTGAGGCTCTGCAACGTGGTGAGCAGATCCTCGGCGCTGACCGAGCGGGGAGTCCGACGCCGGTTCATGGGCTGCTCCGCGGTGCGTGAGTCCCTGAAGCATATGGCGCGCACGCGGGTGCGGCGACTTCGCGGCCGGCGGGGGACGCGGAACGTGCCGGTGGCCGGATGGCCCCGCACACCGGGCCGTTGTCAGTGGCCGGTGGGATGCTGCCTGCATGGACGAGCTGATGAGGCAGCGACGGGTGTACGGCGCCGACCACGACGACCCCCACCCCGGTCCGAGGCCGGGTCATGACTACCGGGAGCTGGTCGGCGGCCCGCTCGACGGGCTGCTCCTGGACGTCACCGGCTGGAGCGACGAGACCCTGCGCGAGGGCGTCGGACTGGTCACGGAGATAGGCGCGTACGGACCGGGCGGCCGCGCCGAATACGGGCCCCGCTCGATCGACGGCCACCAGTGGGACTGGCGCGGCGACGTGCGCTAGGTGCACTGGCTCGCAGCATTGTTCACGCGACGGTCGGCGGGTGAACGGCGGGTGTCCGGCCCTGATCCGCCGGCCCCCCGGACAACGCGGAGGCGACGCGGCGGCGGCAACAGGGTTACGAGGGCGAGGCGGCCGGCACCGTGCGGCGGAAGGCCCCGCCCCCGGGGCTGTGCCGGCGAGCGCCGGGAATGGGACAACGGGCGGGGGAGGGGGAGAGCCGCGCCGAGCCGTCCGATAGGTTTCCGCTCATGTGGGCTATGAGCGCTGTCGGATACCGTCGGCTGGGTGCGGCAGGCGCCTTGGCGACCGCTGCGGGCGGCTGGATCTCCGGAAAGCTGCCGGCCCACGACCCCTGGGGCCTGTGGGTCGACCACGGGTTCAGCGCGAGGACCGCCGCTGCCGTCCTCGCCTACGTCGGACTGACCCTGCTCGTCGTCGCCTGGTGGCAGTACGGCAAGGCCGCGTCCTCCGTGCGCGACACGCTCGTCACCCTCGCCTGGTGGACGGCGCCGTTCCTCCTGACGCCCCCGCTCTTCAGCGCCGACGTCTACAGCTACATCGCCCAGGGCGCGATGGTCGTCGAAGGGCACGACGTCTACAGCGTCGGCCCCTCCAGCCTGGATCCGGCCGGAATCGGCGGCGACGCCTCGGCGAGCGTCGGCAACCACTGGCGCGACACCCCGGCCCCGTACGGCCCCCTCTTCCTCCTGCTCTCCGCCGCCGTGGCCAAGGCGACCGGCGGGACGATCGTCCCCGCCGTCCTGGCGATGCGGGCCATCGCGCTCGTCTCGCTGGTCCTCATCGTCTGGGGCCTGTGCCGACTGGCCCGGGAGCACGGCCGCAGCGAGAACCGCGCCCTGTGGCTGGGGGCGCTCAACCCGCTCCTGCTGATGCACGTGGTCGCCGGCATGCACAACGACGGCCTGATGATCGGCCTCATGCTGGCCGGTCTGGTGCTCGCGCTGCGCGGCAGATGGGTGGCCGGCAGCGCGTTCGTCGGGCTCGCGATGATGGTCAAGTCCCCGGCGGCCGTGGCCCTGCTGTTCATCGGCGTACTCGTGCACGCCTCGGCCACCGGACCGGAGATACGGAGATGGGCCAAGGGGCTCCTCGCGCCCGGCCTCGTCGCCTGCGCCGTCGCCGGATCGGCCACGCTGGTCAGCGGCACCGGCTTCGGCTGGCTGAGGACCCAGGGCGTCGCGGGGAACATCCACACGGCCCTCTCCGTCGTCAGCGACCTCGGCCTGGGCCTGGGGGAACTGGGCCGCGTGGTCCTGGGCACCGACCCCGAACCGGTCAAGTCCGCCGTGCAGCGCCTCGGCCTGGCGATGGCGCTCGCCGTGATCGTCCTGCTGGCCCGAAGGGCGATGAACGGCCGCCTGGCACCGGTCCAAGCCCTGGGCCTGGCCCTGCTGGCCCTGGTGGCCCTCTCGCCCATGGTGCAGCCCTGGTACCTCCTGTGGGGTCTTGTGGTCGTGGCCGCCACCCAGCAGCACGGCCGGATCGTCACGGTCCTCATCGTGCTGTCGGCGGCGCTCGTCTACGAGACCCACCCCACCGGGGGCACCCCGCCCTTCGGGTTCGCCATGGCGGGACTCGCGGCCGCCGTCGCCATCCTCGTCATCCGCCGCAACCCGGTCGTCGCCGAAACGGCGAGGATGCCCGGACCACGCACTCCGGTGCCGTCCACCGGCCCGGTGCGGTCCCACGGCCCGGGGCCGTCCGACGACCTGGACGCCACCGGCCCCACCCCCCAGACCACCGCGTCATAACCTCTCGACGCCCGGCGCGGGCCTCCGGTACGCTGATCACGTCCTGTCGTCTCCGATAGAGGTGGACGTTGCGCATCTGAGGTCCGCGATCACCACGCGGTACGGCCCCGCCCGTACACGATCATGACGCTGTCGGCATGTCTGCCGCCCGTGATCCCGCGTGAATGCGACCTCGGTGCTGAGCACGTCCCCGCTCTCCGCAGGACAGCTCACTCCTCCCTTTCCCGGTCTCTCCGGCCCGGTCGCCGCGTGCTGCTCGCATACGAAGCCCCCTTCCCCGCGTCTGCGACAGCGAGAGACACCATGAGCCATCCCACCGCGCCCAGCGCCTCCGCCGCCTGTTCCGGCCTCACTTTCCAGTGGCCGGACGGAACCACCGCCTTCGACGGGCTCTCCGTCACCTTCCCCCGGGGCCGCACCGGCCTGGTCGGCGCCAACGGCACCGGCAAGTCCACCCTGCTGCGCCTCCTCGCCGGAGGGCTGCGCCCCTCCCAGGGGTCCGTCACCGTGGGCGGCAGCCTCGCGTACCTCCCCCAGGACATCACCCTCGACACGGACCTGCGGGTCGATGCCGCCCTCGGCATCGACGTGCAGCGCGCCGCCCTGCGCGCCATCGAGTCCGGAGACGTACGCCAGGAGCACTTCGAGACGGTCGGCGACGACTGGGACGTGGAGGAACGCGCCCTCGCCACCCTCGGCGCCCTCGGCCTCGGCTCCATCGAACTGGACCGCACGGTCGGGCGGCTGTCCGGCGGCGAGACCGTTCTGCTGCGCCTGGCGGCCCTGCTGCTGGAACGCCCGGACGTCCTCCTCCTGGACGAACCGACCAACAACCTGGACCTGTTCGCCCGCCGCCGGCTCTACGAGGCCGTCGACTCCTGGCGTACGGGCATCCTCATCGTCGTCAGCCACGACCAGGACCTCCTGGAGAGGGTCGACCGCATCGCCGAACTGCGCTCGGGCTCGGTGAGCTGGTACGGCGGCAGCTGGTCCGACTACCAAGAGGCCCTGGCCACCCAGCAGGAAGCGGCCGGACGGACGCTGCGCTCCGCCGAGGCCGACGTACGACGCCAGCAGCGCGAACTGGAGGAGACCCGCGTCAAGGTGGCCCGCCGCCGGCGCCACGACAAGAAGCTGGACGCCCAGCGGCGGGCCCCGCGCATCGTCGCGGGTGAACGCAAGCGTTCCGCGCAGGAATCCGGCGACCGGCTGCGGGGACTGCACGAGGACCGTCTCGAAGAGGCCCGCGAACGGCGGGAGGAGGCGGCGGAGGCCATCCGCCAGGACGCCGAGATCCGGGTGAGCCTGCCCCATACCGCCGTGCCCGCCGGCCGCACGGTACTGACCCTGCGGGATCTGAGCCTGCCGTTCGGCAGACTGCGCGAAGGCAGCCTCCACGTGCACGGGCCGGAGCGCATCGCCCTGGTCGGCCGCAACGGGGCGGGCAAGACGACCCTGCTCCGCACGCTCACCGGGCAACTGGCCCCGCTCTCGGGCGAGGCCGCCGTCTCCGTACCGCTGCGCTTCCTGCCGCAGCGCCTGGACATGCTCGACGACGCGCTGAGCGTCGCCGCGAACGTCGCCCGCACGGCTCCCGGCACCACCGACAACCAGATCCGCTCCCAGCTCGCACGGTTCCTCTTCAAGGGGGCCCGCGCGGAGCAGCCGGCGGGCACCCTCTCCGGCGGGGAACGATTCCGTGCCGCCCTCGCGGCGACCATGCTCGCGGCCCCCGCCCCGCAACTGCTGATGCTCGACGAGCCGACGAACAACCTGGACATGGCCGGCGTGCGGCAGCTGACGAGCGCACTGGAGTCCTACGAGGGGGCGCTCCTCATCGCCGGCCACGACCTGGCGTTCCTCGACTCGGTCGGCATCACCCGCTGGATCCTGCTGTCCGACCACCTCCACGAGACGAGCGCCGACGAGGTCCGCGAACTGCTCGCGGCCCCGGAGACCGCCTGACCGGGGCCGGTTCGCGGGAAGCCGTGGGAGGGGAACGGAAGGAGTACACGTAGCGGAGGGGTCGCCCGGGAGGGACGACCCGTGGCGCCCGGGCGGTCAGGGTGCCGCCCGGGGCGTCCTCAGGCCGCCTCGTAGCGGTGGGCCCGGCCGCCCCGCCATTCCACCCAGACGGGGTTGTCGAGTATGCGATCGGGGTCCTCGAGGCCCGCCTCGCTCAGGAAGACGATGACGTCGTGATCGCTGTGGGCCAGCCCGAGTATCTCGTCCCGGCCTTCGTAGTGCACGGTCACCCGGCGGCCGCCCGAGGGGGTCGGCCGGTGGATGACGATCGGGGGAGTAGCCATGGCTCTACCCTGCGACGGGCCTGTCGGGCTCGCATCCCCGGCTGTACGGTCCTGCCGCGCCGCCGCCCCCGGGAGGCGGGTCCCGGGGGCTCATCGTGCCGTCGTCGTGAGTTCCACCGTTGTTGTGACGCGGACCAGCGACGGCCTTCGCGGGGCGGAGCCGAAGCCGAAGTCCACCGGGGGATGGAGCGGCGCGAGCAGCCCGAGGCTCGTCCCGTCCAGTACGGCGCGCATGTCCCGTACGGGTCTGAGGTCCCGGGCCCCGTACCACTCGCGCCGCCCCGAGCCCGCGCTGCCCAGGGTCCGCACCCCCGGCATCAGCCGCGCCGGGACGTCGCACAGCGCTGCCCAGGTGCGGCTCCGGGCGAGCGGAGCGGGCACGGCGGACAGGAGCAGACCCAGGGCGGACCTGCGCCCCACCCGCATCCACAGGTCCAGCGGCCCCGCCTCGACCCGCCACCCGGTGCGGGAGACGGCCACGGCGACGGGGACCACGTCGACCCGCTCGAAGCGGTACGTCGCGGAGACGAACTCCGCGACCTGCCGCGACGGGGCCAGCAGGACCCGCTCACCGTCGGGATGCTGGACCATCACGTCGCTGAACGCCCCGAACGGCGAACGGGGCCAGTGCCCCACCACCAGCCGCGTCCCCGAGGACGTCCCCACACCGGCGATCCAGCCCTCGAACCGCAGTCGCTCGCCCTTCACGGCCGCCTACTCGAAGCGCGACGGGTCGCCGGCGCCCCGGCGCACGATCTCCGGCTCGTCACCGGAGAAGTCGATGACCGTGGTGGGCGCGGTGCCGCAGTCGCCCGAGTCGATCACCGCGTCCACCTCGTGGTCGAGGCGCTCCTTGATCTCCCAGCCCTGCGTCAGCGGCTCCTCCTCGTCCGGCAGGAGAAGCGTGCTGGAGAGCAGCGGCTCGCCCAGCTCGGTCACCAGCGCCTGGGTGACGACATGGTCGGGGATACGGACCCCGACCGTCTTCTTCTTCGGGTGCATCAGCTGCCGGGGCACCTCCTTCGTCGCCGGGAGGATGAAGGTGTAGCTGCCGGGCGTGGCCGCCTTGACCGCCCGGAACACGTCGTTGTCGACGCGGACGAACTGGGCCAGCTGAGCGAAGTCGCGGCAGACCAGCGTGAAGTGGTGGCGGTCGTCGAGGTCGCGGATCGACCGGATCCGGGCGATGCCGTCGCGGTTGCCCAGCTGACAGCCCAGCGCGTAACAGGAATCGGTCGGATACGCGACGAGCGCACCGGAACGGATGCTGTCGACCACCGTGCTGATGGTGCGCGGCTGGGGATTCTCGGGGTGCACGTCGAAGTACTTGGCCATCCGCCGAGCTTACGTGCTCGGGGACGGGCCGTCCGGACAGCGGCCGCGACGACGGGAAGGCGGCCCGGCACACTCCGGACCGCCTCCCTTCGAGCCCCGTAAGGCTCTTCCCGCCCCACGAGACCTTCTTCCAGCGCCGTACGGCCTTTCGGCTCCGTGCGGCCTCCTCGGTCCCGTGCGGATCAGACCGTGGCGGGCCCCACCAGTTCCTCCAGGACGTCCTCCATCGTCACGAAGCCGATGACCGTGCCCTTGTCCCCGGCGACGGCGGCCAGGTGTGTGCCCGCGGCGCGCATCGCGGTGAGGGTGTCGTCGAGCGGGGTGTCGATCTCGACCCGGATGACGGGGTGGATCGCGCTCCTGGGCAGCGGCTTGGTGCGCTCCGCGACCCCGAGGGCGTCCTTGATGTGCAGATAGCCCAGCACCCCGTTGTCCGGGGCCGTCACCGGCAGCCGGGAGAACCCCGAGGCGACCGCCGCCCGCTCCAACTGCTGCGGGGTGATGCCGAGGTCGACGGTGACGGTCCGGTTCAGCGGCACCATCACCTCGCCGACCGGCCGGGTGCCCAGCTCCAGGGCGTCCCTGAGCCGCTCGCCGTCAGCCGGGGCGAGCAGACCCGCGTCGCTGGAGTCCTTCACCAGACGGACCAGTTCGTCGTCGGTGAAGACGGAGGCGACCTCGTCCTTGGGGTCGACCTTCATCAGGCGCAGCAGCATGTTGGCGAACGCGTTGATGCCGAAGATGACCGGCCGCAGCGCCCGGGTCAGGGCCACCAGGGACGGACCCAGGGCCAGGGCGGTCGCGGCGGGCGCGGCGAGCGCGATGTTCTTCGGGATCATCTCCCCGATGAGCATGTGGAGGTACGTCGCCAGGGTCAGCGCGATCACGAAGGCGATCGGGTGGACCAGGGCGTCGGGCACGCCGACCGCGTCGAACGGCGGCTCCAGCAGGTGCGCGATCGCCGGTTCGGCGACGGCCCCCAGCACCAGGGAGGAGATGGTGATGCCGAGCTGGGCCGTGGCCATCGCGGCCGACAGGTGCTCGATGCCCCACAGGGTGCTCTTGGCCCGTCGGCTGCCGCGCAGGGCCTCGGGCTCGATCTGGCTGCGGCGCACGGAGATCAGGGCGAACTCCGCGCCGACGAAGAACGCGTTCGTGAGGAGCGTGAGCGCGCCGATGAGAAGCTGAACGGTGGTCATCGGGCGTCCTCCTCCGCGAGGGCCAGGGCCGGCACGGGCGCGGTGATCCGCACCCGGTCGGCGCGGTGGTGCTCGATGTCGAGCACGTCGAACTGCCAGCCGTCGATGTCGACCCGGTCGGTGCGGACCGGGATGCGGGCCAGCCGGGTCGCGAGCAGGCCGGCGAGCGTCTCGTACGGACCTTCCGGCGCCCGGAAACCTATCCGGTCGAGCTGGTCCAGCCGGATGCTGCCCTCGGCCTCCCAGACCGGGCGGCCGTCGCCGAGCGGTTCGGCGGGCGCCAGATCGGGGCGCTCGTGCGGGTCGTGCTCGTCGCGGACCTCCCCGACGACCTCCTCGACGATGTCCTCGACGGTGGCGACCCCGGCCGTCCCGCCGTACTCGTCGATGACGACCGCCATGGTGCGGTGCCGGCGCATCTGCGCCAGCAGCCGGTCCACGGGCAGCGAATCCGGTACGAGAAGGGGCTCGGTGGCCAGAACCGTGACCGGCGTCCGGGCCCGCTCGGACTCGTCCAGGGCCAGGACGTCACGGATGTGGACCGTGCCGATGACCTCGTCCAGGCTGTCGCGGTACACCGGGAAGCGGGACAGGCCGGTGGCCAGCGTGAGGTTGGCGGCGTCGGCGGCGGTGGCGTGGGCCTCCAGGGCCCGTACGTCCACACGCGGCGTCATCACGTTCTCGGCGGACAGCTCGGCCAGGTTCAGGGTGCGGATGAAGAGCTCCGCGGAGTCCTGCTCGATGGCGCCCGCACGGGCCGAGTGCTGGGCGAGGGCGATCAGCTCCTGCGGGGTGCGGGCCGAGGCCAGCTCCTCGGCCGGCTCCAGGCCGAACCTGCGCACGGCACGGTTCGCGGTGTTGTTGAGGTGGCGGATCAGCGGGGCGAAGCACGCCGTGAACGCCCGCTGGGGGCCCGACACGACCTTGGCGACCGCGAGCGGGCTGGAGATCGCCCAGTTCTTCGGGACGAGCTCGCCCACGACCATGAGGACGACGGTCGACAGCGCCACGCCGAGCAGGGTGGCGACCGTGGGCACCGCACCCGAGGGGAGACCGGCGGACTCCAGCGGGGGGCGGAGGAGCATGGCGAGGGACGGCTCGGCCAGCATGCCGATGACCAGGGAGGTCACGGTGATGCCGAGCTGGGCGCCCGAGAGCTGGAACGTGAGCCGCTTGGCCGCCTTGAGCGCGCTCGCGGCCCCACGCTCACCGGCCTGTGCCGCGCGCTCCAGCTCGCTGCGCTCGATGGTGGTCAGCGAGAACTCGGCTGCGACGAATACCGCGCATGCCAGGGTCAGCCCGAGGGCGAGGAGGAGCAGGAGTACTTCGCTCACCGTGTCACCTCCGTCCCCTGGTGCGCCGGGGCAGGGATGACACGGTTCGTACTGGGAGGCTCACCCATTGCGGTACCGCAGCTCCTTCTCTGTTCGGGTCGTCGGGTTCGACGTGGTGGGCGGACGGGAATCCGCCCCATTGATAGTAAAGGGAGCGCAAAGCAACGGGGAGTGGCGCGCATCACGCCGCGCGTCAGTCGCGCGAACGCCTCGAGCGGGCGAAGCCCGCACCGAACGCCTCACCCGAATGGCTGGAACCGTACGCATACGGACCGGCTCGGGAACCGCTTCGCGTCCCCGGACAGTTTGCCGGACGAGATGGGGCACGAACAACGGGAGGCGTCGGTGGAGAGACCCGGACCGGGGCGTGTGCGCGGCATGAGGGTCCCCGCGTGTCGCGGCCGGGCGATACCCGGCGGTCGCGGTCCACGGCGTGGCCCGCACCGAAAAGGCGAAGGATTCCGGTCAAGGTGAACCGGCCTGCGCATACCCCCTCGATCCCACCAGCCAATGAAGGAGTGGACGCCTGACATGGTGTTCAAGAAGTTGCTCGGAGCCCTCGGAGTCGGCGGCCCCTCGGTCGACACCGTCCTGCAGCCCGGCCCCGCCCTCCCGGGAGGCCCGCTCTCCGGTGAGGTCCGCCTGCGCGGCGGCGGGAGCGACGTGACGGTCGAACGGATCTCCCTCCTCCTGGTCGCACGGGTCGAGGCGGACGGCCATGACGAGGAGCGCGAGGGCACGGTCGTCCTCGAACAGTTCACCGTGGGCGGCGGATTCCGGCTCACGGAAGGCGCGGAACTCGCGGTGCCGTTCACCGTCACCCTGCCCTGGGAGACCCCGGTCACGGAGCTCCACGGCCAGCCACTCGGCCCCGTTCTCGGGATCCGGACGGAGTTGGAGGTGGCCGGAGCGCGGGACAAGGGCGACCTCGACCCGCTCGCGGTGGCTCCCCTGCCGGCCCAGGAAGCGATCCTGGAGGCGTTCGGGCAGCTCGGATACGGCTTCACGTCGGCCGATCTGGAGCTCGGCCACATCCGGGGGACCGGTCAGCGGCTGCCCTGCTACCAGGAGATCGAGATCGTGCCGCCCGCCGGCCAGGGCCACGCCGTGAACGAGATCGAGGTGACCTTCCTGGCTGCGCCGGGCGGTATGGAGGTCGTGATCGAGGCGGACAAGCGAGCCGGGCTCTTCTCCGAGGGGCACGACACGGTGCACCGCTTCACGACCTCGCACCACGCCGTGGCTCAGGCCGACCGCAATGCCGAGGTCGACGCCTGGCTTCAGCAGGTGATCGGCGCCCGAGCGGCCCACGCCGCGCCGTACCCGTACGCACCGAGCGGCCACCACGACGAGCACCACCGCTCGGGCCCCGGCGCCGGGGCGGTGGTGGCGGGAGTCGCCGCAGGAGCCGCGGTCGGTGTCGTCGGGGGGATGGTCGCCGCGGAAGTGGTCGACGAGATCGGCGACGCCTTCGAGGACGACGAGGGCGATGAGGGTGGGGAGGGCGACGAGGAGGGGTGATTCCCTGGGCCGGTGCGGGGCGTTCCTTCCTCCGAGTGGAGCCCAGGGCAGGTGTGGCGCGCGCCTGGGGAGGAAGGTGAGGAAGTGAACCGCCCCTCCGGATGCCGACGAGGAGATCCATGAACGCCGAAGCCCGGCCGCCCGACGCGTCGCACCAGCGTCCCGAAGGCGTCACCGACACCACGGTCGAGGCGCTCGGCGCACTCTCGAAGGCGCTGGAGACCGCCGAGCGGGCTCGCGGCGCGCTCTACACGTTCCACCAGCTCACCGGCAGCGCCGACCTCGCACTCGACGACGCCGTGCGGCTGCTCCGCAAGGCCGGGCACGAGGCCCAGGCCGACCGGGTCGAGCACGAGATCCTCAGCCGCAACGTCATCCCCGGCCACTGGACCTTCCAGATCGTCGAGGAGTACAACTCCACGTACTACGACGTGTTCCGGACGGTCGAGCAGCAGATCCGGGGCGAACTCGCCGAAGGCCGCGACCACCTGTACGAGGCCGAGATGAAGGAAGCCCGACGCACGCGGGGCCACCCGGATCACACCGCGAACTAGCCGGTTTCCCCTGGCACACCGGCGCGTCGCGCGCATCCGTCCGGCCCCTCGGTGCGGAAGGATCGGTAGCCGCCCGCCCGAAAGACCGGCGACCGTCCGACCGGAAGCCCCCGCCCGTCCAGCCGAGAGGGAAGCCGTGCCTGACCCCGACGTCGTCATCGTGGGCGCGGGAGCGGCCGGGCTGAGCCTGGCGTACCACCTGTGCGCGCCCGGCGGCGTACCGCTGTCGGTCGTCCTCGTCGACGCCCCGCCGGGACCCCTGAGGACGCCCCCGCGGACATGGTGCTTCTGGGAGCCGCCGGGCGGCGCGTACGACGCGGCGCTGGCCGCCTCCTGGCCCCTCCTGCGGGTGCGGGCGGCGGACGGCGCGCCCACGGTGACCCGCCCCTCGCCCTTCCGCTACAAGATGCTGCGGTCGGACGCCTTCGAAGCCCTGGTCGACCGCCGGCTGACCGGAGCACCGGCGTTCCGCCGCGTCGAGGCGACCGTGACCGACGTACGCGACGCACCGGACGGCGGCGGCGAAGTCCTCGCCCATGACACGCGGGGCGAGCGCGTCCTCGTACGCGGCCGCCGGGTTTTCGACTCGCGCCCGCCCCACCGCCTGCCGCCCGCCCGCACCACCCTGCTCCAGCACTTCACGGGCTGGTTCGTCCACACCGAGCGACCCGCCTTCGCCCCGACCACTGCGGACCTGATGGACTTCCGTACGCCGCAGCCCCCGCGAGGACTCTCCTTCGGCTACGTCCTCCCCCTCGACCCGCACACCGCCCTGGTCGAGTACACCGAGTTCTCACCCACCCCCCTGGACACCGAGGGCTACCGGCGCGCCCTGCACCACTACACCCAAGAGGTCCTGAAACTGGGGGAGTTCCGGATCACGGCACAGGAACACGGCGTCATCCCCATGACGGACGGCCGCTTCCCGCGCCGCGTCGGGCGGTCGGTGTACCGCATCGGCACCGCCGGAGGCGCGACCCGCCCCTCCACCGGATACACCTTCGCCGCCGTGCAACGCCAGAGCCGGGCCGTCGCCGGCCGGCTCCGCGCCGGGCGCGGATTGCGCATGCCCACGCCGTACGGGGCACGGCCCCGCGCGATGGACGCGGTCATGCTGCGGGCGCTGGACAGCGGCAGGGTCGACGGCGCCGACTTCTTCACCCGCCTCTTCCGCGGCGTCCCCGGCGACCGGCTGCTCCGCTTCCTCGACGGCGGCTCGCGGATCCACGAGGACCTGCTGATCGGTCTGCGGACCCCGGTCGTCCCGATGCTGCGGACCGTCGCCGAACTGCCCTTCAGACCACGGCGCGAACCGCCGCCCCCCTCCCCGCCCCCACCGACCGGCCACGAAGAGAGCACCCCATGACCCTGTTGCGCGACGACGCCCTGTCCGCGGCCTTCGACCAGGGCTCCGCCGCCTACGACCGCCTGGTCGCGGCCAGCCCCGGCTACCACGCCGACCTCCGCCGCTCCGCCCGCCGCCTCGGACTGCCGGACGGCGGACGCGGGTCGCGCGTGCTCGACCTGGGATGCGGTACGGGCGCCTCCACCGCGGCCCTCCTCGCCGCCGCCCCGCACGCCCGGATCACCGGAGTCGACGCCTCCGCCGGCATGCTGGACCGCGCGGCGGCCAAGGAGTGGCCCGGCCGCGTCGACTTCGTGCACGCCCCGGCCGAGGACCTGGCCGGGCGGCTGGAGCCCGGCTCCTTCGACGCCGTGTTCGCCGGCTACCTCTTCCGCAACCTCACCGACCCCGACAAGGCGCTCGACCTGGTACGCGGACTGCTCGCCCCGGGCGGCCGCCTCGCGGTGCACGAGTACACGCTCAGCGGATCCCCCCTCCACCGCGCCGCGTGGAACGCGGTCTGCGCCGCGATCATCCAGCCCGCCGGACGCCTCGCCGGGGACGCGGAGCTCTACCGCCATCTCCGGCGCAGCGTCATCGAGTTCGACACGGCCCCCGCGTTCGCCGCCCGTCTGCGCCGGGCCGGATTCTCCCGCGTACGCGTCCTCCCGCTGCCCGGCTGGCAGACCGGGATCACCCATACGTTCGTCGGCGCGGGGGAGCGGTCCTGATGTTCCCCCGCGACACCGGAACAGGCCACCGGCGCGGTCGCGACCGGCGGGCCGCCGTGGTGAAGGCCCCGGACGGCCGCGCCCGGTTCACCGGGCAGGCCCCCACCACGGCGGTCGTCGGCGGCGGCATCGCCGGGCTCGCGGCGGCCACCCTCCTGGCGGAGCGCGGTGTGCGCGTCACCCTCTACGAACGCGAAACGGGTCTGGGCGGACGGCTGTCGGGCTGGCCCACCGAGCTCGCGGACGGAACGACCGTCACCATGAGCCGAGGCTTTCACGCCTTCTTCCGGCAGTACTACAACCTGCGCGGCCTGCTGCGCCGGGTCGACCCGGGCCTCGACTCGCTGACCCGGCTGCCCGACTACCCCCTGCGGCACAGCTCCGGCCTCCACGACAGCTTCGCCCGGGTGCCGCGCACCCCGCCCCTCAGCGCCATGGGGTTCGTCGCCCTCAGCCCCACCTTCGGCCTGCGCGACCTGGCCCGGATGAACCCCCGAGGCGCGCTGCCGCTGCTGGACGTACGGGTTCCCGAGGTCTACGACCGGCTCGACGGCGTCAGCGCCCATGACTTCCTCACCCGTATCCGCTTCCCCGAGGCCGCCCACCACCTGGCGTTCGAGGTGTTCTCCCGCAGCTTCTTCGCCGACCCGCGTGAACTGTCGGCGGCGGAACTGGTGCTGATGTTCCACATCTACTTCCTCGGCTCCAGCGAGGGCCTGCTCTTCGACGTCCCCGACGAGCCGTTCCCCACCGCCCTGTGGGACCCGCTTCGCCACTACCTGGAGGGCCACGGCGTCGACGTACGGACGCAGGCCCCGGTACGGCAGGTGCGCCCCCTGCCGGACGGCGGGCTCGACGTCACCACCGACGAGCGAACCACGCGGTACGACGCACTCGTCCTCGCGCTGGACGGCGGCGGCCTGCGCCGGGTCGTCGGAGCCTCCCCGGAGCTGGGCGACGCCGACTGGCGGTCCAGGATCGACCGCCTCCGCACCGCGCCGCCGTTCCTGGTCTCGCGGCTCTGGCTCGACCGGCCGGTGGCGTACGACCGGCCGGGCTTCCTGGGCACCAGCGGCTACGGGCCGCTGGACAACGTGAGCGTCCTGGACCGCTGGGAGGGCGAAGCCGCCCGTTGGGCCCGGCGCACCAAGGGCTCGGTCGTCGAACTGCACGCGTACGCGGTCGCGCCCGACGCCGACCGGGCCGCCGTCCAGGCCGAGGCCCTGCGGCAGTTGCACCGCGTCTACCCCGAGACGCGAAGTGCCCGCATCGTCGACGAGCGCCACGAATGGCGGGCGGACTGCCCGATGTTCCCGGTGGGCGGCTACCGGGACCGGCCCGGCGTACGCGGTCCTGATCCCGCCGTCATGGTGGCCGGGGACATGGTGCGCACCGGACTGCCGGTGGCGCTGATGGAACGCGCGGCCACCAGCGGATTCCTCGCCGCGAACGCCCTGTTGGAGCGGTGGGGCGTACGCGGGCAGACGCTCTGGACCGTGCCGCGCACGGGCCGCTCGGCGGCGCTGCGCCGGCTCGCGGCCCTGGGGGCCGACTGACGGAGGGGCTGCCGGGACCAGCCCCCGGCCTGCCGGGACCGGCCCCGGGCCACCGGGGTCAGCCCGGGAACCGCCCGCTGTCCCGCAGCTCCCAGCGCCTCTCCGCGTACGCCAGGTCGTCCCGCCACAACCGGCCCGCCGAGGCGCGCATCAGGGGGCGCAGCAGCGGCGCGGCCGCCCGGGCCACCGCGAATCCCCGCCGGCCCGACGCCGCGACCAGCGCTTCCGTCACGGCGGTGCGCGGCCTGCCCCGCTCGTCCGGGGCCAGGGGAGTGGCGTGCGTCTCCACCACGGACCCCGCGCCCTCGCCCTCGACGATGTGCATGACGACCGTACGGGGTTCGGGGGCCGTGAACCGGGCCCGGACCGGCACCACCAGACGGCCCGCCACCTTGAAGGACACGTCGACCACGAACCCGTCGTCGTCCGCCGGGCCGTCCCCCGACGCATCGGCGGGCGTTCCGGTCACCGTCAGGTCCACGAAGGAGTACGGGTGGAACCACGCCCCGTGCCACGGGTCGAGGCGGTTGGCCACCACGTCCTCCGGCTCGCAGCGCCCCACCCCCGCGTAGACCGCCTCCACCGCGTCCCGCACCCTCGGCCGGACCGGAACGTACGGCCGCTCCGAAGGGGTCTCACCGCCCACCCGGTCGAGACGCACCCAGAGAAGGACCCCGTCGTCGAAGGCCGGATACGGCTCCCAGCCGGCGAACGGCCCCCCGTCCAGGGCCAGTCCGTGCCAGTGGCAGACCAGCGTGCCGCACCGGACGGGGCTGTCGCGCAGCGGCGCGCCCAGGTGCGGGCACGCGCCCGGGCCGGTGCGGAGCCTGCCCTCGCCGTCCCGCCAGGCGACCACTTCGGTGGAGCCGACCGTGATCCCGAGGGTCCGCCCGGGCGGCAGGTCGCGGGAGGCGCCGATGACGTACCAGTTGCCGGACGGCCGGCTCTGCGCCCGCTTGAGGGCGTCCGCGATCAGCCCGGGCTTCGCCTCGCGCCAGGTGGGCTCCTGCCGCTCCCACGGGACGGGCGCGCGCCGCAGCCGCAACGGAACACGGCCGGGCCGGGGACGTCCTGCCGCGGAACTCATACCGTTTCCTGCCGCGGGGTTCATACCGCCTCCTCCCGTACGGCCGGGGTCGTCCCGGCCACGCGCGGCCGGGACGACGGGGAGGCGCAGGAGGGCCCCGTGACCGGCGCCTCCTCGCCACGCCGGCCCACCGTGCGTACAGCGACCGCCCGTACCAGCCCGTCCAGCGCCACCACCGCCCGCCGCCGGCGCGGGACGACCGACCGGCGGTGCAGGACCGCGTACCCGTCCGCCTCGATCGCGTCGAGGATGCCGCTGTACAGCACGAACGCCGTACGGATGCAGGGCCGCGACACCGGGGCGAGCATCGCGACCCCGGGCAGGGCGTCCCGGTAGACCGCCCGGTTGTGGGCCGCGGCCGCCCGCAGGACGTCGGTGATCCGGGCGTCCCGCGCGCCCGTGCTCCGGCTCCACTCGAAACGCTCCCGGTCCACCCCGTACGCGGCCAGCAGCTCGGCCGGCAGATAGAGCCGGCCCCGGTCCAGGTCCTCGCCCACGTCCCGCAGGAAGTTGGTCAGCTGGAAGGCCACCCCGAGCGCCGCCGCGTGCGGTGCGGCCTCCTCGCGCGGCCGCACGGTCCCGAGCACCGGCAGCATCTGGAGGCCGATGACGGCCGCCGACCCGTGCATGTACCGGCCGAGTTCCTCGTACGACGCGTACCCGCCGACCGTCAGATCGCTGCGCATGGAGGCCAGGAAGTCGGTGAAGTGCCGGTGCTCGATGCCGTACCGCCGCGCGGTGTCGACGAGCGCGCGGATCACCGGCTCGGCGGCCCGGCCCCGCCGCAGCCCCGCCTCCAACTGCGCCTCCAGGTCCAGCAGGGCGCGGGCGCGCTCCCCGGCGGTGGCCGAGCTGTCCAGGTCGTCCACGATGTCGTCGGCGAAGCGGGCGAAGCCGTACAGGGCGTGGACGGCCGGCCGCCGGTCGACGGGCAGCAGCCGGGTCGCGAGGAAGTACGTCTTGCCGTGCCGCGCGTTGAGCGTGCGGCAACGGGTGTACGCGGCCCGGAGGGCGGGATCGTGGATGCCTGCGGCGTCGAGTTCACGGACGGTCATACGGAGGCGCCTCTCCAGACGGGACGGGGGACGGTGCGGGGGCCGGTGATCCTCTGAGCCGCCAGCTTTCCGGAGATCAGGACGGTCGGCACGCCGACGCCGGGCGTGGTGCCGCAACCCGCGAGCACGGCGTTGACCGTGCCGCGCACCAGGTTGCGCGGCCGGAACGGCCCGGTCTGCGGGAAGGTGTGGGCCGCCGAGAACGGTGTGCCCGCCGCATGCCCCTGCGCGGTCCAGTCGACCGGCGTGACCAGCCCCTCCTCCTCGATCGCCGCGCCGAGGCCGGGCATCTCGCGGCGCTCCAGCTCGGCCAGGAGCTCGTCCCGGTAACGGGGCCCCAGCTCCCGCCACTCCCGTACGCCGGGCCCGACCTCGGTGTTGGGGCAGGGCGCCAGCACGTAGTGGAGGTGCTTGCCCGGCGGGGCCAGGGAGGGGTCGGTCGCGGTGGGGCGGGTGATGAGGAGCGAGGGGTCCGACATCAGGTCCCCGGTGCGGGTCAGTTCGCGGAACGTGCTCTTCCAGGCCGCGCCGAACGAGATGGTGTGGTGCGCCAGATCCGGCCAGGTGCGGTTCGTGCCCGCGTGCAGGATCACCGCGGACGGCGAGTGCCGCAGGGGCAGGGGCCGGTGGGGGCTGCGGCCGAGCAGCCGGTAGGCGACGGGCAGATCGGGGGTGAGGACCACCGCGTCGCAGGGGATGCGCTCCTGGTCGGTGACGACGGCGGTGACGCGTTCACCCGAACGCTCCAGCCGGGTCACGGTCTGCCCGTACCGGAAGCCGGCCCCGGCCTCCGCCGCCGCGTCCGCCATCGCGCGGGGCAGCGCGTGCATGCCGCCCTTGGGGAAGTACACCCCGGCCACCGTGTCCATGTAGGCGATGACGGCGTACGCGGCGAGCGCCCGGGCCGGCGGGACGCCCGCGTAGAGCGCCTGGAACGAGAAGACCCGGCGCAGCCGCTCGTCCGACACGAAGCGCCCGATCCGCGCGTCGAGCCGGCCGAAACCGCCGAGCGCGGCGAGCCGTACGAGGTCGGGGTGGGCGAGCTGGAGCGGCGAGTCGAAGTTGGCGTCGATGAACCGGCGCATCTGCACCCGGTAGAGCCGCTCCAGCCAGATCCGCAGCCGCCGGTAGCCGACCGCCTGCCGGGCCCCCGCGAACTGCTCGACCGCGGCCTCCATCGCGGCCCCGTCCGTGTGCACGTCGAGCTGGGTCCCATCGGCGAACCGGGCCCGGTACGCCGGGTCCAGCGGGATCAGCTCCAGCCGGTCGGCCAGCCGGTCCCCGACCGCGGCGAACGCCTCCTCCACCAGGTCCGGCATGGTCAGCACGGTCGGGCCCGTGTCGATGCGGTAGCCGCCCGACTCCAGCAGCCCGGCGCGCCCCCCGGGCGCCGAGTCCCGCTCCACCACCGTGACCCGGCGGCCCGCGCCGAGGAGATGGAGCGTCGCGGCCAGCCCCGCCAGACCCGCGCCGACCACCACCACATGGTCGACGGGTCCCTTGACCGTGATCACCGGCTGTTTCCTCCTTCGGTCGCGGCCAGGACCCGGGCCGCGACCGCCCGCCTGCCGTGTTCGAGCGTTTCGACGGTGGCGGCCTGGGCGCCGCCGGACCGGTCCTCGGCCACCGCGCGCAGCAGGCCGAGCAACTGGCGGCCGCCGTGCGCGTCGACGTCGACGGCCTCGCCCAGCCGCCGCACGGCGTGGTCGCCCAGGCGCTCCGCCTCGCGCTCCACCAGCGCACGCGCGCCGGTGAACTCGAAGACGTCGCGTACGTCCGCGAGGTCCCGCTCGGTCAGCCGGGCGTTCCCCACGGCGCGGTCGAGGGCCGTCAGCGCCCCCTCGTCGCCCGCCGCTTCGGCCCGCGCCCGCGCCACGGCGAGGAGATAGGTCGGCTTGCCCTCGCGGATGTCGTCGCCGGACGGCTTCCCGGTCCGTTCCGGGTCGCCGAAGACCCCGAGCAGGTCGTCCCGCAACTGGAAGGCGATGCCCGCATACCGGCCGGCCGAGCGCAGCGCGGCCGTGGTGCGCTCATCGGCGCCGGCGAGAGCTGCCCCGATCGCGAGAGGCCGCTCGACCGAGTACAGGGCGCTCTTGAGACACGCGGTCCGTATCGCCCGCGCCGCCGAACCGCCTCCGGTGGCCTGGCCGTGCAGATCGAGATACTGCCCGGCGACCATCTCGGTCCTCATGGAGCGCCATACGGCCCCGACCCGCCGTCGTACATGCGCGGACAGCGCGGTCTCCGCCACGGTGTCGTCGGCCCACACCAGCGCGAGATCCCCGGCCAGCACGGCGGCCGACGCGCCGAAGGCGGAACCCCGCTCCGATTCCGGCGGGAGTCCCGCCCGGCCGGCGAGCTGGACGTGCACGGCCGGCCGGCCCCGGCGCAGCCGCGAGCGGTCCATCACATCGTCGTGGATCAGCGCGCAGGTCTGGATGAGTTCCAGCGCGACCCCCAGCCGCAGCGCGGCCGCGGTGGCCCCGGCGTCCGGCGCACCGCAGGCGCGCATCCCCCACCACAGGAGCCGGGGACGCATGCGCTTGCCGCCGTCGAGGGTGAAGTCGCGGACCCGTCCGGCCAGCTCCCCGGCGAAGGAAGCGTCGATCTCCGACGCCTCGGCGACCCGTTCCGTGAGGACCGCCCGCGCGGTACGCAGCACGGCGCCGATCACGTCCGCGTCCACGGACCGGGCCTTCTCGGCTTCCTCCGCCGTCCGGGCAGCCGTCCCGGCTTCCTGAACTGCCCGGGCAGCCGTCCCGGCCTCTTCCGATGACGGATCGTGCCGGATCCCCTCGGCCGCCTCGGACCCCCTGATCGAAGGGCCGGAGCCCGCCGGGGGCGGGCTTTCGGCGAAGGAGTGCTCCACGGCCTGGATACGGGCCACCTCACGTCCTTCCGGTCATGGTGCTGACGAACGACTCGCCTTCCCTTCCCGCCTCGTACCCCGTTCGGATGCGCTTGCTCAGAACCAGTGACCGGGCGCGGGAACACAGGGGGCGGGGAGCGGTGGTCCGAGACGATCACGACAGCCGCACCCTCCCGGCGGAGAAACACCCGGCGGCCCGCCCCGACAAGCGCCACCCCGCCCGTTCGGCCTACGAAAACAGGGAGGCGGACCGTGCGGCGGGGGTTCAGCGTCGAGGTACGGACCAACTCGGCCGTCTAACTCCGTGATTCATGGGCACACGGCTCTCACCACACTAGGAAGGGAAATAAACCATGCTCGGTATAGCCGCGGCAGTCCTGTTCTTCATCGCCTTCCTGATCAACGCGGCGGACATCTCGACGAACGACGTGTTCGCCTCGACGAATGTCATGCTCCTCGGTCTGACCCTGCTCGCCCTGCACGTCGCAGGGGTCGGTTCCGGTCTGCGCACGGGTGCGTCGCGCAGGCGTTGACGCCCAAGGCATGGCCCGCGAGCCGTGGCCCCCTACGCACGACGTAGGGGGCCACGGCTCGCGGGCGCGTGACCTGCGCTGTCCGGCCGCGTCGGCCCCAGGGATGCGGCAGGTGTGGAGGGGACCTTGAGGGGCACCTGTTACGTCGCCCCGGCCGGACCGGCCGGGTCACGCTGTGCAAGCTCACGATTGGCGCGCCGGACGGAACGAGCGGAGCCTTGACGGGTGGCATGACCTACGATTCACGCGCTTTCCGCGTGCAGGAGGCAACCGTGTCCGCTGCTGCCGTGCCCACGTTGACCACGTCCCAGAGGCGAGGCGTCCGCACCCTTCCCGGTGTCTACGCACCGCAGCACGACACGCACCTGCTGCTCAGGGCCCTGGCCCGCGAGACCGTCGCCCCCGGCTCCGAGGTCATCGACCTGGGCACCGGCAGCGGACTGCTCGCGGTGGCGGCCGCCCGCCGTGGAGCGCGGGTGACCGCCGTCGACGTCGCCCGCAGGGCCGTTCTCACCGCCCGCCTGAACGCGCTGCTCGCCCGGCAACGGGTGACCGTGCACCGGGGCGACCTGGCGGACCCGGTGCCGGGACGGACGTACGACCTGGTGCTCAGCAACCCGCCCTACGTGCCCTCGCCCCTCGGCCGGCCTCCCCGGCGCGGAAGCAGCCGGGCCTGGGACGCGGGCCACGACGGGCGGGCGGTGGTGGACCGCATCTGCGACGCCGCCCCCTACCTCCTGCGCCCGGGGGGCGTCCTGCTCATGGTCCACTCCGACCTCAGCGGTACGGAGGCGACCCTGCGGCGCCTGACCCGGGGCGGGCTGCGGGCCGAGGTGAGCGATACGGCAAGCGTGCCGTTCGGGCCCGTCCTGCTCTCCCGGCTCTCCTGGCTGCGCGGCCGGGGCCTGCTGGACGAGCGGGCCGATGAGGAGAAGCTGGTGGTCGTCCGTGCCGAGCAGCTCTGACCGGGCCCGCCCCGCCACCCGCGTCACACTGGGGGCCGAGGGGCCGCTCCTGGTGGAGGGGCCGGTCGAGGTGGTCGGCGACGACGGCACCCGCTACACCTCGCGCCGTTTCGCGGCGGCCATCTGCACCTGCCGCAAGACGCGTACGTACCCGTGGTGCGACACCAGCCACCGCCGCCGGGTCAGGTCCGGACCGGATCCCACGGCCGGCGAGGACGACCGGCCGGACGGGACCCGGGCGACGGACCGGCCCGAGAGGCCGGAGGAGACCGAGAGGCCGGATAAGGCCGGGAGGCCGTACGCGGCTGGCAAGCGCGCCATGACTGAGAAGCGCGACGCGTCCGGGAAGCCCGACGAGACCGAGAAGCGCGACGTGACCGAGAAGCCCGATGAGACCGAGAAGCGCCACGAGACCGATGGAGCCGCCTGATGTCCGCCTACCGTGAGCCGAGGCGACGGAGCCCCCCGCTGCCGGTCCCGCGCGGACCGCTGTCGAGCGAGGTGGTCACCGCCCTGCGCACCGGCCCGGACCACCCGATCGCGGACCTGGACACCACGGCCGCCGACCCCTTCGGCGACGACCTCCAACTCGCCCTCTACGTCCTGTACGAACTGCACTACCAGGGCTTCGCGGACGTGGACGAGGAGTGCGAGTGGGACCCGGCGCTGCTCGGCCTGCGGCGCTCCCTGGAGCGGCCCTTCCTGGAGGCCCTACGCGCCGGAGCGCGCACGGAAGGGGACGTGGACACGGTGCTGGCCGGCTTGCTGGTCGAGCCTGTCGGCGATGACGGCAACAGCGTCAGCCACTTCCTGCGGAAGGACGGCGAGCTGTGGCAACTGCGCGAGTACGCCGCGCTGCGCTCGCTCTACCACCTCAAGGAAGCCGACCCGCACGCCTGGGTGATCCCCCGGCTGTACGGACGGGCCAAGGCCGCGATGGTGGCGGTCGAGTTCGACGAGTTCGGCGGCGGCCGGGAAGCGGACGTCCACGCCCGCCTGTACGCCGACCTGATGACGGACCTGTCCCTGGAGACGGCGTACGGGCACTACCTCGACGTGGCGCCCGCCGACGTGCTCGCGACCGTCAACCTGATGTCCCTGTTCGGCCTCCACCGCTCCCTCAGGGGCGCTCTCGTCGGGCACTTCGCCGCCGTCGAGGTCACCTCGTCGCCCGGCTCGCGCCGGCTCGCCGCAGCGCTGAAACGCGTCGGTGCGGGAGAGGCCGCCCAGCGGTTCTACGACGAACACGTGGAAGCCGACGCCGTGCACGAACAGGTGGTGCGCCGCGACGTCATCGGCGGACTGCTCGCCGACGAGCCGCACCTCGCATCCGACGTCGCCTTCGGGATCGAGGCAACCGGGCTGGTGGAGGACCGTCTCGCCGCCCGGCTGCTCGCCGCCTGGCGCAGCGATTCCACGGCCCTGCGCGCTCCGCTGGACTGACCGGCCAGGACGTGAGGCGCCCGCCGCGGTCTTCCGGCCCGGCGGGCGTCACCGTACGTAACCGCACGAAATGCGATCAATCCGCACTCCGGTGACGCTGGGGCTCCGGTCGCGCACGCGACGTCTGTCGCCGGCCGAGGGACCACGACGGAGGACACCCCCATGAACCTGCCCGACACCCCGGTGGAACGAGCCCGCCGCACCCGCGAACGCGCCGAGGAGCTGGGCCGGGCCGCCGACCGTGCGACCGATCCCGAGCACCGGCAGCGCCTGCGGGAGAAGTCCCGGCGCCTGCTGGGCGAGGAATCGGAGGTTCAGGAAGGGAGTTGAGCGGCGGGCGCCACGACGGCGCCGTCGACGCCGTGACGCTCCAGCGCGTCCGAGACGAAGCCGTCCGCCTTCATCTCCTCCACGAAGGACCCCAGCACGTCCTGAGCCGCCGCCCCCCTGACGTCCGGGATCCCCATCGCCTGCTGGATCACCATGAAACGCCCCGGCAGCACGCGTACCCCGGGAGCGCGCCGGGCCTCGGCCTCCAGCAACTGGCGGATGCCCGCCGCCACTTCGACCTCCCGCGACCGTGCGGCGGCGAGCGCGGGGGCGGCCCCGTGCAGCCGGACGATCTCGGCGTGTTCGATCGCGCGGGTGAGGAAGAGGTCGTAGGCGCTGCCCGAACCCACCGAGATGCGGATCCCCTCGCGGTCCACCTGCCCGTTGTCGGCCAGCTCCGACGAATCCGGCACCAGATAACTGCCCTCGATCAGCACATAGGGCGTGGTGAACCGCAGTCCCTCGCTCCGCGCGGGGTCGACGGCGAAGAAACCGATGTCCGCCTTCTCCGTCCGCACCGCGTCCACCGACGCGGCCGCCTTCTCGAACACCACGAGCTCGACGGGCACCCCGAGCCGCCGGCCGAACGCGTGCGCGAGGTCGACCGACACGCCGACCGGGTCGCCGCCCACCGGGTCCCGGTTGGCCAGGACCGGGTTGCCGAGGTTGATGGACGCGCGCAGTGTGCCGGTGGGCGCGAACGCGGGAACGAGGGCCGGAGCTATCTGCTGCTGGGTCATGCGGGCGAGTCTACGAGCCGCGTGCCGGGCGACGACGGGGCCGGGATCCCCGCCCGCGACTCCGCGGTTCTGCGGCTCCGCGTCACGTCAGCCGCACCTTCACGGTCTGCGTCGCCCCGCGCGTACCGGACAGATCGCCGAACACGAGGCGCAGGGACGCTCCGGTGGCCGCCGACGTCACGGTCGGCGGCTTCGACACGACGGAGGAGACGGCCCTGTTCCAGGTGAGGGTCAGGCTCGTCCGCGTCCGCATGGGGTCGCTGACGCAGACGGTGGCCGTGCCGTCCGGATGCTCGGTGACCATGACGGAGCAGGGGGCGTCCGCGACGAGCGGCCCGACGCTGCCGCCGAACCAGAAGTTGACGGCGGTCAGCCCGAGCGAGGGGACCGACACCCCCTGCTGGTCGTCGGTGTTGGCGAGCACCCGCAGCCAGCCGGGGTCGGCGGCCCGGGCCGCGGTCCGCTGCTCGGACGCGCCGGGCAGCAGCTGATAGGCGTACGAGCCCGCTGACGGGTTCTGGCCGTGGTCGACCCAGAGGGTGAGATAGGCGCGCGTCACCGTGTCCGTGGAACCCCCGGTGTTGATGTCGCGCCACCGCCCCGACCGGTTCTCGCGCAGCGCCCTGACGGTCGCCCCGCCGGGGAACACGTATCCCCCGTGCCCGCCCAGGTGGGCCCAGGAAGCGCCGGTGAGGGTCGCCGACCACGGGCGGGCGACGGGCTTCGCCGAGCCGTCGACGATGAACGGGGCGTTCCCGGTCGGGCCCAGGTTGCGGTTGTCCACCGTGGTCTCCACCGCCGCACCGTCCTGGCAGCGGATCCCGGCGCCCAGGCACACCACGGTGTCGTCGAGGAAGAACCACGACTTCTTCGCCAACAGCGTGCTGGACAGTCCCTTGAGGTACTGCCCCACGGCGGCCCGCTTGCTGTCGGTGACACCGCCGACCCAGTTCACATCGGGGAGCGCCGCGCCCCAGTCGCCGCCCGCTCCATCGGCCAGCGGCTTGCGCGAGGCCGTCACGCCGGGCAGCCGGTAGGGGTCGACGGTCGGCCAGAAGGCGTCGCTGTACTGGCCGTTGGCGAAGGTGTCGCCCCACCAGTAGAGCATTCCCGAACCGGTGTGCCAGCCGCGCAGGTTCTCGCCGTTGCCCGTCTCGTAGTAGGTGATCCGCCGGTCGGCCATGCTCAGGGCGGCGGCCCAGCCCGGCCGCCGGTGGGTGGCCCGGGCCATGTCGGGGAAGAGGCGGTGGCCGGCCGGTTCGGGGAGCGGGGTGAGCGAGGTGTCGTCCAGTACGGACGTGATACGGGCCAGGGAGGTGAGGCCGAGGGAGGGGTTGTTGAGCGGCGGGCTGTAGTAGTCGCGCCGGGACCAGCCCTTGACGAGCGCCCGCCACCGGGCGTTCTCGGCGGCCGACGCGCCCCGGCCGAGCAGCACGATGGACGCCAGGACGGGATGGCCGCGCCGGTGGTCGTCCATCTCGCCCCGGCTGATCGCGCGGCCCGCCACGGAGTCCATCACGAGGCCGTTGTAGAGGAACGGCGCCCAGGCGTTCTCCACCGCGTCGAACACCACCTGCCGCTTGGGGTCGGTCACCTCCCACGTACTCCCCTTGAGCAGCGCGAACAGCAACCCGAGCCCGCCCAGCATCACCGAGCCGTAACTCCCGGTGTAGGGCACGGTGGTGTGCTGGACGAACGACCCGTCGGCATAGAGGCCGTCGCCCTTGGTCACCAGCGGGAAGACGGGGGAGAGGGCGTCCCGGGCCAGGGCGATCTTGGCGGCGGTCCCTCCGACGACCCCGCGCAGGGCCAGCACCCGGCACAGGTCGACCCGGTTCGCCCCGGTGCTCGTGCCCGTGTAGGAGGCGACGGCGGAGTCCGGTACGAAGTGGTCGACGGCGGCGCAGTAGCGCCCGAGCTGCGCCGGGGTGAGGGCGTCGTACATCAGCACGCACACGTCCAGCAGGGCCTGCGGTGCGCCGATCTGCCAGCTGTACCAGTTCCCGTACCGGGTCTGGCCGGCCTTGTAGACCTGGCTGTTGAGGTGGTCGAGGCCGGTGACGATCGCGTCGCGCAGCCCGGTGTTCCCGGTCAGCCCGGTGCCCTGCTGTCGGTGAGCCTGCGCCATCGTGTTCAGCCGGATGAAGCTGTCGGCCATCTTCCCCGAGAAGCCGTACGACTCGGGGTCGGTGTCCGGGTCGGGATCCGCGTACACGGCGTCCGGCCACAGCGACCCGTTCGCCGGAGCCATGGTGTCCGACAGCTGCCGCGCCTGGACGCCCAGGGCCGCCAGCCGGCTCTTGAACGGTTCGGCGGTCGGGCTGAATCCCTCGCCGAGGATCAGCGCGCTCCAGGTGGCGCGCAGTGCGGCGTACGGATCCGGGGCGGCGTCGGCGGCGTCCGCGTGCGGCGCGGCCAGGGCGAGCGCGCTGCCGCCAGCGGCGGTGAGCACGGCGGAGGTGGCGAGGAACGTGCGGCGGGACCAGGCAGAAGTCATGGGTGAGCTCCGGGTCGGGGGTCTCGTTTCCGGCGGAACCGGTGCGCCGGGCGCTGACCGAATCCCTGGATCCGACTGTTCTGAGCGGGCAGGCACTTTCTAACAGCCGTCAGGCAATCCGCTCAATAACTTTGGCCGAATTGATCGTGTCGATCGCTTTGATGGGGGTGTAAGGCGGTGATCCGGGCGGAACGGCTTGTGTGCGTGCGGCGGGTGCGGAGGGTGTCCATGGGATCGTTTCGAGCGGAGGTGATCGATATGATTGGGCTGTCGCGCGGAGCCCGGCGGGAGCCGTACGTCATCGGCGTACCCAACCGGCGTACGTCATCGGCGCACGCGACCGGTGTGCGCCGCCCCGCGAGACCGGTCCTCGCCGCGACGGTCCCAGCCCGGCCACAGCCGTACCGACAAGCCCGCAGCCGTATTGAGAGACCAGGGGAATCCATGCGACTCCACGTCGACCAGCGCCACGAGCGAGTGCTCCAGCTCGTCCGCGAACGAGGCAGCCTGCGGGTGGCCGAACTCGCCGAGGAGCTGGGCATGTCCGCGGTCACCCTGCGCAGGGACGTCGAGGCGCTGGCGGCCCAGGGGCTGGTGGAGCGGCTGCACGGCGCCGTGGTCTGGCCCTCCGGCGCGAGCCGGCCGGCCCCGGCCGTCGCACCTCCCGCCGAAGGGCTCGTCGTGGGGATGGTCGTGCCGACGACCGAGTACTACTACGCCGACGTCGTGCGCGGCGCCCGGGAGACGGTGGAGGCCGCCGGCGCGCGCCTGACCATCGGGCTCTCCCGGTACCTCCCCGACGAGGACGCGGCCCAGGCCCGCCGCCTGCTGTCCACCGGCGCGGACGGCCTCCTGCTGACGCCGAGCTGGGAACGGGGCCGCCCGGAGCCGGGGGAGGGCCTGTGGGCCGGCGAGCAGGAGACGCCGGTCGTCCTGGTGGAGCGCTGGGCCCCGATCGGGCACCCGGCGGCCCGCCTGGACCGGGTGCGTTCGGACCACGCGCACGGAGCGGCGGAGGCGGTCGCGCACCTGGCCGGGCTCGGCCACCGGTCCATCGCGCTCGCCGTGCAGGAGAGCCCCACCGCCCCCCGGCTCAGGGCCGGTTACGCGGCCGCCGTCGCCGCCCTCGGGCTGAGCCCGGTCGCCGCCTCCCCCCTGGAGGACGCGCCGTCGCGCTCGGAGACCGACCGTTTCGAGCGGACGCTGGAGTACCTGTGCGAGGGCGTGGCGAGCGGCGACGTCACCGCCGCCATCGTGCACAGCGACGCCGACGCCATCGTGCTCATCCCGCGCCTCCAGGCCCGGGGCGTGCGGGTGCCCGAAGACCTCGCGGTGATCGCGTACGACGACGAGGTCGCGAGCCTGGCCGACCTGCCGCTCACCGCCGTGGCGCCGGACAAGCGCGGGGTCGGCGCGGCGGCGGCCAAGCTCCTGCTCGCCCGCCTCGGCGTGCCTGACGAGGCCCCCTTCGCCCGCCGCCATCTCGACATCCTGCCCGCGCTGCGCGTGCGGGTCTCGTGCGGAGCGGCGGCCGCCGCCCGCTCCTGACGTGCCGCGCCCTCCGCCGACGTGACACGCCCCTTCAACGACGCAACAGCCCCTTCGCTGGCCGTGCCCCGGGTCAACAGACCTCGCGGGTACGGCTTTTCGCGTGCTCCGGACCGCCGAGGAACGAGTTCCCCACGCACAACACGCGGTGATCGATTCGATTGAATTGGTCGTTTGCTCTTGACGGTGATCGGTTCCGCGCAAAATGATGTGTGGCGTTCGCCTCATCTCCCGCAGTTCGAGGTCCCGTAGGAGCCGGCCCATGTCCTGTACGCCCCGCACCACCCGCCTCGCCCTCGCGGCGTCCGCCGCCTCACTGGCCCTGCTCACCACCGCCTGCGGTGGCGGATCGGGCTCGGACGCCTCGGACCCCGGCGACGGCAAGCCCGTCACGCTCACCTTCTGGTCGGCCACCGCGGGCGCCAAGGAGACGGCCGACGCGTTCAACAAGACGCACTCCGACATCAAGGTGACGTTCTCGCTCGTCCCTGCGGGCCCCGAGGGCGTCACCAAGCTCTCCAACGCGGTGAAGGGCGGCAACGCCCCCGACATCGCGACCATGGACTACTCCGCCCTGCCCGAGTACGCCAGCGAGGGCAACCTCGAGAACCTCACCGACAGCTCCGGCGAACTGGTCGAGAAGGAGTTCCCCGAGGCGGTCCAGTCCCTGGTCAACCTCGGCGGCTCCACCTGGGCCGTCCCCTTCGACGTGACGCCCATCCAGCTCTACTACCGCAAGGACCTCTTCAAGAAGTACGACGTCGAGGTCCCCAGGACCTGGGCGGAATACCGCAAGGCCGCTGAGAAGATCAAGCAGGGCGACCCGGACGTCACCATCACCAACTTCGGCGGCGGCGACCCCGCCCTCCTGTCCGGACTCGCCTGGCAGGCCGGCGCCCAGTGGTACGGCACCGGCGGCGACGCCTGGAAGGTGAACATCGACGAGCCCGCATCGCGGAAGGTCGCCGCCTACTGGGACGGCCTCCTCGCGGACGGTCTCGCCTCCAGGACCCCGCTGTGGGGCGAGGGCGAGACCAAGGAGCGGGCCACCGGCAAGGTCGCCACCATCATCGGAGCCGCCTGGAGCGCGGGGAACTTCCCCGTCAGCTACCCCGACGCCAAGGGCAAGTGGGGCATAGCCCCGCTCCCGACCTGGGACGGCACACCGAGCACCGGCATGTACGGCGGCACCTCCTACATCGTGCCCAAGGGCAGCGAGCACACCGATGCGGCGGCCGAGTTCATCAAGTGGGTCACCACCGACCCCCAGGCCATGACGGCACGCCTCAGCTCCCTCAAGACCCCCAGCAGCGCGCTGCCCGCCAACGAGGGCATGCGGGCCGCGGCGGCCAAGGAGTTCGACAGCTCCTACTTCGGCGACCAGGACGTCTACAAGCTCGCGGGCGAGGCCGCCGACACCATCGTGCCCGGCTGGACCTGGGGCCCGGTCCAGCAGCAGGTCACCTCGGCGCAGATGGCCGCCGGGGGAGACCACACCAAGATGCTGAGCGCCGGGCAGGCCAAGGGCGAGAAAGCGGTCACGGACCGCGGCCTGAAGCTCGACAAGTAGCCCGGCGCCCGACCGGTGGGGCGCGCAACGGAGTTGGGCAGACAGACGACTCCACCGCCCCGCCCCGGCCGCCTCTTCTCCCCTCCCGCCCATCCTGCCGAAGGAGCACCAGGTGGCAGCCCCACTCGTCCGGCCGGCCAAGACCCCTCCACCCCGTGCCGCATCGCCCTCGGACGGCCCCGCCGGCTCGGACAGGCGAGGAGGCCCGGGCGCCCGGCGCGGACAGCGCCGGGCCGTGACCCTGTTCATGGCGCCGTTCTTCGCCCTGTTCACCGCCGTCACCGTCCTGCCGATGTTCTACGCGGCCTGGATGAGCCTCTTCCGCGAGGAGTCCTCCGGCCTCGGCTTCGGCGGAACCGAGCGGGTCTTCGCCGGCTTCGGCAACTTCACCGAGGCCCTCGGCAACGAGGCGTTCCTCCGCTCGTTCGGGAACATCGCGTTCTACTGCGTGCTCTACATCCCCGCCATGGTCGGCGGCGCGCTCGTCCTCGCCCTGCTCGTCGACTCGGCCATGGCCCGGGCCCGCCGCTTCTTCCAGATCGCCTACTTCCTGCCGCACGCGGTGCCGGGCCTGATCGCCTCGCTCATCTGGCTCTACCTCTACACACCGGGGCTCAGCCCGATCACCGAAGTGCTCGACACGCTCGGCGCGAACTGGAACTTCTTCGGCCAGGACGAGGCGATCTACTCCGTCGTCAACATCTCCGCCTGGCAGTGGACCGGTTACAACATGATCATCTTCTACGCGGGGCTCCAGGCGGTCCCGCGCGAGGTCCTGGAGGCCGCGACCGTCGACGGGGCCGGCGCCCTGCGCACCGCCCTCCAGGTCAAGGTCCCCATGATCCGGCCCACCGTCGTGCTGACCCTCCTGTTCACCTGCGTCGGAGCCATCCAGCTCTTCGACGCACCCAAGCTCGTCCAGCTCCGTGCCAACACCATGGGCGAGGACTGGTCGCCGACCATGTTCATCTACACCGCGGCCTTCAAGGGCCACGACTACGGCCTGGCCGCCGCGAGCTCCCTGCTGCTCGCCCTCGTCGCCGGCCTGCTGTCCTTCGTCGTCACCAAGCTCGGCAACCGGTGGAAGGCATCATGAGCACCCAGACAGCCACCCCCGACGCACCGCCCGCCCCCGCGCCCCGCACGGGCACCGCACACCGGCCGCCCCCGCGCCCCCGGCGCACCCGGGGACTCACCTCGAAGGTCGCGGTCAACGCCGTACTGGCCGTCGTCGCCGTCTACACCCTCATGCCGCTGACCTGGCTGGTCATCGCCGCCACCAAGAACTACCGCGACCTGTTCGCCACCAACCCCTTCAGCCTCGGCGACTTCCACCTCCTGTCCAACCTGAACGCCCTGTTCACGTACAACGACGGGTTGTACGGCCGCTGGCTGCTCAACAGCCTCCTCTACACGCTCGTCGCCGCCGCCCTCTCCACCCTGGTCTCCGTCGCCTGCGGCTACGCCTTCGACAAGTACGCCTTCCGGGGCAAGGAGAAGCTGTTCGGCGTCGTCCTCGTCGGCGTCCTCATCCCCTCCACCGTCGTCCAGCTCCCGCTGTACCTGATGGCCTCGGAGCTCGGCCTCGTCGACACCTACTGGGCCGTGCTGATCCCCAGCCTCGTCAACCCGTTCGGCGTCTACCTGGCCCGCGTCTTCTCCGAGGGGTACGTACCGGGCGAGGTCCTCGAAGCGGCCCGGGTCGACGGGGCGGGGGAGCTCAGGACCTTCACCAAGGTCGCCCTGCCGATGCTCGCGCCCGGCTTCGTGACCATCTTCCTGTTCTCCTTCACCGCCAACTGGAACAACTTCTACGGCGCGCTGATGATGCTCAACGACGAGCGGCTCTACCCCGTCAACCTGGGCCTGTTCATGTGGAACCAGAACGTCTACCAGCAGCCGGAGCTGTACCCGCTGGTCATCATCGGCTCCCTGGTGGCCGTCGTCCCGCTGATCATCGCCTTCCTCTGCCTCCAGCGCTTCTGGCGCTCGGGCCTCACCGCAGGAGCCGTCAAGTGAGCCGCCCCGCCACCACCCGCCGCCCCCGTACCGTGCTGGCGATGAGCGCGGAGACCCGCGACGCGATCCTCCGCCCGGAAGCCCTGGACCGCATCGCCCGGATCGCCGACGTGCGACCCGGCCTGCTCGTCACCGACTTCGCGGCCGGCGACCCGGACCGGCGCGCCGCGCTGCGGGACGCCGAAGCCCTCTTCACCGGCTGGGGCTGCCCGCCCCTGGACGCGGCCGCCCTGAGCGCCATGCCCCGCCTGCGTACGGTCGTGCACGCGGCGGGTTCCGTGAAGCACCACATCACCCAGGACGTCTGGGACCGGGGCATCACCGTCTCCACGGCGGCCACGGCCAACTCCCTCCCGGTCGCGGAGTACACGGTCGCGGCGATCCTCTTCGCCAACAAGCACGTCCTGGAGAGCGCCCGCGTCTACCGCGAGGCCCGGACCCGGGTCGACCTCCTCACCGAGTTCCCGGCCATCGGCAACTACCGCCGCACGGTGGGGATCGTCGGAGCCTCCCGCATCGGCCGCCGCGTCGCCGAACTGCTGCGCCCCTTCGACCTGCGCCTCCTCGCCCACGACCCCTACCTCGACGAGGACACCGCACAGGCGCTCGGCGTCGAGCGCACCGACCTGGACACACTGGCCGGGCGGAGCGACGTGGTCACCATCCACGCCCCCGAACTCCCGCAGACCCGGCACCTGTTCGACGCCGGACGGCTCGCCCTCATGAGGGACGGCGCGACGCTCGTCAACACGGCACGCGGCTCCCTGGTCGACACCGACGCACTGGTCAAGGAGCTGGTCTCCGGCCGCCTGAACGCCGTCCTGGACCACACCGAGCCCGAAGTGCTGCCCGCCGACTCGCCGTTGTACGACCTGCCGAACGTCCTGCTCACCCCGCACATCGCCGGCTCCCAGGGCGGCGAGCTCCACCGCCTGGCGGACGCGGCGGTCGACGAACTCGAACGGTACGCACACGGGCTGCCGTTCGCCCACGCGGTGGACCCCCGCACCCTGCACCAGCAAGCCTGACCCCGTACCCGTACACCTCCAGGAGACACCGCCATGCCCCGCGCCCGCCGTGTGCTCGTCGTCGGCATCGACGGCGTACGCCTCGACACCCTCGCCCGTGTCCCGACCCCGCATCTCGATACGGTCGCGAGCTCCGGGTTCCTGGCCCCCGTGGAGGTCGACGACGCCACCCCCACCATGTCCGGTCCGTGCTGGGCCACGATCGCCACCGGTGTGCGCGTCACCAAACACGCGGTATGGTCCAACGATTTCAGCGGCCACCGCCTCGGCGTCTTCCCGGACTTCACCACCCGCCTGGCCCGCCAGGACGGCCGCCGCACCTATGTCGCCGCCGCCTGGGAGCCCCTGGTCACGGTGGCGGACGGCGGGCCGATGTTCCGGCGCCCCACCCGGCTCACCCACCACGCGCCGGCCGCCGACACCCCGGGGGCGTGGGAGGACGCCGACGAGGCGACGGTCCGCGACGCGGTCGCCGTACTGGCCCACGAGGACCCCGAGGCGTCCTTCGTCTACCTCGGGGCCCCCGACGAGACCGCCCACCACCTGGGCTGCGGCACCGCGTACGAGCGGTCCATCGAGGCGGCCGACCGCCGTCTGGGCCGCCTCCTCGCCGCCCTGCGCGCCCGACCTTCGTACGACCAGGAAGCCTGGACCGTCCTGGTCGTCACCGATCACGGGCACCGGGACGAGGGCGGCCACGGCGGGGACGGCGAGGCCGAACGCACGGCGTGGCTGGCCTGCGCGGGCCCGGACGTCACGGCCGGCGCGCGGCCCGTCCGCCCGGTCCGGCACGAGGACGTCGCCGCCCAGGTGTACGCCGCGCTCGACCGGACCCCCGACTCGCACTGGACCCTGGACGGCGCGGCCGTGCCGACCCTGCCGCGGGCCGTGCTGCTCGACATGGACGGCACCCTGGTGGACACCGAACCCCTGTGGCTGGAAGCGGCCCGCGAGGTCGCCGCCGCCCACGGCCACACCCTCACCGAGGAGGAGGGCGGCCACGTCCTCGGCCGCACGTGCGCGGACACGGCGGCCTACCTCAGGACCCTGTGCCCGCGGCCGGTCAGCGGTCCACACCTGGAGACCTCCCTGGAGGACACGTTCCTCGCAGCGGTCGAGTCAGGCATCCACCCGCGCCCCGGCGCCCGCGACCTGCTCGACCGGCTGGCCGACGCGAACGTGCCCACCGCCCTGGTGTCGGCCTCCCCGCGCCGGGTCGTGGACGCGGTGCTCAAGACGCTGGGCGGCGAGGCGTTCCGTACGACGGTGGCGGACGGCGAGACGAACCGCTCCAAGCCCCACCCGGACCCCTACCTCGAAGCGGCGGCGCGCCTTCAACTGCCGCCCGAAGCCTGCCTGGTGGTCGAGGACAGCCCCACCGGCACGGCGGCGGCCGAAGCGGCGGGCTGCCGGGTTGTGGTCGTCCCCTCCGCGACGCCGATCGCGGCGGCGCCGGGCCGCCGGGTGCTGGACGACCTCACGGCACTCGCCCGCGCATGGGGAGCACCACCGCAGGGGTGAGCGGGGCCCTAGAGGACCGTCGCGGAAGGCGCGGGCAGGACCGCGATCAGCCGGCTCACCGTACGAGCCATCGCGTCCCGGCCCCGGGCGAGGTAGGCGCGGGGATCGACGCCCCGTTCGTCCTGCGCGAGGTGCTCCCGTATCGCCCCGGTCATCGCGATGTTCAGGGCGGTGCCGATGTTGACCTTGGCGATCCCTCCGGCCACGGCCCGCGCCAGCTCCTCGTCACAAGCCCCGGACGAACCGTGCAGCACCAGCGGCACCGGCACGGCTCCACGGAGCCGGCCCAGCAGGTCGTGGTCGATCCGGGCGTCCCGGGAGGTCATGGCGTGCGAGGTGCCGACCGCCACGGCCAGCGCGTCCACCCCCGTGGCGGCGACGAAGGCGAGGGCCTCGTCCGGGTCCGTACGGGCCCCCGGCGCATGGGCGTCCAGCGGAGCCCGGCCGTTCTTGCCGCCGACCTGGCCGAGTTCGGCCTCCAGCCAGAGACCGTTCCCGTGCGCCCATACGACGGCGGCGCGGGTGGCCGCCAGGTTCTCCTTGTACGGCAGCCGGGCGGCGTCGAACATCGCGGAGCCGAACCCGCATTCCGCCGCCTGGTGCAGCAGTTCGGGGGAGTGGACGTGGTCCAGGTGGAGCCCGACCGGTACGGCGGCGGCCCGGGCCGTCTCGTGGGCGGCGCGGGCCAGGGGCCGCAGCCGGCCGCCGTGGTACTTGACCGCGTTCTCGCTGATCTGGAGGATCACCGGGGCCCGCGCGGCCTCGGCCCCCTCCACGATCGCTTCCGCGTGCTCCAGGGTGATGACGTTGAACGCGGCGACCGCGCCGCGCCGGGCTGCGGCTTCGGCGATCAGCTCGCCGGTGGCGGCGATGGGCATGGCTACTCCGGGGGTGAGGGCCCTACGACGACGGTGAGGGCCCGTCAGGGGGTGCTGAGGATGACCGAGCGCGTCAGGTGGCGCGGCCGGTCCGGGTCGAGGCCGCGGGCCTCCGCGATGGCCAGGGCCAGACGCTGCACCCGGACCAGCTCCGCCAGCGGGTCGAGCCCACCGGCCACCCAGCGGGCCCCGGTCGCGTGGACCTCGTCCAACAGCCCGGCGGGGGCGTCGCCGAGCATCCAGGTCACGGTGGAACGCGTGGAGATGCTGATCGGACCGTGCCGGTACTCCATCGCCGGATACGCCTCGGTCCAGGCGAGCGCCGCCTCGCGCATCTTGAGCGCCGCCTCGTTGGCGAGCCCCACGCTCCAGCCCTGTCCCAGGAAGGTGAACTGGCCGCACTCCACCAGACCTGCCGGCAACGGCTCGGCCAGCGCGACCTGGGCGTCCTCCACGACCGCGTCGGTGTGCAGGCCCAGATGGGCGCGGAGCAGGGTCAGCGCCGAGGTCGCGAACCGCGTCTGCACCACCGACTTCTCGTCCGCGAAGTCGAGGACCACCGTGTCGTCGGCCATGGCCGCCATGGGGGTGTCGGGGTCTCCGATGACGACGGTCCGCCGCGTGCGGCCTCGGGCCTGCGCGAGCAGGCCGAGCACCTCGGTCGTCGTGCCGGAGCGGCTCAGGGCCACGATCCGGTCGTAGCGGCGGCCGGCGGGGAACTCCGAGGCGGCGAAGGCGTCGGTCTCGCCCTGCCCGCTGCCCTCGCGCAGGGCCGCGTACGCCTGGGCCATGAAGTACGAGGTGCCGCAGCCGACGACGGCGATGCGCTCACCGGCCGCCGGAAGCCGCCCCGCGAGTCCGGACGCCAGGTCCGCCGACCGTTGCCAGCAGTCGGGCTGACTGGCCAGCTCCCGTGCCACATGCGTCATGTGCTCTCCCCATCCCACGCCTGATGCTCGAAGCTGCATATTAGGCGCGAGTTTCGAGCATTATCAAGCAGTGGGTGAGGGTGTTCCGTACCGCCCGGACACAGAAACGCCCCCCGGCGCGGACCGGGGGGCGTGACGATGGCCGGGCGGAGACGGCCGCGATCAGCGCAGTGCCGGGGGCAGTCCTTCCCGGTGGATGATCCCCAGCCGCTGGGTGGCCCGGGTCAGCGCCACGTACAGGTCGCTCGTCCCGTACCGGGCGGGCTCCACCACCAGCACATGGTCGAACTCCAGCCCCTTGGCCTGCCGGGGGTCGAGCAGCACCACCGGCCGCGTGAGGTCGGGCTCCTCGCCCGCCGTGACCCCGTCCAGCGGCGCGGCGATCTCCTCGTGCAGTTCGCGCGGGGCGATCACCGCGAGGCGGCCCTCCCGCGGCGTCAGCTCCGCGACGGCCTGCGCCACCGCCCCCGCCAGGTCCTCACCGGCGTCCCGCGTCCACGGCGCCTCGCCCGTCGACCGCACCGAACCGGGCGCCTGGAACGAGGGGTTCCGCTCCCGTACGACACGGGCGGCCAGCTCCATGATCTCGGCGGGCGTACGGTAGTTGACCCCGAGCGTCACATGCTCGAAGCGGTCACCGACGTACGGCTGGAGGATCTTCTCCCACGAACCGACACCGGCCTCCTCCGAGGTCTGGGCCGGATCGCCGACCAGGGTCAGCGAACGGGTCGGCGAACGCCGCATCAGCAGCCGCCACGCCATGGGCGACAGCTCCTGCGCCTCGTCGACGATGATGTGCCCGAACGCCCAGGTGCGGTCGGCGGCGGCCCGCTCGGCCGCGCTGCGGTGGTCGACCTCCTCATGCCGTTCCGCCATGCGTTCGGCGTCGATGACGTCGTGGGCGGCGAGCACCTCGGACTCCTCGTCCTCGAACTCGTACGTCTCCGAGCCCCGCGACAGCTCCAACAGCCCCTGCGCGTAAGCGATCCGCTCCTGGCGCTCGGCCTCCGCGGCGGCCTGCCAGGCGCTGTCGTCGACCCCGAGCAGCTCCGCCGCCTCGTCGAGCAGCGGAACATCGGCGGGGGTCCACTCCCCGTCGCCGGCCGTACGCCGCAGGGCGGCGGCATCCTCCTCCGCCAGGTACACCGGCTCGGCCAGGAACCCGGCGAGGAACTCCTCCGGGGTGAGCACAGGCCACAGCGTCTCGATCGCCTCGTGCACCTCCCCGCTCATGGCGACGGCCTTGCCGAGCTGCGCGATGTCGTCCGGCCCGAGGAAGTTGGGCCCGCCGTACGGGTCGGCCCCGATGCGCTCGGTGAGCTGCGCCGTCAGGGCGTCGATGATCCGGAAGGCGAAGTGCGGGCGGGCCAGGTTGTGCGGCAGCAGGGTCTCCCGGGCCGCCTGCCGGGCCTCGTAGGCGATCTCCCAGTCCAGGACGAGATCCCCGTCGTCGTGCGGGATCACCAACGGGGCTCCGGGTTCGGGCAGTTGCTGCCGATCGCGCACGGCGAGGGCCAGCGCCTCGGCCATCCGCGCCCCGCCCTTGACGGCGGCGGCGCGGGGCGTGTCGACGCCGGTGGCGTGGACGCCGGGGAAGAGCTCGGCCTGCGTGGCGAGCAGGACGCCGGTCTCGCCGAGAGCGGGCAGCACCTCCGCGATGTAGCGCAGGAAGGCGGGGTTGGGGCCCACGATCAGGACGGCGCGCTTGGCGAGCACCTCGCGGTGCTCGTACAGCAGGAAGGCGGCGCGGTGCAGCGCGACCGCCGTCTTTCCGGTGCCCGGCCCGCCCTCGACGACCAGGACACCGCGGTGCGATGCACGGATGACGCGGTCCTGCTCGGCCTGGATGGTCCGCACGATGTCGCCCATGCGTCCCGTGCGGGCGGAGTTCAGCGCGGACAGCAGGACGGCGTCGCCGTTGCGGTCCTCGAAACCGGTCCGGTCCTCGTCCCCGAGGTCGAGGATCTCGTCATGGAGCTCGGTGACCGTACGGCCCTCGGTGGTGATGTGCCGACGTCGCCGCAGACCCATCGGCAGATGCCCGGTGGCGAGATAGAAGGGCCGGGCGACCGGCGCCCGCCAGTCGATCAGAAGGGGTGTGCGCTCGGCGTCGTCCTCACGGATCCCGATACGGCCGATATGGTGCGCGGCTCCGTCCGAAAGGTCGATGCGCCCGAAACACAGCGAGCCGTCCACCGCGTTCAGCGCGGCGAGCAGACCCGAGCGTTCCGCGACGAGCACATCGCGCTCCAACCGAGCCTGAAGCCCGGTCCCGACCGGCGTCAGCGCCTTCTGGACGTGCTGGGCCGTGACCCCGCGCAGCTCGTCGACCCGCGCGTGGACACGGTCGATGAATTCCTGTTCGTCCCGCAATTCGACGACTTCCCGGCCGACGACTTCCCGGTTTGACAAAACGGCTCCCTGCCGGATATGGTTCTTTCTATAAGGCCCCCGTGTGGGGCCTTTCTCTATGAACGCAGAACAACCAAATGTACGTGAGGATATCCCTGGTGCGCAATTGCGGACCGGGAATTTCCTGTACCGCCGGTGCGTACCGCCGCTCCGTGCCGCCGACCGGCGGCGGGCACTACGCTCAGACGCATGATCGAGACGGAACGCCTGTTGCTGCGCCCCCTTGAAGTCTCGGACGTCGACGCCTTCGTCGAACTCCACTCGGATCCGAGAGTCAACCGATTCGTCGGAGCCTTCTCCCGTCGGCAGGCACAGGACCGGCTGGCTCAGGTCGAGCGGCAGTGGGCCGAGCGTGGCCATGGGCTGTGCGCCGTCCAGCTGCGATCGACCGGGGAGTTCATCGGCCGCAGCGGCCTGCAGTACTGGCAGCAGTTCGACGAGGTCGAGCTCGGATGGACCCTCCGTGCCGAGCACTGGGGGCGCGGGTATGCGACCGAAGCCGCCCGGGCGTGCCTGGAGTGGGGCTTCGCCACCCTCGAAGCCGGGTACTTCACCGCGCTCATGCGGCCGGGCAACGCGTCGTCGGTGAGGGTGGCGGAGCGCCTCGGCTTCTCACCGCGCCGGGAGGACACTCTGTACGGCAGCCCGGTCACGGTCTACGCGGTGGACCGTCCGGCCGCCTGACCTGCGGGACGACGGGCGCAGCGCTCCTTCTCGCGCTCTGGGAAGGGGCGTTGCACCCGTCCAGGTGTATTGCCTCCGGCATGTGCGTGTCCGCCCTGCCGCCCGACCTCTCGTGCGTAACGGTGATGGCTCCGCACCATCCGTTACGCAGTTGCTGAGAAGGAGCACCCATGCTTCGTCGTATCGCCATCACCCTCGCGACCGTCGCCGCGGCCGGCCTCGTGGCGGCCACGCCCGCCGCGGCAGACGGCTGGGAGGGCGGCAAGGCCGGCGCCGGCTACCAGGCGATCGAGGGGCACCGCGGCAACGCCGAGTACACCAACCTCGGTGGCCCGTACGGGATCACCTACGCCAAGGAGAACAAGCAGCACTTCGCGGCGGAGCGCGGCTACTTCTACGCCCAGTACCTCCAGGGCCACTGATCCTTCGACCACAGTCAGGGCCCGCCCCCTCAAGGGGGGCGGGCCCTGTTCCCGTTCACCGGGCCGAACGGTGGCTCAGGACTCGCCGAGATCCGAACTCAGCCAGCGCTGGGGCCGCATGTGGATGACCACCTGCTCGCCGTGCTCCTTCCAGGCGAACTCGACATAGGCGTCGACCTTCTCCGCCGGCAGATAGCGGGACGCGATCTCGACCAACTGCTCACGGGTGGCGGGGAGCGTCGCGACGACCGGGCCCTCGGCGGACACGTAACGGACGGTCGGCGTGACGCGGTCGACCATCAGGGCGAACCGCCCCGCCTCCGCGATGAGTCGGCCCTTGCGGGAGTCGCGCCCCGTCATGACCCAGATGTCCCCGCCGGGCTCGTACTGGTACCAGATCGGCACGGTGAGCGGGGCGCGCCCCTCCTCCGCCGAGTCCACGGCCAGCGCCGCGACATGAGGTTCGGCCAGGAACTGTTCACGCTCGTTACGCGTCAGAGCCACAGGTACTCCTCCATCGACTGGATGTCCTGAGCCCAGGATGCCGCACCCCCCACCCCGCACCCCGGCGGCCGGTCAGACGTGTCGGCGGGCACGGAGCTCCTCGACCGCGACCCTGGCCACCGCGCCGATCACGGCGTCCGCGCGCGGGAGCTTCTTGTCGGCGCGGGCGGCCTGGGTGAAGACCACGGCCGTGTAGACGCTGCCGTCCGCCAGCTCCACCACCCCCGCCTCGTGGCGCAGGGAGCCGAGCGTGCCGGTCTTGCCGTAGACGGTCACCTCGTCGTACGGGAATCCCGAGGCGAGGCGGTGGGTCCACGGCTGAGCGCCCATCGCCGCGCGCATGAACGCGCAGCTCTCGGGCGACGCGGCCTCGTCCGTCCAGATCGCGCGGAGCAGCCGGGCGATGTCGCCCGGTGTGGAGGACGCCTTGTACGTGGGGTCGTAGACGTCCGGCGGGACGACGGCGTCGTTGTCCGCGACCCGGGCCATCGCGGCGTCCAGCGAACCCGCGCCCGTATCGGCGAGCAGCCGGTCGAACGTGCCGACGACCCCTCCGTGGATCCGGGTGCGCGGCAGGCCGAGATCCGCGCACACCCCGTCGACGACGTCGGGGCCGACCGCACGCAGAACGGCATGGGCCGCCGTGTTGTCGGAGACGCTCATCATCTGCACCACCAGATCGCGCAGCGACATCGTCACCGGGTCACGGAGGATGGAAAGGCCCGTGGGGCCGGGGACCCGGTCGGCGGTCTCCAGCGTCAGCCGGCGACGCGGGTCGACCCGTCCCGCGTCGGCCAGCCGGCAGAAGGCGGTCATCAGCGGCACCTTGTAGACGGAGCCCATCGGCGCCTGCTCGTCCGGGTCGACGACCACGCGGGCCGATGGGCGGTGCAGCTCCGCCACATGCAGCCAGCCCCGGACGCCGGCGTCGTCGAACAGGGAGCGGATGGCCCGCTCCACCCCGCCGCGCCGGGAGCCGTTCACGTCGCCGCCTTGCGGGCGAGGACGTCCTCCAGCAACCGCGCCGTGTCGGCCGGGTCCTCGGGCCCGGAAGCGGAACGCCGGGGATTCCAGACCACCCGCAGCCGCAGGGGGAGCGGAGGATCGGTCGCCCGCCGCCGCTCGACCCGCGAGGCGGTCAGCGCTTCGTCCGCCGTGACCAGGACTGCCTGGCCCGCCGCCACCAGCGCCAGTCCGGCCCGTTCGTCGGCGACCACCACCGTGTCCGTACGGCTGCCCCGGCTCGCCAGCGTGTCGACGAACAGGTCGTGGGCGGCGGGCGCCTCCCTCCGGGGCCGTACGGCGACGGGCAGGGGACCCGCAGGCGCACCACCGGGCTCCGCCGACCGGGCGGGGGCGAGGATCCAGGTCGGCAGGAGGATCACCTGTCCGGCGGCGAGGCCGTGCAGGACGGAGGGGTGCCGGACCACGGCGAGGTCCAGGCGGCCCGAGGCGACGTCGGACAGCAGGGTCGCGGTGGGAGCCGTCACCGTGCTGATCCGGGTACGGTCACCGGCCCGGACCGGTGCGGCGGCCACATCGGCCGCCAGGGGCGCGGGCACCTCGGGGGCCAGCCCCAGCCGCAGGCGGCGGCCATCGGCGTGCTCGCGGGCGCCGGCCTCCCGAAGCTCCGCCAGCGCGGCGAGGGCTCTGCGGGCGTGCGGGAGCAGCAGGGCGCCCTCCTCGGTGAGGAACACCCCCCGCTCCCGCTCGAACAGGCGGACACCGAGCATCGCCTCCAGCCGCCGCAACCCCTGGGAGAGGGGCGGCTGAGTGATCCCCACCCGCTGAGCGGCGGTGCCGAAATGCTCCTCCTCCGCCAGGGCGACGAAGATCTCCAGGTGTCGTTCCGTCAGCACTCCGCCCCCTGACATGCGGTGATACGGGTTCTGAATCACCCTGATGCCGAGATCGTATTCGACATGCCGACCGGCGTCGGGATTGACTCCGGTGAGAGGCCGATCACACGGCCCATCCCGTTCCGCCAAGCCGGGGCCGGGCCGTGACCGCGCCCGTCCGCACCTACGGGGCCGGGGCGGTGACCGGGCCCGTCAGCCACCGCCCACCAGCGAGAAGAGGTTCCCGCCTTGCCCACCCGCAGCACTCCCGCCCACGTCTCACGCCGTGCCGCGCTCGCCGCGGTGGCCGGTGTCGCCGCGCTCCCGCTCACCGGCTGCTCGACGGCCGTACGGGACAACGCCTCTCCTCGTCCGTCCGAGGGGACGGGTGGGACGGACGGGGCGGGTGGTACGGGCCCCGCGCCTTCGCGATCGGCCTCGACCCCGCCCCGTACGGACCGCGCCTTCGCCGAACTGGAGCGGAAGTTCGACGCCCGGCTCGGCGTGTACGCGGTGGACACCGGCGACGGACGGCTCATCGCCCACCGCCCCGACGAACGGTTCGCCTACGCCTCCACCTGCAAGGCCCTGCTCGCCGGGGCCGTACTGGCCAAGAAGACCCTCCCGCAGATGGAACGCCGCGTGCGGTACGGCAAAGGGGACCTCGTCGAGCACTCACCCGTCACCGAAAAGCACGTCGCCACCGGAATGACCCTGCGCGAACTGTGCGACGCCGCCATCCGCTACAGCGACAACGCCGCCGCCAACCTCCTCTTCCGTGAACTCGGCGGCCCCCGCGGCCTCCAGCACGCCCTGCGCGGACTCGGGGACCGCGTCACCCGCTGCGACCGCTACGAAGTGGCCCTCAGCGACGCCACCCCCGGCGACCTCCGCGACACCAGCACACCGCGCGCCCTGGCCACGGACCTGCGCGCGTACGTCCTCGGGCCGGCCCTCCCCGCCGAGAAGCGGGCCGTCCTCGCCGACTGGCTGAAGCGCAACACCACCGGCGACCACACCATCCGCGCGGGCACGCCCACCGGCTGGGAGGTCGGGGACAAGACCGGCACCGGCGGCTACGGCACCCGCAACGACATCGCCGTCGTCCGGCCCCCGCGTCGCGCCCCGATCGCGATCGCCGTCCTCTCCCGCCGCGACGTCAAGGACGCCGAACGCGACGACGCCCTCATCGCCGGAGCCGCGCGGGTCGCCCTCGGCGCACTGGCTTAGGCACGCACCCGGAGGAGCCCCGCCCACGCCGGCTCACCCGTCCCGAGCCTGCGTTCGCCCCCTCCTCCACGCGACGCGCAGGACGGCGACAGTCCCGCGCGGCCTCCGCCGGATCAGGGGGACTCGGACAGCAGGGACTTGTCGGTCGCCGCGCCGCGCAGACGGTTCAACACGGCCTTCGCCGCCTTGTCGTAGCAGGTGAACTCGTCGTGCAGGACGGATCCGGCGTTGGCCATCTCGATGAGCGCGGTGAGCTCGAACACGAGCTGGGGCGCGTCGGTCCCCTCGTCGATCTCGCCCGCCCGCTGCGCCGCGCGCACGGCCCCCTTCGAGAAACAGGCCCCAGTCGCGGCGTGCGGCGGCGATCGCGTCGTGGACCCTGCCCTCGCGCGCGTCGTACTCGGCCGAGGCCGAGTGGACGAAGCAGCCGCCCGGGAAGACCCGCTGCCGTGAGTGGTCGAGCCGGCCCGCGCACACCCGCCACAGGTGACCGAGCCCCGGCGGAAGGTCGCGGGCGGGCTGGACGACGCGCTCCGCAGAGATCTCGACGGTCGCCCGGATAGACCTCGACGGCCGCCCGGGTCGTGGCGAGCTGCAACTCCTTCTTGGAGCCGAACAGGGCGAACACGCCGCTACTGCTCAGCTTCCGTCCGGTCGCGAGCCGCCCGGGGGAGAGGCCCTCCAGACCCTCGACGGAAGCGATGTCCACGGCGCGCTCGAGGACGAGCTGACGTGTCCGGTTCCCGCGTGCGATCCGGCCGTCGGCGCGTGGCGCTGTCATGCCCTGCCGCCCCTCCCGAATCGGTTCTCGCGATACGGCTGGAAGAGGTGCCGCTGAGAACTCAGGGTACTGAGCAGGTGCACGACTGTGCGTTCAGTATGTGCGCGGGGGCGTGGCCGCCTGACGGGCGTCGGACGGCCCGCCCTCACCGGGCGTCGTCCACACGTCCGCGTCGAGCGCCTCCAGCAGCCAGTCGTGCGCGGTCCCGGGCGTCGGCTCCGGGCGGACGCCGGGAGGGCTGAGGACCTCGGCCGTCAGTTCCCAGTACCGGTCGATGCGCGGGTCGGCCGCGAGCCGGCCCGCGAGCAGGCGGCGGAATCCCGGGCTGTCGCGGGTGCCGTACGTACGCGCGTACGCGTCCACGAACCCGTCCAGGGCCTCGCCGGGACAGGGCTCCCGGCCCCGGCGCATGTTCCAGCCCGCCAAGTCGTACGCCTCCGCCAGGCCCGCGTACAGCACGGCCGACTCACGGGCCCCCGCAGCGCCGTGCGCACTGGGCTGGCAGGGCGCGCTCCCCCCGCACGGGCGGGACACGAAGGCGTGCAGCCGGGCGAAGGCGAGCACCTGAGCCGGCCGCGGGTCGTCGGGCGGGTGCGGCACCGCCGCCTCCAGGAACGCGGTGACGGACCGTGCGGGCATCTTGACCGGCAGCCAGGAACGCCAGAACCGGGCCAGTGCGGCCGTGCTCGGCACACCCCCGACCGCGCCGATCAGCCGCAGCCGCCCGGAGCGTTCGGCCGGCGGGCAGTCCTGCACCAGCCGCAGCGCGGCCTCCCGCCAGCGCAGGGCCCTCAGCTCGGATCCCAGTACGCGCAGCCGACCGGCGACGGCGTCCTCCAGCGCTCCGCCCGCACCGCTCGCCGCGTCCTGCTCGTCGAGGATGCGCCGCACTTCGGGAACCGGCAGGTCGAGACCGCGCAACGAGCGGATCAGGCTCAGCCGCTCCACGGCGTCCGGGGCGTACCGGCGGTGCCCGCCCGCGCTGCGGGACGCCTCCGGCAGCAGACCGCGGTCCGAGTAGAAGCGGACGGTCTTGACGCTGACGCCGACGCGCTCGGCCAGTTCGCCGATGGAGCACAGACCGTCGTGCGACCGGAACACTCCGCCGTGCGACGAGAACACTTGAACCTCCCTCAGGGGGAGTTCCTACGGTACCGGCGAGCGCTGCCGGGAGATCGGGCCGGTATGCGGGAGACAGCGTGACGAGGAGGAACCATGACCGTATTCATCCTGGTGGCGGGGGCGTTCACCGGCCCGCACGTGTGGCGGGACACGGCCGCGCGGCTGGCCGCGAAGGGAGCCGAGGTGCACACGGCGGCGCTCACCGGCCTCGGCGGGCCGCCCGCCGCCCCCGGCGGGGCGATCGACCTGGAGACGCACATCGCCGACGTCCTCTCCGTGATCGACCAGGTCACGGCCCACTCCGGCAAAGAGGTCGTCCTGGTCGGCCATGACTACGGCATCCATCCGGCGCTGGGCGCGGCCGACCGGCGGGCGCGGTCGATCGCGCGCATCGTCCACCTGGACGCGGGAATGCCGCAGGACGGCGTCCCGGCCCTGGCCGCCGTGCCCGACCGACGCCTGCGTGAGCAGTTGTCCGAACGGGCGGCCCAGGCAGGACCGGGTGCGGCGGCCGGCGAAGTGCCGCCCCCGGCCAAGGAGGAATGGCCGCTCTGGGGAAGCACCGCCGGGCTCCTCGACGCGGCGCTGGACGGGCTCACCGCCCTCGCGGCACCGCAGCCGCTCGGCACGCTGCTCCAGCCCCTGCGGCTCACCGGGGCGCTCACGGCCGTACCGGTCACCGGGGTGCTCTGCACCGGCAGCGGGGCGAGCATCGAGATGCTGCAGATCAGGGTGGACGTGGGCGACCCCGCCCTACAGGCACTGGCCGACCCCCGGGTGACCTTGTTCGAGCTGCCCACCGGCCACTGGCCGATGCTCTCCGGCCCCGCCGAGCTGGCCGACGTCCTGATCGAGGCGGCGGCGGGCGGGGGCCACCGGCTGACCGCCGCCGACGCCGACCATCCCCCCGCGCATCTGCGGCCGTTCCTCCTCGACGTGCCCGACCTGCCCCGCGAACGGACCGGGAACACCGACCTGTACCTGCCCGAAGGACCGGGGCCGCATCCCGCCGCGGTGTTCGTCCACGGCGGCCCCGTACCCATCGGGGCGCGGCCGACGCCCCGGGACTGGCCGACGCTGACCGGATACGCCCGTTACGTCGTCGGGCACGGGGTCGTGGGCGTGACGCTCGACCACCGCCTGCACGACGTGACCGACTACGAGCGGGCGGCCGAGGACGTGGCCGCCGCGGTGGAACGGGTGCGGGCCGATCCGCGGGTGGACGCCGACCGGGTCGCCCTGTGGTTCTTCTCGGGCGGCGGCCCGCTCACCGCGGACTGGCTGGCGGCGCCCCCGGCGTGGCTGCGCTGCCTGGCGGCCAACTACCCGATTCTGTCGCCGTTGCCGAACTGGGGGCCCCTGGACGCCCGGTTCCACCCGGTGCGGGCCGTCGCCCGCGCGGGCAGGCTCCCGATCGTGCTGGTCCGGGCGGGGCGGGAGATGGCCGAGATCGCCGCGACCGTGGAGGAGTTCCTGACCGAGGCCGAACGCCGCGGGGCCGACGTCGAGGTGATCGACGTACCGGACGGCCGCCACGGCTTCGAGACGCTGGACGCGACCGACGACGCACGCGCGGCGGTGCGCCGTGCCGTCGACGCGGTGGTGGCCCGCCTGAGCTTGTCGTCTATCTGATGAGGTCTGTACGGGCTCGAACTCGCCAGACGGACGGCAAGCTGAAGCCGCGTCAGGCGCAGAGGACCGGGCCCCGTGATCGTGGACTGCGCATCTGGCGGACCTCGTCACGGAGGGGGAACGTCGGTCGCGCAGTACGGTGACGTTCGCGCATCATCGGTCTGTGATTCCGGTCGGGGGCGCCGTCAGCCGCGCAGATGGTTACTCGTGGGCGCGGCGAGTGCCGTGCTGGTGTTGGCCGGCGTGGTCTACGCGGTCTGGCAGATCGCTTACGGAGGGCTGGCGGGTGGCGATGCAGCCGGCGTGCTCGGTGTTCCTCTGGGAGCGGCCTGTCTGACCGTAGCGCTCATGGCGCTGCGAAGGCCGGTGGAGGGTGTCGACGCGGAGCTCGCGAGCAGCCGGGCCAAGACGCTGGAGCGGCAGGTCGCCGACGGCGAGGGCAGAGTACATCGGTAGTTGCTGGGCGACGACTCCCAGCACATCGACCCGCGCTACGTCCTGCAGCCCGCTCCGGCTCGCGCCGCGACGGCCCTGCCCGCCGGGCAGATCCATGCCGGGGAGCACCCGCTGCCGGGAGGGGGGTCGCTGCCGGACATGCCGGCCTACTACCGCGTCACCTGCCCCGCCCGGCTCGTCCTCACCGGCCCGGCCGGAACGGGCAATGCAACTCGACTGGGAGCACCGCAAAGCACTCCAGTTCGCGTAACGGCAGATCAGGCCCGATCCAGGCCGTCACTTCGCACCGTCCCGCTCCGACGCTGCCAGGCGCCGCCGGTCAGCAGACGTACGGGGGCGCCTCATCAGGAAGCTCGGATTTCGTGGCTGACGGCGTGGAGATAGTCGTCGATGGCTCGGTGATTCTTCGTGAGGCATTCGATCTTCTCTGCCATCCGGTCGCGTTCGCGTTCGAGTGTCGCAATCATGTCTGGGGTGACGTACGGCAGATGTATCGCCTGCGGACTGTCCAAGCAAGGAAGGATCTGCTTGATGATCCGCGTGGGCAGGCCGACATCGAGCAAGCCCCGGACCTGCCGCACCCGATCGACGACGTAGTCCTCGTAGTGCCGGTACCCGTTAGGGAGCCGTTCGGACTCGATCAACTCTTGTTCCTCGTAGTAACGGAGCATCCGCACCGGCGTGTCCGTGCGCTGAGAAAGCTCCCCGATCTGCATCGCCCACCCCTCACGTCTGGGCTGCGATGCAACCACGCTTGACCCTCACATTAATGTCATACATTGATGATACCGATATGACAAGAACGGATACATCGCCACCTCCTCCGGCCGCTGAGACGCGGTTCCCCATCGCGGGTCTGCTGGCGCTGGCTGCCACGGGGTTCATCACGCTCCTGACCGAGACGATGCCCGCCGGGATGCTGTCGCAGATGAGTCGCGACCTGGAAGTGAGTGAGGCGGCTGCGGGGCAGAGCGTCACGGTCTTCGCGATCGGGGCGATTCTCGCGGCGGTCCCTCTGACGAGAGCTACGATCGGCTGGCGACGCAAGCACCTGCTGCTGTTCGCGATCTCGGGATTCGCGATCGCCAACACTGTTACCGCCTTCTCCGACAGTTTCGTGCTCACCCTGGCCGCGCGGTTCCTCGGCGGCATCGTCGGCGGCATGCTCTGGGCGCTCCTTGCCGGATACGCTCGACGGATGGTTCCCGCGCACCAGCGCGGCAAGGCCATGGCCGTCGCCATGGCGGGCGGGACCGTTGCACTGTCCGTCGGGGTCCCCGCAGCAGCATTCCTCGCCAAGGTCGTCGAATGGCGATTCGCATTCGGGATCATCACGCTGGTGACTCTCGCACTGCTCGTATGGGTGATCGCCAGCGTTCCGAACTTCCCCGGCCAATCCAAGGGCGCACGACTGCCGCTGCTCCACACGTTCCGCCTACCCGGGGTCGCCCCGATCCTCGTCGTGACGTTGACGTTCGTGTTCGCGCACAACATCCTCTTCACCTACATCGCCCCATTCCTGGCCCCGCTCGGCATGGCAGGTCAGGTCGATTCGGTGCTACTCACCTTCGGTCTGGTTTCACTCGTGAGCATCTGGCTCACCGGCGTACTCATCGACCGGCACCTGCGCACGCTCATGATTCTCGCCTGCACGCTCCTGGCAACAGCCGCTCTCATCCTGAGTGTTTTCTCAGGTACCCCCGCTCTCGTGTACGCCGGTGCAGCCCTGTGGGGACTCGCGTACGGCGGTGCCTCAACCCTGCTGCAAACCGCGATCGCTGACGCCGCGGGTGCAGCAGGCGACGTCGCACAAGCACTCCTCACCACATGCTGGAACATCGGGATCGCCGCAGGCGGGATCATCGGCGGTATCACCCTCAACGTGCTGGGACCTCCCTCCCTGGGCTGGATCACACTCGCGCTCCTGCTCCCCACGCTCGCTATCGTCATAGGCACACGTCGACACGGATTCACCAGCCGTACATAACACGAGACCACTTCCGCACCGGGCAGCGACCACAGCATCGTTGCCCAGGTCACCCAACGCGGCCACCGGGCGCTCCACGGCGTCTTCACTATCCGTTCAGCACTGGTCATGTTCCCAACGGTGCACCCATCGTGGCGGGCTGACGTCAGCCGCCGGAATGACCTCCCCTCCCCCTGTCGGGTGAGCGGTCTCCGAGGCCCAGGTGTTGCTCCACGGAGCGTGACGTCTCAACGGTCTGTCCGCAGGGAATCCGGACTGGCCGCCATCAGACCGTTGGACAAAGAACAAGCTGAGGGCCTGAGCCGGTCCCCTCCTCCGGAGGGAGGGGACCGGCGGCCTGGTCCCCCGGTGAGAGCGCCGGGGACCGGGTCCGCGTCCTACGCCGGGACGGGCAGGGGCCGGGGGAGCGGGGCCGTGAGGGAGTCGGCGCCCGCCGGGACGGGGACGGCGCCGAAGATCGCGTCCTGCTCCCGCTGGAGGCGTTCCTTGCGCTCGGGGCTGGTGGAGGGGAGCCGCTGCTCCTCGTACAGCCGGTGCGTCGCCTCCTGGGCGTGCTTGCTCGCCGGCGTGTGGAACTGGATCTCGAACAGCTGCCCGGAGCGAGGGGCTCGCCAGCCCGTGTTCAACGCCTTGTAACCCTTGGCGCGCCCCCAGGTGTTGGACCACTTGGTGCTGTCGTTGCCCCAGGCCGCGAGGGTGTGGGAGACCGTGGTGACGCCGGATGTGTAGACGGTGTCCTCCCACTGGAGGGTGTAGCGCACGGTGTCCGTGATGCCGGCCAGGACGGTGTCGACGTTCCGGCCCGGGGCGTCCACGAGCGCGGTGGCGACCTTCCGCTTCAGGGAGTCGGGAGACTTCAGACGCTGGTCGAAGCCGATGACTTCGGCCCCCGAGACGGCCGCGGCGGCACGGACCTGGACGCTGATCGTGCGTTCGGCCTGACGGGCGCGTTCCAGATAGACGTCGACCTTGTCATCGTCGTCGGGGCTCAGAGCGAGGCCGCCCTCGCCCTTCCACCCCTCGGGCTCGTCCGCGGCGGCGACGGATCCGAGGGACAGGGCGACGACGGCCGCGCACACGGCTGTACGCGTCATGGCGGGGTGGAGAGCGCTGATCATGCGACGGCTACCGGTCTTTCTGGCGCGGGGGCGGTCTGGCGTAGTGGATCAACGCCCGGCGCGCTCGGCCGGTGGCGGCCCGCCCGCCCTTTCCACCCGGACGGCCTCCGGCCCGTCCTTGTCCCGCGCGTTCACCGCCGTCCCCCGGAGCGCGCCGCCCTGCCTTTCCCGGCCGGGGCCGAAAGGCGGGGCGGCGGGGCGGCGGCCGGCTACTCGATGACCAGCTCGACGTCGATGTTCCCCCGTGTGGCCTTGGAGTAGGGGCAGTACGCGTGGGTGGCGTCGACCAACTGCCGCCCGACCTCGTCCGTGAGGGAGTCGGGCAGCTCCACGCGCATGACGACCGAGAGCCCGAAGCCGCTGCCGTCCTTGCCGATGGAGACCTCGGCGGTCACGGAGGCGTCCTTGGCGTCCACCTTCATCTCGCGGGCGACCGACGTCATCGCGCTGGCGAAACAGGCCGCGTACCCGGCCGCGAAGAGCTGCTCGGGGTTGGTGCCCTTGCCGTTGCCGCCGAGCGCCGGGGGCAGGGCGAGGGGCAGGTCGATCTGACCGTCCGAGCTCACGGCCCGGCCCTCGCGGCCGTTGGCGGTTGCGGCGGCGGTGTACAGCGCGTCCATGGGGCGACCCTTCTCGTCAGGGCTGCGACCGGGCCGGCCGCAACCACGCATATAAAGATTGCACACAACTAAGTTGTGCACAACTCAATGGTGTCATCGGTACGCTGGTCGCATGCCCTCCGTCCCGAGCTCCCCGCCCGACCTCCCCTCCGTACCCGACGCGGAACTGCTGCGCCTCGACCACCAGGTCTGCTTCTCGCTGCACGCCGCGTCGCGCGCGTTCGGCGGCTACTACCGGCGAGCGCTGAAGGACCTCGATCTCACCTACTCCCAGTACCTGGTCATGCTGGTGCTGTGGGAGGAGGGCCCCCAGTCGGTCACGGCCATCGGGAAGCGTCTCCATCTGGACTCCGGGACCCTTTCGCCGCTGCTGAAGCGCCTGGAGACGGCAGGACTGGTCAGGCGGGAACGCAGCCGGGAGGACGAACGCTCCGTCCTCGTCGAGCCGACCGATGACGGCACACGTCTGCGCGAACGCGCCCTGTCCGTCCCCCGGGGGGTGCTCGCCGCGACCGGTCTGTCCCTGGAGGAGGTCCTCGGGCTCCAGGAGCTGCTCGGCCGCGTCACCGCCGCTTTGGGGGAGGCGGCTGACGCCCGTTGACGACGCGGAGGCGTCAGCGGGGGAGCGAGCGGCGGCCCGGGACCCGGCTCTCGGCCGGCGGTGATGTCGTCGCCCCGGCCTGAACCGCCTCAGTCGCGGACGATCCGAGGGGCGGGCCGCTGGCGCCGGCCGATGTTCCTCTCCAGCAGCTCGGTCGAGGCGCGCACGCCGACCGATGTGCCGGGCGAGAACTCCGGGAGACGCCCGTCCGCCCGCTTCAGCTCGCCGAGCGCGGCGTCGATGGCGGTGTGCGCGGCGAACAGGCAGGGGGTGCTGTAGATGGCCACCTGGCATTCCAGGTCGGTGAGTTCGGAGAGCGAGAGCCTCGGCGACTTACCGCCCGCGATCTGGTTGAAGAGCAGAGGTTTGTCGTTGATGACTTTCCGGATACGACGGATCCACTCGACGTCCCGCACCCCGTCGACCAGCACCACATCGGCATCAGTCTCCGCGAGAGCCTGCGCGCGGCGCAGAATGTCCTCCTCCTCGGTGGCATCGGTGCGGGCCACGACCACGAGATCCCGCCGGCTCTCGAGGACGAGGTTCAGCTTTTCGAGGTACTCCTCCAGCGGCAGCACCCTTTTGCCGTCCGCGTGGCCGCACCGGCGCGGGCGCTTCTGATCCTCCAGAATGACGCCGGACGCCCCGATCCGCTCCAGTCGCCGTACGACGTGGCACGCCACCTCCGGGTCGACGTAACCGTCGTCGATGTCGACCAGCAGGTGGTGGGACGGGAAGGCCGAGCGGAGCCGTTCGACGAACGCGACCATGTCCGGCCACGCGATGAAGCCGATGTCCGGCATCCCGTAATGGGAAGCGGCGAACCCGAATCCGGACACGAAGAAGCCGTCGTAGTGCCGGGCGGCGACCGACGCCGAGTACATGTCGTAGATGCCGACGAGCGGGGTCGTTCCGGGTGTGTGCACCTGTTCGCGCAGCGCGCTTCCGTAGCGCATATGTGTCTCCTTGCCTGCGGCCGTGACCCGGCTGCCGGCGGGGTGGTGCGCGCACGGAGCGGAATAGGGCCCGACAGGTCCGTGCGCGGTTCGACGAGGGATGCCGGAGAGCCGCGTGGTTCTCGGCGGACGACGAGGGGCCATGCGGCGACGGCGTGCGCACTCGACGAAATCCATGATCCCTTTGCGAGTGCTCGCACAGATATACCGGCATCCCGGGGGCATCGCCCGGCGACACGCGGCTTCCCGCCGCCTGCCGGGAAGCGCCGCGGGCTTGAGGCTTCGCGGGGGTCAACTGGGGCGCGAGCGGGAAGCCATGGAGGATCCCGGCGTACCGCTTCCGGCCGGGACGGCGGGAAGGCTGAATGCTGATCAGGCGCCCGCTGGTTGCGAGAGGATGGGTAACGTCGCTCTACGTGGAGCGGGTTGAGCGCGGAGAGGGTGCGGATGCCTAAGCAGAGCAAAGTCGAGGAGGGCGTTCAGCCGGAACGCCGACTGGCTCGTCCGGGACCCGCGGCCGGTGGTCCGGAGGGGCTCCTGGGATTGCAGGCCAGTGTCGGCAACACCGCTGTGGTGGGCATGCTCCGCCGGGCCGGTCACCGCGGAGCGGCCGAGGAGCAGCACCAGCACGGGCCCGGGTGTGGTCAGGAGCAGGGGCCGGCCGTCCAGCGCTCCTCCGTTCACGACGTGCTGCGCGGTCCCGGCCGGGCGATGAGCCCTTCGACCCGTACGGAGATGGAGGCGCGGCTCGGCGCCGACTTCTCCGACGTGCGGATCCACGACGGCGCCGGGGCCAGGGCCTCGGCCGAGGGTGTGGGCGCCCGCGCCTACACGTCGGGCAGTCACGTGGTCATCGGTGCGGGAGGAGGCGACAAGCACACCCTCGCCCATGAGTTGACGCACGTGGTGCAGCAGCGTCAGGGGCCCGTGGCCGGTACGGACAACGGGGCGGGTCTCCGGGTCAGCGACCCGTCCGACCGGTTCGAGCGCGAGGCGGAGGCGAACGCACGGCGGGTGATGGCTCAGCCGATGCCCCAGCCGCTCCAGCGCGCTCACGAGCACGCCGCCCCGCACACCGACCGTGCCACCCCCGGAGGGACGGTGCAGCGGATGCCGAGCGCTCGTCCGACGGTGAACGCCGGCACCGCCGACGAATGGGAGGCGCACAACACGCAGGGCCGCACCGATGGCGTCGTCCTCAGCGGCCACGGCTCGTGGGACCGGGCGAACGCGGAGTTCCGGGTGCCCACGGGCGTGAAGTTGTACACGTACTGCATGCACGGGAACACCGTCCTCGACGCCAACGGGGCCCGTGTGGAGACCGGCGACAAGGACTTGCTGCCCCAGAGGATCCGCGACGGGCGCAACACCATGCCCGACTACACGATCCACGCTCCGGGCGGGCTGGACATTCACGGATCACCGGTGGCCGTCACCGCCACCGGCGCCGGCTACGACGTGCAGCTCGACCCGACCCAGGCCGCCACGGTGTCGGTGGCCGGCCTGACGGACCCGCAACTGGCCGGTCGCTCCATCACCTTCACCCACGACATCCAGCTGTCGGCGATTCTGAGGCCGGGAATGGGCGACGTCCACTTCGCCGCGTGCCTGCACCTGGATATTCCGGCCATGCGTGACAGGACGCGTAATCAGTCATAGAAGCCTTCTCCGGGATCGGCCGGTATTGATCTTCCGGCGTTGATCCTCCGGCACTGATCCTCCGGTGTCGATCCTCAGCGTGACGATGTCCGGTGACGTGACCGCGTTCGCGGTCCGCCCATGGAAAATGCCGCGCGCCGTGATCTTCGGCCATTCCGGCCGCCCCGTACGGCTGCACGCCGTTGGGGCCGGGTTGGCGGCCTGTTCGCGGTTCGAGTGTATTTCCAGAGTGTGTCGAGTGTTTTTTGTCATGGTGGGGTTTCTGGTGACGCCGAGAAATGCGGTGGGCGTGCCCCGAGGGGAAGGATCCGGTGTGAGTTGGCCAGCGCAGGTGACGGGGCAGCGGGTGTCCGCCGAGCTGTATGTCGAGGTACAGCAGTTCTACGCGCGGCAGATGCCGCTTCTTGAGGAGCGGCGGCTGGAGGAGTTCCTGGAGACGTTCACCGAGGACGGTTCGATCGAGCACCGGCCGGGCGGGTGGCGGATCGAGGGGCGTGAGCAGTTGCTCGCCGAGATGCGGCAGCGTCGCGGCGACCCTGACCAGCCTTTGGTCGAGGAGGTGTCGGCGCGTGAGGCGCGGGAGAAGAACATCGCGTACTACGACGGGCTGGTCTACCGCTACTGGTTCGACCGGATGCGTGTCGAGCCGCTGGGTGAGGGCGCTCTGCGGGTCAGGTATCAGGCCATCGTGAGCATGACCGACTTCGCCGGCAAGGTGAGTTTCGAGCCGACCACCGTCGTCGAGGACGTCCTGGTGGGTGTCGAGGGGGAGTTGTACACCCGCTCCCGGCTCGTCACCCATGACTCGCCCAACTGGGCGGACAAGATCCACAACCCGTCCTGAAGGAGCCGTTCCGGCAGCCGTGTCCCGGCGGCCCGCTTGCCGTGGAGGTTCTCTTGACCACTCGCCCGGTGCCGGCCGAGAGCCTGGGGCACTTCGCCGTCGACACCGCCCGTGGGTCCTGGTCGCGGACGGGTGACGTGGAGGGATGGCTGGCGGAGCGTCTGCGGGCGCATCGTTTCCGTGTCGACCGGATTCCCTTCTCCGCTCTGGAGGGCTGGTCCTTCGCCGAGGGAACCGGGAATCTCCGTCACCGCAGCGGGGGCTTCTTCAGTGTGGAGGGCCAGCGGGTCACGGTGGATTCCGGGCCGGTGCGGTGCTGGGAACAACCCGTCATCCACCAGCCGGAAGTGGGAATTCTGGGCATCCTGGTCAAGGAATTCGACGGGGTCGCGCACTTTCTCATGCAGGCCAAGATGGAGCCGGGCAACCGGAATCTGATCCAGCTCTCGCCCACCGTGCAGGCGACCTACAGCAATTACACCAAGGTGCACCGCGGAGCGGACGTGCCCTATCTCGATCACTTCCTGGCGCCCGCCCCCGGCAGTGTGGTGGCCGATGTCCTGCAATCCGAGCACGGGTCCTGGTTCCACCGGAAGCGGAACCGGAACATGATCGTCTTCACCCGTGACCAGGTGCCGCCGGCCGAGAACTTCCGCTGGCTGACGCTCGGGCAGATCGGCGAGCTGCTGCGCGCGGACAACGTGGTGAACATGGATGCCCGTACGGTCCTTTCCTGCCTGCCGTCGCCCGGCGCCGGGGATGCCAGGGAGGAGAGGGAAGCGCTGTCCTGGTTCACCGCGGAGCGCTCCCGTCACACCGTCCGTGCCGAACTGCGCCCCCTGAACTCCCTGGCGGGCTGGCGGAAGGGTCCCTTCGCCGTCGAGCACGAACGGGGCCGGTACTTCGACGTGGTGGCGGTGTCCGTCGAGGCCGGCAGCCGGGAGGTGGGCGGCTGGACCCAGCCGCTGATCGAGCCGCGCGGTCTGGGCGTCACCGCCTTCTTGACCCGCTGGGCCGACGGGGGCCCGCAGGTGCTCGTGCACGCCCGGGTCGAGGGCGGTTTCCGGAACACCGTGGAACTCTCTCCCACCGTCCAGTGCCTCCCGGACAACCATGCGTGGCTGCCGCCGGGCGACCGGCCCCCGTTCCTCGACGCGGTGCTGCGGGCCCGTCCCGAGCAGATCCACTACGAGGCCGTCCATTCCGAGGAGGGGGGACGCTTCCTCAACGCCGAGAGCCGCTACCTGCTGGTCGAGGCCGGCGAGGAGGACGTCCCCGACGTTCTGCCGCCCGGCTACCGGTGGGTCACTCCCGCTCTGCTCAGCCGTCTGGTGCGGCACAGCCACTACCTCAACGTCCAGGCGCGCAGCCTGCTCTCCGTGCTCACCACCGGGGCCTGCACGCTCGAGCGCGGGTCGAGCGGACAGGGCGACGATGTCGGACATGCTTCGACAGCTCGGCCCGCGCGCCCTCAACCGCACCTATCTTGAACGGCAGTTCCTCCTCCGGCGGAGCCCGGCCACCTCTCTGGAGGCCGTGGGGCACCTCGTGTGCCTGCAGGGCCAGGAGTCCAACTCCCCGTATCTGAGCCTGTGGTCCCGGCTCGCGCGCTTTGCGCACGGCGATCTCACGACGCTGCTCCAGGACCGCCTCGTCGTGCGCTCCAAGCTGCACCGCAACACCCAGCACCTGATCCTGGCCGACGACTTCCGCACGGTGCGGCCCCTGCTGGAGCCGGTGCTCAAGCGCGCCCGGCAGGGCGCCTTCGGCCGGGCCATCGCCGGTCTCGACCTCGCGGACCTCGCCGGAGCCGGGCGTGAACTGATGTCCGGCCAGGGAGTCACCCGCCCGCAGCTGGGCCGCCGGCTCTGCGAACGCTTCCCCGGGCGGGACCGGCAGGCACTGACGTACGCCGTGCAGTCCCTGGTCGCCCATGTGCACCCGCCGCCCAGCGGCACCTGGGGGGATCGGACGGCCACGCCTCTCGTCCTCGCCGAGGAGTGGATCGGCGGGCCCCTGGAGGCCGAACCCCGGATCGAGGACGTAGTGGTGAGGTATCTGGCGGCGCACGGTCCGGCGAGCGTGATGGATGTCCAGGCGTGGTCCGGGCTGACCCGGCTGCGGCCGGTGCTCGACGGCATGAGGGCGAGACTGCGCACGTACAGGGACACCTCGGGCCGGGAGCTCTTCGATCTGCCCGACGCCCCGATCGCCGAACCGGACGGGCCCGCGCCGGTGCGTTTCCTGCCCGCCTTCGACAACCTCATCCTGAGCCATGCCGACCGTACGCGGGTGATCGCCGACGAGGACCGGCAACGGGTGATCACCGGCAGCGAGGTGCGGCCCGTCTTCCTCGTCGACGGCTTCGTCAGGGGGATCTGGTCACTGCGGGCGGACGGCGGCGTACAGGTCACGCCCTATCGGCCCCTGACCTCACGGGAGGCCGACGAAACACGGCAGGAGGCCGAACTGCTGCTCGACTTCCTGGCGGAACCGGTCACCGGCCGCGTAGTGGAGGGAGCGGCCGAACCGAGGCCGCCGGTCGTGATCGAGTGAGACCGCCCGCGGCCCGCACAGGGGCTCGCCCCGTACGGGCCACGGACCGTCTCACACCTTCTCGGCGGCCTGCCCGCCGACGGTGTCCCACATCGCCCGCAGGGACTCGGGCAGGCTGTACCGGGGCTGCCAGCCCAGCCGCCGCCGGGCGAGTGAGGCGTCCACTTCGACCCAGTCCGCGCCGGGACTCTGGCTCCGCACCTCGGCCCGGCGCATCCGGACCGACTCCGGCGGCAGACCGCTGATGGCCACCAGGGTGCGGACCAGCTCCTGGATGTCCACCGCCTGGCCGCTGCCGATGTTGAACACCGGCTCGGGAACCTCGAGAGCGGCGGCGTCGCAGACCGCGGCGGCCGCGTCCCGGACGTCGACGTAGTCGCGGCGCGCCGGCGCCACCGTTATGTCGAGGCCCTCGGCCGGATCGGCCTGGCGCAGCCGGACGGCCAGCGAGCCGAGGAAGGTCTCCATCGAGGGGTGGGGCCCGATGGTGTTCGTCATCCGCAGCACCGTGCCCCGGCACTCGCCGCGTCGCACCGCGTCGAGTACGAGTCGCGAGGCGGCGAGCTTGGACCGCCCGTAGAGCGAGACCGGATCAGGCGTCACGTCCTCGCCGGTGGCGGCGCCCCGGGGGAGCGGACCGTACTCGTGGACGCTGCCCAGTTGAAGGAGCCGCACGGAGCCGGGAAGCAGCCTCAGCGCGGCGAGCAGGCGCTCCACCGGGCGCAGGTTGGCCCGGGTCATCTCCTCCTCGCTCCCGCCCCAGCCCAGGGTGGCGTTCACCACCGTGTCCACGCCCTCCTCGGCCAGTACCGAGGCCAGCTCGCTCGCGGTGGTGCGGCCGACGTCCAGGGACAGGAACCGGTGGCCGGGCGGCTGCGGGACCTCGCGACGGGCGATCGCGACGACTCGCGCACCCCGTTCCGCGAACGCGGCACAGACATGCCGGCCCACGCAGCCGGTTCCTCCCAGGACCGCGACCCGATGAGGCGGATGGGCCGTCAAGGTGTCCTCCTCCGGTCGCGGACGCAGTCCGCGTAGCGGGGCAGCAGTCCCAGGTCGGCGGCCGCGGCGAGATCGGGCGCGAGCCGGTCGCGCTCGGAGAGGAGCAGACCGACGTCCTGGGGCCAGGGAAGGGCGAGATCGGCGTCCAGCGGCGAGATGGCCTGCTCCAGTTCGGCGCGGTAGCCGGTGGACACCAGGTACGACATGACCGTGTCGTCCTCCAGGGCGAGGAAGGCATGCCCCACCCCCTGGGGGTAGTAACCCGCCCGACAGGTGTCCTCGTCCATCTCGATGCCGTCCCAGGCGCCGAACGTCGGGGAGCCCAGGCGGAGATCGACGACCACGTCGAGGGCCCGGCCGCGGGCGCAGTGGACGTACTTGGCCTGGCCCGGGGGAGCGGTGGTGAAGTGGATGCCGCGCAGCACCCCCCGAGCGGACCGGCTGTGGTTGGTCTGCGCCACGGGGAAGGGGTGACCGACCGCCGCGAGGAAGGAGGCTTCCTGCAACGGGGAGACGAACAGGCCCCGGGGATCGGCGTGGACCTCGGGGGTGAACTCGAAGGCGCCGCTCACGGCGAGTTCACGCGTACGCATGGCTGACCACCATCCTTGGGACAGGTTCGGACAAGTCCGCACGCCGTGGACCGTGCGGGCGCCGGCGCAGCGACGGCCGCCGCCCGCCTGCGACCGGCCCGGCTGCGGACGCGGCCGTCGCCCTGCGCGCGTGTGCGGCGAAGGGGCCGCCCGGCCGCATCACCCTCGCAGCCAGGACTTGAACCCCTGTCGAGTGCCGATAGGCCCCGGGGCGGGCGCAGCGGCCTCCACGGGCGCGCGAGCCGTCCTCCACGCGGGGCGCGCATTTTTCGGCTTCTCAACGACTTGGCCGAGGAGCGCCCATGGGAACGGCTCGATTCACCCCCTTGCGAACCAATGAGCAGTCCAGGCTGCCCTCACTGACCGGCCTGCGGTTCGTCGCGGCCCTGATGGTGTTCCTGTGCCACACGGGAACCAGTCTTCTCCCACGCCTGGAGAGCGGCCGGCCGGCCGAGTACCAGCGCTTCTTCGACTCCGCCGGACCCACGGGGGTGTCGTTCTTCTTCGTGCTCAGCGGCTTCATCCTCACCTGGGTGGCCCGCCCGGACGACAGCAGGCGAAGCTTCTGGCGGCGGCGTCTGGTGAAGATCTTCCCCAGCCACCTCGTCACCCTGGCCGCCGCCGTGATCCTCATGCTCGCAGCCGGTGTCGCGGTGACCTTCGCCAACACAGGACCCACCCTCCTTCTCGTCCAGGGCTGGATACCGTTGCAGGACGTCATCCTGAACTACGGCTCCAACACCCCCAGTTGGTCGCTGGCCTGCGAGCTGCTCTTCTACCTCGCGTTCCCCTGGCTCCTCGTCCTGGCCAGACGCATCAAGGCGCAGCGGCTGTGGGGCTGGGTGGCGGCCACGACCGCCGGCATCCTCGCGATCCCGCTCCTGGCCCAACTGCTGCCCGCCGAGCCCTACATGCCGCTGACGACGGACTCCTGGTGGGCGACCTGGTTCACGTACTACTTCCCCGGCACCCGGCTGCTGGAGTTCGTCCTCGGCATCCTGATGGCCCTGGTGGTCCTCAACAAGCGCTGGACAGGGCTCAGGCCCGCAACCGCCCTGCTGCTCGCGGCCGCCGCGTTCGTGGGCGGCGCCTACCTGCCCGGGGTGTACAGCTCGGTGGCCCCCACCGCGCTTCCGCTGGCTCTCGTGATCGCGGCGGTGGCGACGGCCGACGTGCGCGGCCGGCGCACCCTGTTCGACAACAAGGCGGCCATCTGGCTGGGAGAGATCTCGTACGCCTTCTACATGGTGCACTTCCTGGTGGTCTCCTACGGGCCCATCGGCGCCATCCACCCCGAGAACTGGGCGAAGCCGCTCAGCGTGGGGGCGGCCCTCGCCCTCGCCGGCTGGACCCTGGTGATCAGCCTCGTACTCGCCTGGCTGCTGCACGTCCTGGTCGAGAACCCGGCCATGCGCCGCTGGAGCCGGTCCGCCGCGGCGAGGACTCCCGAACCCGCGCCGGTTCCCGTACGCGGGGCGGAAGAGCCCGTGCGAGCCCCGGCCTCCGCGCCCTGACCCCCCGGCCCACGGGCCGACAACCCCGGCACCGCCCGGCCGGGCGGTGCCGGCGGCACCGCGCTCGAGCGGCACGCGAGCCGCGCTGGGTAGGAAGGTCCTATCGCCCGGCGCCGCGTCGGTGGAGCACTGAGGAGTGTTATGGAGTCCGTCGCCCCCGTCCTGTCGTGGCCCGAGGTGTCCGCCCGGCGACTGGACAGGAGTGCCCTTTCGGCCCCGTCCAAGACGGCCGGCCCCGCCGAGACCGTCGCCGCCCTGTGCGGCGCGCACGCCCAGGTCCTCTCGGGGGCCGAGCTCTCCATCGCGATGCGCCTCCAGGACGCCACCCGCAACGACGTCCGGGCCGCGCTGTGGGAGCACCGGACGCTGGTGAAGATGCACGGGCCTCGGGGCACGGTGCATCTGCTGCCGACCGCCGACCTGCCCATGTGGATCGGCGCTCTGGGCTCGATGCCGGGGACCGCCAGCCCCTTCGCGGCCGACGTGCGGATGACGCCGGATCAGACCGACGAGGTCGTCGCGGCCGTGGGGCAGGTGCTGGCGTCGGCGGAACTGACCATCGACGAGCTCAGCGAGGCCGTCGTCGAGGCGACCGGACCGTGGGCCGGCGACCTCGTCATGCCCGCCTTCCAGGGCCTGTGGCCACGCTGGCGGCAGGCCATGACCCTGGCCGGTCACCGGGGCGTCCTGTGCTTCGGGCCCAACCGGGGCCGCAAGGTGACCTACACCAACCCGCAGCGGTTCCTCCCCGGCTTCCGGCCCGCGGAGGGCGCGGTGGCACAGGCGCAGTTGGTCCACCGGTACCTGCACGCCTACGGGCCCGCGACGCCGCAGCACTTCGCCCAGTGGCTGAACATTCCGCGCGGCTGGGCCACCGAGCTGTTCCACTCCCTGGAGGGGGCGACGGAACGGGTGCGGTTCGGGGACACGACGGCCTGGGTGAACGCGGGGGACACCGCGATGCCCTCCACACCGCCCCGCGGCCTGCGCCTGCTGCCCTACTTCGACGCCTACGTGGTCGCCGGCCGGCCTCGTGAACTCCTCTACCCGGGCAGGGCCGCCGAGCGCGCCCTGGTCCCCAGCGGCCAGGCCGGCAACTATCCGGTGCTCCTGATCGACGGCGCCGTCGCGGGCGTGTGGCACCAGCGGCGTTCGGGCCGCCGGATCCACATCACGGTGGAGCCGCTGTCGCCGCTCGACGCCTCCGCGCTGCGCCGGCTCGACGAGGAGGTCGAGCGTGTCGGGGTGATTCTCGAGGGCAGGCCCGAGCTCGTCGTCGGAACGGTGACCACGGGCGCCCACGCGTGAGGGCCCGAGGCACGTGCGGACCGGCGGGCGCGGCCCGGACCACAGGGTGAGCCGGGCTTCGCGTCCGCGGCAGGGTCCGGCGGGCGGGGCCTGAACCGGATCAGTGCTCGGTACGCCGGGCGGGGCCTGGATCGGATCAGTGCTCGGTACGGCGGGCGGGACCTGAACCGGATCAGCGCACGGCGCACACCGGGCGGGCCCTGGACCGGATCAGCCGCTTCCGGTGCGACACGAGTGTCCCTCAAGGCTCCTGCCGGAGACTCGCGAAGACATTCGTCCCCTCTCACCGGAAAGGCGAAGAGGCCCATGAGCTCCGCCAGTGAAGCAGCGGCACCCCCCGTTGCCGACCCCCGGCGCTGGGTAGCCCTGGCCGTGTTGCTGACCGCGACGCTGCTGGACCTGCTCGACGCCACGATCATCAACATCGCCATCCCGACCATCCAGCGGGACATCGGCGCCTCCGACACGGCCGTCCAGTGGATCACCGCGGGGTACACGCTCTCCTTCGCCGTCGGACTCATCACGGGCGGCCGGCTCGGGGACATCTTCGGGCGCAAGAGGATCTTCCTGATCGCCGTGGTCGGGTTCACCGTCGCCTCGGCACTCTCCGGGATCGCCCTGGGGCCCGACATGCTGGTCGCCAGCCGTGTCTTCCAGGGGCTCACGGCCGCCCTGATGGTGCCTCAGGTCCTCGCGATCATGCAGGTCACCTTCCCGCCGCACGAGATGGGCAAGGCTTTCGGCATGTTCGGCGTCGTCTGCAGCATCGGCGCGGTCTCCGGACCCATCGTCGGCGCGCTGCTCACGGAGTGGAACCTGTTCGGCCTGGAGTGGCGTCCGATCTTCCTCGTCAACGTCCCCCTGGGCATCGCCGGCCTGATCCTCGGCAGGCGCTACCTCACCGAGTCGAAGGCGCCCTCGGCTCCACGGCTCGACCTCGCGGGGGTCGCCCTGGCGACCCTCGGCCTGCTGATGCTGCTGTATCCGCTCACCCGCGGTCAGGAACTGGGCTGGCCCCTGTGGACCGTGTCGTCCATGACCGCGAGCCTGCTCGTCTTCGTGCTGTTCCTCCTCCAGCAGCGCTCTCGGATCCGCCGCCGGGCCTTCCCCCTCGTCGAGCTGTCGCTCTTCAACATCAGAAGCTTCTCGGGCGGCATCTCGGTGCAGCTGATCTTCGGCACGTCCTTCGGGCTCTTCTCCCTGGCCGGGGCCCTCTACATGCAGGTCGGCCTGGGCTGGACGCCGCTGCGCGCCGCCCTGACCAGTCTGGTCTTCGGCGTGACCATGGCGGTCTCGGCCCTCGGCTCCCTCCAGAAGCTGGTGCCCAGGTTCGGCCGCAAGGTGCTCCAGGGCGGTGCGCTCCTGCTGATCGTCGGTCTGTCGCTCTACGGCTGGCAGGCGGACCGTTACGGCGTCGACATCACCCCCGCACATCTGATCGTGCCGCTCATCATCGCCGGTGCGGGCATGGGCATGATCATGGCCCCGCTGACGAGCGCGGTGCTCTCGCAGGTGCCCGGCGAGCACGCCGGCTCCGCGTCGGGCCTGGTCAACACGGTCAACCAGCTCGGCCTGTCCCTCGGCCTCGGCCTGACCTCGGTGGCGTTCTTCAACGTCGCCAAGGACCTGGGCTCCGAGTCCGCCTCGGACGGCGCTCCGTTCGTGGGCGCCTTCACCCACTCGCTGTGGTGGGTGATCGGCGGCATGGTGCTGGCCTTCTTGCTGATGTTCACCCTGCCCAAGGCGGCGCAGGCGCAGTTCGCCGCTCCCGAGCCCGCTGGGCCCGGCGACGACTCCACGGCGGACGCGGCGGCCCCCGGGACTGACGTGACTCCCGACCCTGAGGCGGCCCCCGCCCCCGAAGCGGTCTCCGTCCCCGACACGGCGCCCGTCCCCGAGGCGGTCTCCGCGTCCGCCCCAGGACCCCGCGCCCCGGAGGCCGCGTCCCGGCCCGTCGCCGAACACCACACCGGCTGAACCGAGCACACCCGCCCGAGAACACGGCCGCGGGCCCCCGCCCCCCAAGAGGCCGGGGGCCGCGGCCGTGGCTCATGCCGGGCCCGCTGGGATCACCAGGGCATCCGGCCACCGTCGTTGACGAACGCCCCGGTCGGCCCGCCTGAGTCGAGCGTGGCCACCCGGATCTCGACGGCCGCGCCCTCCGCCGCCGTCAGCTGTCCCACGCCGTGGTTGATGTCGGTGACGACGAAACCCGGCGAGCAGGCGTTGACCTTGACGGACGTGCCCCGCAGCTCGTTCGCGTACAGCACGGTCAGCATGTTCACCGCTGCTTTCGACACGGAGTAGCCGGTGATGGCGGGCATCTCGGACCCTTCGAGCCAGGCCGGAATGCCCATCTCGCTGGAGACGTTGACGATCCGGCCGGCCGGGGACCGGCGAAGCAGGGGGAGGAACGCGTTGGTGACCGCCACGAGACCGTAGACGTTGGTCTCGAAGGTGGTCCGCAGCGCGTCGAGCGACACATCGCTTGGTTGCGCGGCCGGCCACTCCACATTGATGCCGGCGTTGTTGACCAGGATGTCGAGACGCCCCCACCGCTCCTCGACCTGGTGCACCGCGGCCCGCACGGAGTCCTGGCACGTGACGTCCAGCGGCACATGGTGCGCGTCGACGCCCCCCGCGCGCAGGGTCTTCACGGCCGCCTCGCCGCGGGCCGCGTCCCGGGCGCCGACCAGGACGCGCATCCCCAGTTCGCCCAGCCCGCGGGCGGTCTCGTAGCCGATGCCCTTGTTGGCGCCGGTGATCAGGGCAGTCTTCACTGTGGCAGTCATACGGGGAGACTGACACGGGGCGCTCGGGCCCGGCTCGTCCCCAGCTCGGTGGAACGCCTCGTCCCAAGCCCGGCGGAACGCGGTACGCGGGAGGGGCCGCCGTTGCCGGTGGCCCCTCCCGCGTACCCGTTCCACCGTCAGACGGCGGCCCCACGGGGCTGGGCCTCGACGATGCTCAGGGACGACTCCGTGCCGATGACGCGCTCCACCTGGAACCCGGCCTCGGCGAGCAGCCCCACGTACTCCTCCTGCGTGCGCTCCTGGCCCCCGGCCATGACCAGCATGGCCAGGTCGAACGCCTTGCTGGGGTGCGGTGCGTCGCCGCCGGGGATGACCCGCTCGATCAGCAGCAGCCTGGCGTCCGCCTTCATGGCCCTGCGGATGCCGCCCAGGATCGAGACGACCTCCCCGTCCGTCCAGCCGTGCAGCACCGACTTCATCGTGTACAGGTCCCCACCGGCGGGGATCTCGCCGAAGATGTCCCCGCCGACGACCTCGCAGCGGTCCTCGATCCCGGTGTCCGCGATGCGGTTGCGCTCGACCACGTGCGGAAGGTCGAACAGCACGCCGCTCTCCCCGGGGCACGCCTCCAGCACGGTGGCGAGCAGGGTGCCGTCCCCGCCGCCCACGTCCACGATCCGGCCCGACCCGGCGAAGTCGTACGCCTTGACGATCGCCGCGCGCTCCACCCTGCTGTGCTCGTGCATCGCGGTGTCGAAGTCGGCGCCCTCCTCCGGGTGTTCCTTGAGGTACTCCCAGACGGGCTGCCCGAACGCCTTGGTGAACGTGCCCTCTCCCGTACGCAGCGCGTGCTGCGCGTACTGGAATGTCCGGGCGGTCAGCCGGCCCTGCTGGGCGAGTGTCGTGCGCACCGACAGCGGGTGGTCCGAACGCAGCCGCCGGCCGGTCTCGGTCAGCGAGAAACGGCCCGCGGAGTCCTCGTTGAACACTCCGCAGCCCGCGAGGGTGCGCAGGAGCCGGTGCAGGCTCGGCGCGTGCACCCCCGCGGGACCGGCCAGCTCGACCGCCGACCGGGGCTCCTCGGCCAGCAGGTCGGCCACCTTCAGCTCGGCCGCCAGATGCAGCGCGGCGGCGTAGATGAGGCCGTCGCCGAGTTCGAGGAGCCGCAGGCTGCCGTCCAGTTCGAGTGTGCTGTCCATGGGCCGCTCGCCCTCCTTGGTGGTGTGGGGACCGTGGTCGCCGAGGGTCGCCGTCATCAGCGGGCCACGGCTTCCACGAGACTGTCGGGGCCCGAGCTGTCGATGACCCGGGTCAGACGCAGACCGGACCGCTCCAGCAGCTCCTCGAACTCCGACCGGGTGCGCTGGCGGCCTGTGGTGCCCACCAGCGTCTCCAGGTCCAGGAGTTTGGCGACGGACGGCTCCGGCCCGTCCGGCACCACGGGCTCGCCCAGCAGGACGGTGGCGTGATCGGGCATCGCCGCCCGTACGTTGCGCAGGATCTCCACCGAGCGGTCGTCGTCCCAGTCGTGGACGACCGCCGTCAGGACGTACGCGTCGGCCCCGGCGGGGACCTTCTCGAAGAACGACCCGCCGACCACCTCGCAGCGGTCCGCGACGCCCGCGCCCGCCAGCACCGGGTGCGCACGCTCGACCACGTCCGGCAGGTCGAGCAGGATGCCCCGGAGGCCCGGGTGGGAGGACAGGATGCCGGCCAGATAGGCCCCGTTGCCGCCGCCGATGTCGGCGACCGTGCCGAACCTGCCGAAGTCGTAGGCGCCGAGGGTGGCGTAGATGGCCGAGGCGACGGAGGTCATCGCGCCGTCGAAGACCGCCGCATCCTCCGGATGGGTGCGGTAATAGTCGAACTGCGGCTCCCCGTGGGCCAGGACGAAGGCCGGCTCGCCCGAGCGCACGCTCTCCAGGAGGTGGCTCCAGGCCGCCCGGTGGAAGTGCGAGCCGAAGTGCGTCGCGAGGCCCCGCAGCGACGGCGAGCGGTCACCGCGCAGCAGTTCGCCCTGCGGCGTGAGGGCGAAGCGGCGGCCCGGCAGTTCGGCCAGCACCCCGAAGTCCGCCACGACCCGCAGCACCCGGTACAGGCTCGGGGCGTGCGCGTCGACCTCGGCGGCGATCTCCTCCACCGGCCGAGGCCCCCCGGCGAGCACGTCCGCCACCCCCAGGCGCGCCACCACACTGATGGCCTGAGTGACGAATCCCCCCATCAGCAGCGGCATCAGGGCCGCCTCCGCAGGCACCTCCGCCGATGTCGGCGGGTCCAGCTCGCTTGCCGTGTCGGTCATCGCCTCGTCCCCTTCGGGTGGCACCGGTACTGCTCTGTCGAAGCCACCGTGCAGGAGCGGCCTCAACCTCCGCTCGAGGCGTGCTGCATCCTCCGTACGGCCTCCAGGAGCCGTGCCCGTTCGCGCAGCGCGCCCGAGGGGGCCCACCCGGAGCGGACGGCGTCGCAGAACCGCTCCACGGTGTTGGCCACCTGGTCGTCGGCTGTCGCCCCGACCGTCCTGACACCGCACGCGTTCTCGACGCGGATCTCGGGGACGAGGTCCGCGGGAGGCGTGAAGGCCCGGTCGACGGTGATGCGCCCGGTGCTGCCCCAGAGCTCGTAACCGCTGCGGTAGGCGTGGGCCAGACCGAAGGACAGATGGGCGGTGACCCCGCCGGGGGTGCTCAGGAGCACGGCCCCCGCCGTGTCCACCCGGTGCCCCGGGGTCCGGGCCAGGTGCGCGCCCACCACCCGCAGCCCGGTCCCCAGGAAGTGGACGGCGGCCCCCACCGGGTAGACGCCGGTGTCCCTCAGCGCGCCGCCCCCCAGCTCCGGCCGGTACCGGATGTCCTCACGCGGCAGTTCGGGAATCGCGAACGCGGCCTGCAAGGAGCGCAGTTCGCCGATCGCGCCGTCCGCGAGCAGCTTCCTGACCACCTCGTGCTGGCTGTGCTGGGGGAACATCACGTTCTCCATCAGCGCCAGCCGGCGTCCGGCCGCGATCCGCAACAGCCGGTCCGTCTCCCGCACCCCGTCCGCCAGCGGCTTCTCGGCCAGCACGTGCTTGCCCGCCAGCAGGGCCGCCTCCGCCCACCGCGCGTGCAGCGCGGCCGGCAGCGGTACGTAGACGGCGTCGACGCCCTCGTCGCGCAGCAGCGCCTCATAGCCCTCTACGGCACGGCAGCCGTAGAGGCCGGCGGTCTCCCGGGCCCGCGAGCCACTCCGGCTGGCCACCGCCGCGACCCGGACACGGGGGGACGCGGCGAAGGCGGGGAGCATCCGGCGTCTGGCGATGTCGGCGCAGCCCAGCACGCCGATACGGACGGGGGCGGTCTGCTGGTCGGCGGCCAAGACGGCTCCTTCTCGCTGCGGAGGTGCGGAGGTGCGGAGGTGCCCTCGTACCGGGGCCCGGGTCCTTTGTCCCGCGCGCCGCAGGACCGCAGCTCGAGCGACTGTCGAGCCGTAGGGCCGAGAGTGACGCCACCCTTGCGGCGCACCGAGCGAGAGGAGACGCGATGAGCGAGACGGCCACCGGCCCCAGGGCCGCGGTCCGGACACCGGTCGGCACCTGGAAGGAGGAACTGTTCCTGACGCGCGGGACCTACACCAGCATTCTGCGCTTCACCGAGACCGGCGCGGCGCTGCTCCTGCGCGGCCCGCGTCCCGGGTGCGTGGGCGCGGGCCGCTGGGAGGCGACGGGCGACAACCGGTTCACCTTCCGGATCGCGGAGCTCGTGTTCGAGGAGGACGGCACGTACACCGGGTGGGTGGACATCGAGCAGCAGGTCGTCCTGGACGGCGACACCTTCACCAGCACCGGAGACTCCCACGTCTACGACGCGCAGGACCGCCTCCTGGAGGAGGCCGCGGTCACAGCGCGCGGCACCCGCCACTGACCCGCCCCGGCACCGGTGCGCGGCCGGGGCCACACGTCTCATGCGGTGCGCGAGCGGCTCTGTGCCGCCGCTCATGCCGGTGAACCCAAGGTGGCCGCGACCGACCGCGGGCCCACTCCCGACGTCCCCGACACTGGAGACACACGATGACTTCCGTCCAGCCCGACGTGAACGAACTGAGCAAGACGCTCTCGGAGCACATGAACGGCTACCTCTACACCGCCTGCCTCTACGCGGTGACCCGCTTCGGCGTGGCCGACCACCTCGTCGACGGCCCCCGCACCTCGTCGGAGCTGGCCGAGCTGACCGGAGTGAGCGGACCCCATCTGCACCGCGTCCTGCGCTACCTGGCGACGCGGGAGGTCTTCCGGGAGGACGCCCACGGCCGGTTCCACCTGACCCCGATGGCCGAACTGCTCCGCCCGGGCGTGCCCTCCTCCCTCCACGACAGCTTCCTGATGCTGGGCAACGAGGAGCTCTACTGGAAGCCCATGGGCAGACTGCACGAGACCGTCCGCACCGGCCACACCGTCTTCGACGACCTGTACGGCGCGCAGTTCTTCCCCTACCTCCAGACGGTCCCCGAGCTCGCCACCCTGTTCAACTCCGGGACCGCGGGGTTCTCCCGGCAGTGGATCGACCAGATCACCTCCACCTACGCCTTCCCCGCCGGCGCGAAGGTGCTGGACGTCGGCGGCGGACGGGGCGACCTGCTGCGCGGCGTGCTCACCGCCAACCCCGGCATCACCGGCACCCTGTACGACCAGGAGTCGGTCCTCGCCGAGCACCGCCTCGACGTGCCCGAGCTGTCCGGCCGCTGGAGCACCGAGGCCGGTGACTTCTTCACGAGCGTGCCCGCCGGCTACGACTACTACCTCCTGAAGTCGGTACTGCACGACTGGAGCGACGAGGACTGCCTGCGGATCCTGGAGTCGGTGCGCCGGGGCATGGGCGAGGGAAGCCGCCTGCTGGTCGTCGACCCGGTCATCCCCAGCGGCAACGAACCCGACGCGAGCAAGACCATCGACGCGATGATGATGGTCATCCACGACGGCAAGGAACGCACCGGGAAGGACTTCGAGGAGATCCTCGGCAAGGGCGGGTTCACCATCGACCGGATCGTGCCGACCCCCGGCCTGATGTCCGTCATCGAGGCGGTCGCCACCTGACCGGGGCGCCGCTCCCGCCCTCGCCGGGGCGGGACGGGCCGGGCGGGACCGGCAGGGCGGGACGGCCAGGGCCCTGAGCGCGGGCGCCACCTGCCGGCAGGGGCGCCATCTGGACCGCGGGGCCGGATCAGCCGCCGACCGGGGCCTTGGGGAAGAACTCGGCGTTCTGGACGTACTCCATCGCTTCCACGAACCGGGGATCCGACATCCGGCGCCGCTGCTCCTCGGGACCCACGTCCTGCACGTGCGTCTGGATCCACCACAGATTGCCCAGCGGGTCACGGACCCGTCCGACCCGGTCCCCGAAGAACAGCTCGGTCACCTCGGTCACCGAGGTGCCGCCCGCCTCGACGGCCCGCCGGTGCACGGCGTCGGCGTCCTCGACGAACAGGCGCAGGAACGCCGGGGTCGCCGGCCAGTGCGGCGCGTGCCGGTCGAACATCATCACCACCGCGTCCCCGATCCGGACCTCCGCGTGCTCGATCCGCCCGCCCGCCCCCACCAGACGGCTCAGCTCCTCGCCGCCGAAGGCTTCCTTCAGGTAGTCGATGAGCCGGGCGGCATCGGCCGAGATGATCCAGGGCGTCACTGCGGTGTAGCCGTCGGGGATCGCCTTGACGTCCATACCGTTCCTCCTCGCGTGAAATGTGCCGTGCTCCGCCCACGCTAGGCGCGGACGGGGAGGCCGAAGCGCGGTTACCGCATGTCCCGCCGAGGTTTCACCCGGGGGGCGTCTGTTCCCCTCTCTCGGCTTGACCGCAGACCGACCGGGCCTCCAGCAACCCCTCCTAGCGTGCGAGGACATGAGGATTTCCGTGTGAGGGGTTGCGAAATGAGCGAAGAGGACATCATCGATCTGGCGGCGCTCGGAGAGGACTTCGCCCGCGATCCGCATCCCGTCTACGCCGAGCTCCGCGCCAGGGGACCGGTCCACCGGGTGCTGCTGCCGGAGGGCTTCACCGCCTGGCTGGTCGTCGGGTACGAGGCCGCGCGGGCGGCACTGGCCGACCCCCGCCTCTCCAACGACATGCGCAACGCGAAGGACGCGGATCTCACCGACCTCGTGGCCGACACCCCGAACATGCTCATGTCCGACCCGCCCCGGCACACCCGCCTGCGCAAGCTGGTCGTGAAGGAGTTCACCCCTCGGCGCATCCGCGCCCTCGAAGGCCGCGTCGAGCAGATCACCCATGAGCTGATCGACGCGATGCTGGCCCGCCCCGAGGGCACCGCCGACCTCGTCACCGACTTCGCCTATCCGCTGCCCGCGACGGTCATCTGCGAACTGCTCGGCGTCCCGTTCGACGACCGGGGCAAGTTCCACGCCTGGTCCACCGAAATCACCAAGCGCCTCGGCGACGGCGGAGCACAGACCGCCATGGGCGAACTGGTGGGCTATCTGACGGCGCTCCTGGAGGACAAACGCGAGCGGCCGGGCGACGACCTGCTCAGCGCCCTGGTCCAGACGAGCGGCGAGGACGAGGACACGCTGTCCACCGAAGAGCTGGTCGGCATGGCGGTCCTCCTGCTCATCGCCGGCCAGGAGACGACGACCGGGCTCATCGCCAACGGCATGCTGGCCCTGCTGCGCCACCCCGACCAACTGGCCGACCTGCGGGCCGACTTCTCCCTGCTGGAGGGTGCGGTGGAGGAGATGCTGCGCTACAGCGGGCCGACCGGCACATCGCTGCACCGCTTCACCACGGCCGCCGTGGACATCGGGGGAGTGGTCATTCCGGGCGGCGGCGAACTGGTGCTGATCGGCAACACACCGGCCAACCAGGACCCGGAACGCTTCCCCGACGCCTCCCGCTTCGACATCCGCCGCGACGCCGGCGGCCACCTGGCCTTCGGGCACGGCATCCACGCCTGCTTCGGGGCCCCGCTGGCGCGCGTGGAGGCCAGGGCCGCGGTGCGCGCCCTGCTGGAGCGCTGCCCCGACCTCACCCTGGACATCGACCCGGGCGCCCTCAAGTGGCACCCCAGCGTCATGATGCGCGGTCTGACCGACCTCCCGGTGCGCGTCCGCGCCACCGTACCGGCCGGCTGACCCCGCCCGCCCGCTCCGCCCACCGCGCACGACGGCGCCCCGTCCCCTCGCAGGGGCCGGGGCGCCGTTCGCCGTGCTCAGCGATCCGTGCCGAACCGGACGGGCAACCGCTCCAGGCTGCGGAGGAAGAGCGTCGGCGGACGCCAGGCGAACTGCTCGGGGTCGATGTCCAGGGCGAGGCCGGGGCAGCGCTCCAGGAGCGAACGCAGCGCGATGCCCGCCTCCAGCTTGGCCAGCGGGGCGCCGATGCAGGCATGGATGCCGTGCCCGAACCCGATGTGACCGCGAAGCTCGCGCGGGTCCCGCAGGATGTTGAAGCTCTCGGGATCGGAGAACCGCTCCGGGTCGCGCGACGCGGAGGCGAGCCCGGACATGACCACCTCGCCGGCGGGTATCTCCGTGCCCCCGATGACGACGGTTTCGGTGGTGTACCGGAAGGCCGACACCTCCACCGGCCCCTCGTAGCGCATCGTCTCCTCGATCGCGCTGTCGAGGAGGGAGTAGTCCGCCCGCAGGGCGGCGAGCTGCTCGGGGTGCCGCAGCAGGGTCGCCACCGCGCTGGCGATCAGGTTGTTCGTGGTCTCGTGCCCGGCCACGAGCAACAGGAAGGCCATACCGAACAGTTCCTGGTCCGTCAGCCGGTCGCCGGCGTCGGTCGTGCGCACCAGATCGCCCAGCAGATCGTTCCCGTTGTCGGCCCGCTTGCCGGCGATGAGGCTCCCCAGGTATCCGGCCATGGCCTCGCCGGCCGCTTGCCCGGCCTCCTGGGACGGCGGCGCCGACATCTCGCTCGACCAGCGGTGGAAGTCCTCACGGTCCTTCTCCGGTACGCCGAAGAGCTCGCAGATGACGGCCAGCGGCAACTGGAGGCTGAACGACCTCACCAGGTCGGCGCGCCCCGCCGGCACCATGGCGTCCAGGAGTTCGTCGGTGATCTCCTGGATCCGGGGCCGCAGCGCCTCGATGCGCCGCGGGGTGAACTCCTTGGCGACCAGCCTGCGCAGCCGGGTGTGGTCGGGCGGATCGGCCTGCAGCATGTTGGTGCCGATCGCGCTGCGGCCCATGTCGGGCCAGGCGGTCAGGTAGCGCGCGTCCGTGCTGAACCGCCGGTCCTTCATCATGGCCCGCGCCTCGTGGGGATCCACGATCAGCCAGCCGATCCTGCCGTCCATGACCCGGGCGCGGTGGACGGGTCCGAGCGCCCGCAGCTTTGCGAAGTACGGATAGGGGTTCGCGGTGAACGCGGGGTCGGCCCCGGTCAGGTCGGCGATGATCTCCGTCCCGGCAGGGGCTTCGTGGACACGGGGTGCCGGCGTCGCTTCTGCTTCGGTCTGCGTCATGGCCGAAAGGTAGGGGAGCCCACTCGATCGGCGCTCAGGAACGACTCATGCCGGAGGCGGCAGACCCCGCGGGACGCACATGAGCCGGCCGCCGCCCACCGGCCCCCGCCTCGAGCCGCCCTCGACCCGCGGGTGTGAGCCTGCCGCCGCACCGTCGCGACCCGCCCTGCGGTGCGGGGGCCGAAACCCGCCCCTGGGGATCACCCCGGCCCAGCACACGGAGGAGCAACCCATGCGCGTGATGATCGTTGTGTGGCCCCTGACGTCACATCTCTACCCCGCCCTCCCCCTGGCCCACGCGCTTCAGGGCGCCGGGCACGAGGTCCGGATCGCCTCGCACCCCTCCCTCACCCCGGCGGTCACGGGAGCGGGACTGACCGCCGTTCCCCTCGGCACGCCCGAAACCATCGCATCGCCCACCACCGTGGGCGACGCCATCCTCTCCGAGGACCACCGCGACCGGCTGGCGAAGGCGCTCGCCGTCGACCCCGTCCGCGAGGCCGACATCTGGGACACGCTGAGCACCTACACGCTGGCCTCCTCCCGCGTCTTCCACCCGGCCGACGCCGCCGGGACCTCGGGCTGGGGCGGAGTGGACGACCTGGTGGACGCGGCCCGCGCCTGGCAGCCGCACCTGGTCCTGTGGGACCCCAACTGGCCGGGCGCCGCGGTCGCCGCCACCGCCTGCGGAGCCGCACACGGCAGGCTGCTGTGGGGCGGCGACTTCCTCGGCTGGGCCGACCTCCGCAGCCACGAGCACCGCGACGACCTGGCGGCGGCCGGCCTCGACCACCCGGTCACCGAGACCGTACGGGCCTCCGCCGAACGCCACGGCGTCGAGGTCGACGACACCCTGGTCCTCGGGCAGTTCACCCTGGACCCGAACCCGCCGGACATGCGGCTGCCCAGCAGGGCCCGCACCGTACCGCTGCGACGCGTCCCCTACACGGGCTCCTCGGAGGTCCCCGACTGGCTGCGTGCGGCCCCCACCCGCCCGCGCGTGGCCCTGTCGCTGGGAGTCACCCAGCGGATGTTCGCCAACGACAAGGTGATGATCCCCGCCCTGCTGGACATGGTGGACGGGCTGGACATCGAGGTGATCGCCACACTCGACGCCGCCCAGACGCAGGGACTGCGCCTGCCCGGCAACGTACGCACCGTCGACTACCTCCCGCTGAACCTGCTCCTTCCGAGCTGCGCGGTGATCGTCCACCACGGCGGCATCGGCACCACCTCGGCCGCCGTGGCCCACCAGGTGCCCCAGCTCGCCGTGGTGGACGACCGGGGCATCGCGTACGCCCCCAACGCCGAGTACGTGGTGCGCCACGGGGCCGGCCTGCACGCGCACCCGGTGCACCTGTCCGCCCAGGAGATGCGCGCCCAGCTCCTGCGACTCCTGGAGGAGCCCTCCTTCCGGGAGGGGGCCCGCCGGGTGCACGCCGACTGGCTGGCGATGCCGAGCCCCCACGACACCGTGCCGCTGCTGGAGGACCTCGTCGCACACCACCGGGACCGGGGCTGAGGGTTCACCGGTGCTCCGCTCCCGACCCAGAGCCGCTCAAGCCTGCACGCCGACACTCACCACGCCGCGCGGACCGGTCGCACCCGGTCCGCGCACCTCGGCGTCCCGGCGGCGGCTCACCGGCCCGCTGAGACGCAGGGCCACCGAGTCCGGACCAGCCCCGCCACCCCCTCATCAGCGAGGAGCAGCCCGTTATGACGACGGCTACCAACCGCCAGGACTTCAAGGTCGCCGACCTTTCTCTCGCCGCCTTCGGCCGTAAGGAGATCACTCTCGCCGAGCACGAGATGCCCGGCCTGATGTCGATCCGCAGGGAGTTCGCCGCCACCCAGCCGCTGGCCGGCGCCCGGATCACCGGATCGCTGCACATGACCGTGCAGACCGCCGTGCTCATCGAGACCCTCGTCGCCCTCGGCGCCGATGTGCGCTGGGCCTCCTGCAACATCTTCTCCACCCAGGACCACGCCGCCGCGGCCATCGCCGTCGGCCCGAACGGCACCCCGGAGGCCCCGGCGGGCGTTCCGGTCTTCGCCTGGAAGGGCGAGACGCTGGAGGAGTACTGGTGGTGCACGGAGCAGGCGCTGACCTGGCCGAACACCCCCACCGGCGGCCCGAACATGATCCTGGACGACGGTGGCGACGCCACTCTCCTGGTCCACAAGGGCGTCGAGTTCGAGAAGGCCGGTACGGCCCCGGATCCGTCGACGGCGGACAGTGAGGAGTACGCGCACATCCTCACCCTGCTGAACCGCACCCTCGGTGAGGCCCCGCAGAAGTGGACCCAGCTGGCGTCCGAGATCCGCGGCGTGACGGAGGAGA